>JNKJ01000006.1:0-112792 GCA_000702025.1 Blautia schinkii DSM 10518
AAAAGGAGCTGGACGAGAAAATCCAGCAGCTTCACGAAGCAATGGAAGCCGCTGCGCAGACCGCCGTTGACGCTGAAAAGTGGGTAGGACTGATGAAGCAGTATGTCAACCCTACGGAGCTGACCGCCGAACTTCTGAACACTCTAATTGAAAAAATAACCGTCCACGAAGCTGTCAAGGGCGAGGACGGAAGCCGTGAGCAGGAAGTAGAAATCTACTACCGCTTCATCGGCAAAATCGACTGACCTTTCTTTTTTACCCAACAATATCTTTAATTAAGGGAAACGGGAAAGAGTTATCCGGATTTAGAAATGCTCATGAAAATAAGCGATCATTTCAAAGTATCTGTTGATGAATTATTAAGAGGGGATACAAGTGTTGTCCAAAAGATTGATTCAGAAAAAAAGAAGAAAAATCATCTTCAAGTTTTCATTATCATTTTGATTTTTATAGCGGGTGCGACGATTCTTGGATTGTACTTCAAATTTAAAGCTGACAATTCCGTGAGCTTTACGATGGAGAAAAAGGAAACCTACCAGGAAACAAACACCGCGCAGGCTTTAATCGATGTGGGTAAAGGATATTTTACACTTCCTAAAAGCGGGAAAATAAATATAGACGCAGAGGCGTCCACTGATGACGGAAAGCTTCATATTAAAATCACCGATGATAAAAATAAGATTTACTATCAATTGGATGGACAGACCATAAGTGATTCGCAGACTTTATATTTCGACAAAGGCTCTTATGTCATTCAGATCGTTGCTGATGATTATACAGAAGATGTAGTAAGTATGAAATATTACATAAAAGTGAGTAACTGAACAGGCAGGTACGACTGTAATGTTACCGACAATCATCAGTAGTAGAAAAGATGAAAAAAGTATTAACCGGAAGTACATTAAAAATTTTGGCAGTAATATCTATGGTGATTGACCATTTTGCACAGGTGGTATTGAAGAATGGCATTATATTGAATGCGCCCTATTCAAGATTCAGTGATGCACAGTTTTCGTTGTTAATGAACATAACAAATATCTGCCATATTGCAGGGAGGATTGCTTTTCCTATTTTTTGTTTCCTGTTGGTAGAGGGATTTTTACATACCCATGATTTAAAAAAATATCTGCTTAATCTGGGAATATTTGCCGTTGTCTCGGAGCCGGTTTACGATTTGGCTTTGAAAGGGACACTGATCAGCCCGGATGGGCAAAATGTGATGTTTACATTATTGCTTGGCCTGATTGTCCTGACGGTAATAAAAAAAGCCTGCGGCAATATCTGGCTGGGTATGATTGTCACAGCGGCAGGGGCGTTTATTTCTTATATCTGCAGGCTTGACGGCTGGTATTATGGGATATTGCTGATGGCGGTATTTTACTTTTTCCATGATAAGCCTGTATTGAGGAACGTTTTCGCAATTTTGATCATGTACATATGCGGACTGGATTTTTCAATCAGAGGATTAATAAGTCCTTATTTTATAACAGCCGCATGTTCTTTGATATTTATAAGCTTATATAACGGGAAACGGGGAATGAGGATGAAGTATTTCTTTTACGTATTTTATCCCGCGCATTTCATTGTTTTTTATGTGCTGTCGGCTTACATCATCGTTCCCCGGTTATAGTAAGCTTCGGCAAAAGATATTCTAAAGAAAAGAGGTATCGGTTTGAATTCATATACAGTTGAATTTATACATGAAAATAGGGCGATTCAGGTGGAGGAGGGGACCACGATCCTCCAGGCTGAGCGTATGGCGGGGTTATCCCCGGATGCGCCCTGCGGGGGAAGTGGAAAATGTGGAAAATGTCTTGTGAGGATCAGCGGGCGTGTGGAAAACTCTCTGACAAAAGATTCTCGGGCAAAAGACTTTGCGGAAACAGATTTTACAGAAAAGGGTTCCCCAGAAACGGAGCAGATTGTAAAAGCCTGCCGCACAGAGATTCATTCCGACCTTAAAGTAGAAACTTTGGGGCGGGCATCGTCTCACAAAATACTTCTTGACGGCAGCGGCCGTGAGACAGTATTGAATCCTTCTCTGCAAATATGGGAGATCACCATTCCTCCGTGTAAAAACGGGGAGAGCACATCGGACTGGGAACGTCTCTGTGTGGCTCTGGAAAATGCCTGCGGCCGTTACATAAACGTGCAGCCGAACCTTAAGATTCTTTCCAAGATTGCAGCCCTGGTGAAAAAGCACAAGGGAAAAGCCCAGGCAGTGTTAAGTGGAAACTGTATCCTGGATGTGAGAGAGGTTTCTGAGCGCCCGTTTTTGATGGCGGCATTTGATGTGGGTACTACCTCAGTGGCAGGTTATCTGCTGGATGCGCGGACAGGGGAAGAGCTTGGGACCGAAAGCGCGCTCAATCCGCAGACAGAATATGGAGCGGATGTGATTATGCGTGCGAATTACGCTCTGGAGCGGGGAACACGGGAGCTCAGTGTCTCCATACGTGTCCTCCTTAAAAATATGCTTAAGAATCTGTGTGAAAAGGCAGGCTGTGACACAGAGGATGTATATCAAGTGAGCGTGGTGGGAAATACATGTATGCATCATCTTTTCCTGGGGATTTCTCCGGAGTCGCTTGTGCTGGCGCCTTATAATCCGGCTATCAGCGAGCCGCTTATACTTCCGGCTGAGGATTTCCGTCTTGGTGTGAACCCCGGTGCGCAGCTTCGGGTGCTTCCTGTGATCGCGGGATTCGTGGGTGCGGATACTGTGGCCTGCCTGGTTGCGGTAAACCTTGAAGATGAAGAAAAGATGACACTGATGATTGATATTGGTACAAACGGTGAGATCGTCCTGGGAAATAAGGTCAGGAGAATCGCTTGTTCGACGGCGGCGGGTCCGGCCTTTGAGGGCGCGAAGATCGCCTGCGGAATGCGCGGCGCTGAGGGCGCTATAGAACACGCGCGGATGAGGGACGGCAGGATGGAATGTACGGTGATTGGCGGAGGAAAAGCGGAGGGTATCTGTGGTTCCGGTCTAATCGACATTATTGCGGCGCTTCTTGACGCGGGGATTATTGATGAGAGCGGTAAGCTGTTGGAGAGTCCGCGTACTGTGGATATTGATGGAAAGCCGGCGTATCTGCTGTTTTCAGAGGCGGAGAGCGGAAGTGGGAAGCCGGTGTATTTAAGCCAGAAGGATATCCGGGAGGTCCAGCTTGCGAAGGGGGCGATTGCGGCGGGAATTCAATTGCTGGCGGTTAAGCTTGGGATTTCTCTTGAGGATATCGAGCAGGTGTACATAGCAGGGGCTTTCGGGAATTATATGGACCCGGCGGGAGCGTGCAGGTTAGGATTGATACCGCCGGAACTGTTTGAACGCATCATACCTATAGGCAATGCTGCGGGCGAGGGCGCGAAGCTTGCGCTTCTTAATAAAGAAGAATTTTGGCGCGCGGAGCGGCTTGGAAGGGATACGGAGTTTTTGGAACTGGCATCGATGGCGGAGTTTCAGGATTGGTTTGTGGAGGAACTGGAGTTTCCTCTTAAGTAAGGGGAGGATCTCAGAGGTGCGGGTTTCGAGGGGGCAATCTCAGAGTTGCGAAAGCCCGAATGCCCCCTCGAGCTCCCCCTGTTGGGCACGCTGATTGATGTATGTTTTACTTGGTTGGGGTAATGGGGGATTGGGAAGGTCGAAGGGGATGAGAGATAAATAGGTAATAGTGAATAGTGTGTAGTGGATGATAATATGCAGGTGGATAACGGAGAAGGGGGTAGTTGTAGATGAGTAGTTTGCAGATGCGGGAGATGGAAGTGTTAGGTAAGGATATTGGTTTTTCTAATGTTGCGGAGATGGATGTGGGGACGGTTAGGCTTTTGGGGGATGTTCGGAGGATGTGTGAGAGTAATGGGTGTGGGATGTATGGGAGGAATTGGAGTTGTCCGCCGGCTTGTGGGTCGTTGGAGGAGTGCGAAGCGCGGATCAGTGGCTACAGGCGGGGGATTTTGGTGCAGACGGTGGGAGAGCTGGAGGATGAGTTTGACGGTGAGGGGATGATGGAGACGGAGGCTCGTCATAAGGATGCGTTTGTGAGAATGCATGATGAGTTGAAGAAGGTGTTTCCGAAGTTGCTTTCGATTGGGGCGGGGTGTTGTACGAGGTGTAAGGTGTGCAGCTATCCGGATGCGCCGTGTAGGTTTCCGGAGAAGCAGTTTTCTTCTATGGAGGCTTATGGGATGCTGGTGACTCAGATTTGTCAGGATAACGGGATGGCTTATTATTATGGGCCGGGAACCATTGCATATACCAGTTGTTTTTTGCTCGAATAGTCGTTATACTAAAGGGTAGAGTTCCTGAAAAGAGGAGATTTTACCATGACGATAGTCCAGAGAATCAAGGAGGCCATTGAGGTAGGACGGCCGAAAGAAACGGAAAAGCTGATCAAACAGGCTTTAAGTGAGAATGTTAAACCTTCTGTGATGCTGGAAGAGGCAATGATACCTGCCATGCGCAGCGCTGGAGAATATTATAGAAATAATGACGGGGATATTCCGCGTATCCTTGCGGCTGCACGGAGTATGCGCAAGGGTCTTGATATCCTTGAACCATATATTGAGACGGAGGGCGGTAAGCCTCTTGCCACGATCGTATTGGGGACCGTCAAGGGGGATCTTCATGATATGGGGAAAAATCTGGTTGCTATCATGTTCCGCAGTGCGGGGTTTAAGGTGATTGATCTGGGTGTGGATGTTTCGGAGAAAGAGTTTTTGAAGGCTGTGCGGAAAAACCCTGATGTGTCGCTTGTGTGTATATCCTCGCTTTTGACTACGGCTATGCCTGAAATGCGTCATGTGGTGAAAACTTTCCGGGAGTCCAAGGATTTGGCGCATATTAAGATTATGGTGGGCGGCGGCTCTGTGGACCAGGAGTTTGCTGATGATATTGGAGCTGACGCCTATACGGAAACGGCTGTGGATGCGGCGGAGAAGGCTAAGACGTTTTTTGTATAGATGGATTTAAAGATGGGGTAGGATATGAAACTGACAGCAGAAGTAGTAGTGGAGAGGTTACAAGAAAATATTCAGGTTTCCGCATATGGGAATCTTTCCGGGCGTCCGCCGTTTGGACGTCCGCTTTTATATGAAGAGGGACAGGAGATACGGAGGGGGCATTTCTATGTAGCGGAGGCTAAGGGGATTTGTGAAGCTGACTTTTATGGGGAGAACGTGTGCTTTATTTTGGTCAGTCGTCCGGGAGAGCATCATTCTATAGAAGAGATTCCTTATATTTATGTGGAAACAGTGGGAAGTGTTTCCTGGGTTTCCAATGAGGTTCAGGAGATTTTTGATAAGCTTGAGGAGTGGAGAGAGAGCCTGGAGGAGATTCGTAATGATGACGGTACTCTGGAACAGCTCCTTCAGATTTCCAAGCCGGTGTTGGGTAATCCGCTTTCTGTGGTGGGTAAAGATTTTTCGCTGAAGGCGGAAGCCGGGCAGGAGGTCTTACCGGAGGAGGCGCGGATTTATTCCCGGGAATCTGTAAATATGGAGTACATTAATGCGCTCAAGCAGGATGATACCTACAATCAGATGCAGGAATCAAGAGAGGTTTTTCTTTATCCGGAATATATCACAGGGTGCCGTTCCTATAATTTGAACCTATGGGAAAAGGATAAAAGCCATTACAGATTGGTGGTCACGGAATATGAAAAGAAGCTTACGGAGGGGGACCGCTATCTCCTTGAATGCCTTGCGCCTTATGTGCAGTATATTGCGTATCGGGAAGAGGCGGTTTCTCAGGGTGAGAACAACAGTCTGCGAATGATTTTTGAACGCATTCTCACAGACCGTACGGCTGATTATATGGAAATCAGTCAGCAGCTCATGTCTTTCGGCTGGCAGCAGGAAGCTCAGTATATGTGTCTTGTGTTTCAGGTCACTTATCTGGATCAGCGTAACTTGACCACAAACGCAATCTGTGCATATCTGGAGAAAAACTTTTCCGGGACCTGTAGTTTTCCGTATAAGGATGATATTGTTACGTTTTTTAATCTTACAGTTATGGGTGTGGATTTGGATTCCCTTGAAGGCAGGCTTAAGTATTTTATCAGGGAAAGTTTTCTAAAGGCAGGCTATAGCTGGGTGATGGAGGGACATGGAAATCTTCGGCGGCAATATGTGCAGGCGTGTGTTGCTCTTGATGTGGGCAGCAGGGTAAATCCTTATCTTTGGATTCATCATTTTAATGAAATTGCGTTTTCGTATATATTGGAGCAGAGTGCGAGGCGGCTGCCGGGTTATATGCTTTGCCATGAGAAGCTTCGTGATCTTCAGAAACTGGATGAACAGCAGAATACAGAATATATGAAAACCTTAAAGATTTATCTGGACGAGCACTTAAATGCCATGCAGTCTGCTAAAAAGCTCTTTATCCATCGGAGTACTTTCCTGTACCGTCTTGATAAGATTAAATCAGTATTGGAATCGAATCTGGACGACCCCGAAGAGCTTCTGTATTTGAATTTCTCATTCCGTCTGCTGGATACAGAGAAGCGGAAATGATTCTGGGACAGTATGCATAGTTCATAAAAATATCTTGAATTAGCGCCGGGAGTGGCTTGAAGAGCTTCCGGCGCTATTTGCTAAAATGACCTTGCTACAAAGTGTAGCAGGAAATGCTTTAAAGTCAGCCATACGCAGGATTTACGAATATCCTTTGTTTTGATAAAATAATAGTAGTAAAATAATGCCCGGGTTTTTGTGGGCGCTGAATAAAAGGAGGTATTTCTTATGTTGACAAAGAGACAGAATCTGCTTGAGACAATCCGTGGGGGCAAACCGGACAGATATGTGAACCAGTACGAGGCTTTTGCCATGATCGTACCCAATCCGTATATGGTGAACAGCCCGGGGCCGGTATGCGGACAGGGACCGGTGAAAAACGCGTGGGGCGTGACAAACATATGGCCGGAGGGAACTCCCGGTTCCTTCCCTATTCATGACGAGGAGCACATTGTATGTAAGGATATCACACACTGGAGAGATTATGTACACGCACCGCGTCTGGATTATTCCGATGCGGAGTGGGAGCCGTTTATCAAAGAGGCTGAGAAAATTGACCGTAACGAATATTTTGCGACTCAATTTATAGCCCCTGGTATTTTTGAGCAATGCCACCATCTGCAGGAGATTCAGAACTGCCTGATCAATTTCTATGAGGAACCGGAGTGTACAAAGGAATTGATTGAATATCTTACGGAATGGGAGCTTCAATACGCAGAAAAAATCTGTAAGTACATTAAACCGGACGCTATTTTCCATCATGATGACTGGGGCAGCCAGACCTCTACCTTTATTTCCCCGGATATGTTTGAGGAGTTTATTTTCCCTGCATATAAGAAGATTTATGGTTATTACAAGGAGCACGGTGTGGAGCTCATTGTTCATCATGCAGACTGCTACGCGGCTACGCTGGTACCGTACATGATCGAGGCGGGCGTTGACATCTGGCAGGGTGTGATGACCTCCAATAAGATTGACGAGCTGATTGCGAAATATGGCGGCAAGATTACATTTATGGGCGGCATTGACAGTGCGTCTGTGGACCGTCCGGACTGGACACCTGAGCTGGTAGAGAGAGAAGTACGCAAGTCCTGTACCGCTTACGGCACGAAATACTATATTCCGAATACGACCCAGGGTCTGGGCATCAGCACCTTCCCCGGCGTATACGAGCAGGTATCCGAGGCGATTGAAAAGATTAGCAAGGAGCTGTTTAAATAATCATCCGGCGTAAAAAAAATAAAAAATTTTTCATTTTAGGTTCTATGAGGGGGCCTGGGAGGCATAGAGTTATATTACCTGTGCAGCAATGGGTAATGCGCAGCCCCGGACTCTGGACAGGCGTGGTAGAAAAGGAGGGCCTATATGAAAAATGTGAAAAAATATTTCAAGATGATAATCACTGCAGTTATTTGTTTTGCCATGAGCCTCATTCCCGGCAAAAAGGCAAACGCGAAGGTCATTGAGGTACTTGCAGATGGACAGGCTGTTTCCCGTAATACCGAAAGAAACTCAGTAAATACCAGAACAGAAAATGTATCTGTATTCAGCAGAAGCAATGAAAACGTGACTCGTCAAAGCAATTGTCGCAGATTATATTTGAAAAAAGTGTTTTACTGGCTTCAGGGTCCGGGTGACAGGATTCCTCTTGCTTACGAAGGTTCAGGATAATAGAAAAAAGGGGCGGAAGCATAAAGGCCTCCGCCCCGGATACACAAATGTGCGGCTGCTCTCCGGCTCATCTGCCGGAGCGGCGGTATGATTATCGCGGCACCCCATCTGAGATGGGCGGTGGATAACACACATAGAGTATCAAAGCTTATCATATAAATGACAGCAGTTCGAATGGTATGAATTGCTGAAGATGTAATTGTTGCAGACAGAGATCATCGGAAATTTACGGTAATGGAACAGATTTCGCTGTCTGTGCCCACACGCATGTTGGGGCCCCAGATGCCAACCCCGGAGGTTACAATATTGTGCATGTCTCCTTTTTTAAGGTAGCCACATGGATTCTCCCAGAATAAGTGGATGGTAAGGTTTCCGGGAAACATCTGGCCGTCATGGGTGTGGCCGCAGAGGTCTAAATCTGCTCCGGCATCCGCTGTCTCCTGTAGTTCCTTGGGTTGATGGTCGATAAAAATAACAGGCTTGCTCTGGTCCAGCCCCTCAGTCAGCTGGGCCGGAGTCAGGCGGCCATCTTCTACTTTTTTTGCACGGGAATAATCCCTGCGTCCAACTAAATAGAATTTGTCGTCTATGAGCACGGATTCATCATTCAGCAGATGGATATTTGCGTCTTTGAGCATTTGTTCCATACGGGGGTCATTGTGGTCCTCGTTTCCGCCGAAGGTGAAGCCTGCGAGAATCGGTTCGTTGAGGTCATGGTTGCCCCAGCACGCATAGACTCCGTATTTGGCCTGGATTGATTTCAGGCTGTTTTTTACGTCCTCGGGGAACTGGATGGCGTCATATTCATTGTCAAAGATATCCCCGGCAAAGCATACAAGATCAGGCTTTTCTTCATTAATCTTCTTTACAAGCTGAGCCGCATGGTGACGTCCGACACTGTAGCCGAAGTGTGTGTCGGCGAGGAGAACAATCTTTAAGGACTTCATCCCCTCTACTTCTTTATCTACTTTCACTTCATAAGGTGTGGTCTTTAAGTCCCAGGCATGGAAAATACCATAAATACTGGCGGTAACAATCAAGATGGCACACAGCGCTCCGGTGATAACAAAGGTGATACGGTAATGTACCCAGGATACGTGGAAAATATATTTGAGCACAAGACGGCCAAGGTCCACGATAATGACCACCAGAATAATGTACAAAAAGGTCCCCAGGAAATAGTTGCCGATATTTTTGAGCACGCGGTGCAGCATGGGAGGCTTCTTGATCAGAAATCCGGTTAGCAGCGTAGTGGCGAGAAATATATAAAAGCCCACAAAAACAGCGCGGAAGGCAAAGGTCTGGAAGAAATGGTGACAGGCTCCCATCCAGCGGATCATCCAGCGCACCACATAAAAATTAATCAGAATATAAACAGGTGCCAGTAAAAGTGCAATCATAAAAAATCTCCAGTTCTATTAAATAATAAACCTAATTATAACACCCTTAAAGAGGGAAAAGAACCCCTTTATCACGTTATCCTGTAATTATTTGTAATTATCCGTATAATTTTTCACAAAAGAAAACATATACTAAAATAAAGATACAACCAGGACATCTCTATGAAAAATCGACGATACCCCTTGATTTCCGCAATTCCAGTCATACTTCTCATCCCTTACCTGGTCACAATTATTTTCAACGGGCTGGACACAGCGCTTGTCAACCGTCTGCCGGATGTGGAAACCTGCCTGCCTGCGGTGGTGTCTCTGCAGATTGCGCAGGACAAGGAGCTGGAGGCCGTGAAGGCGCAGGCAGTGATTGCCAGGACGAACCTGTATCGCCGGATACTGGGAGATGAGACGCTCTACGATATCCTCCGCGAGGTCCGGCAGACAATGGACAGTACATATATACGCCGCTTCTTTCCGGCGCAGGTTTATTTTCGGGCAGTATCAGAGACAAAGGATCAGGTGCTTGCCTGGCAGGGGGAGCTGAAGCTTGTTCCTTACCACGAAGTGAGCGGCGGGGTGACCAGGGACGGTAAGGAGGTTTTTCACAGCGAGGAGTATGCTTATCTCAAATCCGTTGACAGCAGTATGGATAAAAAATCTCCGGATTATTTAGGCAGCAGTTACATAAAGGCCCAGCAGATGCCCCAAAGCCTGGTGATAGAAACCAGGGACCAGGCGGGGTATGTGATGGAGCTTTCGGCGGACGGCAGTCCATTAGAGGGCGAGGCATTCCGACAAGGGATGGGTTTGGCCTCCTCGAATTTCACTGTACAAAAAGTGGGCGAACAATTCCGTTTCTTATGTAAAGGAAAAGGCCATGGCCTTGGATTTTCCCAGTATGGCGGCAATGAGCTTGCAAAAGCCGGGAGCGGCAGCCGGGAGATACTTGAGACGTATTTTCCGGAAATGGAACTGGAAGATATCAACAGTATTGAGTTCTTCTTCAAAAAAAGTGAATAGACTCCCATATTCTGGACACCCTATAGTTACAGAAACAGATTACAAGTAGAGGTGAAAGGAATATGATGAAAAACAGAACAAAGAAGGTCATCGTAAATGGTGTGGTCCTGGCTGCACTGGCAGCAGTTGGAGTTACTGCGTATCAATTAGGTACAACTCCTGTGAAACAAAACAAAGACCAGGAAGAAATCCGTATGGAAAGCGTGCAGAATGAGGTGCCGCAGGAAACAGAAGAGCAGCCTATGGTGGACGCGGGTACAAACCGTGTGGAGGCAAACCTTGATAATGCTGTGGATATGGAAGGTACAGATGCAGATCTTGCTGCCGAAACAGAAGGCCCGGCTGTCGCTGATGGTACGTTAGCTGACACAGACATTGAGGAGGAGGCCGCCGATACATCAGCATCCGCGATTGCAGCTCCGGAGATTAATTTCTCTGAGGATACATCCATGGAATGGCCGGTATACGGAAATATTCTGCTGGACTACAGCATGGATCAGACTACGTATTTTGCTACATTAGACCAGTATAAATTGAGCCCGGCAATCGCTGTACAGGCTGTGGAGGGTGCGCCTGTCATGGCAGCAGCCAATGGTACTGTGT
Organism: Blautia schinkii DSM 10518; assembly: GCA_000702025.1. Classification (GTDB taxonomy): domain Bacteria; phylum Bacillota; class Clostridia; order Lachnospirales; family Lachnospiraceae; genus Blautia_A; species Blautia_A schinkii. The sequence continues at coordinate 11,202 of JNKJ01000006.1, forward strand.
TTTCAATCAGTGAGGATGCACAGACGGGGACTACAGTGACTATGGAGCTGGGGAATGGATACCAGGCTGTGTATGGTCAGCTTACGAATCTGGAGGTGGCGGAAGGCGATATCGTTGAGCAGGGGACGATTATCGGATATGTGAATGCGCCTACGAAATATTATAGCAGGGAAGGCAGTAATCTTTATTTTGCTATGAAGAAGGATGGGGAGCCGATTGACCCGATTGCGTATTTGCCGTGATGATGGCTTTAATTAGATGAAAAAAAGTGGCGGGAATCTTTTTATGTGATAAAAGATTTCTGCTGCTTTTTTTGTGAGGAGAAGGGGGTTCCCGGGAAGTTGTGGAACGGTAAAGCGGATGGGCTTTGGGGCCGGGAGAGGGATTGTCCCTGTCGGGCTGATGCTCGCTTCCCTTCAACTAAGTTCTAACTGCGACTAAGCAGCTCACGAAGAGCGTTCGCCGCTAAGTCTCCGTAAGAACTGGATTTTCAGGCGCGCTTCCGCAAATCAGCCCAACAGGGACAATCCCTCTCCCGGCCCCCAAGCCCATCCGCTTTACCTACTTCTACGTTTCTGAACCTGCACCGACCGCTATTTTCATTACCGTTTGACAATTTCTTAATAATTTTGCGGGGGCCCCTTATATTTGTAAAAAACATCCGGGCATGCTATAATTAATCATCTTATTCGGAGTGCTTTTACTAAAGCGAAGAGGTGTCTATATGAATATCAATGAAATTGCCGAGCTTGCGGGAGTGTCAAGGGCGACGGTGTCGAGGTATCTGAATAATGGGTATGTGAGCGAGGAGAAGAAGGTGCGCATCCGTCAGGTGATTGAGGAGACGGGATATCAGCCGTCTTCCCAGGCGCAGATGCTGCGTACGAAGAGGACGAAGCTGGTAGGTGTGATCCTGCCGAAAATCAATTCGGATACTATCAGCCGCGAGGTGGCTGGTATCAGTGAGATACTTACTCAGAGAGGGTATCAGATGATTCTGGCTAATACGAATAACAGCGTGGAGGAAGAGCTGAAATACCTGTCCCTTTTTAAGGACAATCAGGTGGACGGGGTGGTGTTTATTGCCACTATTATTACGAAAAAGCATAAGCAGATGCTTAAGGAATATAAGGTGCCGATTGTGATTCTGGGGCAGCATCTCGAGGGATATCCCTGTATCTATCAGGATGATTATCAGGCTGCGTATACGCTGGCTGAGAGGCTTGCGCAGGGCGGTGAAAATTTTGCCTATATCGGTGTCACGGAAAAGGACGAGGCTGTGGGACGCAGACGGCGTAAGGGTTTTGAGGATGCCTTACGCAGCAAGGGTATCAGTATTCTGCCGGAAAGGGTGAGAGAGGGTAGTTTTACCATGGAGTCAGGTTATGAGAAGGCAAGAGAGCTGTTTGAGAAGGCTCCGGGATTTGATTCTCTGATGTGTGCCACAGATACGATGGCAATTGGTGCCATGACCTATCTGAAGGAGATGGGGGTTTGTATTCCCGTCGAAGTCCAGGTGGCGGGTGTTGGCGACGGCTCTCTTGGGAAAATCGTGGAGCCAAAGCTTACAACGGTTCATTTTTTCTATAAAACCAGCGGCAGAGAGGCGGCGTCCATGCTGACAGATTTGATTGAAAATGAGGGCGGCATCCGTAAGGAGATTAAAATGGGATGCGAAATCGTTCTCAGAAATTCTCATAGGGCAAAATAGTAGATTAGTATAGATGTATTGTAAGATTGGTAAGGAATATAGGCTTAGTACAACAAATAAAAAGTTAGTGTGTCAGTTGCTTGTTATTCGTTGTGCTGGATAAGAATCAGTAAAATATTGACATGACATAAAGAACAGAGCCAGGAAAATTCTCTGAACATGAAAAATCAGAGGATGCTTTCCTGGCTTTCGTGTATTATACACAAATTTTGGGAATAATATTTGTGAGATGTTACTTATTTACAAATTAGAATGGTGGGAATATAATGAAATCAAGATATGAGAACGATTTCATATAAGGTATATCTAAACGAAGGGGATGCTGCTATAATAAATGGATATATAGTATGAGAACGATAACATATAATGAGTACAGCGTGATTAATATCATATAGGCAGTAACACATGCGCAGTACCTATAAACATTGCCACATAAGTGATAGAACATAAGTAGTAGCACATAAGCAGTAGCACATAGGCAAGCAGCACATAAACAATATCACATAAACATCAGAAAAGAGGGAGGATATCATGGATTACAGAAAAACAGCACAGGAAATCTATGAAAACATTGGAAAGAAAGAAAATATCATTTCCGCGGCGCATTGTGCCACACGTCTGCGCCTGGTTATAGCGGACAATGACAAGGCGGATAAGGAGACCGTGGAGAATATTGACGGGGTCAAGGGTGTTTTCTTTGCCCAGGGACAGATGCAGATTATTCTGGGCACGGGTGTGGTAAATAAGGTTTACGACGAATTTATCCAGATTGCGGGGATTACGGAGAGCAGCAAGGAGGAGCTTAAGCAGGTGGCTGCGTCCAGAGCGAATCCGCTTCAGAGACTGATTAAGACACTGGGAGACATTTTTGTTCCCATTATTCCGGCTATTGTTGCCAGTGGTTTCCTTATGGGAATCATGGAAGCGCTGAATTTCATGGTAAACAACGGCTTCCTTAATATTGATACAAGTGGTTCGATTTATACATTTGCGCAGCTTTTCAGCAATACGGCTTACACTTTCCTGCCTATCCTTATCGCATACAGCGGAGCTAAGGTGTTCGGCGCGAATCCTTATCTGGGCGCGGTTATCGGTATGATCATGATTCATCCGAATCTGCAGAATGCATGGACCGTGGCTACAGAGGGCGTGCAGGCGACTCAAAAGGTTTGGTTTGGGCTTTATTCCGTCGATATGGTAGGTTACCAGGGACATGTAATTCCGGTCATTATTGCAGTATGGGTGCTGGCACAGATTGAGAAACGCCTCCATAAGATTGTGCCGGCTATGTTTGACCTTTTTGTGACACCTCTTGTAAGTGTGTTTGTGACCGGATATTTGACACTGTCTATTATCGGACCAATCTTTGTTACGGTAGAGAACGGACTGCTTGACGGTGTTCAATGGTTGATTGCATTGCCGATGGGTATCGGAAGCTTTATCATGGGCGCATTTTACGCGCCGACCGTTGTGGCAGGTGTGCATCATATGTATACCATCATTGATCTGGGGCAGATTGCGAAATTTGGCGTGACCTTCTGGCTACCGCTGGCTTCCGCAGCTAATGTGGCACAGGGAGGAGCTGCTCTTGCCGTAGCTTTAAAGACAAAGGACAAAAAGATTAAGGCTATGGCAGTGCCGTCTGCGCTGAGTGCCTGTATGGGTATTACAGAACCCGCGATTTTCGGTGTGAACCTTCGTTTTGGAAAACCGTTTGTTATGGCTTGTATCGGCGGTGCCTGCGGTGCGCTTTTTGCCTCCATCACAGGGCTTGGAGCAACAGGAACAGGAGTTACGGGTATCTTTGGTATTTTGCTGTGCCTGAACCAGCCGCTTACTTATGTGATTATGTTTGCAATTTCCATCGGTGTGGCCTTTGCGCTTACCTGGCTGTTTGGATATAAAGACGCGGAACCGCAGAAGGTTTCTGCAGGACCGGCTTCAGCAGTAGAGAGAGTTGGTTCTGACAGTATCGCCGTACAAGTTAGCGATACAGAAAATGCCGGCGCTGAAAACATGGCCGCACCAATTTCCGATTCCCTCCTTTTAAGTCCTCTGGAAGGCACGGCGATTCCGCTTTCCCAGGTCAAGGATGAAACATTTGCATCCGGTGCGCTGGGGCAGGGAATGGCTGTGATTCCGGAAAGAGGGCAGGTGACAGCGCCGTGTGACGCCACTGTAGAGATGGTTTTTGATACAAAGCACGCAATCGGCCTTACATCCGACAGCGGTGCAGAGCTTCTTATTCACATCGGTATTAACACGGTGGAATTGGAAGGAAAATACTATACTGCCCATGTAAAGGATGGAGATCAGGTAAAAGCGGGACAGCTTTTGATTTCCTTTGATATAGAGCAGATCAAGGCCGCGGGCTACGATGTGACCACACCGCTGATCGTGACAAATTCAGACGATTACAGTGAGATCAGACAGCTTACGGAAGGTACTGTAAACCAGAAAACCAAAGTATTGGAGATGGTAAAGGAATGAGTGCATTGTCAAAGGTTCTTGCACAAGAGATAAGAAAAATCGAAGATACACATTTAGTAGAGCAGACCCTTCAGAAATACCGTTTAACACATCATCTGATGCCTCCGGCAGGCTGGCTGAACGACCCGAACGGATTATGTTATTTCAAGGGAAGATATCACGTGTTTTTCCAGTATTCACCTTTTGAGGTGGAAGGGGGTCTGAAATGCTGGGGCCATTATTCCAGTGAAGATCTTATCGAATGGAGATATGAGGGAGCGCCTCTGCTCCCCGACTCCCCGGACGACTGTCATGGTGTGTATTCAGGTTCTGCCCTTGTGGAGGGTGGAAAAATGCATTTGTTTTACACAGGTAATGTTAAATTAGACGGGGATTATGATTATATTAATAATGGCCGTGTCACCAGTACTATTCATGTGGAAAGTGAGGACGGCATACATTTCGGCGAAAAAGCAGTGGTAATTCCTTTTTCCGCGTACCCGGCGGACTATACGTGTCATATACGCGATCCAAAAGTGTGGAAGCAGGGTGATACATACCGCATGATACTGGGCGGTAGAAAGAAAGATGATAGGGGAGCTGTGCTTTTTTATACATCGTCGGACTTAAGGGCTTGGAGCTTTGAGAAGGAAGTGAGCACAGAGGAGCCGTTTGGCTATATGTGGGAATGTCCGGACTATTTTGAGCTGGGGGGGCGGGGTGTGCTTTCCGTGTCGCCGCAGGGGCTTGAGAGGGAGGAATACCGTTATCAGAATGTATATCAGTCGGGCTATTTTCTCACAGATGTTGATGAAAAAAATCCCGATGACGGCGCTTTCCGTAAATATATAAATGACGGCACTTTCCGTGAGTGGGACATGGGCTTCGATTTTTATGCGCCTCAGACTTTTACTGACGGGAAGGGGCGCAGGATTCTCATCGGCTGGATGGGAATGCCGGATGCACAGGAAGAATATATAAATCCTACTGCTCAGGAAGGGTGGCAGCATTGCCTTACGCTTCCGAGAGAGCTGACTGCAAAAGGCGAAAAGATTTACCAGTATCCGGTACAGGAATTCGATGCATTGAGGATGGAATGCTGTAAACTTAATTCAGAAACTATATGTGATGCGGGAAAAGCACAAAATATGAAGAAAGTTCGGACTAATGTTGCTGGTCCTTTTGATTTAGAACTGGAAGTTGGAGGAGATTCAACGGAAATACATTTAGGAGCGGATTTAAGTTTGGTGTATGAGAATGGCTGCGCCGAGCTTAAGCTATCGGAAGAGGCCGGGGCCGGGCGTAGAAGAAGAAAAGCCAGGCTGGACGAACTGAAGGAAGTAAGAATTGTGGCGGATACATCAGCGGTGGAAATTTATTTAAACAGAGGAGAAGTGGTATTCTCTACCAGATATTTTCCGGCAGAAACAAAAAAATATTTGGAAATAAAGGCGGAAGCGTTCCGGGGCAGGGTTTATGCCCTGGCAGGTATGACTTTCTCTTTGTAACCGATTTTAATTAAATGGGTATAAAAGCTTGATTGTCCGGAGTGCTGCCAGTGTGATTAGACAGAAAGTAAAAAACAATATTCACAAAATAAATAAACATACGTATAATAAAAGCAGGTGGGAAAGCAAAATCCGCAATCGGTAATCTCCTACCTGCTTTTTTCTTTGCCGAGCAAGATTCGGCAAGACAATACGTCCGGCGCTGCCGGATGATTTGTTTGAGTGACGTACTGTGTTTGACCGATTGCTTTCTAATAGAGAAAAGGAAGGCCGCTGCAGCTTACGCGCCAGCGGCAGTCCTATACATAGATGGACCAAATACAATAGATAGACTAAATACAATAGATAGACGGAAGGGGCTGGCAGTGCAGCCCTTTTCCAAAAAATCAATACCTTGTAGCAGTTGTAAAATGGGCGTGCAAGCATGACGTAAAATAGACATGCAAGCGCGCCCTAAAGTGGATATTCAAACACGTACGCTTCGTTCGCTGCTCATGGGAATAAAGGAGTAAAAAATGAATTACACATATATTGTCCGCTGTGCGGACGGAACACTTTATACGGGTTGGACAAACTGTCTCAGCAAGCGCCTGAAAGCTCATAACAGCGGAAAAGACGGCGCTAAGTATACAAAAACAAAACGGCCTGTGGCACTGGTATACTATGAAGGTTTTGCCACAAAAGAAGAGGCTATGAGCCGGGAATATCAAATTAAGCAGCTTACGCGGGAGAGGAAGCTGAAGTTGTTGGAATTTTGAAAAAAATTCGTTAAAAATGCGATGCACAAGTAAAGCAGTACAATAATTTCGTTACTTACACCGGCAAAGTGGATATAAAGAAATACATAAGTATGAAGTGGCACGCGCTCCCCAGCATAATAAACACATGGAAGATTTCGTGAGAACCAAAGTTTTTATGCTTGGAATCAAAAATAGGAAGCTTCAGTCCATAAATCACACCGCCAATCGTGTAAATGATTCCACCTGCAAGCAGCCATCCAAACCCGGCTTTTGGAAGGGACTTAAATATTGGTATGAATGCCAGCACACAAAGCCAGCCCATGCCAATGTACAACACAGAGGATACCCATTTAGGGCAGGTGATCCAAAGTCCTTTGAGTACAATACCTAAGATGGCGATTGACCATACAAGAGCACAGAGGATATAGCCTGTACGGTTATGCAGAGCAATCAGGCAAATGGGTGTATAGCTTCCTGCAATCATGATAAAAATCATCATATGGTCCATTTTACGCAGCCTGCGGTTGACCTTTTCTGTGGAGTCTACGGAGTGATAAACGGTACTGGCAGTGTAAAGTAAAAACATAGTCAGTATAAAAATACTTAAGGCTATAATATGCAGCGTATCTGCATTCCTGGCAGCCTTGATGATCAGAGGAGCTGCGCCTACAGCGGCGAGCAGCATAGCAATACCATGAGTAATGGCGCTTCCCGGGTCCTTTAATTTCAGTTTCATATGAATCGCCTCCTAAAAAGAATCTGTAACAATGTTGTAATGTAGTTTTGAAAACTACATATGAAGTATATGATAACTATAACACAAATATTCGTAAATGCAAGGGCTTTTTTATTGTTTTTGAATTGTTTGATAATAGCAGCCGTAATTTAAACAGGCGTGAATATTATCTTGGTTGACAGTAGTGTGTGCCTATCGGGGTGGTAGGGGTCATTGTAAGCGAAACATCTTGAGATAAGTATAGATTTTGGCTTACTGTAGATACTACGGACAGGTCATAAATAATTGATAATCGCAATAAAGACAAGATGTGAAGATAAGATTTAAATATAACATAAAAATAATATAGAATAATATTTTATAAAATTGACTTAAATAAAGATATGGTTTATTATATTAAACATAAGACGGAGGAGGTGTGCTATGAGCAAAAAAACCACAATCATTATGCCGGAAACCCAGGAAATCCTGGCAACCATGGGAGAGCAGATAAAATTTGCCAGATTGCGCAGAAGATTATCCGTAGAACTTGTCGCTGAACGAGCTGGCATCAGCAGGGCAACTCTTTGGTCCGTGGAAAAGGGGGCGTCTTCCGTTTCAATGGGAACCTATGCTGCAGTTCTGCACGCGTTAAATGGAATGGATCGAGATTTGCTGCTTGTAGCTAAAGACGATGAACTGGGACGAAAATTGCAGGATTTGAGCTTACCGGTACGGATGAGGGCGCCGAAAGGAATGAAATAATATGAGCGCGGACAGCAAGAACATTTATGTATATGAAAATTGGTCAGGAGAAATTCCTAAGTTGATTGGGATTTTACATACAGATGGCGGAAGAGGTAAGGAACTCTTTTCTTTTGAATATGCAAACAGCTGGTTAGAAGAAACGAGCGAATGCTTAATTTTAGACCCGGATTTGAACTTATATAAGGGTCGTCAATATACACCGTTAGATAAAACTTTGTTTGGTATTTTTGCAGATTCCTGCCCGGACAGGTGGGGGAGAATGCTTATGAAACGACGTGAGGCACTCCTTGCAAGAAAGGAAGCGCGCAGACCAAAGGCGCTCAGAGAAAGTGATTTTCTACTTGGAGTATATGATGAATCAAGAATGGGCGCTTTGCGTTTTTCTGTGGAAGAAAATGGGCCTTTTCTTTCTAATGATAAGGAATTTATAACACCGCCATGGGCTACACTTCGAAAATTAGAGACGGCATCCATTGCTTTTGAAAGCGATGGAAACGAATTGGAGGAGAAATGGCTCAACCAGCTTCTGGCACCGGGGTCATCATTGGGAGGGGCAAGGCCAAAAGCAACAGTACAGGCACCGGACCAGACATTATGGATAGCGAAATTTCCATCAAGACATGATGAATGGAATTCAGGAGCTTGGGAAATGACAGTTCATGATTTAGCAAAACTATGTGGATTGAATGTTCCGGAGGCGAAGCTTGAGAAATTTTCTAAATATGGAAGTACTTTTATTGTTAAAAGATTTGACCGTGAGGGCAAACAGAGAATACATTTTGCTTCTGCAATGACATTGCTTGGTAAAGTAGATGGAGCGTCAGCAGAAGATGGAACCAGTTATCTGGATATCGCATCCTTTATTAAATCTAATGGTTCAAATCCCAAAAAGGATTTACAAGAACTATGGAAACGAATTGTTTTTAATATGCTGGTATCAAATACAGACGACCATTTAAGAAATCATGGATTTATCCTTTGTGGCCGTGGGTGGGAACTTTCTCCTGTTTATGATGTGAACCCTACAATTTATGGAGACTGCTTGGCGTTAAATGTTAGCCAGGAAGATAATTTATTGGATTTGAACTTGGCTTTGGAAACAGCACAATACTATGGTTTTAGCAAGAAAGAGGCGAGAGATAAAATCACGGAGATGCAAAGCATAGTAAAAAACAATTGGGTAGGGTTAGCTGGAAAATATGGTTTAAATAGAAATGCCGTAGAATATATGCGGCCTGCTTTTGCACTTACAGACAAAACAGTGTAATCGTTTAAGAAGTTTTGAAGCGTTTAGTATAAATTTTTCTCCATTAACAGATACTACTATCAACAAAAGATACCAGAAATTCATAACGGAGGAAAATTTTATGAAAGCTACAGGAATTGTCCGCAGGATCGATGATTTGGGAAGAGTGGTAATTCCCAAGGAAATTCGCAGGACTTTAAGAATCAAAGAAGGAACCCCTCTTGAGATATTCACAGACAGAGAAGGGGAGGTTATCCTAAAAAAATATTCGCCTATCGGCGAGTTAAGCATTTTTGCAAAAGAATACGCAGAGGCGCTTTCCCAGACAACAGGCTTGGTGGTCTGTATTACCGACCATGACCAGGTTGTAGCGGCAGCAGGGCTTGGCAGCAAAGAATTTGCCGGAAAGGAGATCAGCAAAGAGCTGGAGGCTGCTATTTCCGACCGGGAAGGAAAATGCCTGAACGGCAATGATAAAGGAAAAATCCCGGTTGTGGAGGAGCAGAAGGAAGTTCTTTATTCCCAGGTGATCCAGCCGATCATCTGCGCCGGAGACGCTATCGGCTCAGTGATCCTCATGGGAAAGAATGAAAAGGATGTCATGGGTGATGCAGAAAGGATGCTGGTCCAGACTGCAGCCGGGTTTCTCGGCAGACAGATGGAACAATAAACTGCCCGTAGAAGATGTATTTAACGGATTTCCGCTTTACTTTCCCGCAGGCAGTGAAATTCTTCCAATGTCATGCCGGTAAGCGCAAGGTAGGCGGCCAGAGGCTTTGTCACATAGCGGATATGCCAGGGTTCATAGGGAACCTGGGTTATCTGCTCCTTGTTCTTGGGATAACGGAGAATGAAGCCGTAGAGGGAGGCATTGCGGGAGAGCCAGATGCCTTCCGGCGTGGAAGCGAATTCGTCCGTAAGCTCCATGCCTATCTGCGGGCAGGAGAGATCCAGGGCAAGGCCGCTTTGATGCTCGCTGGTGCCGGGCGCGGCCACATAAGGACTTCCGGTGTACAATTCTTTCTGCCTTTGGAAAGAACGGTAGCCGGAAATTCCGTAGAGATTCAGTCCCTCCCGTCGGCTCTGGGTAATCAGATTGTGCGCCGCTCTGGCGGTTTTTACTTCCAAAAGACGCTTTGGGTCCCCGGGCACAGCGTCAAATGGGATGCCAATGTCAATCAAATGCTCAGGGATATACCCTTCAGGAAGCGGGTGCTCCCGGTTGATCAGCCGCGTATAAAAATTCATATAGACAAACCCCCTTTCCTTCTATGTTTATGATAGGAATAGGGGGTTTATGACTTTAATCCATAGCTTTTTCGCCCATTTCTTCTAAAAGCTCTTTTTTCATATCGTAGAGCCTCTGCGAAAGGTCTACATAAACCTTCTGAGGATTCACAAAACGTCTTGATTCATCCCACAAGGTATCCTGCTCCTTTTGGCAGTAGCTGCGCAGCTCCATTACGGAAGGAGAGGTGTATACGCGTTTTCCGCCTTTGATCACCTGTATGAGCAGCTCGCGGAGTCCATAAGTACCGCCGAGGACCTTGGTTTTCTTCCAGGTGTCAATTGGGTCAAAAATGATCATGGTTTCATCAGGGTCCAGGGCCTCGCTTGCAAGGCAGATGAGGTCAGCCTTAATCTTGCCGCTGGTCTTGCTGTATATGCGGTATACTGTCTTATCTCCCGGGTTGGTTACCTTCTCCGTGTTCTCGGAGAGCTTGATTTTAGGAATGAAACTATTGCTGTCCGGATCTTTTACTGCAGCGAGCTTATACACGCCGCCAAATGCCGGATTGTCATTGGAGGTGATCAGCCTGGTGCCCACACCCCAGGAATTAATCTTTGCATCCTGCGCTTTCAGGCTCTCAATGAGATATTCATCCAGATCACTGGACGCGGAAATGATCGCATCGTCAAAGCCGGCTGCAGCGAGCATCTTATAAGCTTCCTTAGAAAGATATGCAAGGTCGCCGCTGTCGATACGGATGCCGTATTTTGTGAGCGGAATACCCTCCTCGCGCATTTCTTCAAACACACGGATTGCATTAGGTACACCGGACTTCAGTACGTCGTAGGTATCCACCAGCAGCGTACAGGAATCAGGATATAATTTTGCGTAGGTTTTAAACGCAGTATATTCATCCGGGAAGCTCATAATCCAACTATGGGCATGGGTTCCCAGAACGGGTACGTCAAACATCTGTCCTGCCAGAACGTTCGAGGTGCCGACACACCCGCCGATGACAGCCGCACGAGCGCCGAAAATACCAGCATCCGGTCCCTGTGCGCGTCTCAAGCCGAATTCCATGACTCCGTCGCCTTTGGCTGCGTGGCAGACACGTGCCGCCTTGGTGGCGATCAGGCTTTGGTGATTAATAATGTTTAAAATTGCTGTTTCTACAAGCTGGGCTTCCATAATAGGCGCCACTACTTTGACCAGCGGCTCACGGGGGAATATGACTGTGCCCTCGGGGATAGCGTAAATATCTCCGGTAAAATGGAAGTTGCTTAAGTACTCCAGAAAATCTTCCTCAAATATGCCGATGCTGCGCAGATAACTGATGTCATCCTCGGTAAAACGTAGGTTTTCGATGTACTCAATCATTTGCTCCAGGCCGGCCATGATGGCAAAGCTGCCTCCACAAGGGTTTGTGCGGTAGAACATATCAAAAATCACAGTTTGGTTTGTCGGATTCTTAAAATAACCCTGCATCATGGTCAATTCATAAAGATCGGTGAGCAGAGTCAGGTTGTTTGCTCTCATATGTTTTCTCCTTGGATTATATGGTTGGTTGTCTCAATCCACGCCCGGTAATCTCGCTTACTACGGATTCTTCCTATGCGGATGCGCAGACCGGTCTTCCGGTACATTCGTGTTCACTGTACTAAGCAGTGAATACGTTAATGTTATGTTCCCTATAATAGTCTAAATAATTCTGCTCCACAGATGTATTTAGAATTACATTAGGGATTACATCAAGATCACATAAATGAGTAAATGTTCTTTTGTTAAATTTCGCATTGTTGGCCAGGAGATAAACCTGACGGGAATTCGTGATCAGGTGATTGTAAAGAGGAAGCTGCGCCCGATTAATAATGGAATACCCATAGTTTAAATCCACGCCGTCCACCGTAAAAAATACTTTATCGAAATATAATTTCTCTAAAGTGTGAACCGTATATTCATCCAGTGTCTCTATATGATTTGTGCCCACGTGAATGTTGCCGCCCAACACAAGAACAGAAATTCCTGGATTGGATGCCAGCTCCACAACTGCTGTGATATTGGTCGTAACAACTGTAATGTCCTTTTTTTGACTTGCATTAATATACTTACACAAAAGATTGCAGGTTATACCGGCGCCAATGAATATAATATCATTGGAGGTTATAAATTGAGAGGCTTTTTTCGCAATAGAATCCTTGTCTGTGATGGAAGAGTCTGAATCCGCGGAAACGGTCAGAGAGCTCTGAGCAGGAATGTCGGAAGGCACGCTCTGTGCGCCGCCGTGGGTTTTCATGATAAGGCCCTGCTGGCTGAGTACATGTAAGTCTCTCCGCAGTGTAGCCAGCGAAGCGCCGGTCAGTTCGCTGAGCTGCTTGGTGCTGGCGATTTTATTTGTATTTAAGTAGTTAACGATAAACTTTTGCCTTTCGAGAGCTAGCATTAAAATTTCCTCCAATAATAATCAATAATCTCTCGAAAACTTCTGCCGGTTCAGGTTTTGAGGTGCGGGAGTTTTGTTTGCTCACTAGGACAATGTGGTTTTTAGGGGGTGCGAGAGATTAAAGATATTTGACTATAATTATAATATAAATAGAACAGTGTTTCAATAAATGTTTCCAAATATTTAAGATTTAAAGGGGGCCCCTGGAAATGTATTGAACGGTAAGAGGAAGGAAATTGGGTGCGGAGGCGCTGGTGCTGTCTTGTCAGGCATTGCTCGCTTCCCTTCAACTAAATGCCAACTGCGACTAAGACGCTCACGAAGAGCGTTCGCGTCTAAGTCTTAGTAGGCATTGGATTTTCAGGCGCGCTTCCGCAAAATGCCTGACAAGGCCAGCACCAGCGCCTCCGCACCCAATTTCCTTCCTCTTACCTACCACTACGTTTTCGTCCCCTTTGTGGTAGTGGTTGTTTTCGCCGGGAGGCTATTCCTGCGGGAGACAAGCTGCGCGGTGGTGAGGGTATGTTTATTCCCGCGACCTACAAGTCGAGCGGCCATGTTCGTATGGACATTGTATCAACGTTGTTGTATTAAATTTGCGGTTTGAAAATCTTCCGGTAAAAACGACAAACACTGTGGAAGGGGTGGGAACGTAGAAGAAGGCTAGGGGGAAGTTGGGGGCTGGGGCCGGGCTTATATCCGGGGCAGGCTGATTTGCGGAAGCGCGCCTGAAAATCCAATGCCTACGGAGACTTAGGAGCGAACGCTCTTCGTGAACTTCTTAGTCGCAGTTGGCATTTAGTTGAAGGGAAGCGAGCATCAGCCTGCCCCGGATATAAGCCCGGCCCCAGCCCCCAACTTCCCCCTAGCCGTTCGATAACTTTCCGGGGTGAACCCTTCCCTTCCGTTCGATAACTTCCCGGGGAATCCCTTCCTTATACAAACTGCCATGGAAGAATCCCCATGGCAGTCTAATATTCCTATTTTGATTGAGTTTTTTCGATTTTGACTAGCCTGCTGGTTCCGAGACGGGAGGCGCCGAGGTTTATGAAGGTTTTTCCGTCGTCGAAGGAAGATATTCCTCCGGCAGCTTTTATTTTTACGTCGGGACCTACGTTTTCGGCGAAGAGTTTTACGTCGTCGAAGGTAGCGCCTGAGGTGGAGAAGCCGGTGGAGGTTTTTATATAGTCTGCGCCTGCTTCTGTGACAAGTTTGCACATGGTGATTTTTTCTTCGTCTGTGAGCAGGCAGGTTTCGATAATTACCTTTAAGATGTGGCTGCCGCATACTTCTTTTAAGGTTTTGATTTCATTTAGGATATAATCGTAATCTTTGTCTTTTAAGGCTCCGATGTTGATGACCATGTCGATTTCGTCTGCGCCGTTTTCCAGAGCGTTTTTTGTCTCGAATACCTTTGTTTCTAAGGTGCTGTAGCCGTTTGGAAAGCCGATTACAGTGCATACGGACATGGAGTCGCCTACATATTCATGGGCTTTTTTTACGTAGGACGGCGGGATGCAAACGGATGCGGTGCCGTACTTTATGGCGTCATCACAGATGGTTTTTATTTCGTCCCAGGTTGCAGACTGGGTAAGTAGAGTGTGATCGACTTTTGATAGGATTTCGGTGTGTGTCATAGTAATTAATTCCTTTCTTAATAGAGTTTATGAGGTCGGTTAGTTTGTCTAACATGATTATATAGGATGTGTGAGAATATGTCAACATAGTTTGATTGAAAATGATTGAAAATGACTATATTAGCAAAAAGTGACACTAAAATACGATGAAGAAGCGAAATTATTAGATAAAAATAAAAAAGTACTTGAAAAGTTGGAATGAATGTGATACGATGAGCGTACAAAAGGAGAGAAAAACGTCAAAAAGAATTAAAACAATCAAAAACAATCAGAAGTAATTGATTGGTGTAAAGGTATACGGGCGTTTTTCTCACCGAAACAACGAGGAATCAAAAATAAGGAGGAAAAATGTATGCAGAAACAAACAAAAAAGAGGATAATGGCAGTTGCAGCAGCGAGCGCATTGACATTATCTATGTTGCCGGCAAATGTTTACGCTGAGGAAGCGAAGGAAAGCTTTTCCATCGGATTTGCGCTTAGAACGGCAAATGGCTCCTATTACGCGGCAATCGGTGACATTGTAAAAGCAAAATGTGATGAGCTTGGCTGGGAATGTACTGTTTTGGATGCAAACAATGACACAACAAAGGAACTGGAAAATATGGAGACGCTTGTTGCCTCTGATGTAGATTTGATTTTTCTGGACTGTGTAGACCCGAGCGCGGCAACTGCGAGCCAGCAGGTAGCGTCAGATGCTGAAATTCCTATTATCAATCTTGACTCAGGCGTGGATGATATGAGTATGCAGGTTACAACTGTATACTCGGATAACGAGCAGAATGGTCTCGCAGTAGGGAAATACTATGCAGAAGGCCTGGAAGCGGATTATGAGATAAGCGCAATCCTGCTGAGCGGCAACACAGGCTCCATTGCAGGAACCCAGAGACGTGACGGCATGTTGGCCGGTATTATCATGCAGCGCACCGGATGTACCGAGGAAGAGGCTTGGAAAGCAGCAGAAGAGATGGAAGCTTCACTTGTAAGCTCAGGCAAGGCATCTAATGAAGACGCAAAATTCACTATTACCGGTCAGGGATGGGGCAATTGGACAATTGATGAAGGTCTTGTGGCTGCAGAAGACTTAATCACTGCAAATCCGGATGTAAATCTTGTATTAGGCGAAAACGATCCTATGCTAATGGGCGCGCTTACGGCTCTTGACAATGCGGGAATTACTTATGGTAAGGACGGAACCGTGAAGCTTATAAGTGCAGCAGACGGAAGCAAGGATGGCTATGACGCGATCAAGGAAGGCAAAATTTTAGCGATTGGCGAAAACAGCCCTGTTAAGATAGGCGAGCTTGGCATGGAAATCGCACAGGATATTCTAGTGAACGGAACAGATCCGGATACATATGAAGATATTACGATGACAGAGGCGGTTGCTGTAACAGAGGCGAATGTCGATGAGCATTATGACTATGGATTCTAATGAATTCTGATAAAGTATGATTGCATAATACTTTATGTGATACGTTAAAGTTGTGGTGGGGCTGTTTCGGCAGCCCCATCTGTATAGGGGTGAAGATATGGAAAATGCACAGTATCGATTAGAAATGAAGAATATCAGCAAGCAGTTTGGGGGCATACGTGCGCTGGACGATGTTTCTGTGCAGGTAAGGCCCGGGGAAATCCATGCACTTATCGGTGAAAACGGTGCAGGTAAATCTACACTGATAAAAATTCTCTCCGGCGCATATACCCGTGATACAGGAAAGATTTGTATGGATGGACAGGAGGTAAACATCGCCTCTCCATTAGATGCCAAAAATCTCGGGATTGCCGTTATCTATCAGGAGTTTATGCTGGCACCTGATCTGACTGTGGCGGAGAATATTTATATAGATAAGCTTGCGGGAAAGGGTAAGCTTATCAATTGGAAAAAGCTAAAGCAGGATGCAAAGGAACGGCTTGAGGAGCTTGGCTTTGGCAATATATCTACCATGGAAAAGGTAGGAAGATTAAGTGTGGCACATCAGCAGATTGTTGAAATCTGTAAATGTCTTACACGAAACGCGAAGATTTTAATTTTGGATGAGCCTACAGCTGTGTTGACAGTCACAGAGATAGAAAAACTCTTTTCCCTGATCCGTCTGTTAAAGCAAAAGGGAGTGAGCATTATATTTGTATCTCATCATATGAACGAAATTTTTGAGTTATGTGATTCTTATACAGTGCTGAAGGACGGAAAATATGTAAATAACGGAATGGTGCAGGACGTAACGACAAATGATCTCATACACATGATGATCGGCAGGGAATTAACACAAATGTTCCCTAAAAGAAATGCAAAGATAGGTGAAGTTATCTTAAAGGTAGAAAACTTGAAGGCGGAAAACAAGGTAGACAATGTCAGTTTTGAGGTGCGCAGCGGTGAGGTCTTGGGATTTTCAGGGTTGGTCGGTTCAGGCCGCACCGAAACCATGAGGGTAATCTTTGGAGTGGATAAAAAAACATCAGGAAAGATAACGTTTATGGGAGAAGAGATTCAGCCCAGGGAACCAAAGGACGCGGTACAGAAAGGGCTTGGATATCTTTCGGAAAACCGGAAAAGCCTTGGTCTGCTTATCAACCAAAGTATCAGAATGAACACGACATTGGCTTCTTTAAATAAAGTAACAAATAAGGGATTCATCAGACACAAATATGAAAAAGAGTATGTGAAAAATCTTTTATCGCAGATGTCAACAAAATATGGAGATATGGATGACAAGGTAAATAGCCTGAGTGGAGGAAATCAACAGAAAATCAGTTTTGCCAAGTGGATTTCTGCAGACTGTAAATGCATAGTTTTTGATGAACCAACCCGAGGCGTTGACGTGGGAGCAAAGGTGGAAATATATGAGCTGATAAACAGGCTGGCCGAGCAGGGAGTTGCGGTGATTATTATTTCTTCTGAGATGACGGAGATTATTGGAATGTGTGACCGTACAGTTGTCATGGCCCGGGGACGGATAACGGGAGAAATCGGGAAGGAATACCTGAATGAAGGTACGATTATTAAATTTGCGATGAAGGAGGATTAGGAAATGAAGAAAAATAATAAGGTGGGTAAAATTCTATTAGACAATAATACCTATATTATATTTTTGGCGCTGTTTATCATATGCTGTCTGCTTTCTGATAAATTTTTTTCATATCTGAATCTGAGGAATATTCTCCTTCAGCAGGCCGGACCGATTTTGGTCGCAGTGGGAATGCTGATGGTAATATTGACAGGCGGCATTGATCTTTCGGTGGGCTCGGTGATGGCGGTAGGCTCTTCTCTGGCGGCCGTACTGATGTCGAGTATGAACGTTCCGTGGGGACTGGCTATTCTTATAGCGCTGGCAGTGGGAGTTGTGCTGGGTGCTTTTACAGGTTTTCTCGTGGCGTACCTGAATTTCCAGGGATTTGTCGCTTCCCTGGCAGTCATGACGATTGCCCGGGGTATCGCTTATACGATTACAAACGCAACCCCGGTAAACCTTAAAAGCGGCACGCTGAATACATTGACCTCAAAGCAGTTTGGGTATCCGATTATAATTATAACAATATTGATGATTCTTATTTTTATTATCCTGGAAAAGTATACAGCTTACGGGCGTATCGTCATCGCCGTCGGAAGCAACAGCGAGGCAGTGAAGCTTTCCGGTATCCGGGTAAAGAGATATTTGCTTTCTGTTTATGTGATAAGTGGATTTCTTGCTACGCTGGCAGGTATTTTTATAGCGGCGCGTTCTAATGTCGGCAACTCTACGATAGGTGAAGGACAAGAACTTGATGCCATTGCGGCATGCGTGATTGGCGGAGCCAGCCTTGCGGGCGGTAAAGGTTCCGTGACGAAAACAGTAATCGGCGCTTTGACCCTGGCGTTGATTGGAAATATTATGAACCTTCTTGCAGTACCTGCATATCCGCAGAGGATTATAAAGGGATTTATCATCATCGTTGCAGTCTTACTTCAGGTAGTGACAGACAGGGATAAGCAGTAGTAGACAAGGATAAGCAGCAGGCAAGGATAAACAGCAGCAGAAAGGAGAGGGCTTATGAAAGCAGCAAGATTTTATGAAAAAGGTAAACTTGTAGTTGAGGATGTTCCGGTCAGGGAACCGAAAGAATACGAGGTTGTGGTAAGAATAAGATATAGCGGAATCTGCGGCACGGACGTACATATTTTTGACGGGGAAAAGGGTTCTGCTGAGGTGAACCCGCCGGTTACACTTGGCCATGAATTTTCGGGAGATATTGTGAAGCTTGGAGTCTCCGTGGAAAAATTAAAGGAAGGGGACAGAGTCAGTGTTGATCCCAATACCTATTGTGGGAAATGTTATTTCTGTGCAAACGGAAAGAAGCACTTGTGTACTTCTATGACGGGTCTGGGAACTGCTTTGGACGGTTCCTTTGCGGAATATATCACGGTTCCGGAGGAAAATGTATATCTGGTTGCCGACAATGTATCGTATGAAGAAGCTGCAATGACAGAACCCATATCCTGCTGTATTCATGGTTTTGACATGACGGGCGTTCAGGCCGGAGATACGGTTATGGTAGTGGGAACAGGAAATATAGGTCTGATCATGGTACAGCTCGCAAAGCATGCCGGGGCGACAACTGTCATTGCGGTCGAGCCAAATGAAAAGCGAAGAGAAAAGGCAAAGCTTTTAGGGGCTGATATTGGTGTAAACCCAATGAGTGATAATCTTGATGAAGTTTTAAACAAATATAATATTAACAATATTGATAAAGTAATTGACTGTGCAGGACGTACCTCCACGGCAGAGTATTCCGTCAAATATGCAGGAAAAGGCGCTATGGTGATGCTCTTTGGGCTTACAGGGCCTGATGACATTATGGGACTTCATCCATTCGATGTATTTAAGAAGGAATTGACGATTAAAGGTTCTTTCGTAAACCCGGATACATTTGAAAGAGCAGGCAGACTTTTAAGCTCAGGAGTGGTTAAGGTAGATTCGATAATCACAGATATTGTTGAACTGGATGATATCCAGAAGGTTTTTGAGGAACGGCTTTATGCAAAGGACGGAAAGGTTCTTATTAAATGTTTCTAAATGGAGGTGTGAGGAATGTCTGTTTATTCAAAATTTTCGAGAGGCTGGTGTTCTCCGGAGCGCTATGTGCAGGGGCCAAATGAATTTGACAATTTAAAACTGTATACAGATAAGTTTGGCACAAGGGTTGCGGCGTTTATTGACAGTTTTTTATATTCTGCTTATACGGAAAGAATAAATCAAATTTATAATGACGGTAAGCATCAGGTTCAGACGCTTGTTTTTGACACAGAGGTGACAGAAGAAACAATTGAGGAAAGAACACAGGAGCTGCTCACACATAAACCGGATGTGATTCTGGGGATTGGCGGGGGCAAAACCATTGACGTGGCTAAGGCCGTGGGGACTAAGCTGGATACTCCGTTTATTATCGTGCCTACGATAGCAGCAACAGATGCGCCCACCAGCTCTCTGTCAGTCATATACAGAAAAGATGGTTCACATGCAGGTGAATTTTTTTATGACCACAGTCCCAGGATTTTAGTGGTTGACAGCAAAATCATCGCGGATGCGCCGACACGATTCCTGGTTTCAGGAATGGGAGACGCGCTTGCCACATTGATTGAGGCGGATTCCACCAGAAAATCCAATACGCCTAATCTTGTTTACCATAAGGATGGAGGCTTCCGCCAGACACTGGCAGGCCGGGCTATTGCGAAAGCGTGTTATGATTCTCTGATGAAATATGGCGTACAGGCCAAAATAGCGTGTGAGAATCATGTGGTAACAGAGGCTTTGGAGAATATTATTGAAACAAATATTCTATTAAGCGGCCTGGGCTTTGAAAACAATGCAACCTCTGGGGCTCATTCTATAAACGACGGGCTTACTGCAATGGAAAACAGCTCTAAGACTATGCACGGAGAAAAGGTTGCGTTTGGTTGTATTGTCCAGCTTATTGCAGAGTGTGCAAAGACGGAGTATTTGGAGGAAGTGCTTACTTTCTGCATGAGCGTGGGGCTGCCTGTCTGCCTGGAGGACGTTTTTGTAGAAAATACAGATGAAAATATCAGAAAAATCACGCAGGCATCAATGCACAGTAATTGGAATAACATGCCATTTGAGGTGGATGAGGATCTGGTGTTTGCGGCCATAAAGACGGCAGATGCTTACGGAAAAGCATTTAAAGAAGAATGGATTAGGAAAAAGGGAGTGTGAAGGTATGAAATTCGACAGTGAAAAAGTTAGTACTCTCTCCGTTGCTATAAGGAAAAATATACTTAGAACTATTGCATCTAAGGGTACAGGACATGTAGGAGGCTCGCTTTCTATTGCGGATACTTTGGCGGTTCTGTATGGTGGTGTGATGAATATAGATCCAGCTAATCCACAAAAAGCGGACAGGGATTATATTGTTTTATCCAAAGGGCACTGTGGACCGGCAATGTATGCAGCTCTGGCTGCTAAAGGGTATTTTGGTGAGGCAGAACTGGATACCTTGAATCAAAACGGTACTATATTGCCAAGCCATACGGACAGGGCGAAGACGCCGGGGGTAGATATGACGACAGGCTCTCTCGGACAAGGGGCGTCTCTGGCTGCTGGAGCAGCGTTTGCGGATAAGCTTAACAATGCATCTAATTACACATATCTGATTCTTGGAGATGGTGAGCTTGATGAGGGGCAGGTATGGGAGTCTGTGCTGTTTGCCGCGCATAATCATCTGTCGAATCTGATTACTTTCGTGGACGTGAATGGTAAGCAATTGGACGGTACAACGGATGAAGTATGCTGTCTGGGTGATATCGGAAGAAAATTCGATGCGTTTGGATATCATGTGATAGAGGTTGAGAATGGCAATGATGTTTCACAGATTTATGATGCAATTCAGGATGCAAAGAGGGAGCGAAATATTCCTTCAGCTATCATTCTGCATACCATCAAGGGTGCGGGAGTAAAAAAATACGCGGAGATGGAAAACTGCCATTCAACTAATGTGGATATAAAGAATTTAGATGAGTTTTACAGAGAATTGGAAAAACCGGCAGAACGGACAGGAGGTGTGTCCCATGACTGAATTAAGAAAGGTTTTTTCGGAAACATTGGCAGAGCTGATGGAGAGTAACAGGGATGTGGTATATTTAGAAGCGGACCTGGCGGGAGCGCTTGGGACAACCTCGCTTTTTACGGATTTTCCTGAGCAGGCATTTGACGTGGGCATTATGGAAGCTAATATGGTTGGCGTAGGGGCCGGAATGTCAGTGAAAGGCAAGATTCCGTTTATGCACAGCTTTGGTACCTTTGCATCAAGACGATGCGCAGACCAGACTTTTTTATCCGGATGCTATAATCATGCAAATATCAAGATAATAGGGTCAGATCCCGGCGTTTCGGCGGAGGCGAACGGTGGTACGCACATGCCGTTTGAGGATATGGGAATATACAGGAGTTTTCCGAAAATGACTGTTCTGGATGTGGCGGAGCCTCACCTTTTAAAAGCGGTTCTACGAAGTATGGCCAGTCAGTATGGAGTAATGTACCTCCGTTTTCCCAGAAAAGGAAAAACAGAATATTATAAGGAAACGCAGGAGATTACAATTGGAAAAGGAATTACGGTAAAGAACGGCACAGATGTAACAATCATCGCATCAGGTATTGAGGTAGAGGAGGCACTTGCTGCGGCTGAAGAACTGAAGGAACAGGGAATCAGTGTACGGGTAGTGGATATGTTCACTGTGAAGCCGCTCGATGAGGAGCTTGTGCTTGCATGTGCCAACGAAACGGGGGCAATTGTAACCGCGGAAAATCATAACAAAATTGGCGGACTTGGCTCTGCAGTGGCTGAGGTCCTGGCTGAGAATGTCCCGGTTCCTTTTAAGCGTGTGGGTGTGCCAGATTGTTTCGGCGAAGTGGGAGACAAGCAGTTTCTTAGTAATAAATTTGGTATTTCAAAGGAACATATTAAAGATGCGGTGAAGGATGTTTTGAAAAGGAAATAGGTGATCACATGGGTTATTTGATGGGAATTGACCTGGGCACCTCTAGCGTTAAGGTGCTTATCACAGACGCATCTGGTGCGGTAAAAGGAATCGGTCAGACGGGCTACGAAGTACTGACTCCGGAAATGGGATATGCGGAGCAGGATCCGGCGGTATGGTGGAGCTGTACAAAGCAGGCTGTGAAAGAGGCGCTTTTTACTTCTGGTATTTGCGGAGACGAAATTGATGGAATTGGTTTTTCCGGACAGATGCATGGGATGGTGCCACTGGATAGGGATAAAAAGCCGGTTGGAATGGCCGTTATCCATCTTGACCAGAGGTCACTGGAAGAGAAGAAACAGATTTTTGATATAGCAGGAGAGCTTTTGTCAAAAGAACTTCTCAATCAGCCAAGCGCGGGGATGATGATTTGTTCGTTGCTGTGGATGAAGCATAAAAGGCCCGAAGTGTATGAGCGTATTGAATTGGTGATGTCGCCAAAGGATTATATACGATATAAAATGACAGGAGTTATCTGCACAGACTATAGCGATGCCAGCGCCACGCTTGTTTTTTCCGTGAAAAGCAGGTGCTGGTGCAAAGAATTGATACGGCGCCTGGAACTAAAGGAAGATATTTGGCCGCCTGTATATGAATCCTGTGAGGAAATAGGAACCGTATGCAAAGAAGCATCTCAAGAGCTTGGGATTTCTGTGAGCACGAGGGTGGTTACCGGAGGCGGGGACTGTGCGGCTCAGTTGATTGGAAATGCAGTAATTGGTGAAGGGATAGTGTCCTGCAATATCGGAACGGCTTCGCAGCTTGCGGTTGTAACGGACAGTCCGGTATTTGATGATGATATGAGGTGCCAGTTATGGTGCCATTCCATCCCGGGGCTGTGGATTTTCCAAGGCGGAGCACTCAACGGAGGAAATACCTTAAGCTGGTTGAAGAATAAGATTCTGAGAGATGGCAGACCTTTTGCGGAATTAGACAAAGAAGCATTGGATGTGGCGGCCGGAAGTGAGGGGCTTGTTTTTCTCCCCTATATTGCAGGAGAAAGAACGCCTTATAATAATCCAAAAGCCAGGGGCGTATATTTTGGACTGGGCCTGAAGCATGGCCAGGCACACATGGTGCGTGCCGCTATGGAAGGTGTAATGTATAATCTAAAGCAATGCAAAAATATATTTGACGAGATGCGCATTCCTCAGAAAAAGCTGATTGCCTCGGGCGGCGCGGCAAAGGGTAAATGCTGGAAGCAGATTCAGGCAGATATGTTGGATATGCCGGTGTTTACAACAATGGTGCAGGAGGAGGCTTGTATGGGGGCCGCGATTATGGCTTCTGTAGGGATTGGGTATTATAAGGATGTATACACGGCCTGCAAAGAAATCGTTGTCCTTGACGCGGAGGTGACGGAACCGATTCAGGAAAATGTAAAAAGGTATCAGGAGCAGCAGGAGATATTCTGTGAGCTTTATGAAGGGCTTAAGGGATTTTATTCGAGGCTGTAAATGGTATTGGTTATTAAGTGGGTATCGGTGGATTTTGGGTAAATGCGGCTGTTTTGGAAAGAAAGTGGCTGCATTTACCGTGAAAAATGTTGTAAAAATATGCGGGGAAAAGTTAGCCGAAAAAAAGCTGAAAAAAATTAAAAAAAGGGCTTGCATTTTTTTTTAGACTATTATATAATACCACTTGTCGCAAGCGATAAACATGTAAAGCAAGCGAATTTAGGGCTATCGCCAAACGGTAAGGCAACGGACTCTGACTCCGTCATTTCAAGGTTCGAATCCTTGTAGCCCTGCTTGAGAGCATCTCGGAAGAGGTGCTTTTTTTGCGTGGAAAATCCAGTGTTTATGCGGTTTTGGGCAGTGCAAGGATAAATTTTTTGTTGAGGGTTTTTACTGTTCGTTGCTAAGAATCCCCAATTAAGAGTAAAGTGAGCAAATGGATTGATTAAATTTATATAAACACATAGTACGCAATTACGAAAGATGCTATAATAGTATATATCAAAGATGTATCAATGGGCGTTGAAAGAGCGATTGCGAGGTGTCAAGTATGAGTAAAAAGATTTATACTCCAGAACAGATAAAAGATATTTTATATCCAGTATTTCGTGCTCATAATGTTCGAAGAGCGGTTTTATTTGGTTCCTATGTGAAGGGAAAAGCGAAAGAAAATAGTGATGTAGATATCCTGGTAGATAGCGGTCTGCACGGTTTGGCCTTTTATGGTCTGTTAGAGGATGTTGTAACGTCGTTAGGCAAGGACGTTGATTTGTTAGACTTAGCAGAAATTGTTCCAGATTCTCAAGTAGATAAGGAGATTAAGAATAACGGGGTAGTTATTTATGGAAAGTAAAGATTTGCAGGTGTTAAATAAAATTTATGAGCATATTAAATCCATTTTAAATTATTGTTCGGACTGTTCGAATTTAAATGAGTTTAGATTAAATAATATGCGTGTAGAGGCTTGTGTTTTTAATTTAATGCAAATTGGATATGCAGGGGTTGAAATGAAAATCGTTTGGGAGACGATTTCAGAAGATTACCTCAATTAAAAGAGGAATTGGAAACGTATATCTATAATATAGACAACCCTAATTCCCGCTCTGAAAGCTGTTCCTAAATATTAGAAGTGAATATAAGTGTGAAAATAGGCATCTGTGCAGTGTGAAGCTGTGAGATGCCTATTTTTATGTTTATGTGAAAAGTGGCAAAACGCAGCGTTTGAAATGTGTTTCAATTTTCGCAAAAACGGTGAGAATTACACACAAATTGCCAAAAATTAGACATTGAAATGCGATAAGTTGTGCAGTATCATAAAAACATGATAATAAATACAGAAAATATTGTGCATTTTGACATGATGGCGAGGACTTTTATTGTGAAAGGTGCGCGGACGGAGATAAGGAGGGATGAGAAAAAGAACTGTAGTACCAGATTTGAGTGTCAGTTATGATTCGGAATTACCAACTTATAAGACTTAATAAGAAAAAACATGTAAAGGATGAAAGGAGAAGTTTATGAAGAAAACATTGAGTATTTTATTAGCAGCAACTTTAGTCTGTTCCGCATTGCCGGCGACAGTCATGGCAGAGGGAGAGGAAAAGGTTACACTTGAGTTTGCCCAATGGTGGGAGAACGAGCTTCCTGAGGGAAAGATGGCTGAAATTATTGCAAATTTTGAAGAGCAGCATCCCAATATTGAAATTAAGCTCGTAACAAATCCTTATTCCAGTACCCATGACGCTCTGGTAGCGGGTGCTGCAACTGGAACTATGTCAGATGTGTGTGGTGTGGACGGAACCTGGATTTATGATTTATCTAAGATGAATGCTCTTCTTGATATTGATACATATGTGGAAAAAGAGGATAAGTTTACAGCGGATGATGTTTCCTGTGTAAAAGTTGGCGGAACTACCTATATGATTCCGGTTGTTGTGTATTCTTATCATATGTATGCAAATATGACACTTTTAAAGGAGCATGGAATTACAGAGCTTCCCACAACCTTTGATGAGTTCCTGGCAGACTGTGAAGAGGTTAATGACCCTGACAATAATGTTTATGGCTGGATTACAGCTCTTTCAGAGGCATATCCGTCCTCCTCGCAGGACCAGTTTATGAGCTGGGTATGGGCTAATCAAGGTTCAATGATTGGTGATGACGGCAGTGCGGTATTTGCAGACGACCAGGCTGTAGCAGATACGCTTGAATTCTTTAAGAAATGTTATGACGCAGGTGTTGTGAACCCTGGTATCTTCTCAATGACATCCTCGGACATGCAGGATACCTTTGCAAACGGATATGCGGCATTCATGCTTACAACCTGTTCAACAATCAACACACTCCGTGCATCCAACCCAGATTTGGAATTTACAATGGGTGCTGTTCCTGTTAAGGACGGCTTAGAGGGAGAAAGCGGAGTTATGTATGCTCCCTGGGGGCTTGGGATTGCAGCGAATACGGAACATCCGGATGAAGCTTGGGAGTTTGTTTCTTACCTTTTAAGCCCGGAAGTAAATACGGAGTTTGCAGGCTATGCGAATGCTTTCCCGGGAAATACAAAATCAGAAGTGGTTTCCGAGGATGAAGCTTTTGCAAATGCATATAAAATTGTTCAGGATAATTATCTGACAAACCAGATGCAGGGACTGCCATCAGCAGAAGAGCTGATGAAAAACCTTACAATACAGTCTCAGCTTGCCATTACGGGTGACCAGGAAATAACGGAGTCTCTTACAAATGCGCAGGATTACTGGAACAGTATCATTAAAGAATGATCATATAAGAATGACCATATAAGGTACTGCTGGTTGCATTTATCCGGCAGGCGGATGCCAGGCAATTATGCCTGACATCCGCGCCGGTAATTACCTCGCGCGGTTCGATTATTTGCTGACGTGTACAAAATGAATCAAGAAAGGGAAAATATGAAAAGGAGAAAAATAACACCATATCTCTATCTGCTCCCGATTATTTTAGTTTTCTGTGTACTGCTTGTTTATCCGATTTCTCAGGTAATCAGTTTTTCAGTTAAGGATAATGTCATTGTCAATCCTACGCCGCATTTTGTAGGGCTTGATAATTTTATCAATATATTCAAGTCAGATAAATTTTGGAAGGCCCTGGGAAATTCTCTGGAATTCTCAATCGTGTCGCTTATTTTTCATATCATACTCGGTATTGTCTTTGCGTTGATGTTGAACTCAAATCTGCTGAATTCCAGATTCAGGGGAGTTGTCAGAGCCTTGTATATCGTACCGTGGACCTTCACGGTGTCTATCGTCGCTATTTTGTGGCGTTTGATGCTGAATAACAGCGGTATTATCAATACAATTTTTGGCCTGGGGATTGATTGGTTTGGCAGCAGAGAGCTGGCGGCAAAAGCTGTAATTTTCGTCAATATCTGGTGTTCTTATCCGTTTTATATGATCAGTATTCTTGCCGCACTGCAGGGTATTTCCACAGTATATTATGAGGCGGCAAGCATTGACGGAGCTAATGCTGTTCAGAAATTTTTCAGTATTACACTGCCTCATTTAAGACCAGTGATGATAAGTCTGATGCTGCTCGATTTTGTGTGGTCCATGCAGCAGCTTTCTTTGACCTATATCACTACCGGAGGCGGTCCGATCGGCTCTTCGGAAACGGTGGGAACGTATACATATAATCTGGCGTTTAAGAACTATCAGTTCTCAATGGCGTCTGCCAGCGCTGTGATCATGATGCTGTTATGCTTGTTTATAGCTGTCTTTTATGTAAGGAGGCAGACGAGACTGGATTAGAGCTGGGAAAGGAGAAATATGAAGAAATCAACGAAAATGCGCCTTACCAAAATTTTAATGGAATTAGGCCTGCTTGTGGGGCTTGTCTATGCTTTGTTTCCGGTCGTATGGATGATCAGCTGTGCCTTTAAGTCCAACACAGAGGTATTTACAGTGCCTCAGAGGATCATTCCCCGCAATATTACCTTTGAGGCATTCACAAGTGTACTCACTGATACCACAAAGCTGCGGTATTTTCTCAACAGCTATGTGATTGCGCTGACTACCACTGCCATTACTTTATTTGTGGCTATCCTCGCTGCATATGCATTGAGCCGCTATGATTTTAAGGCGAAAAAACCGCTGAATGCTTTTATTATCATTACGCAGGCAGTTCCGCCGATTACATTGCTGATTCCATATTTCGGGATGCTGGTGCTGTTCGGCTTGTATGATTCTTATTGGGCCTTGATTGTTACCTATCTGGTATTCACCCTGCCATATGCAACCATAATGATTACGGGATATATTAATACCCTGCCAAAGGATTTGGATGAGGCTGTGGCGATTGACGGCGGCTCCACCTGGTGTGTGTTGTGGAGGGTACTTGTACCGATAGCCAAGCCGGGACTTGTGGCGACAGCGATTTATACGTTTCTTCAGTGCTGGAATGAATATTTATTCGCCTTGTGTCTGACAAAGTCAGGGGAAATGCGGACGGTTCCGATTGGCATCCAGCTATTGATGGGGCAGATTACCTATAGTTGGAATGAAATGATGGCCATGAGTATTTTGGGGTCCATTCCAATCATTATTCTGTTCGTTTTTGCCCAGAATTATTTTATTGCAGGCTTGTCGGCAGGAGCCATAAAGAGCTGATAATTAAAGTCCAGCAGGGTCAAGGAGCCATGGAAGAAGCATAAAGCCAGAGTATAAAGCTAGAATATAAGGTCAGAGTATAAAACTAGAGTATAAAACTAGTGTATACAAGTAGATCATACAAGGGAGGTGGAACGGAATGTGGTTCTGTGAGAGAATTCATGATTTAAAAATTGAGGAATTGGTCATCAATTTTCTTCCTTCGTGGTGGTATAAAAATCATGGAATTGAATACGGCAGGAAGATGTATTTTGATCCGGATTATCGCTTACAAATGTATTTAAATATGGAGGAAATTTATTATAAGCGTTTTGGAAAGGATACAGGAACAGGATGCTCAAACCCGAAGCCTACAGTGATTCAGCCGGACTTTGATAATACCTTTTATCAGTGTATGCTGGGACTGGAGGTGCAGTATCCTGTGGATCAATATCCCATGGGCATCGGAGCTTTAACGGAGGAGCAGATTGTGGGACTTGAGGTTCCGGAGAATTTATGGGAGGTTTATCCTTACACAGAGGTATATAGCCAGGTAGAATATATGAACCGTAAGCTTGGGCTGAGTGTACCGCCTATGATGAAAACGAGAGGGATTTTGAATGAGGCAATTCAAATCTGTTCTACAGATTTCTATGGTTATCTGCTGGATGAGGATTATGAAGAGGAGAGAACAAAAGTCATGGAATTTGTTTCGGGTGTCATACGCCAGCAGATATTTAGAAACTGTGAGCTGAACCCGGATTTTATGCATATTATGATGAATTGTACATGCGCGGTGGCTGGAGCACCAGCGTATAAGAGAGAGGTTTTTCAGTATGATAGAGGATTATATGATTACTGCCTGAACCAGGGAAGAAAAATCGGACTACATCACTGTGGGAAGTTTGATAATTTTGTAAATATTTACGGGGAAATGGACCGGCTTCAATATATCGAGATTGGGCATGAAAGCTCAATACGTCCGGTGCTTGATCAATTTAAAAATGCGCATATTCAATATATTATGAGCACAAATCTGCTTAGCTTTGGAACGGCGGCTCAAATAAGACAAAAGGTCGGAGAAATATTGGAGGAAACGAAGGGTGACTGGGGGCGGTTCTCCATACAGGCGCCGGATATGGACGCAAGTATACCGGATGAGAATGTCTTTGCGCTGATTGATTCTTTGAAATTATGAAGAAGGGCTGGATTATATGGGGGAAAAAATTGCAATGGGCTTTCACGCCACGGTGGATTATGAGCTTGAGTGGGATGCGGAAAAGTTTATCAACTTAGTCAGTGATCACCAAATCAAAGCTAATGAGCTTAACGCAGATATTCAGCCGGACAGTGAAAGAAATATGCTGAGGATTGCGTTAGTTCATATGAAAGAGGGAAGCGGCGCGGAATTCACACCGGAGACGAATGAACTGTGTGTAAACTTTGCAAAGCATTTTGTCTATCGTCAGACATTGGGAGGGACAGCCTTGCGGGCCGCACTTGCCATCGGCAGACTAGGATACGGAACCGAGCTTTCTATATGCTGCTTTAACAGATTGGTGAGACAAGGGATTCCTTTCAATGTCCACTATTTTTCCAATATCGGACAGGGACGGGAGGAGATATATCCGCATGTGGTACTGACTTATCCTTCCGGTGCGAGGATTAAGGCAAACGATATTGATTTTGTAACGCCCAGAGAAAACAGGATTTTGTTTTCGAATGATGAGGAAGCAAAAGCGATGGCGGTTTCGCAGGAGTTTCTGCCGCGCATGAGGGATGCAAAGGTATTTCTATTAGGATGCTTCAGTGAGGTTCTTGATTTTCATGTTCTGAAGCAGCGGATGGCAGAGACTAGGGAACTCCTTAACAAGAGGAATCCTGATACTCTTCTGGTTATGGAAGATGGCTGCTATATACAAAAGAGTTTCAGGAACTATGTACATAAAGAGTTGATGAAATGTAAACCAGACATACTGAGCATGAACGAGGATGAACTCCAGGAGTATGTGGGAAAAAGATTTGATATTTTAGATGCCGATCTGGTGCTGGATGCATTAGAGCAATGTCAAACAAGAATCGGAGTTCCTTTGCTGGTCGTCCATAGCTCAAAATGGGCTTTAGCCTATGGTACTGATGCCGGAAAGGTAAAGCAGGCGTTGGAGACAGGAATCTGTGTTTCGTCTATGCACTTTTGTTATGGAAATGCTTGCGACAGAGAAGAACTTCGGAGGGTTTCTGCTATGGATGTAAAACGTGAAGGAGAAGCTTTCTGTAAGAAAATAAAAGAACTGGCCGGCACAAGGGTTTGCGCTGTTTTGACAAAGGATTTAAGCGGAGTACGTAATCCCACCGTAGTCGGGCTCGGGGACTGTTTTGCAGCGGGTTTGGTGCTTGGATTGACGGAGTTGGTTTTAGATTTGTAGAGAAAAGTTTAAGTTTAGGTAAAAGAGATCAGATGCAAAAAGGAGAATAAATATGTTGTATAACATGAAAGAGATACTGGCGGCTGCAGATCAAAATGGTTTTGCTGTTCCGGCTTTTAACATCAGCAATTACGCAATGTTTAACGGAATTATGGATATATCGGAGAAAATGAACGCACCTGTGATTATTGAGATTCATCCAAATGAACTAAAGCACATAGGTACGGATGTGATTGCGGCCTTTAAGTTAAGGGCATCTCAATCAAAGGCTCCTGTGTGTATTCACCTGGACCATGGTGCTTCCTTTGAAAACGTGATAGCGGCGATCAGAGCGGGATTTACTTCTGTTATGATTGACGCATCTGCCCTGCCATATGACGAAAACGTAGCATTGACCAGAAAAGTGGTTGAGGCTGCACACGCGGCGGTTACGTATACAACTGTGGAGGACGTTTCCGATTGCCGTATGTGTGCAGATCTAGAGGACAGGAAAAAATGGCATTATGCGCCGTCCTTTTTTGCAGGAGATGTTTCGGTTGAAGGAGAGCTGGGAAATGTAGGAAGTATAGATGAAATCACTGGTAAGGTTACAGAGGGAATGCATTTTACAGAGCCGGAAGAAGCGGTAAGCTTTATCAAAGAAACAGGTGTTGACTGTCTGGCAATCGGAATCGGGACCAGTCATGGCCTTTATCCCAAGGGATTTGTCCCGCATATTCAGATTGACCGCCTGAAAGCAATCCGTAAGGCGATTAAGAATGCCGGCCTTGATACAAAGCTGGTCCTTCACGGCGGCTCAGGTAATCCAAACGAAGAGCTTACACAGGCAGCAAAGAACGGAATATCAAAAATAAATATTTCCAGCGATATTAAAAAAGCATACTACAGCAAAATGAAAGAGGTTCTTGAAAATGATAAGCTTCGGGAACCAAATGAAATAGAGCCTTTGTGCATTCGTGCAATGCAGGAGGTCGCTGCGGACAGAATCAGATGGTTTGGTGCTGACAATACACTTGGGTATTATTGATGTCTGCCGTTAGGATACGATGGAAGCTTAGTCTGATTATGCTTTAACGCCTCAAGGGTGTCCTGATAATTGGTAATATAGGTTTCCGAGTCCATGTCAACAAGACGGGTAAAGAGGAGGTCTATGATCAGGAGAATCGGAAACTGAGGAGATATAAACATCCCTGTGTTCATTTGCGGCAGAGACGCGGCATACAGGACCACATCAAACTTATAATTCTTAGAATGCCGCGATGTGATGAATATTGTTTTGGCTCCATTATTATGCGCGTTTTTCAATCCAAGCAGGGTGTTTTTCGTCGTTCCGCTTAAGGAAATACCGATTACAAGGGTTCCAGGCTCTACAATAGCGGAATTAGTGAGCATCATGAAATCATTTGTATACACTTCAACCGGCAGGCCGAGACGCTTAAAACGTATCATAAATTCCCCTGCTGCATAACCAGACAGACCATCGCCGTAAATCATAATGCGTTTACTGTTGCGTATAAGGCTGATTGCTTTTTCCAGGGCACGATTGTCGATGTTTTTTGGGGCTTCAGTTAGTATGAATGCATAGTCTTCATATACTTTGCGGTCAGAAGAGTTTAAGGTATCGGATTGGCTCCGTTCTGCGGAATCTATTTTATATTGGTAAATAAATTCGCGGAAACCATCAAAGCCAAGCTTCTGGGCAAAGCGGGAAAGGGAGGCCTTGGAAACAAAGAGCGATGCGGTGATTTCTGCGGGATTGATTTCTTCAGGCGGGGTGGTATTCAAAAAATAGTCAGCAATAATCCGTTCAACACTTGTCATAGTTGCGTATTTTGAGCGTATTTGAGCAAATAATGAACTGTTTACCATAATATTCCCCTCCTTAAGTCTGATATTTGCAAGAAATATTTTATCATGAAACAAATTTCAGCGCAATACTAATGAACGAATTGAAAAACCCATAATTTTCAGAAGGTTAAGAGGAAACGGGAGGGCTGTATGGATAAAATAGCGCTAGGATTTTCAAATACGGTTGACTATGAAATAGAGTGGGATGCGTCTTATCTGGAGAAGCTGATTCGTTATGTTGGATTATACGAGGATGACATAAAAGAGATGCAGAATATTCGTAGTATGAAAGAGCTCTTGTCCTCTATATTATTCCATATGCGGGATGGTTCGGGCTGTGGATTATTGACCGAGGTGCCGCAAGTGATAGAGGAGTTTATAAAAGGAACGAAATATCGCGTGGCATTAGGCGGGACAAATTTACGCGCTGCGGAGATTATTTCAGCTCTTGGCGGAAGTGCCTTGGTGCACCTGGTATCGTTGAATGAGGATACGAAGAAGCTTATGCCTGCAAATATCTCCTGGATTGGAGGAGAAGAGTTCCAATGCTGCTTTCCCCATATAGCGATTCAGTTTCCTAAAAATGCATACATCAAAGCCAATGATATTGAAATCACCTCGCCGAGAGAAAACCGTGTAATCTATTCCGGCGATACTGCGTGTGCACACATGCCTTTAAATCTTGAATTTTTCAACAGGGCCTGTAAGGCGCGGGCTGTATTGCTGTCAAGCTTTGACCTTATTACAGACCCACATATATTGCAAATGCGTGTGTCGGAGGTGAAAGCAGGACTACAGGCAGTTGACAGAAGCAGGACGGTGGTGTTTTATGAACATGCTTTCTTCGGGGATGAAACGGCTGGAGATTTCGTGCGGAATGAACTTGGTGGATATATTGATATTTATAGTATGAATGAAGATGAATTCCAGACACTTATCGGAAAGAAAATCAATCTGCTGGATGAAACTGAGGTGGCGGAGGGGCTTATGGCGGCTCGTGAAAAGCTGCCAACGTCAACGATGATCGTACATACCTGTTATTGGGCGTTGGTATTTGGCAGCAGGGCAGATGAGTTTACGGAGGCGCTTCAATATGGAATGCTAACCGCATCCACAAGATATCGGTGTCAGAAGGTGGATAAAGCCGGGATTGAGGCCACAGGAAAGCTGCCGTTACAAATACGGGCAGGGCAGTTTGCGAAGAGACTTGAGGCTGGCTTTGAAAGCGGATTGAGATGCTTGCCTGCGGCAGAAATTAACGTGAGTAATCCTACCACAGTTGGGCTGGGAGACAGCTTTGTGGGAGGCTTTTTATATAAACTTATATACTAAAGGGAGGCAATACTTATGCTCTATACAATGAAACAGTTATTAGAAATTGCAAACAAAGAGAACTTCGCGATTCCGGCACCGAATATACAGAATGAACTGACTGCAAGAGCGGTAATCGAAGCGGCAGAAAAAATGAATTCTCCGCTTATCATCGATATTGCATTTCCGATTCATCCGGATATCGTTTTTCTTGGGGAAATGACCCGTCGTCTGGCAGAGGAATCCCCGATGCCGATTGCAATCAATCTGGACCATGGAGGAAGTCGTTGGGCAGATTTTGATTTGTGCCTGAAAGAGGTTATGCCGTGTATCCGGGCCGGGTTTACTTCAATCATGGTGGACCGCTCCAGTCTGCCATATAAGGAAAATGTCAGCCATGTGCAAATGATGACAAAGATTGCGCATGCCATGGGAATCTCCGTGGAGGCTGAGCTTGGACATGTGGGCGATGGAGAAAAGTATGATGATAAGAGTGATATGGTGCTGACAGATCCGGGTGAAGCGAGAAGTTTTATTGAGGAAACCGGGGTGGATTGCCTTGCTGTCTCCATCGGAACGGCGCATGGTCAGTATAAGGGGAAACCGTATTTGGATTTTGACCGTTTGGAGAAGATTAAAACGGCGACAGATAATTTTCCTCTTGTATTACATGGAGGAAGCGGGACAGGAGAAGAGAATCTGAGGAAGGCGAGCCGCATGGGGATTAATAAGGTTAATGTAGGAACAGATTTATTTAAGGCTTCCCTGAATGCAGTGCGTACTGCTGATTTGGACGGCGGTAAGATTTATGATATCTGGCAGGTGATTAATGATAGTTGGAGAGATGAGTTGATTCGGTGGATAGAGCTTCTGGGATGTGCCGGAAAAGCACCGGAGTATCTGGCGGCAGATACGGTGCAGAAGAGGAGGATTCATTATATGGTTTGAGATGTGGGAGGGGATAGAGAGAAGTATTAACGGATAGGCGGTAGAGTATTTGCTATAAACTCAAACTTCGTACATAGATTCAGTTGTCAACGGTTACGTTCAAACATGGAATCTTAAGTACGAAGTTTGAGTTGTTTACTTTTTCCCCCGCTTATAATTTTGAGAAAAGCATAGCCGATACAGGCGCTTATGCTTCTCGGGATTGCGCGCCGCAACCACACAGGCAGTTCCATAAAGCACCATCACAGCCAAAAAACCACCAATCAGAATTACCCCTGTTCTCCGCCATTCTTTCTCCTGCTGCCTGGTCATATCAAAGGTGACATACTCCGTTCCGTTTTCA
Source organism: Blautia schinkii DSM 10518 (assembly GCA_000702025.1). Lineage (GTDB taxonomy): Bacteria > Bacillota > Clostridia > Lachnospirales > Lachnospiraceae > Blautia_A > Blautia_A schinkii. The sequence continues at coordinate 46,648 of JNKJ01000006.1, forward strand.
TCACTCAAACTGCACACATGATAATAAGCGGATCTTGACCGGCTTGCCGCCATATACTCCGCATATACTGACAACTTTATGGATTTATCGGCAGTGCTCCAGAACTGATCGATATTCTGCGCATACTTCCGGAAATCTTTTATGACAAAGGGTTCCTCCTGAGTCTGTAGATAAAAGCTCAGGTCCACCGCACCCGCAGAGCCATTCTCCATAGGCGCTTCAAAATAATCCGAGGTCACCTTTGAAGGCGGCAGATTAATATACAGCAAGATTCCTCCCAAAAATGACAGCAATAGGAGGGCAACCATAATATATTCGCTTGAATCATCGACATTGCCGTTAAACACATCCCGAGGAAGTGTCCTGGTCCTCGGTATATCTGCTCCGCTATTTGCTTCCGCGTATCCTTTTTGGGCAGTTCGGAGAAATCTCTCGCCGCCCTCTATCGCACTGCTGATTGCTATTTTTGTTCTTCCTACAATTATGTAAACCTGCGCTCCTATGAAAATTCCTGTAATGTCTTTATAATCATATTTTTTCTTGACCATCCCAAAATTCCGTACTACAAAGGATGTTTTATTATACCATATTCTCTCGCTGATCCATTGCCACACCATTACAAGACCACCAATGCAGATAATGCCAAAGCAGGGTAAAAGCCCATAGTTCAGCCTGCTTCTATGTGATGCAAACATAGCGCAGATTACACCGCCAAAAAACACTGCACAAATACATCCAATAATAGGGTATAATGCTCTTACCCTTGCGCATCCACGCTTCGATTTTTTTGGTGCCCTGCGCATGTAATTTAGTAAGAAATGTCCCAGCCCAGATATCGCTGCAATTAAGGCTATCCCCCAAATAATCCTAAGCATACACATACCTCCAATTAAAGCCATTTTACCATAACAGGCGAGATTGTTGTATCGCCTATTTTGCAATTAACGCTTATTTCCAGTCCATATGTTCCCAGTTCCTGAAGCTGAGATATATTTCTGATACAGGTGTGTTTGTTTGTGGTATCAGAACAGATATTTCGAGACAAAATGATTGTCTGAAGGGGTTATACAGGATATAATAGTAAAGAAGAAATTTAATATGTTATATTAAATGTGGAATGAAGGGAGAAACGAATTATGTGTGATGTGAAAAAGTATGAAAAAATTTATGAGGAAATAGCTTGCCTTGATGCAGAAGATACATTACAGCTTATGCTGGAGGCTCAGACAGAAGAACAGAGAGAGTTTTATCAGATGGTCGGAGATTTTTTGCTACAAAAAAAGCAAAGAGAGGCGATAGAAAGGAATTTATTTTAAATGAAAAAATATGTAGTGATAGGTGGGGTAAATGGGGCAGGGAAATCCACATTGTATGTTTCGGAATCAAACATGTGGAAGTTACCCAGAGTTAATATTGATGAGATTGTAAAAGAATTAGGAGATTGGCGAAACATATCTGATGTAATGAAAGCCGGAAAAATAGCGGTTAAACTGATTGATAGATATTTCTCAGAGAAGGTATCTTTTAATCAGGAAACAACGTTATGCGGAAAATCTATTATTCGGAATATTATAAGAGCAAAAGAGCTTGGATATACCATAGAACTTCATTATGTGGGCGTTGATTCTGTTGAAATTGCGAAGGAAAGAGTGAAAAAGAGAGTTTCTAATGGTGGTCATGGTATTCCAGATAAGGATATTGAGAAAAGATATGAGGAGTCATTTGACAACTTGAAACGTATTCTAAAACTCTGTGACTTAGTTATACTTTATGATAATACACAAGAGTTTAGACGATTTGCAATATTTTGTAACGGTAGGGCTGTACGATTGTCTCATAAAGTACCGCTATGGTTTAGAGAACGGAATTTTATATAAAATCTGCCCCAAACATCTCTTTATATTTTCTTTATCGTCTAACTATCTTAATAATCAAGCGATGCGCAATATCACCAACAATTTCCAATAAAACTCTAAAAAGTGAAAAATAATCAACATTTTTGTCAAGATATCTCTCTTAACGTATCGTTTATTATAGCTTAAAATAAGCTTATTAAAGGACAAGCGATTCCGTATCCGCGGTGCGGTACAGGCAGAATAAAAAATGGGAGGTATTGAGAGATGAGGATGAGAAGGAAGCTTGCGACTACTACAGGATTGAGCCTTATGTGTGGTGTTCCGTGTTATGCGGAGGAGGGCATGGAGATTGTACAGAGAACCAAGGACGGAAAGAAATATATGTTCGTGCCTAACTTCCAGGCTCAGCTGCAGGATATTTTTGTGAAAAAGGGGCTCCGGTCACTTTACGATGATGTGCAGTTTATGGAGCAGATTAAGCTGGATGCTTATGAGACCGGTGTGTTTGAAGTATTGTAGATGAGGATTTAAATTCGTGTAGAGACATGTTTATATTCTGTGATTAGATAGGGTTCCCGGAATGGGGCTTACGAAAGAGCATCTTCTTTGTGATGAGAGTTCGCTTGATTGTGGCATCAGAATAGGTATTTCAGGACAAAATGATTGTCTAAAGGGGGTGTACAGGATATAATTAATTACAACAGTTGGCATTGACAATATAAAAATTATACAAAGTAAATATATACAGGTTCTTCTAATTGAAAATGAACTGTAGAGAGGGAAGTGTATATGACAGTTGGATATATTAGAAATGTAGTTGTTACCCTGATACCAAAGTACCCGATCAGCAAAATTACGTTATTTGGTTCAAGGGCTGCTGGGACAGAAAGTACAGACAGTGATGTGGATTTGATTATAGAATTTTCTTCGACTATTTAGTTAATAACATTGGCAAGTATCCGTTATGAATTGGAAGAAGCTTTCGGCGTGTCTGTCGATGTTATACATGGACAAATTTCTGAAACGGATATCATTGAGGTTGATAAAGAGGTGATTTAGTATGCAGCATAGAGATCAAATTAAAAAGATTTATTTTAAATTAGGTTCGAGCATGATACGTAGCAAACACAGAATGGAGGAAATATAATGAGCTACAGTTTTGACGGCCGTGTGCGTTACAGTGAAATCGGGGAGAATGGGTGTCTTACATTGCCGGGAATTCTGAATTATTTTCAGGATTGCTGCACGTTTCACTCTGAATCTATCGGCCTGGGCGTGGACGCGCTGAAAAAGAAGGAAAAGGGCTGGGTGCTTTCTGCCTGGCAGGTAGTGGTGAACCGGTATCCCCGCATGGGGGAGGACATCCGTACAACTACATGGCCGTACGATTTCCGCGGATTCCTGGGTAAACGTAACTTTACGATGGACACGGCAGAGGGCGAGCGGCTGGCGTATGCGAATACCTTGTGGACGCATATGAATATACGTACGGGTTTTCCGGAAAAGCTAACCCCGGAGGATACAGCGGGCTATGAATTGGGCGAAAAGCTTAAAATGGACTATGCGCCTCGGAAGATCAGCGTGCCTGAGGATAGGACAGAAAAGGAAGCTTTTGTGGTACAGAAGCATCATCTGGATACAAACCATCACGTGAACAATTGCCAGTATGTGCGTATGGCAGCCGATTATCTGCCGGAGGGATTTAAAATCCGCCAGCTTCGGGCTGAGTATAAGCAGCAGGCAAAGCTGCATGATACAATCTGCCCTGAGGTGTGTTGTGAGACAGGGAAAATCATAATTTTGCTTAACAATGAGGATGGGGTACCGTATACGGTAGTAGAATTCGCATGATTTCGCTGTTTTTCACCATTTTTCTGTGAAAAGATGCTTGTGGACGAGCAAAGAATCCCTTATAATTTAAGTTAACACACGTAAGTGTGAAAACAAGAAGAACATCCTGTACTCCAGGGTGTTTCTTGACATAAGGGTGAAAATATGAGTGGAATTAAAGATGTCGCAAAGAGAGCCGGTGTATCAATCTCAACGGTTTCTAATGTATTGAACAAGTCTAAATATGTCAGTCCTGAGCTGGTGAAGCGGGTGGAGGATGCCGTTAAGGAGCTTTCCTACGAGGTAAATCCCATAGCCAGAAGTATGAAGAGTAATAAGTCAGGAACAATCGGTGTTATCACGGAAGATATGTGTGGTGTATTTTATCCTTATGTGGTTAAGGGCATTAATTCTGTCGCCATGGAGAAGGGGTACCAGATTATTATCTGCGATACGCAGGGCACTTATGGCGATCGTGAGGCTATCAAGAGAGAGCAGCAGCTATTCCGCAGATTATTTGCCAGCCGAGTAGACGGCATTCTTTTTGTTTCCAGTATACCAAATGAGATGAAAGAAAAATATTTTGCCGGAATTAAGAAGCAGGCGAACCAGTATAAAAAGATTCCTATTGTGAGCCTGGAGCGTGATTTTACGAGTGTGGGTATCGATTCTGTGTATTTCGACGGCTTTGACAATACGAAAAGGGCTGTGCAACATCTCATTGACTGCGGTTGTAAGAAGATTGGACATATCACAGGGCCGACTGGGATGCAGATCGCTCAGGAGCGTATTCAGGGTTATAAAAGCTGCATGGAGGATAATGGCCTTTCTTATGATGACAAAATGATTGTTTTTGGTGATTACAGCCATCAGAGCGGTTACATGGCAATGCGTAAGCTACTGTACGATGTTCCGGACATCGACGGGGTTTTCTGTGGAAATGACCAGATGGCGATAGGTGCGCTTAAGGTTCTCAAGGAATGCGGGCGGCGGGTGCCGGAGGATATAAAGCTGATGGGGTATGATGATGTTTTTATTTCCAGCGTTGTGGAGCCGTCGATTTCTACCTTTCATATCCAGAAGCGGCATGCAGGCATTGAGGCTGCCAAGATGTTATTCGAGCGTATAGAGAATCCGGAGGATGAGAAGCATGTTGCCAGAGGGCTTAAGATGGAAGGACGTCTTGTGGTGCGTAAGTCTACGGTGGCAACGGCGCCGGAGGATTGGATACTTTCGGATTGGTGAAAATTGGATAGCTGTTGTGAAGTATCTCTGTGCCAGAAAAGGTCTGATATATCCCTATGTGGGGAGATGCCTGCCTGAGCTTAGCGCAGAGGAACGGGGATGTATTGATACTTATCTCCGTAACCATGAGGCGATGTATTGATGTAAATGCCGCCCCAGATATGTCAATCCCATTTTAATTATGGCGTTGGCAAACCTGGGGCGGGATTTTTTTTGTCTTGTGCCCGCTCATATAGATGTTCCGGGCGTAAACGCAGTACAAGGATAAAAAAGTTTCAGTTGTATTAATAGTTTTAACTACAGTAAGAATGGAGGAAATGCTTTTCGATGGGATTTGATAAAAATATATAAAAATTTTCCGAAATTATCTGCTTGCGTTTATCGATTAAAAGAAAGAAAAAAGAAATAAAGTAAAAATATATGAATTACAGTATGATTTTCTATGTATAGTCCACAAAAACAACAAAATTATCAGAAAAATATTGACTTTAATCTTCTTACAACAGTATAATAAACATAAAATATTGCGCAAATATTTTATGATATTTTTCTGAGTATTCCGTACGGAGGAGGGACGAGAAAAAACTGTTGTTTGTAGTGGAGGGAAAAGATATGATGAAAAAAGTTTTAAAGGCTTTTGCAGCCGGGACAATTACCCTTTCGGTAATGATTTGTAGTTCGGTGTATGGGCAGTCGGAGGCATTTGTAAAAATTCCGGATTTCGAAGGGCCGATTCCGATTACAGAAACGTCTCATCCTTTTACGGTAGGTGGTACAGATCTGGCAGCCAACGGATATGTGCTTGAAGAGTATTACGTGAGCGGAACCTCTAATGTATATGACTGGGGTGAGGATGGCAGTGCGGAGAAACCCCAGGTTAGAACAGCTGATGCGCCTTATACTACCAGGATTGTGGTGCGAAAGCCCCAGAATACAGGAAGCTTCAGCGGAAATGTATGGGTGGAATTGAATAATCCGTCCCGGGGCTGGGATGTGGAGGTGCAGTGGCCTGTGGTCCAGGAGGAGGTTATGTCTTCCAGAGATATTTGGGTTGCCATGACTGCCAAACCTAATGTGATTGCGGCACTTAAGCGTGTGGATGAGGAGCGTTACGGAAAGCTTTCTATGGATAATCCTTTGCCGCCGGAGGAACAAACGGCAGGTTTGCTGCCTGGCGAGGAAGGGTACGACGAAAATCTTTCCAAGCTTTATGAAAACGGTCTTGTGTGGGATATGTTCAGTCAGGTAGGAGCGCTGATGCGGGATAATAACGGACCGTTGGCAGGCTATGATGTTAAATATGTGTTTGGGACCGGAGAATCCCAGACAGGCTTTTATCTTAATACTTATGCAGCCAATTTCGCTGAGGATGCTATGCTGGAAGAGGGAAAAACCGTATATGACGGATTTATTTCTGCTTCCGGAGCCGGCAAAGTGATTGCTATCAACCAGGCATTGGAGCCTCTTGGGCCTGATGACCCCAGAAGCCGGCTTCCTCAAAAGCATGTTCCGTTTATGAGAATAGATTCCCAGGGGGATATCTTCCGCCTCGGAAGTTATGAGTGGCGCAGGGAGGACTGCGATGACGAGGATGCGGGATATCGGATTTATGAAATTGCGGGCGCGCCTCATGGTCCTTCTTATATTATGGGATATCAGCCCTTGGAGACAGATATTCTGAAAACGGGTAACCTTCCGTCTCAGGTTCCGTATCAGTATGGGGGAATGGAAGAAAAAGCAAATCATTTTTACCGGCAGTATATGGAAAAAGCGATGTACTATAATTTTAAAGAATGGGTTATAAACGGAACCTTGCCGCCGAAGGCAGAGCCTATTGAGGTTACGGAAGACGGGACGGCGTTTGTCTATGATGAACACGGAAACGTAAAAGGAGGAGTGAGGAGTCCTGCCCTGGATGTTCCTACAGCTACTTACCGTGAGCTTGCCACAGAAATGGAGGGGCAGCCCTATGCCTGGTCATTTGGCAGTCAGGAAGATTTTAGTACAAGTAAACTGCAGGAGCTTTACGGGGTCATTGAACCTCAACAGACTTATGTGAAAATGGTGGAAGAATCCGCGGATAAATTAACTGAGGAGGGGTTCTTGCTCCCTGAGGATGCGGCGGCCATTTCTGTGCAGGCGCAGTATACACCAATTCCATAAAGCATCGGTCCGGGATGCTGCGGAAAGGGAACCTCACATATCATAAGATTTGTCAAAGCCAATTATTTTCAGCGGAGGTAGTTGCGCAAATTTTATTGACACTTTTTTTGGCAACAGCTATAATGGAATTAAATGCAGTGTCAAACAGCAAAGAAAGGAAATATGGGGGTCCCGAAAATGGCGACAATTAAAGATATAGCAAAAATAGCCGGGGTTTCTACATCTACCGTATCTCATGTGGTGAACCATACTCGTTATGTCAGCCCGGAATTGGTGGAAAAAGTAGAGAAGGCAATTCAGGAGCTTGACCAGCTGCCGAATTTTATAGTAAAAAAAACAAAGGGATATAAGAATCCGGGGGTACAAAAATATGTGCTGCTTTTGCGCTCCGAAAACAGCAGTCTTTTTCAGCGGCAGATTGAGGAGAGCATGGAAGCACTGTTTACAGATGCAGAGTACACGCTGCTGGCTGTGGGATACGACAAAAGTGCTGCCCGTCTTGAAATTGTCAAAACTATGCTTATGGATAAACCGGAGCTTTGCGGAGTAATCGCGTTTCCTGATGAGATGGGAGTCCTGGATGCTTCGTTTTTTCAGGGAGCAAGTGTGCCTGTTGTTTTGATAGGGAAGGATCTACAGGATTTTAATACAGATGTTCTGTATTCAGATACCTTTGAAGGAAGCTACCGTGCAGTGAAGCATTTGATAAAAAACGGCCATGAACATATAGCGTTTTTAGGCAGCTGGCAGGATTATACCGCCCGGCGTCTTGAGGGGTATAAGAAGGCCTTGGAGGATTACCATATCCGATTTAACGAAGAACTGGTGTTCTCTAAACTGAACACAGAAGAAGAAGTGTTTACGGTCCTGGAGAAAATGATGGGTGCCCCTGTGATTCCTACGGCGGTCATTGCTGCCAATTCTGCCCCCCTTATTCCTCTTTTAAAATACATGAATGCACATAATATTCTCATTCCAAAAGATATATCCGTGGTGAGTCTTAACGATTTTGAGTGGGCTTCGCTGCTGACTCCGGAAATGACATGTATTGACAAGCAGCCGGAAGAATTTGCTGCACTGTCGGCAAGGATTCTGTTGGGACGTATACAAAAAGGAGAGGCGGCGAATGCGGCGGCACTTGAACAGGATTATCAGCACATTACATTATCCACACAGCTCAATGTAAGAGGATCTACCTGCGGCATCGGAAGGGGACCCTTCGGTGAAAAAGCGGAAAATGCAGATTCCCTTATTTTGTCGGAGGCGGAGAAGGAGATGATACGCCGTAAGAATTATACAGCGGCTATTTCCTTCCATTATACAGGTAAGGCGTGGATGCGGCTGCAGGAAAACGGAATTAAGAAAATCTTCGGGGAACTGGGGATATCACTGATTGCTGTGACAGATGCGCATTTTGATGCTTCATTGCAATGCAAACAGCTGGAAAGCATCCGTTTTCTGGATCCTGATATCCTGATCGCAATTCCGGTGGACAGCCGGGATACAGCGGAAGCCTTCCGGGAGATTGCGAAAAGTGATACCAAATTGGTTTTGATTACAAATATACCGGAGGGAATCACCTCCAGGGACTATGTTTCCTGCATTTCTGTAAATGAACATTCTCATGGCCGCAATATGGGACATGGACTTGGTGAATATATGGTGCATCATGGGCTGCGCCATGCGGGGCTCATACGTCATGGCGACCAGAATTTTTTTGCCACCAAGCAAAGAGATGATGCTGCGGAACAGGTGCTGGCGGAAGAATTTCCTGAACTGCATATCTGCGGGGAAATGAATTTTCTTCTGGAAAGTGAAGTGTACAAAAAAACATTGGATTTTGTAAACCACCATCCCGAAGTGGAAGCATTGTACGTTTCCTGGGACGGCCCGGCGCTGGAGGTGATTAAGGCGCTCACGGATATGAACCGTACAGATATTGCGGTGGTGACAGGTGACCTTGATTATTCTATTGCAATGAACATGGCGAAAGGCGGTATGGTGAAGATGCTCAGCGCCCAATGTCCTTATGAACAGGGAGAGGCTATTGCACTAGCTGCGGCTAATGCACTTTTGGGAAAGAAAACCCCTTCATTTATAGGTATTGAGCCTGTGTGTGTGGGACCTGATAATCTACTGAAGACATGGGGCAATGTATTCAGGGAAGAGCCGCCTGCTGAGCTTCGTAATGCGATCCGGCAGAATCCAAACCATATCAGCCACAAAAAAGAAAGCTTATCATACGGAGAAATATAAAAAGGTTCCCGGCGCATCCTACTGCCGGGAACCTTTTTAACGGTTTATTCTTCGATTTCCTTTACTGTCGTCCACTGATGAGTCTTTGCAGATTCTATTACCGCGTCGGAGATCAGTTCGATGGCGTAGCCGTCGCGGAAGTTTGGTTCCGGCTGTCTGCCCTCGGCGATCGCTTGGAAGAAATCGTAAGTTTCTATGATTTTTGTCTCTGTATAACCAATTCCCAGTGCCGGTATGGGCCAAAGAGCATTGCCGTAGGGATGTGCTGGTCCGGTATATACGGTGCGGAAACCGCGGCGGTCATCCCCGTCCTTGGCGAAGCAGACCTGAAGTTCATCTCTGCGCTCGTAGTTGAAGAAGAGGGAACCTTCTGTTCCGTGGATTTCGAAGGTGATAAAATTATTGCGTCCCCAGGCGTTTCTGGTTGCTTCAATTGTCCCGAAGGCGCCGTTTTTGCACTGAACCATAAAGCAGCATTGGTCATCTACGTCTACAGGTTCTTTGGGGATGCTGCTGTCCCCTTTGCTGTTTCCAAGGCTGTCGGCAAGGCCTGACTGAACCGGGCGTTCCGGAATATAGGTGGCGGTTCTTGCATTTACGGAATCAAATTCTCCCACCAAAAAGCGCAGCATGTCAACCACGTGAGTTCCGATATCGCCTAAGGCCCCGGTGCCACAGACATCTTTCTGGAAGCGCCATGATAATGGGGAATCGGGGTCTGCAGACCAGTCCTGCAGATAAGTACCGCGAAAATCTAAAATCCGGCCGATGGCTCCTTCTTTAATGTACTTTTTTGCCAGTTGCACGGCGGGGGTACGGCGGTAATTGAAGGCAACCATTGTAGTCACATTGTTTTCTTTTGCTGCAAGATACATCTCTTTTGCCTGCAGAGTAGTGAGCGCCAGAGGCTTTTCGCAAAGAATATGTTTGCCTGCGTTGGCTGCGGCAATGGCTATTTCCGCGTGCACATTGTTGGGGGTACAGATATCGACCACATCAATATCAGGGTCTTCTACAATCTTATGCCAGTCTGTACTGTAAGATTCGAAGGCCAGTTTGGCGGCAGAATCTTTGGCTGTTTCTTCGTTGATATCCACGATCATTTTTTTTACGGGAATAGCAGGTGCAGGCCAGAAAAACATAGGCATTCCTGCGTAAGCCACAGAATGGGCTTTTGCCATAAAGCCGGCTCCGATCAGTCCGATGTTCATTTTTTTCATAATATCTTACCTCCTTCAGATAATGAATTGCCGCATGTAGCGGTATGAAAGTTTTAATGAATCTAGTACCTTTTCTTTTGTTCCTTCGAACGCTTTGTCCTCGATTTCGATGCAGGTATATCCGTCATAGCCGATGTCGGTGAGTGCGGAAACATATTTTCCCCAATCCACATCTCCAAGTCCGGGCAGTTTTGGGGACATATATTCCAATGGATAAGCCATAGTACCGGCATCCTTTAATTTGTCCGGATAAATCTTGATATCTTTGTAATGCACATGGAAAATCTTGTCTTTAAATTCATACAAAGGGCGTATGTAGTCAATATTCTGCCAGATGAAATGGGATGGGTCGTAATTCAGCCCGAAATAATCACTGGGAATGAGGGAAAATGCCTTTCGCCAAATAGCAGGGGTAGTCATCAGATTCTGTCCGCCCGGCCATTGGCCTGCATCAAAGAGCATAGGGCAGTTCTCGATTGCTATTCTTACCTTATGTTTTTCTGCTTTTTGAATAATGGGAGTCCATACTTCCTGGAAAATTTTCAGGTTTTCTTCAATTGTTTTGTTCTGTATCCTGCCGATGAATGTGGTTATGGTGTCAACGTGAAATTTGGGAGCTGCTTCGATCATGGCGTTCAGATGGCGGACTATTTCTGCCCGCTTGTCCAGGTCTTCTGTCAACGGGTTGGGATAATATGCCAGGGCAGAGATGGAAACATTTTTCTGGCGGCAGTATTGGTTAATTGATTCGATTTTTTCATCACTCAGCTCTTCGATGTTGATGTGAGTGACACCTGCATATCTCCGGGAAGCCTTTTCTACAGGCCAGCAGGCAACTTCTACACATTCGTATCCTATGGAGGCAGCAGTATCGATCATCTCTTCGAAGGAAGAGGAATCAAGAATGGCTGATACAAATCCTAACTTCATATTGTTTCTCCTTTTTTTATTCGTTTTACATAAATTTGCGCAAATTTCCTTGAAACCATTATGCTACAACGAAATAGAAATGTCAATCATAGAAAAAATCAAAGTGTGAAATTCGAAGAATGGGATAAGGTGCTTTCTATAAAATTTGCGGTTGTGTGAGTTTGCATTATATTAAGAATGAATAATTCAGATAAAGGCACTTTTGCTAGAAAATATGGGTAAAATTCATAGAAAACAACCAAAAAATAAAAAAATGACGGTGTCTGGTTGACAAGAAAAAAGAAATGGGATATGATGAAAACGCATAAAAATTTGCGCAAATAACTGAGAAAAACAAGAAAACAAGGAGGAAACATATGAAACTAGGATATATGACAAATGGATTCGGTCCTCTCGTTGGCGACGGCGGCGGAGTTACAAGTGTAAAGGATATCCGTTACTTAACAATCTGTGACGATGAGGCAGTATTAAAAGAAATTACTGATGTGGGATTCCGGTATATTGAAGTTCTGGAGGGCAATCTTACAAAATATGCAGGAGATATCCAGGTACTGAAGGATATGCTTGCCAGATATCATGCAGGAATGATGAGTGTCTGTGTGGGAGCCAACTTTATCTATAAGGATGCTCTTGAGGATGAGATGTACCACATGAAAACAGTTGCATCCCTTGCGCAGAAGGTGGGAGTTTCTTATGTAGGCTTCTGCGGCGGCGCGATCAGAGGAAAAGGCATTCAGGACGGAGACTATAAGCTGTTGGCAGAGGGCCTGGATGAGGCCGGGAAAATTTTTGCAGATTATGGGATTGAAGCCAGCTATCATCCCCATTTAGGCTCCATGGCAGAACATCCGGACCAGATAGATAAGCTGTTCGCATTGACAGATATTAAAATATGTCCGGATTTGGCTCACCTTGCGGCAGGCGGCGGAGACCCTCTGGAAATAGTAAAGAAATACTACGACAGAATTTCCTTCGTACATCTTAAGGATTTAGACGCAGACGGATTTGCTCCTCTGGGAACAGGAAGTATAGATATAGAGGGTGTACTTGGTTTCCTGAAGGAAAAGGGATATGCAGGAGATTATCTTGTGGAAGTGGATGGTTATGCAGGAGATCCGAGAAAAGCATGTGAGATTTCCTATGGCTATCTTAAAGGAAAACTGTGAAAACAGAGTAGTTCAGAGACTGCTTTGTAAATAAAAAAGACAGGAGGGTTTTAGAATGAAGAAGAAACTGTTGAGTGTGCTGCTTACGGCGGCGATGGTGACAACCATGGGTGTGGGGATGACAACTACGGCATTTGCGGCAGAGGAAGAGCCGGTTATAATGTCAACCGGACCTAACGGAGAAACTGCAACACCGGCAACGGAGCTTTCTCTTACGGATGAAGAAATTGAGAAGGTAAAAGAAGGAGGCTACACAGCGGCAATCAGCTTCCACTACGGTGGAAATGACTGGTCTACTGCACAGCAGAAGGGATTAAAGGATACCTTTGAAAAGCTGGGAATAGAAGTTACGGCCATTACAGATGCCAATTTTTCAGCAGAGAAACAGGTTTCAGACCTGGAAACCATTATGGCGAAGAATCCTGATATTCTTGTATCTATTCCTACAGATGCAACCTCTACAGCAGATGCCTACCGCCGTGTGGCAGAGGCTGGGACAAAGATCGTATTTATGGATAATGTTCCCAATGGTTTTAAAGCAGGGGAAAATTACGTGAGCTGTGTTTCCGCGGATAACTATGGCAACGGAGTGATCGCAGCGGATCTCATCGGTGAGGCTTTGGAAGGAAAGGGAAAAATAGGCGTTATTTATTATGATGTTGATTTCTTTGTGACCAATCAGAGACTGGAAGCTTTTGAAAAAGAAATGGCAGACAAGTATCCGGATATTGAAATCGCATCTAAGATGGGATTCCAGGATGAAAACGGCTGTGATGTGGTGGCTGATGCCATGATCACTCAGAATCCGGATATCCAGGCTATTTTTGCACATTGGGATATTCCTTGTGAGGGTACTTTATCTGCATTACGTGCAGCTGGACGCGATGATATTCTTCTGAGTACCATTGACCTGGGAAATAACATCGCAAAAGAAATCGCCCAGGGGCATGTGCTGGGCCTTGGCGCACAGCTTCCCTATGACCAGGGCGTTGCGGAAGCAACTCTGGCAGCCTATGCACTCCTTGGAAAAGAAGCACCGGATTATGTTGCTGTACCTGCAAAACGTGTAGAGCAGTCGAACCTTCTGGAAGCTTATGAAGATGTATATCACACAGAGGCTCCTGACACGATCAAAGATGCGATGGCAAAATAACCGGCTGCAGAGATGTGGGGCAGGGAACTTCCCTGCCTGCATTTCTGCCCCTGATGTAATAAGAAAGAACAGGTGGGAATTATGAGCGATTACGTATTGGAGATGAAGGGGATTGAAAAATCTTTTGCGGTGCCTGTGCTGAAAGGTGTGGATTTTTCCATAAAAAAGGGAGAAGTCCACGCTCTTGTGGGAGGCAACGGAGCAGGAAAATCTACTCTGATGAAAATTATGACAGGAGTTTACAGTAAGGATGCCGGGGAAATTTCTATCGGCGGTAAGGCGGTGGAAATCAACAGTATCCATGATGCTAACCGTTATGGGATTGCAATGATTTTCCAGGAGCTTTCCCTGATTCAGACAATGACAGTTGCAGAAAATATTTTTCTTGGAGAAGAAGTGACAAAAAATGGTATCCGCGATACCTCTTATATGAACAAAAAATCTAAAGAGGTATTGGAAAGTCTTGGCATAGAGGTAGAACCGGAGACCGTGGTCAGTACACTGAGTGTAGGCATGAGCCAGATGGTGGAAATTGCCAAGGCAGTTGCCAAGGACGCAAAAATCCTGGTTTTGGATGAACCAACTGCGTCACTTTCCGACTCTGAGACAGAACATCTCTTTCATCTGATTTCTGATTTAAAAGAAAAAGGCGTTTCTATGGTCTACATATCCCACAGAATGAATGAAATTCTGAAAATTGCGGATTCCATTACCATTTTAAGAGACGGAGTGATCGCACACTCTGACATGGTAAAAAACATGAATCTGGATTCTATTATCATGCATATGCTGGGGAGCGGGGAGGGCAAGAAGTTTGACTGGGTGGAACGAAGCTACGATGAAACTGCCCAGGATTTGCTGACAGTAGAACATTTGAAGGTGAATGATAACATTACAGATATTTCTTTCTCCTTGAAACCGGGAGAAATTCTAGGGTTTGCAGGTCTCATGGGAAGCGGCAGAACAGAAATCCTGGAAACTCTTTTCGGGCGAAGGCGGATGCAGGGAGGAACTGTGAAGCTGCGCGGCGCACAGGTTGCGCTGAAAAATACCCAGGATGCTATCAAAGCAGGATTTGCATTGATTCCCGAGGACAGAAGAAAGCAAGGTCTGGTTTTGATTCATACGGTTAAAGAAAATGCAATACTTCCAAAGGTTTCCAGATTATGCAAGAGTAAAGTTTTTGTGGATGAGAAGCGTGCCAATGCTATGGTGGAGGACAATGTTAAACAGCTTAATATTGTCACGGATGGCATACATAAACGAATCAACCTTCTTTCCGGCGGAAACCAGCAGAAGGTAGTGGTGGCAAAATGGCTGAATATGAATCCGGAAATCATCATGCTGGACGAGCCCACTGCCGGTGTGGATATTGGCGCGAAAGCAGAAATTATTGATTTGATCCGGAATTTTGCGGATGAAGGAAAGGGCGTGCTGTTTGTTTCCTCAGAGCTTACAGAATTGATGGCTGTGTGTGACAGGATCATCGTTCTTTTTGACGGAAAAATAACCGGAAGCCTTTCCAGGAGAGAAATTAGAGCGGAGGAGGAATTACAGCATGCAATCCAGCAAGAGTGCTAAGAAAAGTATCCAGTGGGATAAATACATGGTCTACATTATTTTTGTGGTGGTATTTATCGTGTTTGCAATTGCATTGGGTAATAAAGGATTTTTAAATAAAAATAACATTATCAATATTTTGCGTCAGACAGCAATGATTTCTATTATGGCGGTTGCCGGAACCTTTGTTATGGCGGCGGGGCAGATCGACCTGACTGTAGGCGCGACAGCGGCAATGACTGCCATGTTTGTATCCCTGATTTTACAGAGTACCAATTCCATTATCCTGGCCCTGGTGGCAGGAATTGGCTTTGGATGTATTGTGGGAGCGGTCAACGGTATTCTTGTGACGAAATTTGGTTTGCCTGCGTTCCTGGCAACCATGGGTATGATGCAGATCGTGCGGGGCAGTGCCATGTGGATTACTGATACCTCCGCTGTTCCCATCGGGAACGAAACTTTTTGTAAGATTTTTGGAATCGGAGATGTTGCAGGTATTCCTGTATTGATTTTGTGGACGGTTGTT
Organism: Blautia schinkii DSM 10518; assembly: GCA_000702025.1. Taxonomy (GTDB): domain Bacteria; phylum Bacillota; class Clostridia; order Lachnospirales; family Lachnospiraceae; genus Blautia_A; species Blautia_A schinkii. Next base: position 62,553 of record JNKJ01000006.1, read on the forward strand.
TTTTACATTGTGGGCGTGCTGATTTTTAATAAAACTCCGTTTGGAAGGCATACACTGGCAACCGGAGGAAATGAGACTTCGGCGCAGTATAGCGGCATCAATACGGTAAAAGTGAAAATTATTGCGTTTGTGATGTCGGGTGCTTTTGCAGCCTTTGCAGGTATCTTGTATGCGGGACGCCTTCAGGCCGGACGATATTCTTACGGCGACGGAGATGAAATGTCGGTAATCGCAGCCGTGGTATTGGGCGGAACTTCCATGTCCGGTGGGACAGGTTCAGTTATCGGAGCACTTTTTGGTTCTGTTCTTATGGGCATGATCAACAATGCATTGATTCTTGCAAACCTGAGCAGCGCACAGCAGACAGTTGTAAAGGGCGTTATCATTGTACTGGCAGTAGCTATGAGCAATCTTGCGCAAAAAAAGAACAGGAGATAAACAGAGTTAAGCCTTGTAGAACACACAGGTACTTTGAGGTTAATAAGGTGAATTACATAACAAGTAAAAAAGTGGAAAATGGAGGATATAAGGATGAAAAAATTAAATGTTGGATTAGTAGGAGCAGGTTTTATGGGAAAAGCACATGTGGTGGGATATTCTAATATGCCCAAATTTTTCTGGCCTGCACCAGCAATGCCGGTGATGAAAACCATCTGTGATATTGTGCCTGAAATTGCAGAAGAGTCTAGAGAACGTTTCGGATTCGAAAAATCCTGTACAGACTGGCATGAAATCATTAATGATCCGGAAATTGATGTGGTAAGTGTTTGTACTCCTAATAATGCCCATGCGGAAATTACTATTGCAGCTTTGAAGGCCGGAAAACATGTGATTTGTGAAAAACCTATCGCAGCTACTTTGGAGGATGCAAAGGCCATGGCAGAGGCGGCGGAGGAAGCGGCACAGAAGGGAATTATCAGCATGAATGCTTACCAATACCGCAGAGTGCCGGCGGTTGACCTGGCGAAAAAGTTCATTGATGAAGGTTCCATCGGCAAGATTCTCAATGTAAGATGTACCTATCTGCAGAGCTGGTCCGCAGATCCTTCCTCTCCGCTTTCCTGGAGATTCCAGAAGGATATTGCAGGAGCGGGAACTTTGGGGGATATTGCTTCTCATGTCATTGATATTGCCCAGTATCTTGCCGGAGATATTGACGAGGTCACAGGTATGATGAAAACTTACATCACCGAGAGACCGGTACAGGAGGGCGGTGTAGACCTTCTGGGTACTGTAAAACTGGGAGATAATGCAGAAAAGAAACCGGTGGATGTGGACGATGAAGACAGCTTCCTTGTTAAATTCAAGAGCGGCGCGGTGGGAAGTATTGAAGCCACCAGAAATGCCTGGGGACGTAATAATTTTATTACAGTAGAACTTCACGGAACTCTGGGAAGCCTTTACTTTAATTATGAGAGATTAAATGAACTTCAGGTATGCTTTGCCAATGACCCGGATGACAGAAGAGGCTTTAAGACTATCTATACCGGACCGGCGCATTTCCACGGCGATGTTACCTGGAATATCCCGGGTATGAATATTGGCTACGGAGAACTTAAGGCCATTGAAATGTATGAATTTATCAAGGCAATCGCCGAGGGCAAACAGCCTTCTACAAAATTGTCTGTTGGCTACCGTATTGAGCGGGTATGTGATGCAGTCAGAAAATCTGCCGAAAGCGGCTGCTGGGTAAAAGTGGAGGATTAATCGGCAAAAATGAATATGTGTAAGTAGTACAGCGTCTGCTAAAAAACTATCCACTTCACTGGCCTGATTTCTGGATTGCGCAGATGCAAAAGCTTCTAAGGAAAAAGGACTTTCTGCACACGTAAGTGTGTGGGAAGTCCTTTTTGTGAGTATTTTATCTGCATACATGGCAGCATCAGCCTGCAGAGTGAGTTCATCCATATTCATAAGTTTTGCACACCATTGGCTGCCGATTGCCGCGCGGCAGTCATTGTCAGTCTGAAGACGTTTTTTTATTATGGCTTTGACAAACCTGGGGCGGGATTTTTTTGTCTTGTGGCTACTCATATAAATGTGCTGGACTTAAACGTAGTAGAGAGATAGAAAAGTTTTATTTGTGTCAATAGTTTTGACTACAGTAAAAATGGAAGAAATTGTAAAACGTTTCTCTAAGCTAATAATAGACAAAAACAACATATTTTTGTGAAATGTTACTAAAATGTAAATGGAAAAACCTTTTAATATGAACAAAAATAAATTGTATAGGAGAAACGGATTGACAAAAACGTTTTTCTGGATTATGATGTATACATCTTACAGAAAACCAAGTAGAAACCCCTTGGATAATGTTAAAAATGCATAATATAATTTGGGCGAAATTTTTTTGTATAGGAGAAAAACGTTTTACTACCTAAGCCTAGAAAGTATCGGTGCAAATATGCTGTTTTGTTTGCACATGCGTGGGTGGGCAATGTAAAGAGGAGTAAGGAGGATAAGTGATGGCAGATAAAAAGCAATTAGCAGAGCAAGCCCTGGAGCAGGGCGGCGGGATTTTAAGACTGGCGCCGACTTGGGTACCCAGAGCTTTCTGCAGACCAGGCAGGCGTATCAAGCTTCACCCGGACGATTATTTTGTTCTGGGACAGAGAGGCGGCATTGATGAGAGATGGTTTTCCTCTACCACATGGGCGGAGAACGGCCCGGATACACCGGAGGATGAAGGTTTAAGCTATGTGATCGTAGATGAAGAAGGAAAAGAGAGAATCCTCTTAAGGGATGTGGTTGAGCTTCTCGGGGCAGAGGTGATCGGTGAGACACTGTGGAACAAATACCATAGATGGGCGATGTTCTCGAAGTTCTTTGATAACGCGGGACCGCTTCCCCACCATATTCATCACAGGGATGAGCATGCGGCCAGAGTTGGCGCGTCCGGCAAGCCGGAAATGTACTTTTTCCCGGCACAGATGAACAATCATGGCGGTGAGTTTCCGTTCACTTTCTTCGGTTTCAATCCGGAGACTACAAAGGAAGAGGTGCTGGAATCCTTGAAGAAGTTTACGAAGGGTGACAACAGCATTCTATCCCTGGCTATGGCTTATAAGCTTGACTTGGATACGGGCTGGGATGTACCCCCGGGAGTGATGCATGCACCAGGCAGCCTTTGTACATATGAGCCGCAGTTTGCTTCTGATGTATATGCAATGTATCAGTCAGTCCTATTAAACGGACAGATTGTCGGCGAGGACCTTCTTTGGAAAAACTGTCCTGAGGAAGAGATCGGAAACTATGAATATCTTCTGGATGTGATTGACTGGGAGCGGAATGTGGATCCTGATTTCCACAGAAACCGTTTTATGAAACCACTGCCTGTGAAACCCATGGAGGAGATGAAGGCAGAGGGTTATATCGAAGAGTGGATCTGCTATAAATGTGAAAGCGTGAGTGCGAAGCGTCTGACCGTACTTCCGGGACAGACGGTGACGATTAAGGACAGCGCACCTTATGGCCTGATCTGTCTGGAGGGCCATGGAACCTTTGGCAAATGGGAGATTGAATCTCCGGCACTTATCCGCTACGGAGAGCTTACTCATGATGAGTACTTTGTCACAGAGAAAGCGGCGAAGGACGGCGTGACAATCACAAATCCGTCCACAACAGATCCGATTGTGATACTTAAACACTTCTCTGATAATCCTGATCTTCAGGAGGTTTTAGGAAAGTGACAGTAGCATTCAGGCGGAGTGAGAGAAGCCTGGTAAACAGAGAGTGCTTATAGAGCAGGGAGGAAAGAAATCTTGGAAGGCGAAAAATACATACTGGAAGCCACAGGAATAAGCAAATCTTTCTCCGGAGTTAATGTCTTAAACGGTGTGGAGCTGTCCATTAAAGCGGGCGAGCTTCACGCCCTGATGGGAGAGAACGGTGCGGGTAAATCCACCCTCATGAAAATCATCATGGGTATTTATACCAAGGATGGCGGAAAAATCCTTCTGGAAGGTAAGGAAGTGGATTTTAAGTCTGCGAGAGATGCTCTGGATGCGGGAATAGCCATGATTCATCAGGAGTTAAGCCCTATCCCGGAGATGACGGTTGCGGAGAATGTTTTTCTGGGAAGAGAGCAGAAAAAATTCAAGGGCATGCCGTTTGTGGACAAGAAAGAGCTGAATGAGAAGACGCAGAAGCTTTTGGAGGAATACGAGCTTTCTGAATTTATCCGGCCGAATATGAAGATGAAGGATTTAAATATTGCCCAGACGCAGATGATGGAGATCATCAAGGCGATTTCCTATAATTCCAAAATCATCATCATGGACGAGCCAACCTCATCCTTATCGGAAAAAGAGACAGATACTTTGTTCAGGATCATTGACAGCCTGAAAGAGAAAAAGGTAGGAATCATTTACATATCACACCGTATGGAGGAGGTATTTCAGCTTGCGGACCGTGTGTCCGTACTCCGTGACGGTAAATTTATCGGCTGTGTAAGAGTGGAGGAGGCGTCCCAGGAGGAGCTCATCAACATGATGGTAGGCCGTGAGCTGGAAGGCGGTTATCCTAAGAACACAGCGAAAAAGGGTGAGGTCGTACTGGAGCTTAAGAATTTCACCAGAAAAGGTGTATTCGAGAATGTAAACCTTAAGGTGCGTTCCGGTGAAATCCTGGGAATGGCCGGACTTGTAGGCGCGGGACGCAGCGAGGTCATGAGAGCACTGGTGGGGTACGACAAGCTGGATCAGGGCGAGGTCATCCTTGACGGCAAGAAGATCAATATCAAGCATCCCAAGGATGCTGTAAGGAATCATATCATTATGGCTTCTGAGGACAGAAAGGCTTTAGGGCTTATCCTCTGCAGAAGCATCAAGGAAAATATAGCAATACAGAATGAGGACCAGTTCAGCAGTGCCAGCTTCATTAACAAGCCCAAGGAAAAGAAGGTCTGCGATGAGATGGCAAAGAAGATGACCACAAAAATGAATGGCATCGAGGATACGGTGGACAGTCTTTCCGGTGGTAATCAGCAGAAGGTCGTTCTGGCAAAGAGCCTGCTGTCAGCGCCGAAGGTTCTGATCATGGATGAGCCCACAAGGGGTATCGACGTAGGTGCAAAGGCGACCATCTATAATATAATGGTAGATTTGGCCAAACAGGGTATGGCGATTATCATGATTTCCTCGGAAATGCCGGAGCTTATCGGCATGAGCGACAGGGTAATGGTTATGGCCGGCGGCAAAGTGACAGGGGAGCTGGAAGGCAGTGAAGCCCAGTCCCAGCAGACCATTTTGAAGTTAGCATTGGGAGGAAACTAAAATGACAAAAAACAAAGATATGGGGAAAATCATCAGAGAGTTTGGTCTGGTGTTCGTAGTTCTCTTTATTATAATTTTGATGAGTTTTCTGTCTCCGGTATTCATGACTAAGAATAATATCATGAATATCATCCGGCAGATTTCCATCAACGGAATCCTGGCAGTGGGTATGACATTTATCATCCTTACCGGTGGCATTGACCTTTCCGTAGGTTCCCTGGTAGCCATCACAAGTGTTATCAGCGGTTCTCTTCTGGAGGGCGGTATGAATTGGATTCTCGCAGCCATCATCGGTGTTGGGGTTTCTGTTATCTTCGGTATATTAAACGGATATTTGATCGCTTATGTAGGATTTCAGCCTTTCATCGCTACTTTGGCAACAATGACCATTGGGCGGGGCTTTGCAAAGGTGTATTCCGATGGAAAACCATTTGCCATCAAGGAACCGAATTTTATTGCGATTGGTCAGGGCTACATTTTAGGAATTCCTGTTCCGATCATTTTATTGGTCATCGTATGTATCGTGGGTCTGGTGATCTTAAATATGACCACCTTCGGACGTTATGTATTTGCCATCGGCGGAAACAAGAATGCTGCTAAGCTTTCCGGTGTGCGCACCAGAAGAGTAGAGCTTTTCGTATATGTGATTTCCGGTATCTGCTCCGGTATCGTGGGTCTTGTGCTTTCGGCGCGTATCAGCTCCGGACAGCCGACCGCTGGACAGGGATTTGAGCTGGATGCGATTGCAGCCACGGCTATCGGTGGAACAAGTATGAACGGCGGCATGGGCTCCCTTAGAGGTACGATTTTAGGTTTCCTGATCATCGGACTTTTGAGCAACTCTATGAACTTGATGAATATCAACTCGTTCTGGCAGGATATTGTAAAAGGTTTGATTATCATTATTGCAGTATTCCTGGATATGAAAACCAAAGGCGCTAAGAAAGATTGATTTATGAAATATGTGCTGGCAGACGACGGCCCCTGTGTGAACAAAGAGGCAATTCAGCCAAGGTGTCAGCCAGAGTGTCAGCTAGAGATTTGGCAGGTTGATTACGGGAATTTAATATCAGAGCGATATTAAAAATATAAAACATCCAACATAAAAAGGAGGAACAAACATGAAAAAACAGATAATTGGCGGGTTACTTGCAGTATCAATGGTAGCAACAATGGGTGCGCTCAATGTTGCAGCAGCAGAGAAGGAAAATGCAGACATTACAATAGGATTTTCTTCCAAAGACAACTCTGATATGTTTGTTAAGAACATTGCGGACGCAGCGGAAGCAAGGGCAAAAGAGCTGGGCGTTAATCTTGTGCTTACAGATGCTGAGGGCGATGTAAACAAGCAGATCAGTGACTGTGAAACTTTGATCACCCAGGGTGTAGATGCACTTGTTGTCATCCCGCAGAACGTGGAAGGAAGCGCACCTGTAGTTTCTATGGCAAATGAGGCAGGCATTCCGATCATCGTTGACAATGGTGATATCGCAGATGATAATTACACTGCATTCGTAGGCTGTACAGACCAGGAATCCGGCGAGATCCTTGGCACCTGGTTTATGGATAATCTGGAAAAAGGTTCTAAGGTCTGCATCATTGAGGGACCGATGGGACAGTCCGGACAGGTTGGACGTATGGCAGGCTTTGAGGCTGTTGGAATGTTAGATTACTTTGAGGTTCTTTCTACCCAGACAGCAAACTGGAAACGTGATGAAGCTATGACTCTTACTGAGGACTGGCTGACCACTTATGGCGATGAACTGAAGGGTATCGTATGTGAAAATGATGATATGGCACTTGGTGCACTTTCCGCCTGCAAGGCAGCCGGCAGAACCGATATCGTAATCGGTGGTGTGGATGGTCTTGACGAAGCAGTAGAAGCAGTTAAGAATGGCGAGATGGGTGTATCCGTTCTTCAGGACTCTGCCGGACAGGGTGCCGGTGGTATTGATGTTGCATTAGCAGCGGCTAAGGGAGAGGAAGTTCCTTATGATACACGTATTCCGTTCAGAGCAATCACCAAGGATAATGTTGATGCTTACCTTGAAGGCGGCGTAGCAGCTATCTCCGGAGATGCAGAGGAAGCAACAGACGATGCGGCAGCAGACGAGAAAGAAGCAGATGATGCAGCGACAGATGACAAAGCTGAAGAAGAATAGGCAGTAGATGAAATGCGGCAGATGAAATGTGGCAGATGAAAATGCAGCAGATGAAATGCGGCAGATGAAAATGCAGCAGATGAAATGCAGCAGGTGAAATGCAGCAGACGAAATGCAGCGTATGAATTGCAGCAGATAATAAGTCAGAGAAGAATAAGCAATTATAAGTAACAAGGTAATGCAGGGCAAGGCGCCGTTGGCAAAGCAACAGGATAGAGACTTTGCTTAAACGCCTTGCCCTTTTTCCGGGTTTTCCCGGATATGAAAGGAAATGATGCGATGCTTAGAAATATACCGAAAATCCTTCCGCCGGATTTAGTGAAATATATGATGGAGATGGGTCATGCAGATGTGATGATCCTGGCGGACGCGAATTATCCGGGAACCTCACATGCGAGACATATTGTGCGCATGGACAGTGTGGAGATTCCCGAGCTTTTGGAGGCTGTGCTTCCTTTATTCCCGCTTGACAATTTTATCCCAAACCCTGTGAGGCTGATGAAAAATCTGCCCACGGAGCCAGTCCCGGAAATTTGGAACACATACCGCAGCCTGTTGGAGAGATATGACAAGGATGATGCCTTTAAGGAGTTTGATTTTATGGACCGACTGCCCTTTTATGCAGAGTCGGAAAAAGCCTATGTGATCGTGCAGACAGGAGATACGTCCAGGTACGCAAATATCGTACTGCAAAAGGGCGTATGTTGAGGTGCAGCGTATGAAGTATGAGGAAGAAAAAAAGTATATCGGAAACAAAGACCAGTTAATGAGAGTGAAGAGGGTAAAAATGCTGGACGGCAAGGCAGCGGGTGTGGAGCTTTTGGATGTGCACAACCGTTCGGGAATGCATTTTGACCTTAATATAAGCCGCGGGCTGGATATCCCCTATTTGGATTTCTGTGGAGAAAATATTGGATACATTTCTCCCTGCGGCGTGGTGGCTCCGGAATATTTCGATGATAAGGGGCTTGGATTTCTGAAAAGCTTTACTGCGGGATTTATGACCACCTGTGGACTTAAGGTGGCTGGCGCGCCCTGTAGTTATGAGGGCAAGGATTACGGCCTGCACGGAAACATTTCCCACACTCCGGCGGAGGATGTGAGCTATTCGGTTGTGGAGGACGGCGGCCAGCCTTATGTGGAGATTAAGGGAAAGGTAAGAGACGCCGAGATTTTTGGAGAAAAACTTCTGTTGGAGCGGACGGTAAAATGTTATTATAAAGAGAGAAAGTTTACGGTCAGTGACAGAGTGACGAATGAGGGATTTAAAAAGGTCCGCCACATGATTCTTTATCATTGTAATATCGGTTATCCGATACTCACTCCTGACAGTGAAATATACATACCAGCGCTGGAAACCAAGCCGCGCAATGCGCATGCCCTTAAGGGAATGGATTCCTGGATGAGGTGCCAGGAGGCAGATGCGGACTATGAGGAGATGTGCTACTATCATAAATTAAAGCCTAATGCCGACAATCATTCCGTGGCAGCGATATATAACCCTGATCTTGATCTGGGGATTGCCATTGAGATTGACCTTCGTACGCTGGACCATTTTGTCCAGTGGAAGATGATGGGCGCGGGGGATTATGTGATGGGGCTGGAGCCTGCGAACGCAACCATAGACGGGATAGAGGATGCTGTGGAGAATGGATCTATGAAATATCTTGGCGCCGGGGAAAGTGTGGAGTATCATCTTACTTTCCATATACTGCAGGGCAGGGAAGACGTGGATTCCATAATGAAATTATGAAGTCAAGGCTATCTGCTAAGTGAATAAAAGACAGTAAATCCGATGCATCATTTTTAGTGATATATGAGTTAAAAAAATGGAACAAAAAAATAATTAGAAATTGAGGAGGCAGTGACATGACAGAAAAAGAGTTGATTATCAAAGCCGGCGAAGAGCTGGATGCAAGGCTTGCCGAGGCGAAAAAGACCGGGCAGCTGGTAGTAAAGGATGCCACCGAGGATGAGGCGGTTATCCGCGATACTTTTGAAAAGGGAGAGGGAGTTCTGCGTCTGTTCCCGGCGTTTGTTCCGAGACGATTCGGCAAGGCAGGGCGCAGGCTGAAGCTTCACCCGGACGATTATTTTGCATTTGGCATGGAGAGAGGCTCCATTACAGAGAGATGGTTTGCATCCACGATAGCTGCCCAGAACGGCGACACCGCGAAGGTGGACGAGGGCATGGCTTATGTGTGTGTAGACTATGATTCTGATGAGAAGTTTTCTCTTAGGAATGCGGTGAAGGTTCTGGGCGAGGAGCTTGTGGGCAAGGAGCTTATGGAAAAATACAACGGCTGGCCCATGTATTCTAAGTTTTTCGATAATGAGAATCCGCTTTTCCACCATCTTCATCTTACCTTTGAGGATGCGGCGCGTGTGGGCAAATTAGGAAAGCCTGAGTGCTATTATTTCCCCAAGCAGCTTAATAACTATTTTGGCGAAGCGAATTATACATATTTCGGGTTTGACCCGGACGTGGACCCGGAGGATGTGAAGGAGAGAATCAGCCATTTCGCGGACGACGATACAAGGATTACGGATCTTTCCAGAGCATACAGGATTGAGCTTGGCACGGGCTGGTATACTCCTGCAGGTGTGATCCACGCTCCGGCTTCTGTTCTTACTTATGAGCCGCAGTGGAATTCCGATGTAAACTCTGTTTATGAAAATATTGTTTCCGGTGAGGTTTATCCGCCGGAGATGCTGGATGAGGAGCTTCCTGAGGATAAGAAATCCGTTGAGGATGTGTTCAAGCTTCTTGACTGGGAAAAAAATGTAGACCCGCATTACAGAAAGCATTATTTCCGTGCGCCTATCGTTGAGACAGAGAATGAGCAGTACACCCAGAAGTGGATCACCTATGCGAATCCGTATATTGCGGCAAAAGAGCTTACCGTAAATCCGGGGCAGAGTGTGACGATTAAGGATGGCGCTGCATATGGCTGTATCTTTATCCAGGGTCATGGAAAATTCGGTGTGTACGATGCCGAGGCTCCTACACTCCTGCATTTTGGACAGCAAAGCTCAGATGAGTTCTTTGTGTCCGAAAAAGCGGCCACTGAGGGTGTGACGATTACGAATACAAGTAAGGTGGAGCCGCTGGTTGTACTTAAGCATTTCGGACCGAACTGCCCGGGTGTTCCTACGGAAGTATAGAAGTTGCCAACAGAAGTGCAGGAAAAATGAATACGATTAGCTTGCGTAACCTAAGCCGGTAGAGTATCATATAGGCAAAGAATAAATTCGCATATCAATCAGGGATTTATGCAGGGATTTATACATGAATCTATATGCAGGAACTATGCAGGTATTACATTGCATATGCGGAAATGGGACCGGGCCGCGGAGAGGGATTATTGTCCGCTCCGCGGCCTGTTGCTTTAATATACGATAGCAAGGGGGAACAGAAATTATGAAATATTTATTGGGAATTGATAATGGAGGAACCTTTTCCAAAGCGGCTCTTTTCGACGAGAACGGCAGACAGATTGCGGTAGCCAGTGTGCCTACCGTGACCATCACACCGAAGCCGGGATACACGGAGAGAGACATGAATGAGCTGTGGGAGGTAAACGCCCAGGCAGTGCGCGAGTCCATACAGAAGAGCGGGATTGACCCTGCGGATATTGCAGGTGTGTCATTTTCCGGACACGGAAAAGGTCTTTATATGGTAGGTTATGACGGGAAACCATCCTACAATGGGATTATTTCTACAGATACGAGGGCATGGGCGCAGGTGGAGCGCTGGTATAAAGACGGCACAAACAAAAAGGTGTATGAAAAAACTTTCCAGGAAATCCTGGCTGTACAGCCGGTGAGCCTTCTGGCCTGGTTTAAGGACAATCAGCCGGAGGTGCTTACGCGCACGAAATACATTTTTGCGGTTAAAGACTATATCCGATATATGCTTACTGGTGAGGCATACAGTGAATATACAGACTGCTCCGGCTCGAACCTGGTTAACCTCACGACCAAGCAGCATGACAAAGAGCTGATGGCGCTTTTCGGCCTTGTGGAGTGCTATGAGAAGCTTCCGCCGCTTCGCTATTCCGCGGATATCTGCGGTCATGTGACGAAAGAAGCCAGCGAAAAGACAATGCTTCCCGAAGGCATTCCGGTAGCGGCTGGTATGTTTGACGTGAATGCCTGCGGTATTGCGTCAGGTCTTTGTAATGAGAAGGAAATGTGTATGGTGGCAGGAACCTGGAGCATTAATGAATTCATCGGTACACAGCCTGTGACCAACGGTACAGTGGCTCTTAATTCCATGTTCTGTATTCCGGGATATTATCTGATCGAGGAGAGCAGCCCGACTTCCGCAGGAAATATGGAATGGTTTATCCGTAATCTGATGAACTATGAAAAGGATGAGGCAAAGGCAGCGGGCGGTTCTGTGTATGATATTACGAATGAATGGGTGGCCTCGATTGAACCGCAGGATAACAATATTATCTTTTTGCCGTTTTTGAATGGCTCTAATGAGGACGCTTTAGCGAAAGGTACCTTTGTGGGACTTACCGCTTATCATAACAAAAAACACATGCTGCGTGCGGTATACGAGGGGATTGTATTTTCTCATGTTACCCATGTGAAAAAGCTTCTGCGTAATCGCGAGGTGCCTGCGAGCATTCGTCTGTCCGGCGGCGCTGCGAACTCGGATGTGTGGGTGCAGATTTTTGCCGATGCGCTGCAGATACCGATTGACGTGATCGAGGACAAGGAGCTGGGTGCACAGGGTGCTGCCATGGCTGCGGGCATTGCGGCGGGAATATATAAGGACTATCAGGATGCAGTGGAGAAAACTGTGACTATTACCAAGACGATCAATCCTCGTCCTGAGTATAAAGAAATTTATGAAGAGAAATATGCAACCTACCGTGCAGTTATTGAAGGATTGAGCAGCGCGTGGGAGCACTTCAAAAATTGATAAATATTTATAAAAATTCACAGGATTGTTTAATTATATGGTGTTTAATTATATGGCGTTTATGGTATATATTTGAGGAGGTAAAAACGATGATGAAAATGGCGATTTTAGGAGCTGGTGGGATTGCGGTAAAAATGGCGACCACCATTACAAAGATGGATAACGTGGAGGCGTATGCCATTGCTGCGCGTGATCTGGAACGTGCACAGGCGTTTGCGGACAAGTTTGGATTTACCAAGGCATATGGTTCCTATGAGGAGATGCTGGCAGACGAGGAGGTAGACCTCGTTTATATTGCTACGCCTCATTCCCATCACTTTAAACATGCGAAAATGAGTCTTGAGGCAGCAAAAAATGTACTTTGTGAGAAAGCATTTACCGTAAATGCGGAACAGGCGAGAGAGCTGATGAGGATTGCGAAGGAAAGAAAGCTTCTGATTACCGAGGCAATCTGGACACGGTACATGCCTTCCAGAAAAATGATCAATGATATTGTGGAGAGCGGCGTGATCGGTGAGGTGACTTCTCTGACGGCTAATCTGGGCTATGAGGTAAGCGGTGCTAAGCGTATCACAGATCCGAAGCTGGCTGGCGGCGCACTTTTGGATTTAAGCGTATATGTGATCAATTTTGCCCGGATGGTATTTGGCGATACGATGACAAATGTGGATGCAAGCGCAGTTTTTGTGGGCGGAGTGGATATGATTGACAGTATCACCATGACCTTTGAGGGCGGAAAGATGGCAAGTACACAGTGTAATGCTCATGCTGCTCTTAACAGGGCCGGGGCTATCTTTGGCACAAAGGGATATATTGAGGTGACGAACATCAACAATCCCGAGGAAATCAAAGTATATGATGCGGATTATAAGGAAATCGCTTCTTATCAGCCGCCTCAGCAGATTACAGGATATGAGTATGAGGTGGAGGCTTGCGTCAGGGCTTTGGAGAACGGAGATTTGGAATGCCCGGAGATGCCGCATGAGGAAACGATCAAGGTGATGGAGATTATGGACGGTATCCGTAAATCCTGGGGATATGAGATTCCGGTGGAGATGTAAGATTCTGGTGGAGATAAGCCATAGGGCTATAGGACGATTAGGATATAAAATTATAAGTCTATAAGATTGTAAGCGGAACCGATGTTAACAATGAAATAATATGGAGCAGAGATAGTGAGAGCATATACATTAGGACTTTATGAAAAGGCAATGCCAAAGGAGCTTACCTGGCGGGAAAAGCTGACAGCCGCGAAAAATGCGGGCTATGATTTTGTGGAGATCAGCATTGATGAGACAGATGAGAAGCTTGCGAGGCTTGAGTGGAGCAGGGAAGAGCGTCTGGAATTAGTAAATACTATGGCGGAGGTGGGAGTGCCCATCCGTACCATGTGCCTCAGCGGACATCGTAAATTCCCCATCGGCAGCAGCGACGCCGGGACTTGCGCCCGGGGGATGGAGATTATGGAGAAGGCGGTCGCCCTGGCGGAGGATTTAGGTATCCGTATCATTCAGCTCGCCGGGTATGACGTATATTATGAGGAGTCCACTCCGGAAACGGTGGAACGTTTCGGAGAGAACCTGAGAAAAGCCGCTATGATGGCCGCAAGGGCAGGCGTAATGCTTGGGTTCGAGACTATGGAAACGGAATTTATGAACACGGTTGGCAAGGCGATGGCCTATGTGAAAAAGGTCAATTCTCCATATCTGGGCGTATACCCGGATATGGGAAATATCACAAACGCAGCAGTTTCCTACGGCACGGATGTGCTTGAGGATATCCGAAGCGGAGCAGGGCATCTTTGCGCCGTACATTTAAAGGAAACCGTACCCGGTGTGTTTCGGGAGGTTCCTTTTGGCACAGGACATGTGGATTTCGCGTCAGTGATATCTCAGACCTGGGAGCTGGGTGTGCGTAAATATGTGACCGAATTCTGGTATACCGGCAATCCACAGTGGAAGGATGATCTGGATTTTGCAGTGGGGATGATGCGTCCTCTCCTTGACGCGCAGAAATAAGGTGAAAACATGTAACAGTTCAAAGTATAGGAACTGTTACAAAAATATTCATAAACAGATGAGAAAATTCATAATACAAGCTGGAACAACCTTGCGTACAAGTGGTATAATGAGAGTACAAGTAAAACCGGAATATTATGATAAAGGAGAGAGAAGCATGCTTGAGAAATTAAAAGAGGAAGTCTATAAGGCAAATATGGACCTGCCGAAATACGGTCTGGTTACTTTTACCTGGGGAAATGTGAGTGGTATTGACAGAGAGAAGGGACTCTTTGTCATCAAACCCAGTGGTGTGGATTATGACAAACTGAAACCGGAAGATATGGTAGTTGTTGATTTGAATGGTAATGTGGTAGAGGGGAAATATAATCCTTCCTCCGATACGCCCACTCATGTGGAGCTTTACAAGGCTTTCCCGAATATCGGCGGAATCGTACATACCCATTCTTCCTGGGCTACAAGCTGGGCTCAGGCCGGACGCTCTATCCCGTGCTATGGGACTACCCATGCTGACTACATCTATGGCGAGGTTCCATGCGTGCGTAACCTTACCAAGGAGGAAATTGACGAGGCTTATGAGCGGAATACAGGCGTTCTGATCGCCGAATATTTCAAGACCAATGATTATGAGGCGGTACCTGCGGTACTTTGTAAGAACCACGGTCCGTTTACTTGGGGTAAGGATGCTCATGAGGCAGTACATAATGCAGTAGTCCTGGAAGAGGTTGCGAAGATGGCTACCCGATGCGAGCAGATTAACCCACAGGTTAAACCGGCGCCGCAGGAACTGCAGGATAAGCACTATTACAGAAAACACGGCGCAAATGCGTATTACGGACAGGGAAATAAGTAAGGATTTGAAACAACAAGATAAAATTTCATAGCGGGTAAACAAACACCTTCTGGGTTTTGCAGGAATGCAGACACCAGGAGGTGTTTTTTTATGCTTCGTAATAGGTTTGTACTAAATACCAGAAGAATCCCCCCATAATTCCAAAGCCGTGCCCTATATCATTGTGTACCAGGATGTTATAATTTTTATTGAAATAGCATAAAACAAACAAAATATGGGCCCAAATTTTGGTAATTATGTAGTATAAACTACAAGATTAAAGAGATGGAGACGATTAATAATGAAAGGTAGTATGAAAGCGTTAAGAATGTACGCACCCTATGATTTCCGGCTTGAGGAAGTTCCAATCCCGGAGATAGACAGCGATGAAATCTTGATTAAGGTATTGGGCTGTGGGATTTGCGCAGGAGATGTTAAGACCTATCATGGAGGTCAGCGTGTGTGGGGAACCAGCCCGGATAATGCATATATCGAAGCACCTTGCATTGGGGGACATGAGTTCTATGGTGAAGTTGCTGAAGTAGGAAAGAACGTTACTTTAGTACGTCCGGGTCAGAAGATACTGGCTGAACAGATTCTTCCCTGTGGTGAGTGCAGGTTTTGCCGTGAAGGAAATTACTGGATGTGTCAGCCACATCATATTTATGGCTTTAAGGAAGATGCTCAGGGCGGATTTGCCGAATATATGAAATTCGGTAAAAACAGCGTGGTGCATGTACTGCCGGACGACATAACTCCCGAGCAGGCTACATTAGTGGAACCATATGCCTGTGGTATGCATGCTGTTGAGCGTGGAAATATAGGTCATAACGATGTAGTAGTGATAAGCGGTCTCGGAGCGATTGGACTTGCTATGGTCAATGCGGCGAGAAATCTTGCACCCAGAATGCTGATTGGTTTAGATCTTAGAGAAAACCGTTTGAAAAAAGCTATGGAATTCGGGGCAGATATGGTCCTTAATCCTGCGGAAGAGGATGTTACAGCAAAAATCATGGAGCTGACAGGTGGGTATGGGTGTGATGTGTATATCGAGGCTTCGGGAAGTTCGCCAAGTGTTACGCAGGGGTTAAATATGGTAAGAAATATGGGACGATACGTACAGTTTGGAGTTTTCCCCAAAGATGTGACGGCTGACTGGAACATTATCGGTGATACAAAGCACATGGATATTTTTGGTTCTCACTTATCGGGTCATTGTTATGGAGCGGTTATTAAAGGAATCATTGACGGCAGTTTAAAGACGGACGGGATTATATCTCATAAATTCCCGCTCACAGAATGGGAAAAAGCATTTGAGGTTGCAGAAAAAGATCCGGATGCATTTAAAGTTGCACTTATTCCCTGATGCACAGTTATATACCACATATATGGAGGAAGTCAGATGAACAAATTAGGAATTTTTATGAACTTTTGGGAAAAAAGATGGGATGCTGATCACATTAAATATGTGAACAAGGCGGCTGATATTGGTTTTGATATTCTGGAATTCCAGGCTCAGCCATTATTAGATATGAGTGAGCAGAGGATGAGAGAAATCAAGAAAGCAGCAGATGACAGAGGTATTGAGCTTACTTACAGTCTTGGTCTTGATCCTGCTTATGATGTGTCCAGCGCAGATGAAAAGGTGAGGGCCGGAGGTGTCGATTATCTTAAACGGATTGTAGAACGTGTAGGTTTTATGGATGGTAAGGTAATCTCTGGCGTAAGCTATGCTGGCTGGGGAGTGACAGACTTTGTTTTACAGAATGGAAAAGATGATATTTTAAACAGAAGTCTTGATAGTATGAGACAGATAGTGAAAACTGCCGAAGATTACGGCGTAGTGTATTGTGTGGAGGCAGTAAACCGCTTTGAATCAGTATTGATCAATACGGCGGAAGAGGCAGTTGATTACGTCCAAAAAGTGGATAGTAAAAATATTGGGGTTCTTCTTGATACTTATCATATGAATATTGAAGAAAATAATATCGGTGATGCTATCCGATACGCCGGTGATTACTTAGTCAATTTCCACACCGGAGAAAACAATCGCCGTGCACCTGGCCGGGGCCACATTAATTGGGACGAGATTTTCCAGGCGCTTAAAGATGTGGATTATAAGGGGCGTATTGTGTCGGAACCATTTGTAATGATGGGCGGAGAAGTAGGCAGAGATATCAAGGTGTGGAGAAATCTGGATACACCTACAGAGGAAAGTATTGATACGGAGGCAGCATTTTTACTGAATTTTGAAAAGCAAAAGCTGCAGCAGTTTGGTCTGGTCTGACAAACAAATTACTGTAAAGATATAACTTGTAAATAAACAAGTTTATCAAAATATTAAAATGTATGGAGGGTACAAACATGAAGAAAAATTGGAAAAAGGCAGCAGCAATTCTCACAACGGCGGCTATGTGCGCATCAATGACCACGATGGTAAGCGCCGCGGAAAAAGAAAAACCGGGAGAAGGCTATAAGGTTGGTTTTTGCCTTCAGTCCATGGACGTTGCGGTTTGGAACACAATGTCAGAGGGTATGAAAGCAAAGGCTGAAGAATTGGGCGCAGACTATGACTGTCAGGTGGCAAATAATGATGTTTCCACTCAGATTGCCAATATTGAGAATATGGTTGCCCAAGATTATGATGCTATCATTATTCATGCGTTTGACCGCGAGGCATTTGCTGATGTGGTTAAGGAAGCATTGGGCGAAGGTGTTGTAATCTGTGCATATGACGATAATATCGTAGACGCGTCCACAGGAGAGCCTGTAGAGTATCAGCTTACTTTCCTTTGCGACAATTATCAGATTGGATACCGCGTAGGTAAAATGGCTGCAGAGTGGACAAAAAAGAATTTCCCGGATGAAGAAAAACTGCAGTTTGGTCTGCTTTGCCATAGAGAGTTCCAGTATCAGTGGGACCGCGTAGATGGTATTGAGGATGCCATAAAGGAATTTGACCCGCGTATCGAGATCGTGGAAGAACTTGAAGGTCTGGTAACAGAAGACGGTGTGGCAGCAGCTGAGACATGGATGCAGTCTTACCCGGATATGAAAGGTGTTGTAGCTACTAATGATACCGCGCTTCTTGGCTTCTCTGAGGCATGGAAGGCAGCCGGCAAAGAGCTTGATGACAAAAGCTTCGGTATGTTCGGAAATGACGGTGTAAAGGATGCTATTGACCTGGTAGCAGATGATACAATTCTTCGCGGCGATGTGGGTCTGGATGTATATAACGGCGGTGCGCAGGCACTGGAGGCATGCGTAAAGGTTCTTAACGGAGAGGAAGCTGAGAATGTTGTTATGCCTATGGTTGACGTAACTGTAGATACAGCAGACGAATGGAAAGCAGATGAGAATCTTTACAAATAATTGATTCATTAGGATTTGAAAAATTTTGTGAATGTATATGGGACAGCAGGGTAAGCCGCGGTTGTCAAATCGCGGCAGCCCTGAAAAGAAAACGCTGATTTATATGCAGTTAACAGGCAGTAGTCATACATCTAAGGTTCTGTGAAATGTGGAATGGAACATATACAGCAGGGAGGCAACTATGCCAGAAGAGAAAATTGTACTATCATTAAAAAATATCTCAAAAAAGTATCCGGGAGTCCAGGCCCTTGACGATGTATCCATTGATTTTCGGGAGGGAGAAATCCACTGTATTATCGGTGAGAATGGAGCTGGCAAATCAACTTTCATCAAAATGATATCCGGGGCAAACGAACCAGATTCCGGGACAATTACTTTTATGGGAAAAGTCTATAATACTATGACGCCAAGACTTTCAAAAGAATTGGGGATTGAGGTTGTGTACCAGGAGTTTAACCTGGCAGAGGATTTGTCGGTTGCAGAGAACGTTTTTCTGGGAAATGAAATCAGAAAAAACGGCATGGCTGATATGAAAACAGTTGAAAAAAAAGCCGGTGAGCTTTTTAAAAAAATGAAGGTAAATATTGACTGCAGGAAGACGGTGAAGGAACTGACAGTATCTTACATGCAGTTTGTAGAAATCGCCAAAGCATTATCCCGTAACATTAAGGTTTTGATATTGGATGAACCGACAGCTCCATTGACCGAGGATGAGGTAGATAAGCTTCTTGAACTGGTTCTTGACTTAAAGAGACAGGGATATACTATTATTTACATTTCCCACCGCTTGGGTGAGTTGTTCCGTATTGGAGACAGAGTTACGGTTCTTAGAGACGGAAAAAAGATCATTACAGATGATATTAAAAATATGAACACGGATAAACTGATCGCTTATATGGTGGGGCGTGAAATGTCCTTTGAATACCCGAAGCGAACACATGAAATAGGAAATGTAGTATTTGAGGCAAAGAATATCATTGCCGATAAAGTAAATAATATCTCCTTTTCGGTCCGGGCAGGTGAAATCCTTGGAATCGGAGGCTTGGTAGGTGCGGGCAGAACGGAACTGATCAGGGCAGTATTCGGCGCGGATATTATGCATGCAGGTCATACCTATCTCGATGGCAGGGAAATCAAAATCAAACATCCGAAAGACGCCGTAGAGGTCGGGATGGGATTTGTAACAGAGGATCGTAAGAGACAGGGGCTTCTGTTAGAGGATAGTATCCAGGCGAACATTTCTTTGGCTATACTAAAGAAGATATCAAAGATGTGGGTGATAGACAGGAAAAAAGAGAGCGAAATAGCGGAGGCCCAAAAGGAAGCTCTCCGTATAAAAACTCCTTCCTTGGATGTGGCTGCCAATTCATTGAGCGGAGGCAATCAGCAGAAAGTAGTACTTGCTAAATGGCTGGCTGCGGACTGTAAAGTGATTTTCATGGATGAGCCCACCAGAGGTGTGGATGTAGGCGCGAAACAGGAAATTTATAAGCTCATGAACGAATTGGCGGAACAAGGAATTGCAATTGTGCTCATATCCTCGGAGATGGAAGAGCTCCTGGGTATGTCGGAGCGCTTAATAATTCTTCATGAGGGAAATATGATGAAAAAACTTAGTAAGGAAGAGTTTAGCCAGGAAACAGTCTTGCAGTATGCATCTGGAATTCAATGAGAGAGGTAAATATATATGAAATTTTTAGACTTATTTAAAAAGTATGGAGTGGTGTTCATTCTGGTAATTTTAATTATCATATTTACCATTCTCAACCCCTCCTTTTTGACAATGAAAAACGTGATCAATATTTCTAAGCAGATATCAATTATGGCAATCCTTTCTGTCGGCATGACATTTGTCCTTTTAACCGGGGGTATAGAATTGTCTATGGGCTCAGTCGTGTCATTGGTAGTTGTTTGTATCAGCATTTTTGTGACAAATGCCGGACTTCCAGTGTGGGCAGCGATGATACTGTCACTTCTTATATCGACAGCTATCGGCTTTATGAATGGTGTTATTATAGCGGAAATAAAGGTACCGCCTCTTATTATGACATTGGGAATGCAGATATTCCTTTATGGTTTTACCTATACAATTTGCGGGGGCCTGCCTGTTTATGGTATTCCGGCTTCCCTGAAATGGGTAGGACAGACGTATATCTTTGGCGTAATTCCGGTTTCTGCGTTTATCATGGCTGTGATTGTTATTATTGGGTATTTTATTCTTTCCAAGACTTATCTGGGACGTTATTTTTATGCTATCGGCAGCAATGAGGATGCAGCTACTCTTTCGGGAATCAATTCTAACCGGATACGTATACTGGCTTATACATTCTGTGGCTTTCTGGTAGGCGTTGCAGGAATTGTAATGCTCGGGCGTATCGGAAGCGGGCAGCCCAGTGCAGGAGACGGTTATGAGATGGACGTACTTACCGGATGTGTTCTGGGAGGTGTAAGTCTAAATGGTGGTAAAGGAAACATCGGAAAGGCATTTGCCGGTATTTTAGTTATCGGTGTTCTGAGCAATGGTATGTCTATGGCCGGTATGAATGCCTTTATGCAGAAGATGGTGAAAGGACTGGTATTGATTCTGGCGGTTATTCTTGACAGCCTGCAGTACATAAAGGTGAGAAAGAAAGTTAAGGTTATAGCTTAAATTATCATACTCTATGGAGGATTGTATTATGAAGAACGAGACAGTTTACATGAAAGAAGCCGGGACAATGTTTATCAGAGAAATAGAAGTTCCTGAGCCAAAGGATGATGAAGTTCTGGTTGAGATTAAATATTGTGGGATTTGCGGTTCTGATGTGCATTATTATGAAAACGGTAGAATTGGGGATTACATAGTAGAGGGCGATTTCACTCTGGGACATGAAGTTGCAGGAGAGATTGTAAAGCTTGGGAGCAATGTCAAAGACTTGAAAGTTGGGGACAGGGTTGCTTTGGAACCAGGGATACCCTGCGGAAAATGCGAGTGCTGTAAAGAAGGAAAATATAATCTATGTCCTGACGTGGTGTTTTTTGCTACACCTCCGGTACAGGGAGCGCTTCAGAATTATGTGGTACACCCTGCCGATATGTGTTTTAAGCTTCCGGACCATGTTGGTATGGAGGAAGGGGCTCTTGTGGAACCGCTTTGTGTAGGGCTGCATGCCTGCCGTCAGGGAGACGTGAAGCTTGGGGATAATGTTGTGATTCTTGGCGCAGGATGTATCGGCCTAGCAACGCTTTTGTCAGCTAAGGCTATGGGAGCCAGCAATGTTGTGGTGGTGGATCTTTTTGAAAAAAGGCTTGAGTTTGCCAAAGAAATGGGTGCAAACTATGTGATCAATGCAGGAAGAGAAGATGTATTTGACGAATGCCGGAAGATATTTGGCGGACGCGGTGCTGATATTGTAATAGAAACAGCAGGATCACCAAAAACAATCTATCAGACACCTATGCTGGCAAAGCAGGGCGGTACCGTAGTGTTGGTGGGGATAGCAGTGAATAATGATCTGACTTATAATTTCGGACAGGTTATGTCAAAAGAGCTTACAATTAAGTCTGTATTCCGTTATCGTAATCTTTATCCTGTGGCAATCGCAGCAATTGCAGATGGAAGTATTGATGTAAAGAAGATGATCACGCATCGTTTTCCGTTACATGAAGCAAAAAAAGCATTTGATACAGTAATCGCGGATGCGGAAAATGTCGTAAAAGCAGTGATTGAATTATAAAATACCATAAAGTAAAAAGCCAAAAGCGACCGAATTCCTAACGGCCGTTTTTGGCTTTTTAATGGGATTTATAGCCTTAAGAATCTTTATACTTCGGGCCTTATCGCTCCGCCCTCTAATACAAGTCGTCGATTTGCAATAGATACGCTGTCCAGCAAATCGGCTGAGAGGATGATGACGGCGATGTTTTTCTCCTGGAGCATATGTATTAAGTTCCGTATATGCTTTTTTAGGTATATATCCGTATTATAAAAAGGCTGGATTATAAAAACAGCTTTGGGACTTATGAGTGCGATACGGTAATAAATCAAGTTGTAGAGGGAACTGAGACTCAGCCCTTCCAAGGATGACGCATATATATCATCTCCAATGAGGGAGTGATATTCACGCTGGATACTTTCTTTTACAGCTCTGGAAACATTGATCCGTTTAATTTTGCTTTCCATTCGGAATACAAGATTGTCAATGTAACTCATATCATAGAATAACATTGTAGCCAAAGGATTCTCGCCAATCACGGCAATTTGTTTCCCAATTGATTTTTCTAACATACGTTTGCCGGAGGAATCTGTAATTATATATAAGTTTCCAAGATTTCCGTGATTTATATTAATAAAGTCCATAAATTCGCGTTGTAGCTCTTTGCTTTCATCATACAGTACCAGACACTCCCCCTTTTTAATATCGAAGTAAAATTCAGGATAAGCAGTTGTCGGAAGATGGTGTATATGTAAAGCAACTTCAGCCGCAGCAGGGTTTACTAAAGAATTTGCGGCGAGGAGAGAACGGGAAAATTTCATATATCGAAGGCTGTCAATTTCGTGTCGATCAAAGCTTTGTATATCTTTTCCATCTTTCATATAGATAATCCTGTCACAGAAAGACAGGGACTCCTCATAACGACCACAAATATAAAGAAAACAATAGTTTTTCCCCGAAAGGGTTGTGAGAAGTTCCTTGAAACGATCCAACTGTGCAGCCCCCAAAATATCGCTGATACCATAGAGAATAATCAATTGGGCACCTTGGGTCACGGCCTTTAATATTTCAACTATGCAACGGTCAAATTCATCAAGCTTTTCGCAGAGTGTATCAGGAGGAATCGTAGAGTGTAGGTTGTCTGTTAGCCAGGCATACTGCTTTAGAAGCGGATCGAGCCGTATAATGCCACGAAAAACGGGCAGGTTGTTCAGCACGTAAATGTTTTCAAGAACAGAAAGACTCCCTACAAGCTTTCGCTGTTGGTTAAGAATATAAACTTTATTTAGTTGATGCTTACTGGGGTGACGGTCATTTAATGGTTTATTGTTTATATAAATTTTTCCAAATTTCACTGGAATTGGCCGAATAAACATTTCGAGAAAAATTTCAAGACCAATCCCATTGATTGGTACCAAGCCTACAATTTCTCCCTGATGAATATGTAGATTCATATCATCCAAATTAGCCGAGTCAGCACTGTTGGTTATAAGGTTTATCATACGAAAGACTTCTTTTTTCATGTGTTTCCCTTCAGAATTACAGGTAGAGAGATTTCTACGTCGGTACCGACATTTTTGATACTGTGGATGTGAATTCCATAGCGTTCACCAAAAAGCAACTTAATCCGGTTATTGACATTGGTTATGGCGATGCCGCCGCGGTTGGTCGTGGAGCCATCGTTATCATATAGAATATTTTTCAACAGACGCCGGTTCAGATGCTCAAGTGCTTCTTTTTCCATACCAAGACCATCATCTATGATATTTATAATTAAATAGTCAGAGTTGCAAGTGATTTTAATACGCACACTGCCTTTACCTACCTTAGGTTCCAACCCGTGGTATATGGCGTTTTCAACAATAGGCTGCATAATCAGCTTAGGCATGTAAAGGCCGGGAATATTTATTTCATTGTCTGTATCAGAGTCGACAGTCAGACTAAGCTTATCTCCAAAACGGTAGTGCTGTATACGGTAATAATTATCAATGTTATTGAGCTCGTCCTCTATGGTAACCAAATTATTAATGTTGGAAATCGTATAACGGAAGAAAGTCGAGAGTGTTTCTGTCATAATAGCTACACTGTCGACACCTTCACATACGGCTTCGCTTCGGATACATTCAAGAGTGTTGTATAGAAAATGCGGATTTATCTGGTTCTGGAGGGCCAGATATTGGGCTTGTTTTTGTGATAAGTCCAAATATTTTGATTTGTTAAATCTCTCGTTAAGAGTAGAAAACAATAAATCAATTTCCGTGCTTACGGCTAGAGTTTCCTGAAAAATATCTTCAGGACTATAGCTATTAAGACAATCCTGAATTGTAGTCATAATTTTTCTGGCGCGCCGGTAAATGAAAAAATATGCACTAATATTGAGAACCAAGAAAACAGTCAGCACCAGAAAAAAGATATTGGCCGACAAGCGCCGCTTTAAAGCCAGATTTCCGAGTATAGATATAAGAATAGTGGAAAAAAGCAGGGATACGATCATCCATCCACCAATACAATCGGCTAAATATCCTCTTTTCGTATTCATAATCATTCCCTCTTAATTAACTGTAAATTCGCCTAAATTCATTGGGACGCAGGCCAGTATATTTTTTAAAGTTTTTGTTAAAGTTTTTTAAATCGCTGTAGCCGACCTCTTCACAGATTACAGAAATATTCCAATCCGTACCTTTTAGTAGTTCTTTTGCCTGTTCCATCCGAACTTGGATGAGGTATTCGGAAAACGTGATTCCGGTTTCTTTTTTAAACAATGAACTGAAATAGCTTGAGTTAAATCCGGCGACAGTACTAATCTGTTCCAGAGAAATTGTTTCTTTCAAGTGAGCTTTAATATAATTCTTGGCTTCTCGCACTGGCTTGTTGGCTTCCTGTTTCCTGGTATTAAAAGAGGCCTTGCAGGAATCCAATATGGTTTTAGATAATAATGTAAGTACATCCTGCCATGAGCTTTGATTGTCAAGAGCCTTATAGAAATTATCCGCAAAAGTTTCCTTATCAGGTATGACGAAACTGTTTGTATTCATGGAAACGATATAGTGCTGAATGATTTCCTTTGATAATTGTAATACAGCGTGACCGGAAAGATCGGCCGTCTGGGAGAGCTGTTTTTTTAGGTAAGAAAAACAGTCGTACAACTCATTTTCACTGAGTCGGTCAATGGCAGTAGAAAATCGTCGGCTAAATTCCTGGAATATACAGCTGTCTATATCTACATTTTCATAATGCGTCTCGTCTAACAGAATATTGGTACCCAATACCAGGCGCTGCTCTATGGCAAGCCGTGCTGTCTTGAGAGAGGTCGGCACATCATTAAGAGTGCTGTGGGCGCTTCCAATGGCTAATGTAACATTCAAATGGTGAAGTACTTCCTTTTGACACAGCAGCTCGTTCAGAAATTTCTTCAAAGAACTCCGGACACATTTTTGATTGCCTGGCTCAAAATTTAAAAGTATATAGCAGAAAGAATCTTCTGTAATACAGGCAGAGTCATAACATATCGAGGGAAGTTTATTAGTTATAAAGTCGCGGATTTTTCCGTAAATATACTCGGTTTCTCTTTGCATAGAGCGGTCAAGGCCGTCCAATTTGATAATGGCAGTTTGAAAATACCCCTCCTGAAAGGTAAATGAATAGATACTATTGATATTCGTAAGTCCTGAACATGTGATACCTGAATTGTTTTTGAAAAAGATGTCCTGCAAAAATTCTGTGCGCTTTTGGTTGCGGTTTGTTTCCATCAGTAACTGATATTTCTCTTCTTTTGTTATGTCAGAATGCTTTTGAATGTAACCATTACGGATTTTTGCCAATGTCTCTGTTAGTTCTACTTTTTGAATGGGCTTTAGCAAATAGTTTTTTACTCCGTAATGGATCGCATTTTTAGCATATTCAAATTGGCGGTATCCACTGATTATAATAAATTCAGTGTCGGGACTACATTCCTGCGCACGGCGTATAAGTTCCAAGCCATCGTACCCAGGCATACGTATGTCAGTGATCACTATATCAGGTTTATATTTTTGGATAGCGGAAAGAGCATCCAGCCCATCGTGGGCTACGGCTATAACCGACATATCCATGGAATCCCAGTCAACCAGCTTGCTGATAAGCTGGCATATTTTTGGTTCGTCGTCAGCAATTAAAATTTTCATCTAATACCCCCTGATTATTCACAAATCAATTCGTATTTATTTATATAGGACTTTATGCGTGCTTTGCATACCTGATTACAAGAGATACATAAGAAAAAAGCTAAAAAACGCAAAAAAGTGCCTGTTTGCAGACCTTTAACACAATTCTAAACGCATTATATGCTAATGTCAAGAAAATTGCTGAATATTAGCATATATTGGTAAAACGGGGGACCTATGAAAATCTACTATTACAAAGGAAGAAAAAATGTATCCGGAGAAAAAATCCGACAGATGCGAGTCAAGAAAAGAATGTCCCAGAGTGATCTAGCTGCTAAGCTTCAGGTGGAAGGCGTTATGCTGGAACGGGACAGTATCAGCCGAATTGAAGGCGGTACCAGATTTGTGGCTGATTTTGAGCTGCAGGTATTTGCTAAAGTGCTGGGAGTCGAAGTGGAATGGCTGCTTGGTGCAACCGAATTAAGGCATGGTTCAGTTTAAAACTGGGCCATGCCTTTTATCCGCTTAGAAATACTCTCACTTACTCAGGAAGCGTATAAGGAAATGCCGGTGCTTCGGGGCAATTGAGGAATTCACGCAGGCAGTCAATGATAAATTCGTGGTCTGCAATGTGGTAAAGGTTGGACGAGATTACCGCACCGATCACTGCCCCGGTGCCTTTGATGCGGATGGGGAAGCCGCCGCCGCAGAGGGCGTAGTCTTCTTCCTTGAGAGCGTGTGTGGCTAAAGTATCTCCGGCCTCTTCAAAGGTCATTGCGGAAAGCAGAGAGCTCCGTTCCATTAGCTTTACACTGTTGAATTTACGTCCCATCCATTTTTGATTGAGCAGATTAGTGCCATCCGGGCAGTGCTGGAAAAGAATGCACCCGTTATTCATGCGAATGGATACGGCAATGGTAATGCTATTTTTTCTGGCATATTCCACCATAAAAGTGCCGAGGGCATAGGCATCCTCGTGGTTAAAGTGCTCGAACTGCAGAATCTCTTCCTGCTTTTTTAAAATCTCTAAATTTTCGGACATAATCTTGTACTCCTTCTCTTTTGATTATCAGAACGGCGAATCATAAAAGTTTTTTCATAAGCTGATTATATCCCTTTTATTCTAAAAAAGCAATGAACTGGGCTGTGCTCCAGCGTACGAAATAGTTTCCTATTTGCAGTTTAATTGTGGTATACTGTAGAGGATTATAACAAGTACGCTGAAGCGTGCCGCCGGTGAATAAAAGGAGATATTATGATAGAGTTAGGAAGAAAACAAAAACTTACAGTGGTGAAATCCGTGGATTTCGGTGTTTACCTGGGGGAGGATATGGAGGCTCAGACTTCTGAGCGTGTGCTGCTTCCGGCCAGACAGGTACCGGAGGGTATCAAAGAGGGTGACGAGCTGGAGGTATTTATTTATAAAGATTCTCAGGACAGGCTGATTGCTACAACGAAGGAGCCAAAGCTTACCTTGGGACAGGTTGCACTTCTCAAGGTGCTGCAGGTGACAAAAATTGGTGCGTTTCTGGACTGGGGATTAGAGAAAGACTTGCTTCTTCCGTACCACGAGCAGACTTTGCGGGTACGTGAGGGAGAGGACTGTCTGGTCGCACTTTATGTGGACAAAAGCAGCCGTCTCTGTGCAACAATGAAGGTGTATCATTATCTTTCCACCAGGACACCATATGTGGTAGGTGATCTGGTGAAAGGGCGCGTTTATGAGATAAGCGAGCGGTTCGGCGTCTTTGTGGCAGTGGATGATAAGTATTCCGCCCTCATACCTGCCAGGGAAGCTAAGGGTAAATACCATCCGGGCATGGTTCTTGACCTCCGTGTCACAGAGGTGAAGGAGGACGGAAAAATGAATGTCAGCGACCGACAGAAAGCATATATTCAGATTGATGAGGATGCCGAGGCTGTGCTGAGTGTGATCCGTGAATTCGCCGGCGTGCTCCCGTTTGATGACAAGGTTTCACCGGAAGTAATTAAGAGAGAGTTCGGCCTTAGCAAGAATGCATTTAAACGTGCGGTAGGACATCTTCTGAAAGAAGGTAAGATTGAAATCAAGGAACGCCGCATTTACCTTACAGAGAAATAGGCTTCCGCAATACCATACAACTAAACGCATGAGACTTCCTCCGTGTCGTAGGTACGATGAAAGCTCATTGTAATAAATATAAACAGTAACCAAAACACACATAGACACGTGTAAGGATTAACCCTTACCTCACAGAAAAAGGAGAGAAATTCGTGGAGTTTACACATCTTCATGTCCATACGGAATACAGCCTTCTGGACGGCTCCAATAAAATAAAGGAATATGTTGCCCGGGTCAAGGAGCTGGGCATGGACAGTGCTGCCATCACAGACCATGGCGTCATGTACGGCATGATTGACTTTTACCGTGCCGCAAAGGAGGCCGGGATCAATCCTGTGCTGGGGTGCGAGGTTTATGTGGCGCCCGGCTCCCGCTTTGACAGGGAGATTGGAAGCGGAGATGACCGTTATTATCATCTGGTACTGCTGGCGGAGAATAATACAGGCTACAGTAACCTCATGAAAATCGTTTCCAAAGGCTTTGTAGAAGGCTTTTATTATAAACCCAGAGTTGACCTGGAGCTTCTTCGGGAATACCATGAGGGCATTATTGCGCTCAGTGCTTGTCTGGCAGGCGAGGTGGCACGTTTTCTGTCAAGAGGAATGTACGAGGATGCCAAGGCGGCTGCGCTTCGTTACCGGGATATTTTCGGTCCGGATAATTTTTTCCTGGAGCTGCAGGACCACGGTATTCCGGAGCAGCAGTCAGTCAATCAGCAGCTTCTGCGTCTCAGCAAGGAGACAGGCATTGACCTGGTGGCGACGAACGATGTTCATTACACTATAGCAGAGGATGCGGACCCTCATGATATCCTTCTGTGCCTGCAGACAGGGAAGAAGCTTTCGGACGAGGACCGTATGCGCTATGAGGGCGGCCAGTATTATGTGAAATCCCCGGAGGAGATGGCCCAGCTTTTCCCATATGCACTGGAGGCGCTGGAGAATACACATAAAATCGCTTCCCGCTGTCATGTGGACATTGAGTTCGGCGTGACCAAGCTGCCGAAATATGATGTACCGGAGGGATATACCTCCTGGGAATATTTAAATAAGCTCTGCTTCGAAGGTCTGGAATCGCTGTACGAAACAGTGACGGAGGAGCTCAAGGAGCGCCTGAATTACGAGCTGAACACCATCAAAAACATGGGCTATGTGGATTACTTCCTTATTGTATGGGATTTCATCAAATATGCCCGTGATCATGATATTATGGTTGGGCCGGGACGAGGCTCGGCGGCCGGAAGCCTGGTGGCCTACAGCCTTGGAATCACCCAGCTTGACCCGATTAAATATGATCTGCTTTTTGAGCGCTTCCTCAATCCGGAGCGTGTGTCCATGCCCGATATTGACGTGGACTTCTGTTTTGAGCGCCGCCAGGAGGTCATTGACTACGTGGTGGAAAAGTACGGCAAGGACCGGGTGGTACAGATTGTCACCTTCGGTACCCTGGCTGCCCGCGGTGTGATCCGCGATGTTGGGCGCGTCCTCGACATGCCCTATGCCCAGGTGGACACGATTGCGAAAATGATTCCTACAGAGCTTAATATCACCATTGACAAGGCTTTGACCATGAATCCCGAGCTTCGTAAAGCTTACGAGGAGCAGGATGACATCAACCATCTGATTAAAATGGCAAAGCGACTTGAGGGTCTGCCGCGCCATACCTCTATGCATGCGGCAGGTGTTGTAATCAGCCAGAAGTCCGTGGATGAATATGTGCCTCTTTCCCGCGCGCAGGACGGCTCTATCACTACACAGTTTACCATGACAACCCTGGAAGAACTGGGGCTTTTGAAGATGGATTTCCTGGGCCTTCGGACACTTACTGTAATCCAGAATGCCGTGAAGCTTGTGGAAAAAGGGATCGGGGTTTCGCTGGATATGCAGAAGATTGACTATGACGATAAGCGCGTGCTTGATTCTCTGGGAACCGGACGTACGGACGGGGTGTTCCAGTTGGAGAGCGCGGGAATGAAGAACTTCATGAAGGAATTAAAACCTCAAAGCCTTGAGGATATGATTGCCGGAATTTCCCTCTATCGTCCCGGCCCCATGGACTTCATTCCCCAGTATATCCGCGGCAAAAACCGCCCGGATACCATTCGTTACGACTGCCCGCAGCTTGAGCCGATCCTTAATCCGACCTACGGCTGCATCGTGTATCAGGAGCAGGTTATGCAGATTGTGCGGAACCTTGCAGGTTATACACTCGGCAGAAGCGACCTGGTGCGCCGTGCCATGTCTAAGAAAAAAGCATCGGTTATGGAAAAGGAGCGCCAGAATTTCGTATACGGAAATGTGGAGGAGGGCGTGCCCGGTTGTGTCGCGAACGGCATTCCCGAAAAGACTGCACACAAGATTTACGACGATATGACGGATTTCGCGAAATATGCGTTTAATAAATCCCATGCTGCCGCCTACGCGGTAGTGGCATATCAGACAGCCTATCTGAAATACTATTATCCGGTGGAGTTTATGGCTGCGCTCATGACCTCCGTGATAGAAATGCCCAGCAAGGTTGCAGAATATATCCTGGTCTGCCGCCAGATGGGGATTAAAATCCTGCCGCCGGATATCAACTGCGGAGATTATGGTTTCTCCGTGGATAACGGTTCCATCCGCTACGGACTTTCCGCGATTAAAAGTATCGGCCGCCCTGTCATCGAGGAGCTGGTGAAGGAAAGAGAGGAGCGGGGACAGTTCCGTTCACTTAAGGATTTTATTGAGCGTATGCGTGAGCAGCTCAATAAGCGTGCGATTGAAAACTTTATCAAATCGGGTGCATCGGACTGTCTTGACGGCAACCGCAGGCAGAAAATGATGGTTTATGCCCAGATCGTGGACAGCATCAACCAGGAGAAGAAGTACACCATGGCGGGCCAGCTCAGCCTTTTCGATATCGTGAGCGAGGAAGAAAAGAAGGAATTTGAGATTCGTATGCCTGACCTTGAGGAATATGACAAGGAGATGATTCTCGCTTTTGAAAAAGAAGTGCTTGGCATTTATTTAAGCGGTCATCCGCTGGAACGTTACAGCGATATGATGGAAAAGATGATTTCCGCAAAATCCACGGACTTCCAGCCGGATGAGGAGACTGGAGCTACACGGGTGTTTGACGGACAAAAGGTAATTGTTGGCGGAATGATTACGGATAAAACCATAAAATATACAAAGAATAATAAAATCATGGCTTTTATCACTATTGAGGATTTGGTCGGAACCGTAGAGATTGTAGTTTTCCCCAGAGATTACGAGAAATATCAGACAATGATCAACGAGGATGCCAAGGTGTTCATCCAGGGAAGGGTTTCTGCGGAGGACGACAAACCGAGCAAGATCATTCTGGAAAAGGTGCGTACGTTCGATGATGTCCCCAGAGAATTGTGGATCCAGTTTGCGGATAAGGAAGAGTACGGAGCTGTGGAGGCGGAGCTGCTTGAAGAGCTTAAGGCGTCACCCGGAAACTGCAGCGTGGTTGTGTACCTTAGAGACGTAAAGGCTATGAAGAAGCTTCCTATTGGTTATCATGTACAAATTGAGGATTCCTGGCTGTCCCGAATCCGCAAAAAATATGGGGATACCAATGTTAAAGTTGTGGAAAGAGTATTGAAAAACTTGTAAAAATGCTTTACACTATAACCGAATATGTGTAGAACGAGATAGATTCAGAAGATGGAGGAAAATAGTATGGCAGAAAAGAAGCTTAAAACCATTGGTGTTTTGACCAGTGGCGGTGACGCACCCGGAATGAATGCCGCAATCCGTGCAGTTGTAAGAAGAGGTTTGAGCAGCGGATTGAAGGTGAAAGGCATCTTAAAGGGATATAATGGACTTTTAAACGAAGAAATCATTGACATGTCTGCCAAAGACGTATCTGACACGATTGAACGTGGCGGTACCATTCTCTATACAGCCCGCTGTGCAGAATTCCGTACCCCGGAAGGACAGCTACGCGGTGCGGAAGTATGTAAAAAACACGGGATTGAGGGTCTGGTGGTCATCGGTGGAGACGGTTCCTTTGCCGGTGCGCAGAAGCTGGCGAACCTTGGCATCAACACTATCGGTGTGCCGGGAACTATTGACCTGGATATTGCCTGTACAGAATATACCATTGGTTTTGACACTGCTGTGAATACGGCTATGGAAGCGATTGATAAGGTACGTGATACCTCTACTTCCCATGAGCGCTGCAGTATCATTGAGGTTATGGGTCGTAACGCAGGTTATCTTGCGCTTTGGTGCGGTATTGCCAACGGAGCGGAGGATGTGCTGATTCCTGAGAAATATGATTACGATGAGCAGAAAATCATCAACAATATTATTGAGAACCGCAAGCTGGGCAAAAAGCACCATATCATCATCAATGCCGAGGGTATCGGACATTCTGAGGCTATGGCCAGACGAATCGAGGCTGCCACCGGAATCGAGACACGGGCTACCATCCTCGGACACATGCAGCGAGGCGGAAATCCCACCTGTAAGGACCGTGTGTACGCATCCATGATGGGAGCTATGGCAGTGGACCTTCTAAGCGAGGGAAAAACCTGCCGCGTAGTGGGCTATCGTCACGGCGAGTATGTGGATTTTGACATCAATGAAGCGCTTGCAATGCAGAAAAATGTTTCTGAATACCAGTGGGAGGTATGTAATTCTCTTTCCCATAATTATGACAAAAATGGAATGGTGTTAAAGAGATAAGCATGTTACAGAAATTAAACAGCAGACTGCAGAAATTAAATACAGCACAAATAATTACCCTCGGCTTTGCGGGGGTGATTTTTATAGGCGGGATAATTCTCTGGTTGCCGTTCTGCACGGCTCCCGGAGAGTATACTTCCTTTACTGACGCAATGTTTACCGCCACCACCTGCGTATGTGTAACTGGATTGGTTACAGTTGTGACGGCGGCGCACTGGACCATCATCGGTAAAGTGGTAATCCTGATTTTGATACAGATTGGCGGGATTGGACTCATTTCTCTGGCAAGCATTATTTTTATCGGCCTGCACAGAAAGATTTCCCTTCGTGAGCGGCGGATGATCCAGGAGTCCTATAACCTTGATAAGATGGCCGGACTGGTGAAGCTGGTCAGACGTGTGATCATCAGTGTGTTCGGGGCGGAGGCAATAGGCGCTGTGTGCTATGCGTTCTGCTTTGTCCCTGAGTTCGGGTTGGCAGAGGGGCTGGCACAGTCTGTGTTTACAGCGGTTTCTGCGTTCTGCAACGCCGGGATTGACATCCTGGGTGAAAACAGTCTCGCTTCCTATGTAGATAATCCACTGGTGAACCTTACGACAATGGGGCTGATCATTGCTGCGGGTTTAGGCTTTGTTGTGTGGTGGGATGTGGCAGATAAGATTAAAAGAGTTTTAAAGCGTCAGATGCCGTTGCGTAGGGCGTTTAAGAGTCTGCGCCTTCACAGTAAGATTGTCCTGGCTATGACGGCTATTCTTGTGCTGGGCGGCACGGTATTTATTTTCCTTTTTGAATATGGGAATCCTAATACAATAAAGGATATGCCGCTGGGGACTAAGGTGCTGGCATCTGCCTTCCAATCCGTCACAACGCGTACGGCGGGCTTCTTTACGGTGGACCAGGCAGCGTTTTCCAACGCAAGTGTAATCTTGTGCCTGGTGCTCATGTTTATCGGCGGTTCGCCCATGGGTACAGCAGGCGGAGTGAAAACAACGACTATGGCGGTGATGTTTTTAAGTGTACTCTCCAACCTGCGGGGCAGACGCGATGTGGAAAGCCATCACAGGAGGATCCGCGACAGCTACATACGTTCAGCAGTCGTGGTTACGGGAATGGGCTTTATGACTCTGCTGGTGATGACGCTGCTTTTGGCAGCAGCTATGCCTGGCGCAGGGCTTGTGGATATCCTATATGAGATGACGTCAGCGATTGCGACTGTGGGACTTTCCCGTGGACTTACGCCCACACTTTCTGTGATTGGGAAGTGGATCGTGATTCTCACCATGTATCTTGGCAGGATCGGACCGCTTACGCTTGGTACCGCGGTTGTGATACGTGCCCACAAAAGAACGGAGAACACGCATCTGGCAGAAGAGGATGTAATGATAGGGTAAGTAATAACAATTCATCCGCGGTACATGCGGAGCAGGAGGTTTGCTTTGAAGGATAAATCATTTGCAGTCATCGGGCTGGGGCAGTTTGGAACAGCTCTGGCGACGACACTGGCGGAATCGAATTATGACGTGCTGGTGATTGACGATAAAGAGGAAAACATACAGGAAATTGCCGAGAAGGTCACCTATGCGGTAAAGGCGGATGTGCGCGAGCCCGGGATTCTGCAGTCTTTGGGTGTGCAGAATGTGGATGTGGCTATTGTGGCCGTGTCGGAAAATATTGAGGCCAGTATTACGGCAACCATGCAGGCGAAAGAGCTGGGCGTGCCTTTTGTCATGGCGAAGGCGACCAACGGGCTGCACGGCAGGATTTTAAACAAGATTGGCGCGGATGAGGTGATATATCCGGAGCAGTCCATGGGGCTCAGAGTGGCGAAAAATCTCATGTCCAGCGGATTTCTCGATATTTTTGAGCTTTCCTCAGAGTTCAGTATGGCGGAGTTCCTGATTCCGGACGAGTGGGTGGGCAAAACGCTCTCCGAGCTGGGTATCCGGGAGAAATTCCATATCAACGTGATTGGTGTGAAGCAGGGCGACGATGTGGACGTGAACCCCAGACCGAATGTGTCGCTGCCATCAGATTGTACAGTGATCGCTATCGGCAAAAACCGCGACTTAAACAAAGCATCGGCGAAGTAGAATTTAGCCGAAGTAAAATATAGCTGCAGCGAATGCGGCCATGGAGGAACGCCGCAGACGGCATCCCTGAATGCAGCCGCAGTAAGTGCGGCACTGGAGGAAATATGATTTCGAGTGTGAGTAATGCTCAGGTGAAAAATATCATACAGTTAAACCAGAAAACAAAAGCCCGCAGAGAACAAGGGCTTTTTGTTGCAGAAGGAAGGAAAATGTTTTTGGAGGCACCGGGAGAGTGGGTATCAAAGGTTTATGTATCCGAATCGCTCTCCGGGGACCGGGAGCTGATGGAGCGGGCTGAGGCTTTTCCCCATGAGCTTGTGGCGGACAATGTATTCCGGCAGATGTGTGACACGCAGACGCCCCAGGGTATCCTTACCGTGCTCCGCAAACCTTCTTATACTATGATGGATATTTTTAAGGGAGACAATCCTCTGGTTATGATTCTGGAGGATTTACAGGACCCCGGCAATGCAGGGACGATTCTGCGCACTGGAGAAGGTGCGGGCGTGAGCGGCGTGCTGCTCACCAAAACCTGCGTCGATGTCACAAATCCAAAAGTAATTCGTTCGACAATGGGTTCAATTTACAGAATGCCTTTTTTATATGTCGAAAATGTGGTATCATTAAGGAGAGAATTGCAAAAACTAACTATCCGTACATTTGCCGCTCATCTTAAGGGGCAGAACTCCTATGACAAGGAGGACTACACCGGCGGAACGGCGTTCCTCATCGGCAATGAGGGAAAAGGACTCACGGAGGAAGCGGCCCGGGCAGCCGATTGTCTCATACGGATTCCAATGTGCGGAAAGGTTGAATCGCTCAATGCCGCCATGGCGGCGGGAATTCTCATGTACGAGGCGGCGCGGCAGCGCAGGTGAGACGGTACACAGCCGGTGCGGTAACGCAGGTGACACGTCTTTGTCGCAGGAATTGCGGCAATCGTCTCGCAGTAAATGGCAGAATGCTTTCAACCGGAAAGGGGGAGTATTATGGAACCTTTGATTTGGCTGGCTATACTAGCGGTTTTTCTTGTTATTGAGGCTTTTACAACAGGTCTTACGACCATCTGGTTCGCCGGAGGGGCGCTGGTGGCGGTAATCGCATCATATTTGGGAGCCGGACTGGTATTGCAGCTTCTCCTGTTCCTCGTAGTGTCGGTATTGCTTTTGATTTTCACAAGGCCGCTTGCACTGAGGTATATGAACAAAGATTTAGAGAAAACTAATGTAAACAGTCTTTTGGGGAAAAGAGCTGTTGTGACCCAGGAGATTGATAACCTGGCCCAGACAGGGCAGGTGCGTATCAATGACATTGAATGGATGGCCCGTGCATCTGAGGATGGTCATAAGATACCGGAGAATGCTGTGGTGAAGGTAGTGGATGTCCACGGTGTCAGATTATTTGTAGAAGAGATTAAGGAGGGTTAGATTATGGCTGGTATTATTTCATTGATAGTAATTATCGTTTTAGTGCTGTGGGTCCTGGCATCTTGTATCCGCATTGTGCCCCAGGCTTATGCGATCGTGCTGGAGCGTCTTGGTGCATACAGAGCAACGTGGGGAACAGGTATCCACTTTAAGGTGCCGTTCATTGAGCGTGTGGCAAGAAAAGTGAATTTAAAAGAGCAGGTGGTGGATTTCCCGCCGCAGCCGGTTATCACCAAGGATAACGTAACCATGCAGATTGACACTGTTGTATTTTTCCAGATCACAGACCCGAAGCTTTATGCATACGGCGTGGAGAATCCGATCATGGCAATCGAGAATCTTTCCGCAACCACACTGCGTAATATCATCGGTGATATGGAGCTTGACGAAACATTGACCTCACGTGAGGTGATCAATACCAGGATGCGTGCGTCTCTGGACGTGGCGACTGACCCATGGGGAATCAAGGTAAACCGTGTGGAGCTTAAGAATATCATTCCTCCGGCAGCTATCCAGGATGCCATGGAGAAACAGATGAAGGCTGAGCGTGAGCGCCGTGAGTCCATCCTCCGTGCAGAGGGTGAGAAACGCTCCACAGTGCTTGTGGCAGAAGGTAAGAAGCAGTCTGTCATCCTTGACGCAGAGGCTGAGAAGCAGGCAGCCATCCTTCGTGCAGAGGCACAGAAGGAGAGAATGATCCGCGAGGCAGAAGGCCAGGCGGCGGCTGTGCTTAAGGTACAGGAGGCAACTGCAGAGGGCTTACGTATGATCAAAGCAGCAGGTGCGGACAACTCCGTACTTACCTTAAAGAGCCTGGAGGCGCTGGGTAAGGTTGCTGACGGCAAAGCGACGAAGATCATCATCCCATCCGACATCCAGGGGATTGCCGGACTTGCGACCTCCCTGAAGGAGATTATGGTCGACAACCCGGTGGACGCAGGAGGAAAATAATGAAACCTGTCATTGATCTGGACAGAGAATACGGACTGGTCCTGGAGGGCGGCGGAGCCAAGGGCGCTTATCAGATAGGCGCCTGGAAAGCCCTCCGGGAAGCAGGAGTAAAAATAAAAGGAATCTCCGGGACAAGCGTGGGCGCATTGAATGGTGCTCTCATCTGCATGGGCGATTTAGAGATGGCCGAGGAAATCTGGGAAAACATCACTTATTCCACGATCATGGATGTGGATGATAACCTGATGCGCCAGTTTTTTCAGCTAAAACTGAAGGCAAAGGAATTTCTGGAGCTGGGACTTAAGCATATCCGCGACGGCGGTATAGATGTAACGCCGCTGAAAAAGCTCATCGAAGAGGCTGTGGACCCGGAGGCTATTATGACGTCGCCGATCGATCTGTATGTACAGACCTTTCATGTGGACTCCCTGCAGGAACTGCATGTGGACATGAAGGAGATTGGGCCGGAAAACATCCGGGACATGCTTTTAGCCAGCGCTTATATGTTTCCTGTATTTAAGACGGAGAAGCTGCTTGGCAGCCGCTTTATCGACGGCGGGCTTGCGGACAATGTGCCAATGGACGCACTGCTTGACAAGGGGTATGAGGATATTATCGTAATCCGCATTTACGGTGTGGGCTTTACCAAGCCTGTCAAGGTGCCGGAGAATGTGAATCTGTTTACTGTGGAGCCGCGGGTTGATCTGGGAAGTATCATGGATTTCGAAGCGGAAAAGAGCCGCCGGAATATGGTGATCGGATATTTCGATACAATGAGGATGCTTTATGGCCTTGAGGGCCGGATTTATTATATAGACCAGAGCCACGACGAGGAATTTTATCTGCATAAGCTTGCTTCCATGAAGGAGGGGACAGGTACCCTCAGAAGCTTTATGGACAGGGTGCTGCCTAAGGTTGCTATGGAACTTAAGCTGGGAGCGGACTGGGATTATAAGGAGCTGTATCTTTCTATGCTGGAGGCTTCAGCCAGATTGGTGCGGGTTCCTAAATATAAAATTTATACGGTTGAGGAGCTGCAGATTGCGGTGAAAGAAAACGGCTTTACCATGGAGCCGGGAGAAAAGCTGCCGCAGTTCGCGCAAATGATTCTCAACAGCTAAGAGGAGGAAACTATTATGAATTTAAAAGGACGGAATTTCCTGACACTGAAGGACTTTACACCGGAGGAGATTGTTTATCTTCTGGATTTGTCCGCGGAGTTTAAGGCCAAGAAGAAAGCGGGAGAGCTTCATGAGTATTATAAGGGTAAAAATGTTGCCTTAATTTTTGAAAAAACGAGCACCAGAACGCGCTGTGCCTTTGAGGTGGCTGCGCATGACCTGGGCATGGGCACTACATACCTGGATCCCACAGGCTCCCAGATTGGCAAAAAGGAAAGCATTGCCGATACAGCCAGAGTACTTGGCAGAATGTATGACGGAATCGAATACCGTGGATTTGGTCAGGAAATTGTGGAGGAGTTGGCAGAGAATGCAGGCGTGCCTGTTTGGAATGGACTGACCAACGAATACCATCCGACCCAGATGCTGGCTGACATGCTGACGATACGTGAGCAATTCGGGACTTTGAAAGGAATTAAATTGGTATATATGGGCGATGCCCGTTTTAATATGGGAAATTCTCTGATGGTGGCTTGTGCGAAGCTGGGTATGCATTTTGTGGCGTGCACAACGAAGAAATATTTTCCGAATGAGGAGCTGGTTGCCCAGTGCCGGGAATATGCACAGGCTTCCGGTGGTTCTGTGACTCTTACAGAAGATGCGCTGGCGGGAACGAAGGATGCAGATGTGATTTATACGGACGTGTGGGTTTCCATGGGAGAACCGGACGAAGTGTGGGAGGAGAGAATACGAGAGCTTACCCCATACAAGGTTACAAAGGAGATTATGGAAAATGCGGGTGAGAAAGCGATTTTCCTGCACTGCCTGCCTGCTTTCCACGATTTAAAGACAAAAATCGGCAAAGAAATGGGCGAGAGGTTCAATCTCACGGATATGGAAGTCACGGACGAGGTGTTCGAGTCTGCTCAGTCCAAGGTGTTCGATGAGGCTGAGAACAGAATGCACACCATTAAGGCTGTGATGGCAGCGACACTTGGGTGAAGCTGTGCGATAATGTAGAAGCTTAATGATATGTAGGAGCTTAACGATATGTAGAAGCTCAATGCTATGCAGAAGCTTAATGCTATGTAAAAGCTTAATGATGTGTAGAAGCTTAATGCTATGCAGAAGTTTAATGGAGAAGCGTTACAATATGGAAAAGCTTTATAATCAGGATACAATTTCACAGGCGATACACACGGAATGGGCGGGCAAAACCGTCCATTTTGCTAGAGAAACAGACTCTACCAACATCTGGGCTAAAAACCTGGCAAAGGAGGGCGCGCCTCACGGGACCTTGGCAGTGGCCGAGTTTCAGAATGCCGGGCGCGGCCGTTTTGCCCGCAGATGGTCCGCGCCGGAGGGAAGCTCAGTGATGATGACCTTGGTGCTGCGGCCCCAGATTCCACCGAATTGTGCGTCTATGCTTACTTTGGTGATGGGGCTATCTGTGGCGCAGGCGGTGGAGAAGGTTTGCAGATGTGACAGCCGGGAAACCGTCAAAGAGACGGGAGTTTCTGCGGCACGAAATTTTTGTACAGAGCCAGGAAACTTTGGTGTTCAAATTAAATGGCCGAACGATGTGGTGCTGTCCCGTAAGAAAATTTGCGGGATCCTGACGGAGATGAGCGTGGTTGGGATGGACATCAATTATGTGGTCATCGGCGCGGGTGTGAATGTAAATATGAAGGAATTCCCTGCCGAGCTTGCGGACAAGGCGACTTCTCTTTCGCGTGAGTGCGGACGTGAGTTTGACCGTAATGAAGTGGCGGCTGCGGTGATGGAATGTTTTGAGGTAAATTATGAGAAGTTTGCGCAGACCTGCGATATGAGTCTTCTGAAGGACGATTATGAGAGATATTTGGCTAATCTTGGAGAGGTTGTGCGTGTTTTGGATAATCAGAATCCGTATGAGGGCACCTGTCTGGGGATTAATGAACAGGGCGAGCTGCTGGTGAGGACCGCGGATGGCGGGGAAGTCAGAAAAGTGGCTGCCGGGGAGGTCTCTGTGCGGGGGTTATATAGTTATGTATAAAAAGGAAACTGCGTTTGTATATTGATTTAAAACAGGAGGTACTATGTATCAGGATAAGATTGTACTCTGCGGCGCAAGTGCCTATGAGCAGAAATATTATTTTAATCAGGATTTCAGCTCCCTGCCGGAGCATGTGAAGCAGGAGCTGCAGATTATGTGTGTGCTTTTTACAGAGGATGTGGGCGGGATTCTCACGATGGAATTTGATGAGGACGGAAAGCTGGAGTTTAAAACAGAGGCTCTCGAGGCTGACGCGCGCTTTGACGAGATTGGTAGTGCGCTGAAAATCAAACAGCTCCAGACAGAAAAGCGTGAGCTGCTGGAATCCCTTGAAATGTACTATCGTGTCTTCTTCCTGGGGGATATCCCGGAGGAAGAGCTGAAAAAGCAACCGGAGAAGCGGCCGGAAGAGCAGCGGGACAGTGAGGATTGATCCATGGAGATGCAGTGGAAAATCGGAAATGTACTAATTGATAATCCCTTCGTTCTGGCACCAATGGCAGGTGTCACAGACCTTCCCTTCCGAAGGCTGTGCAAGGAACAGGGGGCAGGGCTTATCTGTATGGAGATGGTAAGTGCCAAGGCGATTTCTTTCCATAATAAGAATACGGAGGCGCTGATGGAGATTGATGCGGGCGAGCATCCGGTATCTATGCAGATTTTCGGCAGCGAGCCGGAGCTCATGGCTGAAGTGGCGAAGAGCATCGAGGAACGGCCGTTTGATATCCTGGATATCAATATGGGTTGTCCGGTGCCCAAGGTAGTCAATAATGGCGAGGGCTCAGCCCTTCTCCGTGACCCGGATTTGATCGTGTCTATTGTGAAAAGCGTATTCTCTGCGATTTCTAAGCCGCTGACGGTCAAGGTGCGGATTGGTTTCGAGAATGTGCCTGTGGATATCGTGGAGATTGCCAAGCGTGTGGAGGATGCCGGGGCTGCGGCGATTGCGGTGCATGGGAGAACCCGCCAGCAGTATTATTCCGGGACTGCCGATTGGGATGCCATCCGCAGAGTGAAAGAGGCTGTCACAATTCCTGTGATTGGAAACGGTGATGTGGATTCGCCAAAAAAGGCAGAGGAAATGATGAGGCAGACGGGCTGTGATGCAGTGATGATAGGTCGTGCTGTACGGGGAAATCCCTGGATATTCCGCGAGATGAACCATTATTTCAAAACAGGAGAGCTTCTTCCAAGGCCATCGATACAAGAGGTACGTGAGATGATACTCCGCCATGCCAAAGCCCAGATTGAAATAAAAGGCGAGTACACAGGCATCCGTGAAATGCGCAAGCATGTCGCCTGGTATACCGCGGGAATGCGCCATAGCTCAGGGCTGCGAAGGGAGTCCAATACGATCAGCAGCTTGGAGGAACTGGAGAAACTGCTGGAAAGGCTTGGATAGAATGGCAGAGCCGCATTTGAAAGGGGGAGGAAAAGATGGATTCTTATTCCCAGGATTTTATAAAGCTTTATGAGCAGGAAATGGAAAAATTCTCTCTACCTCCCAGACTACAGGGACATTATCAGGTGAAGCAGTGCCTGAAGAAAAAAGAGGATTCCTGGACTGTCCTTGGAGCAGATACGGTGACGCGGGAGCTTTTCGTTATCAAATGGGGAAGGGGCAGCCAGAAGGAGCTCCTTCGCCGGGAGTTTTCCATTATGAAGGAGCTTGCAGAGCAGAATGTTCAGGGAATACCCCGGCCCTATGATTTCATAGAGGAAGGAGAGGGCGCTTATTTTCTCCGGGAATATGCAAAAGGAAAGACCCTGTATGAGCTTTCTCAGGATCAGGAGAATTTCTCACAGAAAGTAATTGTGGATGTAGGAATACAGCTATGCGGTATTGTCCGGACACTCCACAGCCTGAAGAACTCTGTAATCCACAAGGATATTAAGCCGGAAAACGTAGTGATGGATGGGGATGGGAGCATTGTGCTCGCAGATTTCGGGACAGCCCGGCATTACCGGGAGGGACAGGAGGGGGATACCTTCGTGGTGGGGAGCCCGGGCACGGCGGCGCCTGAGCAGTATGGCATTGCCCAGACCGACAAAAGGACAGACGTCTACGCCATTGGAAGGACTCTCTGGTATCTGGCGGCAGGCAGCTATGAGGAGGCTGATTTAGCGGCAGCGCATGTCAGGCCCAGGCTTAAGAGGATTATCAGGAAAGCGGCCCTGTTCGACCCTGACCACAGATACCAGACAGTAAGTCTGCTGGAAAAGGAGCTTAAGAGGCTTAAATCTTCAAGACGCAGGAGAAACGCAGGGATCGCCGCATTTCTTATGCTTCTCACAGCACTTCTCACCGCTGCGTGGTACCTGGGAACCTTGCAGGAGGGCAGGGAGACGGGGGCTGTGGGGAAAGAGGATGCAGATAAGGTGTGGGTATTTGCGGACAAGACCATAGAGCAGGCGGTGAGAGAGAAGCTGTGGCTCGTGGACGGAGAGCCTGTGACAGAAAAAATGCTGACAAACATTACCTCCCTCCGTATAGTGGGGGACAACATTCTGAAGGATGAGGATGAGTTGGCAGTGCGCTTCTATCCCTATGTGAATGGCCAGGGCACCGATGGCATGGAGCCTGGGAGTATCAGCAGCCTTAATGATCTGTCGGGGATGAAGAACCTTGAACGCCTAAGTCTATGTAACCAGCGGATTGTGGATTTGACTCCTCTTGCAGGCCTGCCGATAAAAACTCTGAACCTGACAGGAAACAGGATTCAATCCGTGGAAACGCTGAAAGAGCTTCCTTTATTGGAAGAATTGTATATAG
The DNA here is from genome assembly GCA_000702025.1 of Blautia schinkii DSM 10518. Classification (GTDB taxonomy): domain Bacteria; phylum Bacillota; class Clostridia; order Lachnospirales; family Lachnospiraceae; genus Blautia_A; species Blautia_A schinkii. The sequence continues at coordinate 106,178 of JNKJ01000006.1, forward strand.
GGAATAATCCTCTGCTGAACGTCACAGACCTTGGAGAATGCGGGCAGATTAAGAAACTGAACCTTGATTCACTGACACTTCAGAACCTGGATTTTATGGAGAATCTGGAGCTTACCAGCCTTTCCGTTTTGGGCACATCCGTGAATAAGGGAAATCTCTTTCCGCTGCTCACCCAGAAAAAGCTGGAGATGCTTTGCATAGGCCGTTTCGATGAGGAATCTATGGAAATTCTTTCCCAGATGGATTGGCTCCTTACTCTCAATGGATGGGGAAGCTATGAATTGGACTCCCTAAAGCCCCTGAAAGGAATGGACAGTCTGCGCTCACTGGCAATGTCAGGCTGGCTGAAATCCCTTGAAGGCTTAGGGGATTTTCAGGATTTGCTGTCGCTCCATCTGCATGGCAGTGCCGTGACTGACATCACTCCCATCCAGGAGGCTCCCCGGCTGAACTGGCTGGATGTGCGGGGGCTGGATATCAAGGACTGGTCGCCCCTGTTTCGCCATCCGTCACTCGAGACGGTTCATTGTTTTGAAGACCAAAAAAGCGAGATTTTAAGAGAAAATCCAACCCCTGATTTTGAAATCATCTTATGAAAAGGGACAAAATTGTCCCGGTTTAAAAGGGCAGATATGATATACTTATACTTATCATATCTGCCTTTTCTTATGTAAGGAAATGGACACAAAACAGGGGGTATGGAGAGAAATGAAAGAAACAGATGAGATCATGCAGATGATTAAACAGTACGGATCTGATTTTTTCTCAAAGGAGAAAAAGTATAAAATAGATATAGGGATTTATTTGGAGGAGTTGGCGGAAAAGCAGGGGATGACAAGAAAGGATTTGGTTCGAATGCTGAACCTGGAGGAGTCCTATGGCAGAAAGCTTTTTGGAGGACAGCGTGCGCCTACCAGAAAGATTTTGCTCCAGAGTGCATTTATTCTTTCCCTGAATCTGACAGAAACCCAGAGGCTTCTGGAAATTGGACGTAAGGCATGTCTCTATCCGCGGGTGCGGAGGGATGCGGCAATTATATATGCGATTGATAAGAACATGACACTGGAGCAGGCGAATGCTTTCTTGGAAGAAGTTGGTGAGGAACCACTTATATAAAAAAGTACCGAGGGGCCGGTGGTGTTATGGATATATTAATATATTTATATAAAAAAGGAGGTAGGATTATGAGGCGAAGGAGTGTTATGGCTTTGGTGCTGGCGGCTGCTTTAGCGGTTGGCGGAGTGGGAGAGGCTGCGGTGGTTTTTGCGGCTGAATCTGCTGAGACGGGGATGCTTGGAGACGAGGATACCTTTGAGGACGTGGTTCAGCTTTGGGATGGGGCTGATGCAGAGGATGCCGAGCTGATTCCGGAAGAAGAGCCTGTGGAAATTTTCAAAGAAGAGGCCGCGGAGAATCCGGAAGAAGACTCTGCGGAGGACCTTTTCACAGCGTCACCCCAGGGCGAAGACCTGTTTTCAGATCAGGCGCCGGATGAGCTTACGGATGATGTAATCTTTGTCGGGATTCAGACGGTTTCGGCCGCCTATGTGACCCGGGAGCAGTATGAGGAATGGTATAAGACCGGTCAAGAGCCCGACTTTGAGCAGATTGAAGGCGTCGTAGAAGGAAGCCTGGAGGAAATCATCACCAAGCTCACAGGAACAAATACAGGATACTGCCTGATTGGGTGTCATGAAAATGCGGAGGCGTATTCGAATCTGGTAGTTCCGGAGGGCATGACAGTGGGAATTATGCGCTGGTCACCTGCCAGGATTCAGAGCATCACACCTAATGGGGATGTTTGCCTGCGTGCGGATGTAGAAACACCTGGTACTCTGGAAATCAACGAAGGCGGCGGAAAAGTCAGCTTTGCAGAAGGGGTAGTTAATGGTGAGATAGCAGGCAGCGGCAGTAATGATACGGTAGTCTTTGCAGGTGATTGGGGACAAATCGGCGGATACCGGGGTGTAGAGAACACTATATTTGTGCGGCCTAACCTTGATATTTACGATGGATATGCGGAGTTTTACAATATTACAAACCTTAGTGAAAGCGACAGAAATATATCTATTTTCATGCAGGGCTACGGAGAGGACCGCATTCCGGTGTTCCATAAAAACTTCGATTTCGGCAAGATTCAGGAGGGTGACGAAGAGTGGGACGCAGGTATCGGAGTTCATTATGTCGAGAATTTCGATGTGCCCGAAGGACAGGATTGGAAACTCATTATCCCGGAGGACGGAAGCCTTGTGGCAAAATTCGAGGGATTGAATGACAGCGATATCATAAGTATGGCCGACAAAATGTGGCTCGGAGGAGACAACATAGGCTATAGAATCGATATCGACGGTACAAAGTTCACAGAGAATGAGGAGAATCCGGTATTCCACATCAATCGCTTCATAGCCTGTGAAGGGCTTAGCGAGGAACAGATTTATGACAGATTTGCCACAGAGGAGCTCCCGGAGAGTGGATGGGAGGAGCATATTGCCAACACTCCGAAACTGGATAACGTAATGCGTATTATTAATGCTTCTGGTGCAGGTGGTTATTATTTTGTCGAGATGCCGAAGAATTATAAAATCTCTGGAACACTCACCGTTCCCGAGGCTGCAACAGGCGTGAAATACTGCAGCAGGGTAGAAGAAACGGAGTCAGGTCTTAAATTTTACTCTCCGCAGGTGTCATCCATAGACGTTCCGGCAGGGAAAAGGCTTGGACTTGTAGAGTGGTCCGGAACAGGCACACTTAACATTACAGGAGGCGGCCTGGCAGAGTTCTTTAACTGCCATTTTAACAAAAATATCACGGCTGCCGATATCCGCCTTTACGGAGGCGCGGTGAAGTCTCTGAACTGCGACAAGCTTACCGCTATAAACAGTGATTTTGTTGTGGAGGAATATCTGAAATTTGAAGAGGCACTTCTTTTAAATGCAGCTGTCCTGGCCAAGTCAGGCGCGTACTTAAATATGGGCGCTATCAATAATGAAGGACGGGAGAACGATGGATTTACCGTTTGCTCAGAGGTGAAGGGCGGGAAATACGCCGACCTATATTTAGGAAAAGCCTTTGATCTCGGCTCATTTGTTGACGAGGATGGAAATGTCCTTGATGGTGCATTTGGGGTATTATATTACAGCTATGAAGAAGCTGCCAAGGCTGGGGCAGAATGTGCACAGGACATTTATAACATGAACTTTAATATGTGGGGCGAAGGCACAGCGGAGTCACCGCATATTACCGAATTTCTCCTAACATATGAAGATACAGACAGAATGCTCATGTCTGTGAGCAAAGAGGCTGCAGAGGGTCTGGGAGATAAATTAAACCTTTTGCATTTCAATTTCAAAGATGGGATAAGGCTTAATCCTCCAATGGAAGCAACAGTGACGTCAGGCAAATGCGCTCTGGAGATTATGTCATTTGGCGAAGCGGAGCCAACTCCTTCAAAGGCATATATAAAGATAGGAGCAACCACAGGCAAAGAGCTTCTGACGGCAGCAGCAGTATCCGCTGTTAAGGATCAGGTTTACACAGGCAAGAACCTGACCCCGTCCGTAACCGTAAAGGTCGGCGGAAAAACGCTGAAAAACAAAACAGACTACACCCTGTCCTATAAAAACAACAAAGCAATCGGCAAAGCCACAGTAACGATCACCGGAAAAGGTAATTACACCGGAACGGTCAAGAAAACCTTTAATATCATTCCGAAAAAGGGTGCATCCTACACTGTGAGCGGACTGAAATATAAAATCACAAAGACCGCGTCTAAAAACGGTACCGTAACTGTAACGGCACCGTCCAAAAAGACGCTCACCAGTGTTTCTGTGCCGGCTACAGTGAAAATTAAAGGATATACCTTCAAGGTGACAGCAATCGCGGATAAGGCATTTAAGAGTAATACAAAGCTTAAAAAGGTGACCCTCGGGGCTAATCTGACAACGATTGGCAAGGAAGCTTTCTACGGCTGTAAGTCGCTAAAATCCATTGTTATCAACTCGAAAGTACTAAAAAGCGCAGGAGCAAACTCCTTAAAGGGCATTCATTCGAAGGCTGTTATCAAGGTTCCTTCCGCCAAGCTTACCGCGTATAAGAAGATACTGAAGGGCAAAGGCCAGAGCAGTTCTGTAAAAATCAGCAAATAAATCTTTTTGGGAGGAAAACAGCCCCGGTCCGGCAAAATGGTCCGGGGCTGTTTCCCTGTAAGTAGAGTCCAAAGACCTGGAAAACGGACACATAATAGTCCGGAATCAGTCGCGGAACAACTGTGTGACAGGTCCCGAAAAGCCTTGGAACATCCCGCAGAAATGTCGCAGAAATGGCCGCTGAAATGGCCGGCAAAAATAAGGAATTATACTTGACAAGGACGGTACTTTTCGATATAATACAGGAATTGTGAATATCCTAGAATATTTCTACCCTTTTTCAGGTATGATGTATCTGGGAAGAGATATCCTATGCAAAATCCGGATGTTGAAAGGGAGTAAGGTAAATGGAAGAGAAGAAAAACTTACTAACTTATGCAGGCCTTAAGAAATTAGAAGAAGAGCTGCATGATTTAAAGGTAGTAAAGAGAAAAGAAGTAGCAGAGAAAATCAAAGAGGCTAGAGAGCAGGGCGATTTATCTGAAAATGCGGAGTACGACGCAGCGAAAGATGAACAGAGAGATATTGAAGCACGTATCGAAGAAATTGAGAAAATCCTTAAAAATGCTGAGGTAGTTGTAGAAGATGAAGTCGATCTGGATAAAATCAGCGTAGGATGTAAGGTTAAAGTACACGATTTTGAATTTGAAGAGGATATAGAATTAAAAATTGTCGGTTCCACAGAGGCAAACAGCCTCCAGGGCAAGATTTCCAATGAATCCCCGGTAGGCAAGGCGCTGATCGGTGCACACACCGGAGACCTGGTGGAAGTGGAAATGCCGGCAGGTATCATGAAGTATAAAGTTCTGGAAATCCAGAGAAATATTTAGCAGATAAGCGGGGATTCGCAAGCCGCTGCAGGTGGAGAGACGAATCACGTAAAACATGATAGTACGAAATATAAAGGAGGCACGAAAGTGGCAGAGCAGAAGAAGCAGGAGCAGGATTTAAACCAGCTGCTTAAGGTCCGCCGGGAAAAGCTGGCAGAGCTTCAGGCAAACGGAAAAGATCCTTTTAAGATAGTAAAATTCGATGTGACCCATCACAGCCAGGAGATTAAGGACGGCTTTGAGGGATTGGAAGGCCAGTCCGTCATAGTAGCCGGACGTATGATGTCCAAACGTGTCATGGGAAAAGCTTCTTTTTGCCATGTACAGGATTTACAGGGAACCATTCAGTCCTATGTGGCAAGAGACAGCCTGGGCGAAGAGCCGTATAAGGAGTTCAAGAAGTTAGACGTAGGCGATGTAATAGGAATCAAGGGTGAGGTTTTCAGGACCAAAACAGGCGAAATCTCCATCCATGCTTCCGAGGTTACTCTGTTATCCAAAAGCCTTCAGGTTCTTCCTGAGAAATTCCACGGACTTACCAACACAGATACCCGTTACCGCCAGAGATATGTGGACCTGATCATGAACCCTGAGGTAAAGGATACCTTTATCAAGCGTTCTAAGATTCTGAGTGCTATCCGCAGATATCTGGACGGTCAGGGCTTCATGGAGGTTGAGACTCCTATGCTGGTAGCCAATGCCGGCGGCGCGGCAGCCAGACCCTTTGAGACACATTTCAATGCGCTCGATGAGGATTTCAAGCTGCGTATTTCTCTGGAATTATATTTGAAAAGACTGATTGTCGGCGGCCTCGAGAGAGTGTATGAAATCGGCCGTGTATTCCGCAACGAGGGCCTTGACACCCGTCATAATCCGGAATTCACCCTGATGGAGCTTTACCAGGCATTCACCGATTACCACGGCATGATGGACCTTACCGAGAATCTGTACCGCTATGTGGCACAGGAAGTGCTTGGCACCACCACCATCACCTACAATGGTGTGGAGATGGATTTAGGCAAGCCGTTCGAGCGAATCACCATGGTTGACGCTGTGAAGAAATACGCGGACATAGATTTCAACGAAATTAAGACAGACGAGGAAGCGAAAGCTCTCGCTGACAAGCATCACATACAGTATGAAGCAAGACATAAAAAGGGCGATATCTTAAGCCTGTTCTTCGAGGAGTTTGTGGAGGAGCACTTAGTCCAACCGACATTTGTTATGGACCATCCGATTGAGATTTCTCCGCTTACCAAGAAGAAACCGGACAACCCCGAGTACACGGAGCGTTTCGAGTTTTTCATGAACGGCTGGGAGATGGCAAACGCTTACTCCGAGCTTAACGACCCGATTGACCAGCGCGAACGTTTCAAAGCCCAGGAAGAGCTTTTTGCCCAGGGCGACGAAGAAGCGAACCATACAGATGAGGATTTCCTCAACGCGCTTGAGGTAGGTATGCCTCCGACAGGTGGTATCGGCTTCGGTATTGACCGTATGTGTATGCTGCTGACAGACTCTGCTGCAATCAGGGATGTGCTTTTGTTCCCGACAATGAAGCCCATCGACAAATAAACCCAGTATTTATGCGGGTTTGCGGCATTTCAAATCCGAGTTGACAACAAATTGACAACAATTTT
>JNKJ01000006.1:112802-387526 GCA_000702025.1 Blautia schinkii DSM 10518
TGATACGAAGCACTGTGAAGAATGGGAAAGTAAAGAAATGAAAGGATTTGAATCGTTATGACGGCATGTAAATTAGTTGGGAAACTTTTCCCGACAATGAAGCCCATCGACAAATAAACCCAGTATTTATGCGGGTTTGCGGCATTTCAAATCCGAGTTGACAACAAATTGACAACAATTTTTCGTATCAATACGAAGAATTACGACGCAGAATGAATAGTTGGCGGCTGAAACGCAATACAGCACGTATCGCTGAGAGAACACTTTTTGAAAGAAATTTCAAAGGTGTTCTCTTTTTTCGTTTGGTGCAACTCTCTGTCGAACAACAAATCGAATGGAGGATTTAATTTATGATTAGTGACAGAACGAAAGCCTATTATGATTTGAAAAAACGAAATGATGTGCGAGAAAGTGCAAAGAGGCTGCGCAGGCAGTTCCTCCGGTATAAGGATGCGGAAATCGTCTACAGCATTACGCACAAGAAACTGTTGGAACTTGCTGGTAAAGCAGGAGCCATATATCGAATGGATGGAACCGTTCTGATTAACCGGGATATTTTTGATGAATATCTGGAACAGTTTCATGAACCGAGTACCTTGGCTTCACAGGAGGATAAAGAATGAGTGGGAATCTATGGATGTTTTCGGATATGCTGGACGATGAAGATGCGAAGATGATACAGCATGAATTCGTCACCTATTATGAGGGCGCTGATTATTACGGACTGGGTCTGAAAGTCTTTACAAGGTTGGCCCATGAAGCAGGTGCGGTGTATAAGATTGGAAAGCGGGTTTTAATACGGCGAGATATTTTTGAAGAGTATCTCAGAATATTGCGACGCAAAGAGGATACATCCGAGATGGATGAAAACATGAAAAGTGAGGATAATGATATGAGACAAGGAGCATTAACATTAGATGCCCAGACTGGGCGAATGGATATCCGATTTGATCTGGAGAATTATTACGGAGGTCTCCACTGCGGAGAGTGTCTGGATATTCTGATCAATGGAGAATGGGTACCAACCAGAATTGAAATGGGAGAAGGCTGGTATCTGTCTGGAATCAAGACGGACAACCTTGAAGGTCTGATTGTAAGAATTTAATAGTAACTTATCGCCGGGCGGTTTCTTATTTTAGGGAGCCGCCCTATTTTTATGCCCATTTTTAAGGAAGGAGGGTACCTGAGTGAAATGTCTGAGGAAATACCAGTGGGTAAAGCTGCCCAGAAATCGTCTGCCTGAGGGCAAAGGAGTCATGGGTGCATGGGCGCGTCTGGCGTCCCGTGCGGCATTCCGCAAGGGACAAGCCCTCTACTGTGGGCATATAAACGCTGTAAGCCCCGGAATGTGGTCAGGAGGTGTCGTAGGATTAAAGAGCATCCTCGGCCTAAAAAGCCGCCAGAAGGCTCTGGAAATGCTTCAGACGCTGGCTGACTTAGGTTATGTGCAGTATACGCTTGACTCTAAAACGAAAAAGCTGACATATCAAATTACAGATTGGGTAGTGAAATGTTCCGGAGAGGAATGTATGCAGGGCGCTGTTTATGCCACAGAAGGCTATGGTTTTCTATGCCTTCCGCGTAATATCACAGAACGTCTTGCGGAGAAGCGATATATCTTTGAGGAATCGGACGCATGGATGGATCTCTGGTGCCATTCCGTATGGGAAGATCCGAACAATGCGTTTTCTTTTATGGCTCCGACCGTCCAGTATGGAAAATACGGGGCTTTACTGACATTGGAAACCTTGGGACATCGCTGGGGCTGGGAAAAGACAAAGGTATGGAGATTCATGAAAAAGCATGGGGATGTCTTTACTCTATACCGTCTTCCCGGCTCTTATGGCTGTCTCATTTTTAATAAACTGTATCCGACAGGATCAGAGGTTTCAATTCCAAATCAGGAGGAGATTCAACGTATTCTTTATGAAATACGCATTTGTGGTGCGAATACTCATAAGACAGGATCAGATCACGAGCATATGAACAAGCTTATTACATGGTACAGCCGCAGACTGACCAGAAGTAACTTGTTAGATACAGAGACGCAGGATGTTGAAAATCGCGTTGCATTTTCAGACCCTATAATACGCGCGTATCTTTCTCCGTGTAGGAATTGTAAGAATTGTGGATATGACTGCCAAGGTAAAGGTTATATGACACAGGCAGTGATTGAAACGAGTAAAATCCGTGGGCCATGTGAGCCGGTGGATATCACAAAAATAGCAAAGGAGTGTTTTACATATGAGCAAGCAGGATGAAAAAAAGCTGTATGAACAGCAGGAAAACAGGATATTGGCGCAGTCAGACGCATTTATTTCCCTTCTTACAAAGCGAGGGATTCTTGGAGATCAAAAAATTGATGATGAGAAGGTGCGTGCTGCCCAGAAGGAGAAAAAGCGGACTGCTTATCACAATACCCAGATGCTCCTGAAAAATTACAGGAAAATGGTCTGGGTGTTCAGCTGTTATCCAGAGGAGATTTTGCAGGAACTGGAGGCTCCGTTTGAGAACTTTGACCGAATGGTGGACAGGCTGGATCTGGAGATGGCCATTGGGAATAAAAGGATGGAGAGCCGTCTGGAAGCTGCGGCAAGGTCGAGACTGCTGCTGGATCGGTTTAACGAGGCAATGGCGGTTCTCCGCAAGGAGCCGACACGGGGTGAGAAGCTGTATCAGCTGATCTATACGGCCTATCTGGCACCGGAAAAGCTGAAGCTGGAGGAGATACTGTTCCGGTTGGACCTGTCACAGAGGCATTATTACAGGCTTCGTGAGCAGGCAATTTCCATTCTTTCCATTCGTCTGTGGTCAGCGCCAAGTGAAGATGTGGATGTATGGCTGGAGCTGCTGACGCTTTTTGAACATTTGGAATGACAAATTCGGGGTAAACAAAATGGCATAAAAATGGCATATGTTCCGCCGATGACAGGGGAATAAAGCTGTGCTATACTTGTATCATCCCAAACTGGGAGTGGGCAGACAAAGATGCCGTTTCTGAAGCTGAAATGCTTTTAGAAGCGGCATTTTTTATTGCCTAAAATCAAAGAAGGAGGTACTCGGCATGGTTAAACAAATCAAAAGAGGCGGAGGGCGCATGAAGACCGCCTACTGGTCGCTGGTAAGTATGGCGTCTGCACTGCTGATTTCGCTGCAGCCTGTCATGGCGGACACAATCTGGAACCGCTTTTCGACGATCATGAAGGATGTGTACGGCCAGCTGGTGGGAATCAGCACCATTGTGGCGGTAACGGCGGCGGCCATTGCGCTGATTGTCAGGATGATTTCCAGAAACCAGCGCGCAGTCGATGAGGCAACGAGCTGGCTCAAACGAATTGTAGTGACGTGGATTGTCCTCAATTCTCTGGGTTTCGTTGTTGCTTATCTGCAGCCCCTCATTGCCGGCGGCAACTACACAGGATAACCAAAAAAGAGAAAGCAGATGGAGGAGGTGATAATAGATGCTTGATTGGATTTTTGAAGGAATCGTAAACTGGATCAGCAGCATTGTTTCACAGATGATGGATGCGGTATCCGGTTTGTTCCTTCAAGCTTTGGGAACGGATATGACAGCGATGGAAGAATACTTTCCATTCGTGTCTAAGGCATTTACGGTCATGCAGTACACAGCATGGGCGATTCTGTTCCTTGTAACGGTATGGCAGCTTTTCCGTGTCTTTGGAGGACCAATCACGGAGGCAGAAAATCCGTGGGTGCTTTTGGCAAGAGGTTCGATCTTTGCTTTATTGATCGGCTATGCAAAGCCAATTTTCATGATTGTGCTGGATATCGCCCGTGCGCCATATACGGCTTTGATGGAGATTACCATGTCGGCAGAAGATTTTACCTTTGCGGGTGTGGAACAGGCGCTGTCCAATGGTTTGACAACGATTGTAGCTATCGTATCGGTGGTAGGGCTGCTGCTTCTCATCATTTTAGAGATTGCCCTTGGGTGGAATTATTTTAAGCTGTTACTGGAAACCGTTGAACGCTATATTGTGGTTGGCGTACTCTGTTACACCTCCCCTCTGGCTTTTTCTATGGGTGCTTCCAAAACAACGGCGCCGGTTTTCAAGAGCTGGTGCCGTATGGTGGGCTCACAGCTTTTGCTGCTGGTGATGAATGTATGGTTCCTCAGGGGCTTTAACAGCTCCATGGGACAGTATATCGGAAATGGCGGTGCGCTTTCCACAGGTCAGGGCAGTATTTTTCTCTGGCTGTTCTGTGCGCTGGCATTTTTAAAGACGGCGCAGAAGTTTGACAGCTACTTGGCGGCCATGGGGCTGAATGTTGCCCAGACCGGTTCCAGCATGGGTATGGAGCTTTTGATGGCAGCGCGGGTGATCAGTGGCGTCGGAGGCGGTGTGAAAAACGCAGGCAGTATGTTCCATAGTGCAAGCACTGCAACCGGAACGGGTGCAGCCGCAAGCGGATTTGCTTCTGGGTTCGCATCACGCTTCAAGCCAAATTCCTTTGTCCGTGACGCAGTTGTGGATGGCGGAAGCCGTATGGGTGCCGGTGGCAGCATCGGTTTTGTCGGCCGCGCCTTTGGCGGCATGGCGGCACGTAATGGCGCTACTCTTACAGGAGACTCCATTTCTTCTGTAGCTTCAAGAAATCCCGGTATTTCCGGGACAATTGCCGGGGACATTGCAGACCGCAGCCTTGGCAACTATATGCCTCAGCTGCAGGGCCAGCAACTGAAAGACACCCAGATTACAGGCGGTCAGATCAGTACAACTTCAATTGGTGCAGATGGAAAGAGCACAGCGCTTGAAATGTATAACGCATCACAGTTTGAGAAACCAGATGCGCCACATTCCGTGGTTACAGCTTCCGATGGAAGCCAGTGGTACCAGATGGCAAGCGGAGCCGGGGCAGGTGCATTTTATGATGCGCCGGCATTTATGGGAAGCCCGTCAGAAGCGGCGCAGGTTGCGGCGGCTTTCCCCGATGCTTCCGAGGGAACAACCCTCAGGACGGTTGGTGATGGCGTGATCGAGGCAAGCTCCGAGTCTGGCAATACCATGTGGTACAACAGTGCTTACTATGATGAGCCGGATGCACCGCATACGATTATGCAGTCGGCAAACGGTGTGGACTGGTATGCGATGCAGCAGCACGCAGAAACACCTGCCTTTGAGCAGGGCGAGGCAGCTTTTGCCTATAACCAGGCGCAGTTCCAGCAGTTTATGCCGGGATATGAGCAACTGGTATCCTCTGTGGATGGATCCGGGCGTAAGGATGGTCATTTTGAGGTCCGCCATGAAAATGGATCCGGAACCATGTTTTACGATACATCCCAGTATGCGGCTCCCCGTGGGGATTATCAGGTGTTTGAAGATGCCCGCGGTGGCCAGTGGTATGCGATTCGCGGCGAAGCCGCCGTGGAACGCAAGCCGGTGTACCAGGATGGCAAGCCGGTTTATGATGGTGACAGTGTACGGACAGTCTCTGTGGAAACTGTTCGGTATAAGAATACGCCATCACGCTTTGGAGAGCCAAAACCCCGCAGCCATGGGGAAATTAAGCCGCCGAGGCGGAAACGGTAAAATAAGTGCAGGCAGCCGAATCAGAGAAAGATGCTGGTTCGGCTGTTTTGCATATTTCATGTTGAAATTACGCTGCTCTTGCAGCAGCTTGATATAAGGAGGTGGACCCAATGGCTGAGCCAGAAAAACAGCAAATCGGTGATGGCTCTGATAACTATGGACAGGCAGCCGGGCAAATGGCAAAAGCGGCAAAGCAGGCAGGCCAGGAAGCAGCAAAGCAAACGGCAGCAAAAGGTGCGGAGGCTACGGCTAATGCGGCCGCCGCTACAGTAAAGGCCAGTGTGGAGGGTGGAAAGGCCGCCGCAGAAATCGCTGCCGGCACTGCCGCAGGTGGTCCATGGGGCGCTATCCTGTCTGCGGCATGGGCAATGCGCCATACCCTTTTCAAAATACTGGTATGTATCTGTCTGTTTCTGCTGTTCCTGATTACCATGATTGTTTCCCTGCCGACGATTGTATCAAACAGTATTTTCGGACTGGATGGTACAAAGCCGGCAGAAGGGGCAACCCTGATGTCAGCCTATACGGAGATGTCAGGTGCCGTGTCTGATGTGGTAGATGAAGGATATAACCAATCGCTTTCTCATGTGGATCAGCTGATTACAAACGGTGGATATGATTATGATCTTTCGATGGATGCACTGATCAATTACGCACAGAGCTCCGCCGGATATGATGTCTGTTATATACTGGCAGCTTATTCAGCGTCCATGCAGCAGCAAAATACAGGCAAGGACGATATGGTATCAAAGCTTAGAGGCTGTGCCGGGGAGATGTTCCCCGTTACATCAGAAGAAAAGGAAAAAGAGATTGTCACTCCTGTTTCCTATTATACATATAAACCGATAACGCTTACCGTAGTTACGAATAAGGTGCAGACCGGGACGATTAACGGTACGCCCCAATATCGGTATGATACGGCATCAAAGACCTACTATCTTCCGGATGAGGCGCATAGCAGCGATACGGCTGTCACGGTGGATGCCTATAAAGAGGTGGCGGTGGATATTCCCGTTTATTCCGGCGGGAAGATTACAGGAACAACCACGGCAAACTATTATGTGGCAAACGGGCAGGAAACACTGACCCCAGGTACAGAAATCATCAAATATCTGGAGTGTACTATTCATCCATTTGACAATACAGTGGTTGCCAAAGCGTTTGGCATTGACCTAAATGCAAAATACGATCAGTTTAACCTTACTTATGGCGAAGTAATCCAGAACATGGCGAATGCGTTAAAACGGACGCTGTATGGTTCCGTGAGTGGCGGACAGGCGGTTCCCCTGACGGACGCCGAACTGATTGCTTTTGTGAACAGGCAGAACTGTAGTGCGACAAGAAAGCACATCTTGAGCACCGCTCTGTCCCTTGTGGGCAAAGTGCCGTATTTCTGGGGTGGTAAGTCAGCGCCCGGGTGGAACGATGAATGGAATACGCCAAGGCTGGTAACTGCTGCAGGATCTTCTACGACAGGCACGATACGCCCTTATGGACTGGACTGTTCAGGCTTCAGCACATGGGTATTTAATACTGCTGTGGGTGTAGAAATTGGTGCAGGTTGTAACGGGCAATATCCAAATACCTATGGGATTTCTGCATCAGAGCTTTTGCCTGGTGATTTGGGATTTTTAGCAGATGATGACGGATGGGGACATGTCCTTATTTTTGCCGGGTATGGGGAGAGCGGAGAACGAATGTGGGTGCATTCTTCTGGAGGACAGGGTGTTATTCTAAACACGCCAAGTTATGAAGGAAGCCTTTCCTACCGGCGTCTTAGCATTGTAGATTACGATGCACCGGTATTGGGTGAGATTTCAGGAACACCCATTTCTACTTTAGAGGTGGATGTCACCCATTACTGTGCATGTGCAAAATGCTGCGGCAGCAATGCAGACGGAATTACCGCCAGCGGCAAACAGGCAGCCCGCGGCATGGTGGCAATGTCAAGCTATTATCCGTTTGGCACGCAGATTATGATAAACGGAACCATGTATACCGTAGAGGACCGCGGTGGTTCCGGCATTGAAAATGACATCCACCGTGTGGATATTTTTGTGCCGGATCATAACGAAGCGTTGCGTTTGGGCAGATACAAGACAACAGCTACGATTTACAGAATAGGCAGGTGAGAAATTTTGGATGAAAAGGAGTACAGCAATATTTATGCTATACCGGCGAACTACACAGATTCCGGCAAGATTTTTGGCGGAATGCTGGAGCCGAGGAATGCAGTAGAGACAGGGATATTATTAGTCATTTTGGGATATCCGGAATTGATGTTGATTCCCATGTCCGGAACGATTCGCATCGTTGTTATGACGCTAACACTTTTACCTCTTGCTGTTCTTTCCATGATGGGGATTGACGGCGATTCGCTGTTTCAGTATATAGGACACATCATTCGGTATTTTGCAAGCAGGAGAAAATTACATTACAGAAGGGTGGGATATAGATATGACCCAAAGCAGCTCCGAAAAAAGAAAAAAGGCAGCTCGGCAAAGAAAAAAGGTAAAAAAACCGGAAAAGCTGGAGTTCGTTCAGGACTTCATTCCGGTTAAAAGTCTCCAGCATGGCATTATTGAAACGACTGATGGGAGATATATTCGGATTCTTGAAATTGAGCCGATTAACTTTATGCTGCGTTCCGGAGAAGAACAGTTTAATATTATATCGTCTTTTGCCAGCTGGCTGAAAATTTCTCCTATGCGGCTTCAGTTTAAAAGCATTACCAGAAAGGCGGACTCAGATAAGCACGTCGCCATGATTCACGAAGAACTGGAAGCAGAGGAAAGTGAAGAATGCCGGCACCTTGGAGAAGGTTATATCCGTCTGATTAAGGATGTGGGAAGCAGGGAAGCGCTTACAAGGCGCTTCTTTTTAATTTTCCAGTATGAAGAAATCCGCCGTGGAGATGGAGATGATTTCTCCCAGATTTATGGCATGATGCAGACAGCGGAGCAGAATGCCCGTGCTTATTTTCTACAGTGTGGGAATACGATTCTCCAGCCGAAAGATCCGGATGAGGCAACGGCGGAGATTTTATATATGTTTTTTAACCGTCGGTCTTGTGTGGATGAGCCGTTTTCCTCCCGCGTGAATCGTGTGGTCGTGGATACGATGGCGGCAAAGGATAAGGTCATTGGCGTGGATCCCATCCCGCCGATCCGCATGGCGCATTTTCTGTCGCCGCGCGGCATTGATCTGACCCATCATAATTATGTTGTGATGGACGGATTGTATTATTCGTTTCTGTTTATCAAAGGAAACGGTTATCCGGGTATGGTACGGGCAGGATGGATGTCGGCACTCATCAATGCCGGGGACGGGATTGACATAGATGTGCAGCTGCGGCGTGAGAATCGGAGTAAGACAATTGATAAAGTAGCACAGCGCATTCGCCTCAACCGCACGAAGCTGAAAAGCATGCAGGATACCAGCACCGACTATGAGGAATTGACCAATTCCATACAGGCGGGCTACTTCATTAAGAATGGTATTGCCAACAACAATGAGGACTTGTTCTATATGTCCGTATTCGTTACGGTTTCCGCCAAAGGCTATGAGGAACTGATGTGGCGTAAGCAGCAGATCGTGGATATGTTAAAGTCTATGGACATGTATGTGAGCGACTGCCGTTTCCAGCAGGAAGCGGCGCTCCGGTCTGTGATGCCGTTCTTAAAGATTGAGCCGTCACTGGAAAAGAAATCAAAACGGAATGTGCTGACCAGCGGCGCAGCTTCTGCTTACATGTTTACATCTTTTGAAATGTCGGACGATACTGGCGTGCTGCTGGGCATCAACCGGCACAATAATTCGCTGTGTATCGTGGATCTGTTCAATACAAAGAAAAACAAGAACGCCAACTTGAATCTGCTTGGCACCAGCGGCGCAGGCAAGACCTTTACCATGCAGCTTCTGGCGCTCCGTATGAGAATGAGGGGGATCCAGTGTTTTATCCTGGCACCTATCAAGGGACACGAGTTCCGCAGGGCCTGCAAGAAGATCGGCGGCGAGTTCATCAAGATTGCTCCCGGTTCCCCGCACTGCATCAACATCATGGAGATCCGGCATACCATCTCTCCGGAGATGGAGCTGATTGACGAGATTGACTACAGCGAAATGGATTCCATGCTGGCTCGTAAGATTCAGCAGCTGATGACGTTCTTCTCCCTGCTGATTCCGGATATGTCCAATGAGGAAGAGCAGATGTTGGACGAGGCTTTGATTCAGACTTATGCAAAGTTCGGAATCACACACGACAATGATTCGCTGTATGTAAGCCGCAGCGTCTCCCCGCCGAAGATGAAAAAAATGCCGATTATCGGGGATCTTCATGAGGAATTACTGAAAAATCCCATGACGAAGCGCATTGCTATTATCATCAGCCGCTTTGTAACAGGTTCGGCTCAGAGTTTCAACCAACAGACCAACGTGGACCTGTCCAATAAATATATCGTGCTTGACCTTTCGGAACTGAAAGGCAAATTACTTCCGGTCGGGATGTTCATTGCACTCGATTACGTGTGGGATACGGTCAAGGCAGATCGCACCAAAAAGAAAGCCATTATGATTGATGAAATATGGCAGCTGATCGGCGCCAGCTCCAACCGGATGGCGGCAGAGTTCTGCTTAACCATCTTCAAAACCATAAGGGGCTTTGGTGGCGCCGCCGTCTCCGCAACACAAGACCTGTCCGATTTCTTCGGTTTGGAGGATGGCAAGTATGGACGTGCGATTATCAATAACAGCAAGAATAAGATTATCCTGAATCTGGAGCCGGATGAAGCCAAGTATGTGCAGGAAGTGCTGAAACTGACCAAAACAGAGATCCGTTCTGTTACCCGGTTTGAGAGGGGCGAAGCATTGGTCTGCTCTAACAATAACAAAGTTCCTGTTGTAATCAAAGCTTCCAAAGAGGAGCAGGAAATGATTACAACCGACCGGGCTGAGTTGGAGGCGCTTTTAAAGGAACGCCAGCAGGAACAAACGCATTCTGCGTAGAATACGCATTTTATGAAAAATACGCACAAAAAGGAGGTGTTGCCTATGCTGCTGCAAGATGAGCAGTATGTTGTAAAGTGGCTCTCACAGTACGGAGCCCTGCCGAAAACCCAGATTACACGAATGCTGCAAAAGCCAGCCCAGACCGCGGATAAAATCCTTCGGAACCTGAAGAAGCAGATGCGGATTGCGGATGTGTCGAGCGGCTATTATATTGGGCTGGATGCGATGGATAAACCGGATCAGCGAACCATTCTTGCCGTATGGGTTCTTTTGAAGTTCATTGATTATGTTGACCCAATGGCGCATTATCCGGCGGTTTATCCATCTCAGCTTTTTTTCTTAAAGGAGAATATTGGTTACGAAATCGTGGTGTTATATGAAGGCGAGCAGAATCTTTTGAAACTGCTCCAACCTCAGGAGGATTTGAAGTATATAATTGTCCTTCCCCGTATCTCTATGGCATATGGGATGCGGCTTCCTCATGCTCCCTGCCTGTTTGCGACTGTGGATTTTCAGGGGGATGAGGAGCCAGGGGTTACTTTCTATTCACAGGAGGCGGTGAGCGATGATAAAATTTCTGGACACGATGGGTAAAATCGTGAGATTGGAAAAGCGATTGCAGGAGCAGCTTGCTTCTATACAATGGTTTTGTGAAAATGGGAGCACTTATGAAGTTTATCTGCATTCACTTAATATGGAAGAAACAGCGGAGCGGCTGGTTCTTTTGACACGGGCGCTTCCCGCTTATACCGGTGTGCCGAATGCAAAGCTTGAGGTAGAGCGTCGGATAAAGGATTGTATTCCCGTAGAAATCGGTTTTACGGCGGAGGGCTGGTTTTGTCTCCGCATCCCGGCTTTGCTTCCAAAAAAGTCGGGCGGGTCGGCGGATTATATCCGCTCTTTTTTATATCCTGCTATGCGGGCTTTTTTTGAAAAGCAGCCTCCTGTGCGGTATCGGGACGGTATCCTGATTTATCGTCATGTATATGATAAAGCCAGACCCGAAAGAAAAAGGCGGGATCATGACAACATTGAAATCAATATGGTTTCGGATATCGTAGCCATGTATGTGATGACGGACGATGGCCCATCGGTCTGCTCTCATTATTACTGCAGCGCAGAAGGACCGGAGGATCGGACTGAGGTTTATGTAGTGCCAAAATGGGACTTCCCTATTTGGCTGGCAAAGGAAACCGGGATACCGGATGAGGGGGTACTGCTCTATGAAAAAAGGTAAATTTAACCGCAAAAACATATGTAAAAACGATGCTTTTCGGGCGGAGAAAAAATACATATCTTCTGAGAGGGCAAAAAAGCCCAGTATAGCAGCAGTTTGGGGGCGTCATTACGCCGGAAATTCCGACAAAGAGAGCAGTCATGTTGTCGGAAAATGCTTATGAGCGGAGGTGAGGGTCTATGGTTCATTTCCGCCCGGGCAGTCAGGTCTGGCAGCTCATCACGCTTCTCTCATTTGTGGGTGAGTTCCCATTCAAAAGCCTCTCCTTGCTTGGGAGTGAGCGGGTCTATAAGGCTCTCGTTTCCAGACTGACTACGCTTCAGACGGTTCGCAATTTCAATTCTGGGGACGAAATCACCTGCCGCCTCCTGACCATATCCGGTAAAGGACCGGGAAAAACCATTCGGCTCTACAAGGGTGCGCTTCCCATACTGGAATGGCTGCATCCGGGTGTGTATGGATATTATATGGATTCATTCTGGGGACACCGTTTTCCAGGAGACGCATCACACCGGGACAGGAACCACCGGGTTGCGGAAGCTGCGGCGATGTTCATGAAAGCCGGTATGGAGGCAAGGCCATATCTTCTCCCCAGGCTTCAGAACCGGGAGATTCTGCAGGTTGTGCATGGTACGCCCTGCTTTTATCTGGCTAAGGATCTGAAGAAAGTTGGGGAAGCGGAGATGAACAAGACCATGTTTACCCGCATGGCCGGCGCATTATTTTCTTCCGGCAGATGTTATGCCGTTTATAATACAAGAGATGCCGTGATGAAGTGGAGCGGCATGGGTGAGTATAAAGCCCTCCACAGTCTGATTGAGCTGGCAAGACTGAATGCCGGTATTTCGGCGGTGGATTCAGCGATACTGTTTGGCCAGTCTGGAGAGACAGCGCTGCGAACCCTGTTAGAATCAGACAAAACCAGGCGGCTGGAGTTTCGATTCGATTCCATTTACCGCCATGTCCATTTTATCCCAATGAACGGGGACGGTATCCGGCAGCTGCGCCTTTTTTCCGTACCAGACTGGAAAGCGCAGCTCCTTGAACTTTTATTTGAGTCTGAGGTCAGATCCTATGACCGAGGGCTTTTTGAATACGACGCCTGTGTGAATGGCGTAAATATCTTATCGCATCTGGATGGGGACATTGCAAGACTCATTCGCTTTCGGGATGCAATTGAAAATCGAACCGGACGGTTTGAGGTTCTATGCTTTCCCCACCAGACGCACTTCCTCCGGGAATACTTGGGCGGGCTTGCCAGCATCAAAACCATCGGAATGGACTCGGTGGAAGCGGAGCTTTGCCCAGAGAGGAGGAATTTGTTTGAAAGATAAAAAAAGGACGGCCGGCATTACCATGGCTGTCATACTGGGATGCACAGCGTTTTTCTATCTTGGCGGAATGCTTGGCCAATTGTTTTCAAATTACGCAGCATGGATGCAGGCGGATGGACTTGCCGGTGAGGCGGCCATGAAACCAGTCAGTTGGAACCCTGTGGTGTGCTTTCCAATGGCGTTTACCCCAGACGGGCTGAAAGGATTGCTCGGAATCTTGATTCTTGGCGGAGGAGTATTTGCATACGTCAAGCTTCATGATAAGTTTGACGGAAAAAGCTATGACCCCAGAGGTTTCACCAAAAGCAAGACCGGAATTTACGGAACCGCCTCATGGATGGAAGAAAAAGAAATGCACGAGGTGCTGGAGGTGTCCTCCGTCGATAAAGCAGAAGGGACGATTCTGGGTGAGTATAAGGGAAAAGCGGTCTGTATGCCGAAGGACACCAGACTCAACCGGCATATCGCCATATTCGGTGCATCGGGTACCATGAAATCACGCGCTGTCATCCGGAATTCATTATTTCAGGCGCTGAAGCGTGGTGAGTCTGTGATTATCACGGACAGTAAGGCAGAATTATATGCCGATACGGCAGAGATGTACCGGCAGGCAGGCTACGAGGTAAAAATCTTTAACCTGGTCACGCCTGAGCATGGGGATTCGTGGAACTGCATGTCAGACTTAAACGGAGACACGCTGATGGCGCAGGTGCTCACCAACGTCATTATCGGCAATACCAGTTCCGGTAAAGGCGACCATTTTTGGGACAATGGCGAAGGAAACCTGTTAAAGTCTTTGATTCTTCTGGTAGACCAGGACAGAACCCGAAGTCCCGATATGAAACACCTTACTGCAGTATATCAGCTCCTGACCCAGAACAGCGAGCGGCAGCTGACGGCAATGTTCGACAAGCTTCCACTTGACCATCCGGCAAGGGCGCCCTTTAATTTATTCGCCCAGTCCAGCGACACCGTGAAATCCGGCATTATCTTAGGACTCGGCACACGGCTGCAGGTACTGCAGAACCAGGCAGTGCAGCGGATCACAAGCCAGTCTGACATTGAGTTGACTTCCCCTGCCAGACACAAATGCGCATATTATATTATCCTGAGCGACCAGGACGCCACCATGGCATTCCTGTCATCGCTCTTTTTTTCGTTTATGTTTATCAAACTGACCCGGTATGCAGACAGCCGGCCAAACGGCCGCTGCGATGTGCCCGTAAATTTAATCTTGGATGAGTTTAACAATGTGGGCCGCATTGGTGGTGCAGAAGACGGGTCGGATTTTGCCCGGTCTCTTTCGGTCGTCCGCTCAAGGGACATCCGTGTGATGCTGGCAGTGCAGAGCTTGGGTCAGTTACAGAACCGGTATCCCAATAACTTGTGGGCCGAGATTATCGGCAACTGCGATATCCAGCTGATGCTTGGTTGTACTGACGAGGTTACGGCTGAGTATATCTCGGCAAGATCAGGAGATATGTCCGTGCAGGTAAATTCTACTATGACGGTGAGGCAGACCATTGCAATCGCTCAGGTTATTCCCCAGTACCGTCATACTGAGGGACAGGGACGAAGGAGACTTCTGACTCCGGATGAGGTCCTGCGGCTTCCAAACGAAGAAATGCTCTGCGTCATACGAGGCTGTAATCTCTTGAAGCTCGAAAAACTGGATTTTACGAAGCATCCTATGTCGAAGCGGATTGTGAGGACATCCATTATGGATTACCAGCCGGCAACAATATTTACGGCACCGATACTCAGTGAACCTATCCCAGTGACAGAGCCGGAGAAAAAGCCGGCCCGCAAAAAAAGTCTTTACAGCTCGGCAAAACCGCCGGCTGAATTTTAATTTTACAGGAGGTATTAACTATGGCAACTAAAAAACAAGAACTGCTTCCCGAGGAGGAAGTTCTGCAGGAAGCAGCCCCTCAGACTGATGTGAATCCGGAGCTTGAGGAGATGCCCCAGCCTGAAGACAGCTCCCCGGATACGGCACTGCCCCAGACTGACTCTGAAATTTCAACAGAAGGCGCCTCTTCAGAGGAATTCAGGAATGCAGAAGCGGCAGAAGCCCCCGTCTCCCAGATTGATGTGGAAACGAATGACGGGCAGCCGCCTTCGGAGCCGGAAGAAGAAATATCTTCTCAGACGGATACGGAGAGCAGCGGAGACGACACCCCTTCAGAAAACGCATCGGACCAAACTACTCCCCAAGAGGGCTCTCCCCAGACTGAGCCGGAGAAGGTGAAAAAGCCCCGCGGGCGTAGGAAGACCAAGGAAAATCCATCCCAGTCTGACACAGAAGCGGATTCAGGGGAAAAGAATGCATCCGACGGCGTCGAAAAGGCGCCTAAGCCTAAAAGAAAGCGTGCGTCTGCCAGACCGGTTTCGCCGGTGCTGGCCATTGATGACCAGCTCAGCGTCGAGACAGATGCAGAAAAAGCCAAGAACGATTTGCTGGATTTACTGGAGTCCCAGAAAACCGGCCGCATTCTGACCGGAACCATCCAGGGTGTGGAGCGCCCCGAGGACAACCCCTCCCGTTCTTTCGCAGTCATTTACCACGGTGAGTTCAAAGTCATCATTCCTGCAGAGGAAGCGGTGGAGCCGCCAGCGGATTATCGCGGCAGGCTTCCGGAGGACGTGCTGCATTACATGCTTACCAAGCGACTGGGCGCGGAGGTGGATTATATCGTCAAAGGGATCGACCCGGCATCGGGCATTGCGGCGGCGAGCCGTTTGGATGCGATGAAGGCAAAACGCAAGCAGTATTATCTGGGTACGGACAGGGATGGGAACAACCTGCTCTACTCAGGTGTGTGCGCAGAAGCCAGAATCGTGTCGGTGATTCGTGCCGGCATTTTCGTGGATCTGTTTGGTCTGGAGATTTATATCCCACTCAGAGAACTCAGTTATCAGAGATGGATGGACGCAGCAGCGCATTTCCAGCCCGGGCAGAGAATCCTGGTAAAGGTGCTGGAGGTGGACCGCAGCGACCGGAACCATGTCAAGGCAACAGCTTCGGTCAAGCAGTCTGGAGAGAACCCGTATGAAAAGGCGCTCCGCAGGTATTCCGTCGGCAACCGCTATGTGGGTACGGTCAGCATGGTGGACAACAACGGCGTGTTTGTGGCGCTGGACGGCGGCATCGACTGCTTGTGCAGTTATCCCAAGCGTGGCCGCCCGCCCAGAGGGTCGAGAGTAACAGTACGCATACTGGGAATCAACCATGATTCCAACCGAATCTGGGGCGCCATCACCCATATCGCAGCGCCCAGATAATATATGAAACTCAATCTGAGAGAAAGGAGGAACTCCATGAACCATTGTGATCTCAGCCCAGCTGAGCAGAAGAAGCGCAAAGAAATTGCCGAGCATACCCGAAAGATGATCCTGTCCGAACTGAAAATCGAAAGTCAGGACGACATATCCCTGATGGCGGGATACCGGGATTATTATCTGCAGATTTCGTTTTCTGAGCTTCATCCACTTTTGGTGTTCTGCCTGGCCAAGGCACTTGAGAAACCGAGTACTGCCAAACAGAGGCAGATGACAAACGAGCTGAATCTGCACAGCATCCTCGGCAGCCATGCTATCAATGATGAGGTCGGCTGTTATTCCTATCGTGCGACCCAGTGGCTGGATGCAGAACTGGATGCGCCGCGTTTTTTTGAGATACTTGATCGGTGCGTCGATGAGGCGGACCGTGGGTTCTACAAGCTCGCAGGTTAAAATGCGTTGTATTTCTCCATACTCAGTCGTGTAATGTTAGTAAAAGCGACAAAAGGAGGAATGCGTCATGAAAAGATGCGTATTATTCGTGGTACTGGCAGTGCTTCTGGCACTTACGGCCTGTTCCAAAGATGTGGGTACTTCGGATGACCATGGGCAGGAAAGTAAACATACCGCTCAGTCCCAGACAGAAAAAGAATCTGAAGATGAGGACCTGAAGGAGACTGCTCCAATAGAGGAATCAAAACCAGTTTCCCAGAGTGAGCCGAAAGAGGAGGTATCCCTTTCGGATCCGGTTCATGAAACGGATCAAAATTCTGAGTCTGGGAAAGAGGCGCAGAACCGGGCGGAGGAAAATGCTCCCGAACCAAAGCAGCCTGCCGCAGACAATGGACAGGCCACGCCGGAGCCAAAACAACCGGAACCACCCAAACCCACAGAACCACCGGCAGAGCCGAAGCAGGAAGAAACTCCTGTATCTGCTGTCGAACCGGAGTCTCCGAAAACCATCTATGATTATGCGTTTGATGTAGAAGCCATACGCTCAGAGCTTATTGCACTTGGGCAGTCCATGGGTCTGACACATATTACGGATGATGATGGGATTCCATGCACGCCGGATACCTGTTCCTGGGCTTCTCCGGTAACAGCGTCTGAATCCTTTCAGGGCAGTAACCTGAAACGGGCGCTTCAAAACTATGTAACCTCTATGCCGTCTACCATTGCTTCCTATGGAGGCACGCAGATTACCTGTTTTACCATTTATGTACGGGACAACGGAGGAGGAAGCTATACATTTTATTTTCTATACTAAGCATAAGCCTGGCTCCCTGTATGATACGGGGAGCTTTTTTTGTGCCCAAAATTGAAAGGAAGGTAAACCTTAATGAAGAAGATCATCAAAGAAAAAGGCAAGCGTCTGCTTGCCGCATTTTTAAGTCTCCTGACCGTCATCGGCTTGATACCGACGACGGTTTTTGCTTTTACACCATCGGAGGGACAGACCGTATCCTCCTTTTATGGCGATTATTATGTCAGCGCGGACGGAAACTATTATTATTCCGCAAGTTCATACAGTTTTCTGGTATATGACAGCGATGGCAATACTTCCGTGCAAACCATTTCTGCCGGAAATGCCAGAAAGAAATATATGATTTCCAATGGTTCAGAGAGCCGATTCGTGTATTGTATTGAGTCGGGCATTAATTACGGTACATCTGATAATGGATATAGATCCCAGAGCGGAAAGAACAGCGCATATTTTCAGAACCTCCCTTACAGCGCCCAGTATGGTATTATGCTGACCAGCGTGTATGGATGGCAGCCGGGGAAGAGCTCTCCTGTGTCAGGCGCTAACGAGGATGATTATGCGGTGGCTACACAGGTTCTTTTGTGGGAGTACCAGCAGCAGCTCAGAACCAGTCCGCAGGATTTGCACGCCAATTCGGTAGGTATCCGTGCGGACAACTACCTGCGTACCATTCAGGGCCGCCCGGCGGAACAGTGCTATAACTGGATTTTAGGTCAGATGTCGCAGCATACGACCATTCCGAGCTTTGCATCGGGCAAAAGCAGTTCTGCACAGGTACATACGCTAAAGTATGACCCGGCAACCAAGAAATACTCCCTCACGCTCACAGATACCAATAATACGATGGCAGATCTTAAATTCAGCAGCAGTGATGGGATTACGGTAAGCCGTTCCGGAAACAAGTATACCTTCACCAGCAGCAAAATGATTACCAGCCCGGTATCCATCAGCGTGCAGAAGAATGTGCCTGGGGTGAAAAACGATATGTTGATCTGGGGCCGTGTCGGTTTCCAGACGATGATGTGCGGAGCCGATGATCCGGTAGTATTCTACATGAAGATTGATACGGAGACCTATGGTACCGGGCGCATCCGCAAGACCTCAGAAGACGGCGTGGTATCCGGAATCAGTTTCCATATTTCCGGTAATGGTGTGGATAAGACTGTAACCACAAAAGAAGACGGTACCGTGGATATCCAGCTGATGCCCGGGACTTATACAGTAACAGAGCAGTCGATAGACCGCTATCTGCCGCAGGATACCCAGAAAATCACTATTGCCAGCGGACAGACTTCAACGGTAACATTTAACAATAAGCTCAAGCGCGGCTCTCTGGAGGTTATCAAATCTTCAGAAGATGATTTCGTGGAAGGCGTTACATTCCATTTATTTGGCACTTCCCTCGCAGGTTTGCCCGTAGATGAGTATGCCATAACAGATGCTTCCGGTGTAGCGAAATTTGAAAATGTCTTGATCAGCGGAAATGAACCTTACACTGTGGAAGAAGTCGATACGGCAATCCGTTATGTCGTACCGGACGATCAGACAGCGCCGATTCAGTGGAAACAGGTGACAAAGAGAAACTTCGAGAATATCCTGAAAAAATTCCGCGTTGAAGTGGTCAAAATGGACCGCGTGACCGGCTATGCTCAGGGCGATGCCAGTCTGGCAGGGGCAGTGTACGGTCTGTATCAGGGCGATGAGTTAATCGCTTCTTACACAACAGATGCCAATGGCTCCTTTATCAGTGATTATTTCATTTGTGATTCTAACTGGACGCTCCGTGAAATCAGCCCTTCTCCGGGATATCTTTTGGATGAGACCATTTATCCGATTCCGGCAGAACCTGGTAATTTTACGGTTGAACTGAACCAAATTCCGATGGATGTTACGGAACAGGTTATCATGGGTCGTATCCGCCTGATCAAACACATTGATTCAGAACTGGAGGATCCTGAAAGCACACCTGCAGCAAGAGAACAGGAAGCGGGTATGGTAATGCTTGCGGCCGTAAGCATGGACGACCAGCCTGAAGAAGCCGTAGACGGCGCTGATGTCCAGACTGAGGAAACTGTAAGCGGCAACGATGCCCAGACCGAGACAGAAAACACAGAACCGGAAGTAAGCGATGAAGAGGCTCAGGAACCTGAAGAATCCGGTACAGAAGAAAGTGCTGTCCCGGAAACTGAACCGGAAACAAAGCCTTATGAGCCGGATCCGGTACCCATGGACGAAATCGAAGCCTCTGGAAATGAAGGTATAATCGAACAGCCTGAGAAAGGCGCCAAGTTCCAGATTTACCTTGCCAGCGCAGGCAGTTTTGAAAGTGCCCGCGAAGCAGAGCGAGACGAGCTGATTACCGATGCAGACGGGTTTGCCATTTCCAAAGATCTGCCTTATGGTCGATATGTTGTCCATCAGACTGAGGGCATGGAGGGACAGGCATTTATTCCGGATTTCACGGTGTTTATCCGATCTAATGAGCAGACGTATTCCTATATCCTAAACAACTTGACCCAGTCAAGCTTTATCCGCGTGGAGAAGCATGATGCAGAAACCGGAAAAATTATTCCTGCAGCGGGAGTCGGTTTCCAGGTACGAGACCTGTCTACAGGAGAAATTATTTCTCAGACAGTGTATTATCCGACGCCTGTTACCATCGACACATTTTTCACCAATGATGAGGGCTGGCTGATGCTCCCCTGTGAGCTTTCCTACGGCCAGTATGAGCTGATTGAACAGGAAACCTGTTTTGGCTATGTTTTGGACAGTGAGCCGGTGCCGTTCACGGTAGACGGCACGCAGGATGTGGTCGTGGTCGAAAAGCATAATATGCCTCAGAAGGGCATCATCCATATCACAAAGACCGGCGAGGTCTTTGCTACCGTTGCGGAAATGGACGGTGTGGATAAGGATGGCGCAGAGATTATGTACCAGCCTGTTTATGAAATCCGTGGACTTGAAGGCGCAACCTATGAAATCCGTGCAGCGAAAGACATCTATACGCCAGACGGAACCCTAAGAGCCGCAAAAGGCGATGTAGTCGATACCATTACGACCGCACGAAACGGAATTGCTTCCAGCAAGGAGCTCTATCTGGGGAAATATGAGATCCGTGAGATTCAGGCGCCTTTTGGTATGGTACTCAATCAGGAAAGCAAGCAGGTAGAGCTTGTATATGCCGGCCAGGAGATCGACGTAACAGAGGTTTCTTCCGGTTTCTACAATGAACGCCAGAAAGTCCAGATGAGTCTGGAGAAAATGCTTGAGGTGAACGAGGTCTTTGGCATCGGCAATAACAATGAACTTACCAATGTCACATTTGGCCTGTATGCGGCGGAGGACATTACCGCAGCAGATGGCGCTGTCATCCCGGCAGACGGCCTCATCGAGGTTGTCGGCATTGATGCAGACGGCAATGGCGTGGTCAAAACAGACCTTCCTTTTGGAAGCTATTATCTGAGGGAGCATAGTACCGATGCCCACTACATTTTGAGTGATGAGAAGTATCCAGTCACATTCTCCTACGGCAGTCAAGAGGACGCTGTTATTGCGGTGAAAGCCAATGATGGCGAAGCCATTGTCAATGAGCTGATCTATGGTTCGGTATCCGGCAGAAAAATTGATGAAAATGGAGACGCACTGGGCGGCGCCAAGATTGGACTGTTTGCACCTTCCGTTACAGAGTTTACGGAGGAGAATGCAATCGTTGTAACGACTTCCGCGGAGGATGGCACTTTCTCCTTCAGTGATATCCCATACGGAAAATGGATCGTCAGGGAGATTGAACAGCCGGAAGGTTTCGTGCTCTGCACAGAGCAGTTCCCGGTCGTAATCAACGAAGATGCTCAGGTAATCGAAGTGGAAATCACCAATGAGTTTATCCGCGGCAACCTGCATCTGACCAAGTTTGACAAGGACTATCCGGAGAACAAGCTCAGCGGTGCAGTATTTGAGGTATATCGTGATACCAACGGCAACAAAGAGCTTGATAAAGAGGATGAGCTGCTTGGTGTAATGGAAGAGACAGATCCCGGTCAGTATGAGATGAAGGATCTCTTGTACGGCGGTGTGCTCATCAGAGAGAAGACAGCTCCGGATGGTTTCTACCTTGATGAAAATACCTATTATATCATGATTGATACCGATGGAAAGACCTATGAAGTCGAGAATGAGGCTGGGAAGGGCTTCTATAATCAGGCGTTCAGAGGTAACTTAAAGATTGTCAAGACTTCTTCCGATGGAAAAGTGGAGGGCTTCAGCTTCCGCATTGTCGGTGATAATTATGACAAGACGTTCCAGACGGATGCAAATGGTGAGATCTTCATCGAGAACCTGCGTGTGGGCAAGTACACCGTGACCGAAGTGGAGGACAGCGTCAGTGCAGGCTACAAACGTCCGGATCCGGTAACAGTAGAGCTGGTGAAGGATGAAACATTGACGGTGAATGTTCATAATGATAAAGTCACTGTGGATGTCCCGAAGACAGGCGATAACTTCAATCCGTGGATTTGGGTTGGCCTGATTGCCGCCAGCACCGCTGGACTTGGTGCGAGCATCTTCTGGGCCAAAAAACGCAAGAAGAAGGCAGCTAAGTAAGAATCTATGAAGCAGGAAGGAGCCGGGTAGAAATTCTCTGCCCGGTTTTCCTTTTCTCACATCCGTTGTTGCTATGAAATCAAAATTAAAAAAGTTTTGGAGGATAAATATTATGACTTAAATGTGAAAATACTAATAAGCGAAAGCGCTATTTTGAATTAACTTGACAAATCAAAATAAAGGAGGTATAATAAGAGCGTTATTTTGACTTGGAGGTGTCCTTTATGGGAAGAGCGGGAGAATATGTCAAGAATTTAAGCGGAGAGGCAGAATACAAATCTTTTTGTCCGGCGCCACTTCCACCGTTATTGGAAATGGATGCGGATATGATTGCTGCTTTAATCGGAGCGACAAAAGCACTGGCTACACTGGACACTCTTTCTGCTAACATTCCCAATATGAGTCTTTTTATCTCCATGTATGTGCGTAAGGAGGCGTTGTTGTCCTCTCAGATCGAGGGTACACAGGCTACGCTGGAGGATGTACTGGATCCACTCATTGAACAGAATGCAAACCAGAATGTGTCGGATGTCATCAATTATATCAAGGCTACCGAATTTGCACTGAACCGGTTAGAAACTTTGCCGCTTTGCAATCGGCTGATTAAAGAGACTCACGCTGTTTTGATGGAAGGCGTCAGAGGCCAGGAAAAGAGTCCGGGCGAGTTCCGGATCTCTCAGAACTGGATCGGAGCGGCAGGAAGCACGCTGAAAAATGCGAGATATATTCCGCCGCGTCCAGAGGACATGCAAAAAGCAATGTCCGATCTGGAAAAGTACATCCATTCGGATGATACGCTGGATATCCTGATCCAAGCGGCTCTTCTTCATTATCAGTTTGAAACGATCCATCCGTTTTTAGATGGAAACGGCCGTGTAGGAAGACTTCTGATTACTTTGTTTTTAATTGAGAAAAAAGCCTTGAAAACACCAGCTCTGTATATTTCCTATTTTCTGAAGAAAAACCGTATCGAATATTATGACCGTATGAGTGAAGTCAGAAACAAGGATAATTATGAGCAGTGGGTCAGGTTTTTCCTGCAGGCAGTGAAAGAATCTGCTGAGGATGCAACGGAGGCCATCCATAAGCTTTCCGCTCTGCATGACCGTAACTATGCGGCCATTAAGCAGATGGGGCGTGCAGCGCAGACAGCAGAAAAACTGTTTTCCTATCTGGAGAAAAATCCTATTATTGATATTAGGAAGACAGCAGATGAATTGGGACTCTCTTTTAGCACAGTATCCGCAGCAGTGGGCAGGTTTGTGAAAGAGGGAATCTTAATGCAGACCAACAACGCAAGCAGAAACAGGGTATTTGCTTATCAGGAATATCTGGATATTTTACGAAAAGACACTTAAAAATTCATATGATTATCATGGGCTGTCCTTAAAGGGGCAGCCTTTTTTAGGAGGAAATGATCATGAAGGTAAAATTGTTAAAAGGGGTTTTGACAGTCCTCTCTCTCATCTGTATCCTCTGTATTCCGGTTACGCCGATCTATGCGGAGCCGCAGGGGACAGATGGGACGGAAATGCAGGTCATAGAGCCTGAGAAACTGGAGATTCAGCTTGGTGCAGACTGGGCTGGCGTAGAGTTTCAGCTGAAAACGGATTCCGGGCTGTATCCCGGTACCATAGCCGTCGGAGAAGACGGTGTTCTGAGAATGGAACTGGGCGGCAGCAAATCCTATGTGCTGACCTGTATGAATTCATCCGTATCTGCCCCAGAAGCGACGCAGGCCCCTGCCACAACAGAGGAAGCGCAAAATGAGAGCAATGAGGGCCAGGAAAGCGATGGCTCAAATAGCGGGCAAGATACAGAGGGCACAGTTGCCGGTATCCCAATCCTTCATCTGGTACTGTTTGCAGGCGGCATGGTCTTGGCCGTCGGCAGCCTGGTCGCAATGCGAGTGGTGAAAAAACGCAGAGAAAGTGATGCGGAGTATGAGGATGAAGATGAATATGAGGATGATTAGTCCCAGACTGAGTCCAAAATACACGAAAAGCCCTAAAAGGAATAATTTTATATAAAAATTAAAATAAATATTCCTATTAGGCTTGACATACAAATTCTTATTTGCTATACTATAACCGTGGCAGGGGCTTGCGTTCAGGCTCTCGGTACGTTTGTGGTATAGCGTCAGACCTGATTCAAGGGAATCAGGGAACCGTTACGGATTCTGCGCATTGAGCGGATCCACAACAACGCAAGTCGATTGAATATTAAAGCCGGAAGGCTGCTTAAATACTTACAGAGTCAATTTGCTGGATGAGACATTGAAATTCCAGTGCCTTGGCTCTGTATGCTTTTTTGCAGACCTTCCGGCTTTTTCTTTTATCCAAACGGAGGTAAGACGATGAAAAAACAAAAAAAGAAAAGAAAGGGATTTCAGGCAGGTTCCATGCGATGCCCTTATTGTGGCAGCCCGGTGATCTATAGAAGCGCTGATGGGATTTATCATGACAATAGTAAAAAAACAATGCTCTATGTGTGCAGCCACTATCCGGAGTGTGACGCTTATGTAAGAGTCCATGCCGGAACCAATATCCCGGTGGGAAGTCTGGCCAATCATGAGCTTCGCACACTCAGACGGACCGCACATCATTATTTTGACCAGCTGCACCAGTCTGGAATGATGAGCAAACAAGATGCCTATCAGTGGCTGGCGGATTTGATCTGCGCACCTTTATCGGAGGCGCATATTGGTTATCTGGGCGAGTATTACTGCAAGCAGGTCATTGAGGAGAGCCGCAGGCTGCTGGAGCGCCAGAAATCCGGAAAGAACAGGTGCCGATTTCGGGCATTAGAAGGGAGAGTGGCGGCTTCATGACACTGAATGAGAAAGAACGGGAAAAGATTGAAAAGAATATCGGTCTGGTACATAAGGTGATTCGGGATAAGCTGCAGCCTCCATATCAAGTGGGGATGTATTCCTACGAGGATCTTTTCCAGATCGGCTGCATTGGGCTTTGTAAAGCAGCGTCAACAGACAAAGGCGGGACGTTTTCGACCTATGCCTACCGGTTGATCTGGCACCAAATCTGTGATGCCATGATTTATGCAACCAGGCGGCAGACGAAGGAGACCACTTGTGATGTGACGCCGTACATTGCTGCAAAACAGGAAACCCCAGAGGAGCTGTCGGATTTCCGCATGGATATCAAACGGGCACTCGAACAGGCAAAGGCTGATGCACCGCCTTCCACCAGGAAAGGCATAGATGCTATCTGCATGATGTCGAAGGGGTATACAAGCAGCGAAATTGGAGAAAAAATGGATGCTTCGGCAAAGCTTGTGTGTGCATGGGTATCCAAGGCACGGAAGTTTTTGAAGAGCCGGCCGGAGTTTGCACAGATTGCAGCTGCCTATCACCAGGAATGATGACGGGCAGAACATAAGGGATGCTGACAGCCTTGTTTGGTTTTCAGCATCCCGCTTTTTTTATTTTGGAGGCAAATTATGAATATAAGAAAAAAGAATATCTGGATATGGCTGATTCCATTTCTTATTATGGCCATTACGCTGATTTTATTTAAGGCAGTATTTTTGTTGGGTTATGTGCCAACAGAGTCCATGGAACCGACGTTGAAAAAAGACAGCTATATCGTTGGAACCCGGATTTTCTCCAAACTTGAAATAGGCGATATCATTATTTTCTATCATGACGGGAAGCTGTTGGTGAAGCGTATTGCAGCGGCGGAGGGGGAACCGGTAGAGCATAACGGAGCCAGTCTGACAGTACCGGAAAACAGTTATTATGTTCTTGGAGATAATGCGGAGCATTCACTGGATTCAAGGTACTGGGAAAATCCTTTTGTAAAGCAAGAGGATATTGTGGCGAGATTGTTTTGGCCATAAGATTTTTTACTCCGCTTCATACGAAAACAGACATTATGAAATGGGCTGTATTTGAATTAGGCAGCAGTGTAGTTTTGACATTATAAATGAAAAAGAATAAATATGGGATATTTCGAGGAACAATCAAGGAACACATAGAAGATAATAGTAAGAAAAAAGCAGCCAACCGGCGTGGCCGCTTTACTTCTTGCTGTTCAGTTCCTTCATAATGCCGAGGAGATAAGCCATCGACTTGGGATCCAGTTTCTTTCCCTCTTCGATAAATTCCTGCAGAGCCTCCGGATAAGGATTTCCTTCATCGAAGAATTCTTGCGGCGTTACGCCCAAATATTCGCAGATGTAAAAAAAGGATTGCATGGCTGGAAGTGACTTTTTATTTTCGATGTTATTGATGTAGTTGTTTGCCTGTCCCAATGACAATGACATGTCGCGTGCAGATACACCCTTTTGTAATCGCAGTTTTGCCAGCCGTTCCGGGACGAAATCTTCATACATTGCCTTTACCTCCCATTCTCTAATAGATTGTACCTCACACATATGATTTATTCGCAAAAATAAAAGGGGTGTTTACGTTGACCTAAAAAAATAAATCTATTATAATTAGGTAAGATGAAAAAATAAAACTATCGAACGAGGGAGATACAATGAAAGGAAAGACATGTTGTATTACCGGGCATAGGGATGTGCCTGATAAAGAGATTAACAGCATAAAGAAGGCTCTGCATCAGGAAATAAAAAAAGCAGTGAAGGACGGATTCACTGTCTTTCTGTCTGGTTTTGCAGATGGTGTGGATCAATATTTTGCTGAGATTGTTTTGGAACTGCAGAAAGAAAACAGGAACTTAAAACTGATTGCAGTGCTTCCATACCGTGGCCGTGTGAAAGGCTTGAATCACAGGGTACAAACAAGAGCTTTGCTGAGTGCCTGCTCTGAGATGGTGGTAATTCAAGAGGAATATCAGCCCAACGTCTACTTACAGCGCAATCGGTATTTGGTCGAGCATTCAGACCGCGTGATTGCTGTGTATGATGGGAGAGAGACAGGCGGTACGGTGAAGACGATCCGTTTTGCGCACCGCTTTCATAAAGAACTGCGTGAAATTCCGGTAGGACTAAACTTGGACAAAAACAGGATAAATCTTGGATACAATAATGTATAAAAAGAGTGGAGCTGCAGGCAGTTCCATGATATAATAAAACCTTTAAAAATGATAATTGTCTGAAAAATGATGGGATGGAGGTCATTCATGAAAAAATGGTATGACGAAGAATACGAATTTGAAATTGAAGTAACAGGGTTTCTTCGTGGTGATCACACAGAGCGGTATTGCCGAAACGGAGAGGAAGTCGGAGATAAATACACCTGTACTTATGGATGTCCTGTAAATGCGGATGGGCAAGGAATTTGTTCTAAGGTAATGATGATGCTGTTTCCTATTATGGAGGCAGTCAGAAGCGGCGGGGATTTAGAAAACATTGGCGGCAGCGGTAAATACTGCAAGAAAATCGTATGCCCGGATGGATGTGCGGTGTTCCGCTTGACAGCGAAAAAACTTGGAAATGAGAACTTTTTTAAAGGAAAGTTTTTTGATTAGAAAAAGATAAAAGAAGGGAAACCGGATATGCTTGATAAAATACCAAATATGGACGATATGACCGCCCTGGTTGGACAGTCTTTATATGACGTGTGGCAAAAGCTATGCACTGCGATTGACGAGAAATACGATATGGACTGCATTTGGAACAGCGGCGGTAAGGCATGGACCTATGAATACAAATACCGCAGGGGCGGAAAAACACTCTGCGCCCTATACGCAAGGGAGAACTGCGTTGGCTTTATGGTAATACTGGGAAAAGACGAGCGGGCGAAATTTGAAGCCGACCGAAGTGAGTATTCGGAAAGCGTTCAGAAGGTTTACGATGACTCAAAAACCTATCACGATGGGAAATGGCTGATGTTTGAGCCTGTTGACACATCTATGTTTGGAGATTTCATGCAGCTGTTGGCTGTTAAGAGAAGGCCGAACAGGAAATAAAGGATCGTGGAGGAGAAGATGTCAAAAAATCTGAGATAAGGTTGCTGACAGCTGTGAGAACAAGGACTTGACGGACAGTATGATGATTGGCATATCGGCAATCACAAACGTGGAAGTTGATGGAGCATGAAATACGCAAAAAAAGCTTTCGTTTTTTGTCGATAGCCAGACTGGAAACGATAAGGCAGGAGGTAGTTAATATGATATCTGCAATTTACGAAAGGCGGAGCACAAGAAAATTTTTAACAAGAGACATATCAAAAAGTGATATGACAGATATTATCCAAAGCGGAATGAAAGCGCCTTCGTCTAAAAACAGACAGCCCTGGAAGTACATTGTGGTACAGGGAGATGCGAAAGAAGAAATGTTAAGAGTTTTCCGTCAGGGAATTGAAAGGGAAGAAAATGAATGTGCGTTGCTGCCTCAGAGCAAACGCTATATTGCTGCGGCGAAACATACTGTTGATGTAATGGAAGCAGCACCGACAATCGTTTTCGTTGTTAATTCATTGGGAAAAAATGAAATGGGAGAAATGACACCGGAAGAACATGTTTATGAGATCTGCAATATACAGTCCATAGGCGCTTCCATACAAAATATGCTTCTTGCCGCTACGGAAAAAGGAATAGGCAGCCTTTGGATATGTGACATCTATTTCGCATATTCGGAATTATGTGAATGGCTGAATAGTGAAGGACAACTTATTGCCGCTATTGCATTTGGTTACCCGGACGAATTCCCAGAAGAAAGACCACGCAAAAAAATAGAAGATATTGTTGAGTGGAGAAGTTAAGCGATATATTGTAAGAAACTTTACTAAGATAAATAGAAAATAATGATCGGTGTTAAGGAGGAATATGTTTATGAGTGAAAAATTCCCGCAGGAAGCGAAAAAGATAATGGATGAAAGATTTGGGCACGATACCTTACTGTCACTTGCCACTACGGAACAAAACATCCCATATGTGAGAACGGTAAATGCTTATTATGAGGATGGCTGTTTTTATATCATCACATATGCTGCCTCCAACAAGATGAAGCAGATAGGTAATAACCCCATAGTAGCGGTGGCCGGCGAATGGTTTACCGCGCATGGC
The DNA here is from genome assembly GCA_000702025.1 of Blautia schinkii DSM 10518. Lineage (GTDB taxonomy): Bacteria > Bacillota > Clostridia > Lachnospirales > Lachnospiraceae > Blautia_A > Blautia_A schinkii. The sequence continues at coordinate 142,070 of JNKJ01000006.1, forward strand.
AAGGGGGTAAACCTTGGGTGGTTCTGCAAAAAGGAAAATCATGAAATGGCTCAAAAGCTAAGACAGGCATTCAGCGAATGGATTGATAACGGGCACAACAATTTTGATGATGAAAATACGATCATCTTATGTGTTCAATTAACAGAGGGGATTCTTTTCTCCCATGGCACGAGATATGACATAAATTTCGCTGGTAACTGAAGCGAACTGATAAGCTCAATCCTATTTTCTTTGCCTATGATGGCATGGAAATGATTGTGAGAACTATAAAACGCAGACAGCAGAATTGAACAGGAGGTGTTTCTGTGACAGAGTTAGAAAAATGTATGGCCGGCGAATTATATAATTGTCATGATGAAATCTTTCTGCAATATAAGAAGCAGGCAAAAGAGCTGCTTGACATTTATAACAGACTGACCTATGACCAGAAAGAAGAGAAGAAAGGGATTTTACATAAGCTGTTCGGCGGGATTGGAACAAACGTGTCGGTAGGGGCGCCGTTCCTGTGTGATTATGGGTGTAATATTATTACCGGCAGCAATGTGTCGATCAATATGAACTGCTCTTTTATCGACTGCAATCAGATAAAAATCGGAAATAACGTCATGATTGCTTCAAACGTGCAGATTTATACGGCAACACATCCTGTAGAACTAAAAGAACGCCTGACTCCAGACTGGACCCCGGAGAGCGGAAAGCACTTCTGCCAGGTATATGCGCTGCCGGTTGAAATCGGGGACGGATGCTGGATCGGCGGTGGCGTCATCATACTTCCCGGGATTAAAATCGGGGCTGGTAGTGTGATTGGAGCAGGAAGCGTTGTGACTCATGATGTACCGCCTGATTGTGTGGCGGCCGGAAATCCATGCAGAGTGATACGCAGAATTAACGAGGAATCAGAGCATGATTAAGTTAGTGGCGTTTGACTTGGATGGAACAATCGGAGATACGATACCAATGTGTATAAAGGCGTTCGGACAGGCGGTATCCCCCTATGTGGGGCACATGCTGACAGACAAGGAAATTGTTGAAACCTTTGGATTGAACGAAATTGGAATGATAAAATCCATCGTTCCGGAGAACTGGGAGCAGGCGTTACATGATTTTTATTCCCTGTATGAGAAACTGCATTATGAATGCTCCGAACCCTATGAAGGCATCCGGGATTTGATTGCCGCTCTGCGGGCAAAAGGATTTATCCTGGCACTGATAACGGGAAAGGGCGAAAGAAGCTGCCGGATTACTTTGAATGAGTTTGGGATGGAACATGATTTTGATGAAATCCTAACGGGCAGTGAAAGTGAAAATGTTAAGGCACAGTCATTGAAGCTGTTGCTAAAAAAATATGATTTGCTTCCCGCGCAATGTGTGTATATAGGGGATGCGGTATCAGATGTGTCAGAGGCGGGAAAAGCCGGAGTCATATGCTTGTCTGCTTTGTGGGGAACAACTGTGAAGGCAGAAGAATTGAAAAGCATCAATGCCGGTTATACCTTTGAAACGGTAAGAGAATTAAAAAATTACTTGATGAAAAATACAAACCAGGAACCGGAGGAGGCGCCAATACCATGAAAGGATTTAACCGACAAAATCAATTATTTTCCCTTTGCGGCTTGAACTGCGGGCTTTGCCCCATGTTTTTAAATAAATATTGCCCAGGCTGCGGGGGCGGCGAGGGAAATCAGTCCTGTAAAATTGCAAGATGCAGCATGGAGCATAACAGTGTGGAATACTGCTTTCAGTGCGATGAATACCCTTGTCCAAAATACGAGCATATGGATGACTTTGATTCCTTTATGACACACCAGGGCCGGAAATCTGATATGGAGAGGGCCCGGCAGTTGGGAATAGAAGCTTATAATGCGGAGCAGGTGGAAAAGACAAAAATACTGGACATTCTCCTGTCCGATTTTAATGACGGGCGCAAAAAGACACTGTTTTGTACAGCAGTATCTCTTTTGGACCTGCGAGAGCTGCAGGCGGTACTCAGGCAAATTGAGAACAGAGCCGATTTGGATACACTGACGCTCAAGGAAAAAAGCGCTTTTGCCGCAGGACTGCTTCAGGAAGCGGCAGCAAAGAACAATATTGAGTTGAAGTTGCGAAAGAAAAAGTGAGGACTTCAATACTGCAATCATTTAATAAAGTATTGAAAAAGATAGAGAATATAGATAAATGAAAGTAATAAACGCCCCTTTGCAGAAAAATAAGTGATGTTCTGCGAAGGGAATCAGATATTAATTATGGAGGTATGCTTGCAAATGGAAAAGTGGTTCACGATTGATCAGATTGATGAAGGGACATATATTATCAGCGAATACCGGCATTGGGAGGAGACGCATTGCTATCTGTTAAATGGCTCCAGCCGCAGCTTATTGATTGATACGGGTCTGGGAATCTGCAATATTTATGATGAAGTCATGAAGCTGACAAATAAGCCTGTTACGGCCGTTGCCACCCATATTCATTGGGATCATATTGGCGGCCATAAATATTTTCCGGACTTTTATGCCCATGCGGAAGAATTGAACTGGCTGAACGGTGAGTTCCCGCTGACAATAGAAACAATCAGAGAGATGGTGGCAGACCGCTGCGATTTACCAGACGGTTACGATACAGGCACTTATGAGTTTTTCCAAGGGACGCCAACAAAGGTGCTGGAGGATGGAGAGAATATTGAATTAGGTGGACGGAATATACAGGTATTGCATACCCCGGGCCATGCTCCGGGGCATATGTGTTTCTGGGAATCAGACAGAGGTTATCTGTTTACCGGAGACTTGGTTTACAAGGACACTTTATTTGCCTATTATCCGTCAACAGACCCGGACGCATACCTTGCTTCTCTTGAAAAGATTTCGGAGCTTCCGGTCAAAAAGGTTTTTCCTGCGCATCATAGCTTGGATATTCAGCCGGAGATTTTAAGTAGAATGAGAAATGCGTTCAGGCAGTTACGGGAAGATGGTAAATTACATCACGGCAGCGGTACATTTGACTATGGAGATTGGGCAGTATGGCTATAAAGAGAAGGAAGCAGTATAATTTCATTTAGTTGTGTGCTATACAAAAGGCTTTATCAGAACTAAAGACAGCGAAAGAGGCTTGAAAGGAGCATTTATATGAAGTATGTATGTACAGTTATATCGGTAGCGGATATCAGCGCCGCAAAAAAGTTTTATGAGGAACTGTTCGGGCTAGAGGTCTATCAGGATTACGGAAAGAATATCGCTTTTACCTGCGGTCTGGCATTACAGCAGGATTTTGACTGGCTGGTAAATATACCAAAGGAAAAAGTATTGAAGAAATCCAATAATGCAGAAGTGGTTTTTGAGGAGCAGGATTTCGATGGCTTCCTGAATAAGCTGAAAGAATACCCGGAGATTGAGTATCTGGGAGAAGTCATTGAGCATAGCTGGGGGCAGCGTGTGATCCGGTTCTACGATCTGGACGAACATCTCATAGAGGTTGGAGAGGATATGCAGATGGTAGTAAAGCGGTTCCTTGCTTCTGGAATGACGATGGAAGAAGTATCTGCGAAAATGGACGTATCCATTGAGGATTTAACAAAACTTCTAAACAACTAATATATGGTAAGGGAATAAACAATCGTGATTTTGGAGGGAGAAGTGCGATGTGTAAAATATTGTTAGTCAGACCGTCTAAACAATATGCAGACCAAGTTATGTCATATAAAGAAGAAATGTCAAAAAATGGAGATAGTTTTGACGGTTGTGCTGGTCTTGAAAATGTACAATCATTTGAGGAATGGATTGATTTTGAAGCAAGATTAAAAGCAAAATACAAGGACGGATATGTTCCATCAGAAGTGTTTTTGGCTATACGAAAAAAAGATAACTATGTTGTTGGCATGATTGATTTTCGACACCCATTATCCGACTTCCTCTTTAATTTTGGAGGTAATATCGGATATAGTGTTCGTCCATCGGAACGGCAGAAAGGCTATGCGTCCGAAATGTTAAGATTGATTTTACCTATCTGTCGTGAGTTTGGAGAAAGCAAAGTTTTACTAACATGCGATAAAAAGAATGAAGCATCACAAAAAACGATTGTAAAAAATGGGGGCGTGTTGGAAAAAGAAATCCCTGATACAGTAGGACTTAGTGAAAGTGGAATTATTCAACGATACTGGATTTCAATATAGGCCCTCTTTCATCAATTCAAATTTGTCGGTAAGTAACACAATAGAGATCTGGATGGGCATCTCATAGAGGTTGGCGAGGATATGAAAATGGTGATCAGGTGTTTTCTGGCATCAGGTATGACTATGGAAGAAGTCTCTGTGAAGATGGATGTTTCTATTGAGGATTTGACCAAACTTCTGAATACCTAATATGTGGTGAAGGAATAAACAAAGCGGAAAGTTGAGAGGTAGGACAATGGATTCAGTGGAGAAAATAAAATATTTCTATGAAATTATCATATCTGAAAATCAAATTGGAAAAGTAGCAGAGTTTGTCCATGAAAAATGTTGTGTGAAAATAGGAGAAAGACTGATTCCAGTTGGCGTTGAAGGTATGAAAGAGCACATACAAGCAACAAAGCAGACATATCCCGATTATAAGATGAAGATTATTAAGCAATTTTGTGATGGTGATTATGTCATCTCTGAATTTGTAATGGAGGGTACACATAAAGGTGAATGGCTAGGAATGAAGCCAACCAACAAACGATTGGTATTTACTGGCATTAATGTTGATAAGGTAGTTGATGGGAGGATTGTGGAGCATGGAGGTGCAGTAAATACATTTGAAACTTTATTTGAAGCAGGTATGATAGGAGCAATATAATTTTGAAACGTGAAATCAGAATTTGAAAGAGGTCAATTTATGAATATCGAGTATAAGAAAACAAAAGTTTTTACTGCCGCAGAGCTGCAAGGATTGTTTTTGTCTGTCGAATGGGAATCCGGAAATTATCCTGAAAAACTTGTTCGTGCTATGCAAAATTCCTCTCATGTAATTTCGGCATGGGATGGAAATAAACTGGTAGGTCTTGTTCGTGCATTGGATGATGGTGAAACGGTTGCTTTTTTGCATTATCTTTTGGTAGACCCGTCATATCAAGGGCTACATATTGGAAATGAACTGATGAAGCGGATTATGAGCTGCTTTGAAAGCCTTTTATATGTAAAGGTTATGCCGTCTGACCCGAAAACGATTCCATTTTATGAACGGTATGGTTTTCAGCAATACAACAATTACTCGGCGATGGTACGAAAACACTTTGTGTAATGTGATAACTACCAGTTTGTCTATAAATTGACCAAAACAAAAAACGAAAGGCATGGGCATTGCTATGTCAATGAATACAGCAGAAACATTTGAATTGCTATTTGATAAAAATAATAAAGTGGCATACAAGGCGTTACAGGAATTACAAAAAGAAAGTGAGGAAACAGACCATGGCTATCCTTATATGGACAGATTGAGCGATATGCTTAACAGCGATAATTCCTATATACGTACAAGAGGCATTATCTTGATTGCTTATAATGCGAAATGGGATAAAGACTATAAGATTGATGAAGTAATTGACGATTATTTGAAACATATAACAGATGTGAAACCGATCACGGCAAGGCAGTGTATAGAGCTATTGCCGGTCATCGCAGAGAATAAGCTGGAACTAAAAAATGATATCCTTTCAGCATTACAGAAGGCAGACATATCTTTTTACGATGACAGTATGCAACCGTTAGTTTATAAGGATATTCAAAAAGCATTGAAAGAAATACAGAAGTTATAGATCCAGGTTTGTCGGTGAGTAACACAACAGAGATCCTGGGCATCTCATAGGGGTTGGTGGGGATATGAAAATGGTGGTCAGACGTTTTTTGGATACCGGCATGACGATGGAGGAAGTGTCGGAAAGAATGAATGTTCCCATCGGGGATTTAGAAAGGCTGCTGAACAGCTGAATGTGAAATAAAATCAGAAGTTGGAGGAAAATGTATCTATGGCAAATAAATATAAAGTAATTGATGAAAAAACATGGGATAGGGCAATGCACTGTATGATTTTTAGAGACAGTGTTGAACCAGCATTTTGCGTAACCTTTGAAGCAGATATTACAAGATTTAGGCGTATGGTAAAGGAGCAAGGACTTTCTTTTACATTGGCAATGGTACATGCAGTTTGCAAATGTGCAAATGAAGTAGAGGCGTTTCGTTATCGGTTTGTTGACGGACAGATTGTTTTGTTTGAAAAGATAGATACTGCATTTACATATCTTAATCAGGAAACAGAATTGTTCAAGGTAGTCAATGTACCTATGATAGATGATCTGAAAGAATATTGTGAACTGGCAACAAAAGTGGCAAATGAACAGAAAGAGTATTTTACGGGACCTTTAGGAAATGATGTGTTTCAATGTTCTCCCATGCCGTGGGTAACATATACGCATATTTCCCACACTAATTCGGGTAAAAAAGATAATGCAACACCGCTTTTTGATTGGGGAAAATATTATGAGAAAGACAGCAGATGGATAATGCCTGTTTCTGTGCAGGCACATCACTCATTTGTTGATGGGATTCATATTGGTGAGTTTGTGGATGTTTTAGAAAAATATCTTGCAAAATTTTGAAAGGTAAATCCCAGTTTATCCAGGATATTATTGTATAAATCAATTCAGGTCTGTCGGTGAGTAACGCAACAGAAATCTGGACGAGCATCTCATAGCGGTTGGCGAGTATTTAGAAAAGCTGCTGTATAGCTGAGCGGGAAAAAAAGTCAGAAGTTGTGGGGCTTGAAAATTTTAAGTTGCTTTTATGCGTTCTTGGTGGAAAAGGTGTATTTCAAATTGAAAGGATGGTCGGGTGCTAATGAATGAAATCATCAACTTCATTGAAGCGAATGTGGATGGCAAAACGCTGTTTACAAAGGAATTAGTTTACGAACTTGAAAATGGTGTGTTGCAGGGCGTTTACTCAGATCAAATATCTTTCTCTAATCTAAAATATTCTCAGAGCGGATTTCAGTTGGATATGTTTATTGTATCTAATGAGAAGATATGGCTCATGGGAAAGGATGGAGAACGGGAAAAATTGCGAAAAGATTTCAGTGGTGTATCCCTGTTCCGATTTGAACTGGCGAAGCGAAAAAGCACGAATAGTTTGACTGGCTGTTTTCGTTTCATTTCAGCTTCAGGGAAAAATGTGGCAGCAGAGGCTATCGTAAGTGGAATTTATGATGTGCGTCTTGAAAATGATGTGCTGAAGTTATCGGAAGATCAGGTCTTGTATCGGGATCAGCCGATACAAGAAGGGAATTTTAAGCCCGTTGCATTTCAATCGGAACATCGTTTTTATGTTAAAGCTAATAAGCTACACTATGAATACAACGGCAAGTGTTTTGATGTGGACTCAAAAACTATGCGGCGTAACGATAGCTCCGATACCTTTCCTCCGTTTATTTCAATCGAAAAGTAAGAAATGACGAATCAGTGTCCAAGGCAAAAACAATTCACTCGCCAGCTATTGAGGAGGCATTTGTCAACACGGAATGTACGCTGAAAGATGTACGGGATTTAAGCGGTGCAGGTATTACTCCCATGTTTATCGGACAGGTACAGCATATTTCTGTTGGGGAAGAATATGCACAGGGATATGAAAAGCGATACAGAAAAGATGGCTTTATGATATTAATTCCTGCCCCTCAAAACCTGAAAACAGGAGAACCTAATCAATCAGCGATTGCAACTATAAACATTGAAAAGTATGATTGATAAATTCAAATTGAACAAAATCGCAATTTATGGAGAATGTCTATGAATAAAGAATGGTCAGAACTTAATAAAACTATGCAAATGCAGATTAATAGCAGGAACAGTTTTTGTGACGGGATTATGACATTGCTGTTACTGCGTGAAAAACTGATAGGGCAGATAGCCGAATTTGAAAAAACTTTGACAAAAGAGCAGATGTGTGCCATTCCATTTATCAATGCGGAGGGCTACCACAGCAAAACAATAGCATACTCACTTTATCATATTTTTCGGATTGAGGATATTGTTGCACATTCTGTTATTGTAAAAGACGAACAGATATTTTTTGCGGGTAATTATCAAAGACGTATGCGCTCCCCGATCATTACAACAGGGAATGAATTGGTAAAGCAGGAAATAGCCGATTTTTCTAAGGAGCTTGATTTAAGCGAGCTTTACCAATATGTGTATGATGTGGATCAATCAACATCTGAATTGTTAAAGCAATTCACATTTGAGGATTTGAAGAAAAAATATACGGAACAGGACAAAGAAACAATCCGCACATTAGGTGTAGTCAGTGAAGATGAAAAGGCGGTCTGGCTCATTGATTACTGGTGCAATAAGAATTTAAAAGGTTTAATCCAAATGCCATTTTCGCGTCATTGGATTATGCACATTGAAGCAAGTCTGCGGATAAGAAATAAAGTTTAATGGGATCGGAAAATGTGTAAACAATTCCAGTTTGCAAAATTGATAAATGTAAATCTGAAATCCTTTAATTTTCTGAAATAGGAAAGTTGGATTAAAATTTACAAACGGCAGCAATTTAAGGAATAAAGGAGAGTCTCGATGATAAATAAAAAAATGATAGCCTTTTGTGGTACATATTGCGGCGTGTGTGAATGGAAAGATAAAATCGGGTGTAAGGGCTGTAAGGCCAATAGAGGAATTATGTTTTGGGGTAAGTGCGATAAAGCGATATGCTGTATTGAAAAGGGGCTTGAACATTGTGGGGAATGCTCAGATATGCCCTGCCAAAAGCTCAGAGACCTGTTTGATGATCCAGAGCATGGTGATCACGGAGCAAGACTTCGCAACCTGAAAAATTGGAAAGATGGCATCTGTACCTATGAAAAATTAGGCAATACAGCGCAGGAGAAGGCAAAAAATTTGAAAACGATTGATAACACCAATGACTAGAAAAGAAAGATAAGATTATTTCAATGGATAAGTATTAGGGCGATGACGGTACAGTTCCACGGTGGAAATTGGTAAAAGTGATTGGAACAACTCATACACTGACTTTCGGGTTAATAATTAAAATTTGTGAGAGTATATATTATGTTCAATGATGGTAGAAGTAAAAAGGTTGTTTTTGTTGCGCATTGTTTTTTAAATCAAAATTCTATTTCTGATGGAACGGCGATTTATCCGGCAGCAAATAAAGATGTTGTTGATTTTTTCTTAAATGCAGATATTGGTATTGTCCAAATGCCCTGTCCGGAGTTTTGCTGTTTAGGACTTGATAGGGGAAATATTCATGGCGCTGATAGCCCGGTAGTGGTAGAGAATACACGCATACGTTCAGCAATGCAAAATGCCGACTCGAATTTGAAACTAACAAGCCTGGCTGATTATGTAGTGCAACATATCATGGAATATAAGAAATATGGATTTGAAGTTATCGGTATTATTGGGGCAAATCGTTCTCCAAATTGTGGTGTCGAAACAACATCGGACAATGACGCAGAAATCAATGGTATGGGATTGTTTATAGAAAAAATTTTTCGCCAGCTTTTGCGAGAAAACATATCTATTCCAATGATAGGCATAAAGGGAACGGACAACATACAAGAAATACTTCAGCAGTTAATATGAGCTAAGGGATAAGGACAAGCAAGATCTTTCCGTCCTTGAAGGTATATCAGAATAAGATGAAATGGAGATTTATATGGAGGAAGCAACGAGATATATTGCGCTTTTGCGCGGTGTCAATATAAGTGGCAAAAATAAAGTTCCGATGGCTGAACTAAAGAAAGCTTTTGAGGAGCTTGGATTCGGAGCGGTTAAGACCTATCTGAACAGTGGCAATGTGATTTTTTCAAGTGATGAAGAGAATATAGGGGGCCTTACAGACCGGATTGAAACAACGATAAAAAAGTGGTTTGGTCTGGATATTCCGGTTTTCGTCATATCAAAAGAGGATCTCGAAGATATTTTGCAACACGCGCCTGACTGGTGGGATGATGAAAATAAGGAAATCTATGATAATCTGATTTTTATTATGCCTCCGGCTACATTTGCTGAAGTGCGTGACGAGATCGGAGAACCCAGGGAGGGGTTGGAAAAGATTCAGGATTATAAGGAAGCGGTATTCTGGTCTTTCAGCCGGAAGGATTATCAAAAGACAAACTGGTGGAGGGAGACGGCAAGTGCGAATATCAGCGGCAAACTGACAATCCGAACGGCAAACACCGTCAGGAAGATAAATGGCATGTAAGGCTTTTAATATGGAGAAGAGTTGGGTTTGAATAATATACATGGAAAGGAATTGCTATGAATGAAATCTATCAGCAAGCAAAATTATTACAGCCAGAGTTGGTAAAAATCAGAAGAGAAATACATCAAAATGCTGAGGTTGGGATACAGCTGCAATATACCAAAGCATTTGTGAAAGAGAAGCTAATTGCGTATGGATATGAACCCCAGGACATTGCCAATAGCTCAATTGTGGCAACGATCAGCGGCGAACTCCCTGGTAAAACTATGCTGCTTAGAGCAGATATGGACGGCTTAGCCATTAAGGAAGAAACTGATTTAGACTTTAAAAGTGTAAACGGAGCCATGCATGGCTGTGGTCATGATATGCATACCGCCATGCTGTTAGGTGCTGCAAAATTGCTTAGAAAGTATCAAAACCGGCTTCAGGGAAAAGTAAAATTATTATTTCAGGAGGATGAAGAAGGTTTTACCGGGGCGAAGGCTGTGATTCAGGGAGGTGTTCTGGAAAATCCAAAGGTAGATGCAGCCATGGCGCTTCATGTAAACTCTGGTACGCCGAGCAATATGGTGCTGTGTGGTCTTGGCCATTTCATGGCTGGCTGCACTTTGTTTCGCATTGAAGTAAGCGGCGTGGGCTGTCACGGAGCGATGCCTGAAAATGGGGTTGATCCAATTAATATCGCGGCACATATTTACCTGTCGTTACAGGAAATTGCAGCGAGAGAAGTGGCGGCGCAAGACCCTTGTGTATTAACGATTGGTAAATTTGCCGGTGGACAAACTCCCAATATTATTCCTGAAAAAGTCGTTTTAGAGGGAACAATCCGTTACAAAAATAAAGAAACAGGGGATAGAATTTTTGAAAGAATTCAAGAAATTTCAAATCTGTGTGCCCAATCCTTCAGAGGAAGGACAGTTGTAACGGAATTATCCAGTGCGCCGCCTCTGATAAACAACGATGAGATGATCTATGAGTTTTGCGATTACATTAAGCAATTCATTGCCCCTCAGCAAGTCAGGATCTTGCCTCAGGGAGGTATGGGCAGCGAAGACTTTGCTTCCTTTAGCTATCAGGTGCCCATTGCCTATTTATTATTAGGCGCCGGTACCAACCAGGAAAATGAAGCGTATGGTAAACCCATGCATAATCAAGGCGTTGTGTTTAATGAAGATATATTGTCCCTTGGGAGTTCGATACTCACGATATGTGCTATGAATTGGTTGAGCAAACATCGAGATGATTAAGATTTATTCCGCTCAGCGGCAATCTGACAGGCAGAACGGCAAACACCGTAAGAAAAATAGTTGGAATGTGTGTGTTTATTTTCCACATCCCAACTGATTGCATCTTATTTTAAGGAATCCCTGTCAGGGACCTGTACAGATAAAGCTTCGGTAAAATGGTGTTTCTCAACCATATGTGCCTGAACAGAAGTTAAAATCAAACGGTAAGAGTCTGCCAGGCACTCAGCAAACCCGGCGTTGTTTCCTGAACGCAGGCAGCGATATGCCCTACGGGTGATTTCATTGAGGCGTCCGATTACATCGGCTCCCTGCGGATAAAATGCGAAATAGAACCCCCATTCTATGACCTGGCTGGTTTCCTGCCAAATGACCTGTAATGGTTCCAGTGACAGGTGTTTTAATATCATTTGAAATAAACTTGTGAGAGCGATTCCTGGCTTCTTGATATGAATAGCCAGTTGCTTTAAATCATCCTCATTAAATCGCGGCGCCGTATAGGCAGCGACTGGATAGGACAACAGCACCATAAGCTGCAGTGAATGAAGATATATAAGGGTGTCCCGTTTCGTAGTAAAATCCAGAAGAGCCTGTTCGGTGTTGATCTGATCGGGAGTCAGAACCATCGTACCCTTGCCGTTTAAGGTTTTTGTGTAGCCTCTTTGTTCCAGCAGGCCCAATGCCTTTCTGACCGTAGAGGCAGACACATCATATTGTTTTGCCAGTTGTGCTTCATAGGGTAAATAAGTTCCTGCCGGATAGACGCCTGTCCCTATTTTTCGCGTCAAGTCCCGGACAATGCGGGTATAGTAGTAATCCTTTCCTCTGAGGGGATTCCATTCAAATGAAACCGGCACCTGGGCAGGCACCTGGGTAACGCTGTTTGACATCTGTATGAATATTTCTGTAATGATGGCGGACATATCCTGATAGAGAGCTTTTAAATGATGATACTGTTCGACTGGATCGCGTTCTGATAATACATCAATGATGGATTGGGGTTCAAATGTTGGCTTACGGTACATAATATCCTGGGAAAAGCTGCATTTTTCTAAAAAGTATGCGAAATTCCCCTGAAGCTCAAAGGCTGTGTGCAGATCACATAACAGAGGATTGTGGCTGAAGCCTAAAATATCCCTCGTCAGTGCAATCAGGGATTTCCAGCTCTCTGAACAGATTCCCTGTTGCGCCGCTCTTTGGGCCTGCCGATAATGAGGCATGTTCTCAACCGAACATTTATGCGCGGCGAATACAAGCAGATAGGGCAATAATCGCCCATATGTTTCATATACCTGTAAGATAGAATCCCGCTGCTCTAAGATAGTAGATACTCCAGGACCTGTTAAGTTGTGCGGAAGGACTACGGGGGCCTGCCGGATTTGAATATCAATAAATTTTTCAGCCTTTAAGGTATCCAGTACCCGCGTAATGGTCGCAATCCCCACATTGTATTCTTCACATAGATTTCTGGAAGAAGGGAGTTTGCTGCCGGGCTGGAATTGCCCTGAAACAATACGTTTTTTTAAATCTTCATATACATAAGAAAAACGAGTTTCCTGTCGTTTCATAATATAAATGCCCTTTCTAAAGCTCAAACACATATTGCTTTTAGTATACTACAAAATTCAGAATAGTGGTAATGGAACTTGAAGCAAAGCGGTGTATGGGTGAGTTAGTACAGTAATTTCTACTTGTGCATGATTGGGTATCATAGTAAAATAAAAATGAAACGTTGGCAAATAAAAATTAAGAGGTGCGGCTGAAAAGGCCGTAAAGTTTTTCTCATACCTATTTGCAAAGGTGAGCAGATTGGTGCGGAAAAAAGTAATATAAGAAATTCACTGGAGTGATGATATGTTGAAAGTCAGACCAAAATTAAGGGTTTTAATTGTGGACGATTCTGAATTAAATCGTGAGATGCTGGGCTCTATGCTTGGGGATGAATATGAGATTCTGGAAGCGGAGAATGGGGTGCAGGCTGTTGAAATAATGCGTGAACATGTATCAAATCTGTCTCTTATTCTGCTGGATGTTCAAATGCCGCAGATGGACGGACTGGAGCTGCTGAAACATATGGGCCGGTTACATTGGATTGATGTGATTCCGGTCATCATGATATCCAGTGAAACTGCGCCCCAATTTATAGAGCGTGCGTATGATCTTGGAGCAACAGATTATATTGCCCGGCCTTATAACACGATGATTGTACGCCGCCGTGTAGCCAATGTTATTTTATCCTTTGCAAGACAACGTCAGTTGATGGAGATCATTACCCAACAAATAAGTAAAAAGGAAAAGGACAATCGGCTCATGCTTTCCATCTTGTCCCATATCGTGGAATTCCGCAATGGAGAAAGTGGGCTTCATGTCATACATATCAATATCATTACTGACCTTCTGCTTCGACAGTATATGTTAAAAATCGGCAGTAATAAAATCACCAGTGAAGATATTTCTCTGATCAGTATGGCTTCGGCGCTGCACGATATTGGCAAGATCGCCATTCCAGAAGAAATCCTCAATAAGCCCGGCCGTCTTTCAGTAGGGGAATACCAGATTATGCAGGGACATTGTATGGCAGGAGCGAATATACTCATGGATCTGCCCATTGACCGGAATGAGCCTTTGCTCAAAACGGCATATGAAATCTGCCGATGGCATCATGAGCGGTATGATGGAAGCGGCTATCCGGATGGGTTGAAGGGAGATACCATTCCGCTCTCTGCACAGGTGGTCGCCTTGGCGGATGTTTATGATGCGCTTACCAGTGAACGGTGTTATAAGTCAGCGTATTCCCATGATACAGCAATGAAAATGATCTTTGATGGGCAGTGTGGAGTGTTCCATCCCTTGTTACTGGAATGTCTGTGTGATATTGGAGATACACTCCAACGGGATCTGACGGCCAAAGATACCTTTGACTTTGAGAACACAATAAATGAAACCAGCCATATAACGGAACAACTGCAGCGCTATGAAAAAAAGCGAACAGACCATTGTTCCATGAGCGGCCCGGAGGCCAGGGTATTATTGCAGTATCTCAACAAAGTCTTTGATGTTGTCCGATTGGTTGACGCCACGAAAAACTGTCAAGTTAACATTGATGAGGCGGGTAATCATCAAGACTCAGAATACCGCTGCTATGACATGTGGAGCAAAGAAGATCGGTGTGAAAACTGTATCTCAGCGAAATGTATGTCGAGTAAGGGAAGCCTAACCAAATTAAAGTTTGTAGACGAGTGTATCTATCATGTTCGAGCGACTTATGTGGAGGTGGACGGTCTGCCCTATTCGCTGGAGCTGATTGATAAGATTACAGAAGAAACCTTGCTGGGCGGTCATGGAAAAGAAGACGTGGTAAAGTATATTACGGCTCATAACCACAGACTTTATGTAGATATCCTAACCGGGGTTTATAATCGCCGCTATTACGAGGAGCAGCTGCGTGACATGTTTCATATTTCGGCGGCAGCCATGCTGGATATGGATCATTTCAAAGCTGTCAATGATACCTATGGCCATCTGGTTGGGGACATGACATTGAAGCAGGCAGCCATCGCCATAAAAAACAGTGTAAGAAAAACGGACGATGTTGTTCGTTTAGGCGGAGATGAGTTTTTCATTGTTTTTCGGGAGATACCGTTTCATGTGCTGCAGAAAAAATTGGAAGCCATAAGAGCCTGCGTTGAAAACATCGTTTTTTCTGATTATCCACAGCTGCACTTTTCTATCAGTATTGGTGGGGTTTACGGACCGGGGAAAACTTCGGATTTATTGAATATAGCAGATAAATTATTATATCAGGCAAAGAGAGAGCAAGTGGGATTGCGGGTGGAACGCTTGGCGGGCAACAGTCTGATGGAAGGAAAAGGACAAGGAAATGAAGCGACATAAAGCTATTTTATCCATTTTTTTAATATTAACCTTGCTGTCAGGCTGCAGCCAGTATTCCAGTGAAGTCATGCTGATTGAGAATGAACCGCCTGCAGAACAGGAGCATTTGTTCCTTTCTGTTTTTGGATATAAAGCAGACGCACTCAATCTGACAGCGATTGAAAACATATTGAACCTCCATATGGAACAGAACCCGGATATTGTCGTAACTTACGAGGGCGTGAAAGGGGCGGACTACTGGAATGCGTTGGAAAGACGGGCGCAGGCCAATGGGCTTGACGATGTGTTTATGGTGGATCATGACCATGTGATCGAATTGACCGGGCAGGGTAAATTAACGGATTTATCCGGGCTGCCTGCGATTGAAAAGTATCAGGATATTATGAAAGAGCAGTTTATCAACAAAGACGGTTCTGCATATTTCCTGCCGATATGTATATCTGCCTACGGATTGTATATCAATTACGATCTGTTGGAAGCACATGGACAGAAAGTTCCGGAAAACTGGTCTGATTTTATGGATGTCTGTAACTATTTTGTGAAAAAAGGAATGACGCCCATTGTTGCAAATAACTATGCTTCACTCAGACACCTTATTGTGGCCAGATCGCTGTATTCTGTTTACCAGCAGGATTCTGCGGCGGCAATCGAAAGATTCAATTGTGAACCGGAAGAATTGGCAAACGCACTGCGCCCGGGAGTCAAAATGGTCGAGGAAATGATCGACTATAAATGGATCGACTGCGCAGAGACTTTGACGACAGATCAGACTTCGGATGACCTCAAGCTATTCGTTGGAGGAGACCGGCCGTTTATGGTGACCGGAGGCTGGGCGACTCCCAGAGTAGCTGCTATGAACCCTGAGTTTTCTTATGGTGTGCATCCTTTTCCCATTCTGGATGATGGCGGTGTGCTCGTAATCGACGCGAACACCTGTATCAGCGTTAACGCTGACAGCGAGCATTTAGATGAGGCCATGCAGCTTGTGGAATGTATCACCCAACCGGATTGCATATGGGAATACTGTGACAGCCAAAGCTCCTATACGCCGCTGCAGGATGATAGAATCCCCACTGATGAAACGATTCTTCCCGCTTCTGCGTGTTTAGAACGAGGGCAGATTGTGATAGGCTCTGATTATAGGCTGAATCTGCCATTGGGCACTTCTCTTTCTGAGATAACACAGCAGATGTTAATGGGAATGTCTGCAGATGAGGCTGCTACCCTGTTAAACCGACTTTTGGAACAGTAGCTCCCGGAGGAAATAGAAATGAGAATAAAACGATTTTTGGTAAATGGTCTGATTGTAATTATTCTTAGCAGTATTCTTTTAGGCTGCTATTATTATACGAAGAGCGTTCAGACCTCCCTGTGGATGCAAAATGCAGAACAGACCCTGGAAATTACCAGCCAGGGCGGGCACGCATTTGAGACTTATATTACAATAGAACAGGAACGGGTAAAGAGTTTAGTCAATAAGATGTCGGAAATAGAGTCTTATGAGGAAAGCAAGATACAGAATAATCTGAATCTACTGGGCGGAGAGACATCCAATTATACCGTTGTTGATCTGGGCAATGGAATCTTATACTCAAACCGTCTGGAGGAGCGGCGCTTATTAAGCGCGGAGGAGCTGGAATTTTATCGTACCTTTTCCGGCAAAGGCATCAGGGAAAACTATTTGAATATCTACGATGGACATAATACCATGGGAGTCTATGAATGCTTCACGTTTGCCGATGGAGTACAAGGGCTAATGCAAAAGGGTGAGAAGGTTTCTAATCTTTCAAAAGAGTTCTCCATATCCTTTTATAATGAAAGTGGTTTTTCCTATATAACAAATCAGAACGGAGACGTTTTGATCCGTCCATACCATAAAAACAGTAACCGGACGTTTTTAAATATTTTTGATATGATTGCAGAGGAAAATGATGAGGAGGATATTCAGACCTTCAGGGAAAGCCTGTCAAAGGGGCACTCCGGCGTTATTCAATTTTCCTTCAACGGCTCAGAGAACATCATTACCTTCTCTCCCATAAAAGCCGTGAAGGGGTGGTATATCATTTCTGTAATTCCAAGCAGTGTCGTTATGGAAAATACAGACCATATACTGCAGTCGTCCCAAATATTTATTTTTGCGGTCTTTATCGTGTTAATCATAGGACTTATATTTCTGCTTTTTGAACGGCAAAGCCGCAAACGTATTGAAAGTAAGGAACAGGATATACAATACCGTGAACAGCTATTCAGCATTCTTTCGGAAAATATAGATGATGTGTTTTTAATGCTCAACAGTAAGTCTTATGCAGTAGAATATGTGACGCCGAACGTGAATCGTGTGCTCGGCATTTCCAAGGAAGAGGTCACGGCAGATCTTAAAACGCTAGGAAAAGCTGCATACATAGGTGGAAAGATCATTTCTTACCCAGAGCTGGATCTGATGCAGCCGGGCCAGTCGATTACGCTGGAAAGTGAGCGTACTCATAGAAAAACAGCAGAAAAGCGTTGGTTTTACGAATCTGTTTATCGTGTGGGTGACGGCCAATCTGATAAATTTATCGTCGTGCTGTCAGACAGGACCAAGGACAGACAGAACAAGATCATGTTGGAAACGGCGTTGAATGCAGCAAATGCTGCCAATAGGGCCAAGAGTACGTTTTTAAATAATATAAGCCATGATATCCGGACGCCTATGAATGCAATCGTAGGTCTTACCGTACTGCTGAATCATGATTCCAGCGATCAGGAGCGGGTAAAGGAATATACCCGTAAGATTACGGCTTCCAGTCAGTACCTTCTGGGTCTGATCAACGATGTGCTGGACATGAGTAAGATCGAGAGCGGAAAAACCACGTTGAACATCACCGAAATCAATCTGGCAGAACTGATCGACGAGCTGGGGACCATGATCCGGCCGCAGGCCAAAGCAAAGCAGCAGGAATTTGAACTTTTTCTGAAAAATGTAACAACGGAACACCTGATCGGTGACAGGATGAGAATCAATCAGGTGCTGATCAATATTCTGTCGAATGCAGTAAAATACACGCCGGCTGGCGGCAGGATTCAAATGACCGTAACCCAGCTTCCGCAAAAAACAAAAGATTTTGTCCGTCTGCGGTTTGAGGTTCAGGATAACGGTATTGGCATGTCGGAGGAGTTTTTAGCTGTTATTTTTGAACCCTTCGCCCGTGAAATCAATAGTGTGACAAACCAGATACAGGGAACCGGTCTTGGAATGCCGATTGTAAAAAATCTGGTTGAGCTGATGGGCGGGACGATTGATGTAAAGAGCAAACAGGGTGAGGGCAGCCTTTTTACGGTTGATTTGGAGCTGCGCATTCAGGAGCAGAATATAGATGAAGAATTTTGGGAAAACCACAGGATAACCCGTGTACTGGTTGTGGATGATGATGAAAACATTTGCACAAATGTGGTCCGTGCCATGGAAGGTACCGGGGTGCTGATGCAATACGCATTGGGCGGCGGCAATGCCATCCGGCAGATTGGGCAGGCACATCAGGAGGGCGTACTCTTTGACCTTGTGCTTTTGGATTGGGAAATGCCCGGTATGGACGGTATTCAAACGGCCAGAGAAATTCGGGCCATGCTGCCGGAGCATATTCCGATTATCCTTCTTACCGCTTACGAATGGGATGAGATTGAGGAAGAGGCTCTTGCGGCAGGCATTGATGGGTTCCTGGCAAAACCATTTTTCCTGACCAGCTTTAAGCAGGCGATTGTAACGGTTCAGGCAAAGGATCAAAAAATACCGGATACAGAGGCGCCCGATGACATACTGACAGGCATAACAATACTTGCTGCGGAAGATAATGAGCTGAACGCAGAGATCTTGCGGGAACTGCTGAACATGAACAACGTAGCGTGTGATTTCGTCAGCAATGGGCAGGAGCTGCTGGAGGCGTTTGAGAAATCCAAACCGGATCAGTATGATTTGATTTTGACGGATATCCAGATGCCTGTCATGAATGGCTATGATGCTGCCAGAGCCATTCGGAGCTGCGGCCACCCTTGTGGGAAGATAATCCCAATCGTGGCGATGACAGCAAATGCGTTTGCAGAAGATGTTAAGGAAGCGCTGGACGCAGGAATGAACGCTCATGTGCCTAAGCCCATTGACATGAGAAATCTGAAATCAGTGATCGCAGAGCTCATAAAAAAGAATCAATAGTTTAAGAAGCGGAGATATTTATGGACCTGAAAGAATGTTACGTAAGGCTGGGCGGGGATTATGACGAAGTATTGGCCCGTCTGTATAGTGAAGATATGATAAGGCGGTTTCTCATTAAATTTTTAAACGATGGAACCTACGACCTTTTGATAGAGCAGCTTTTATTGGAGAATTATTTGGAGGCATTTCGCGCTGCCCATACGTTGAAAGGAGTCTGTGAAAACCTGGGGTTGTCAGATCTCTGTAAATCCAGCAGTATGCTCACGGAAGCGTTGCGGGCGGGGGTTCGTCCGGAAAACTTGACTGTTTTAAAAGCTCAAGTCTGTGCCGACTATGAGCAGGCCGTTTCTGCTATTCAAATGATTTGTTGATGCGTGAGAGGTGCGATAATCATACATCCAATTAAAATTGCCTGACGGCTCTGATGACTGGAGACACAATCGGAGGTTTGATAGGAGTATAAAATATGCCGAGAGACGAATTATCAGAAAACTTTGAAAAAGAGGCAAGGAAAGAGGAGCAGCTATTTTTATCGCTGTGCAGTCAGAGGGATAAGCAGAAATTGATGAAGCAGATTCCCATGTCGTTTCAAGACTACTTGCGGCTTACCTGCATTATCTCTTTTATGGATCTCGTATATTATGAGGTGAAGCTCAATGAACTTTTTCCAGAACTTCATGAAGAGAAGGAACAAATGCTGGAGCGTCACAAAGTAATTATAAGTGAATATCCAGATTATTATAAAGATGAGGATGTTTACAAAAAAGTTCAGGACTTATTGACTGCATTTTGCTGCCAAATCTCCGATAAAGAGCAACAAGATTTTTATGCTAAAAAGTTTGATGTGAAATTGGAACATGATTTGTAGGAGGAAATGAACGGTATTCGACAGACCTTAACGAAAACAGCAACATTATGCAAGAAAAAGGCATATGTATAAACTATAATGATATTATTGGAGTAATTTTTGCGGAGATGACTTATGGATCATTCCAACAGTAAAATTGTTTTTGACGAAAAATTGAATATAGAGGTATTAACACTGACAGGAATGATTGAAAGTTTGCCACCGCATTTTCATGATTACTATGAGTTAGGCTATATAGAAAGCGGGAGCCGACGAGTAATATGTCAAGGTAAGGAATACACCATAGGAAAGAATGATCTGCTCCTTTTCAACCCGAAAGATAATCATACTTGTTTGGAGTTGAAAAAGGAAATGTTGGATTTTAGATGTTTCCACATCACTACTGAACGCATGGAAGAATTGACATTGGAATGTTTAGGATTTGCCATATGTCCGTATTTTGAACCGCAGATTGTTTATCAGAGTGATCTTATTCCGCAAATCACAGAGTTGATTGACTTGATTGAGAATGGTTCATATTGCGATTTGCAAAAGGAAGAATTGCTTTATATGATTATTGGTGATTTGGTTGCAGATTATTCTCAACCATTGGAGTGCGAACAAATAGAAGCTTCGGATATTGTAGAACGTGCTTGTGAGTATATTGAAAGGCATTACGCCTCAAACATATCTTTATGCGATTTAAGTACCTTTACGGGTTTTAGCAAGTACCACTTTATACGGATGTTTACGAGAGAAAAGGGAATATCTCCTTATCGCTTTATTGAATGTACTAAAATGACAGAAGCAAAAAAAATGCTGAAGGCCGGAGAAGATTTATCAAATATTACCTATCAGCTTGGTTTTAGCAGCCAAAGCCACTTTACTAATTTTTTCAAGAAATACGCCATGGTTACTCCAAAACAATATAGCAAGCTTTATAATGCTTAATTGAATTTTTTCATAGAGCATGGACCTACACTAACAGGAGATGATGATATGGGAAATTAGCCGTGATAGAAATCTCTGAGTCAGGAGATAAAATTGGAGAAAAACTGCTTATGCTGTTAAATGTCCAGCAGCGGCAGGCATTAATAAAATACCTTCTTAGTGAAGAAAAGAAGGATACCGATTCAGCTGATAGCCCATGTGACGGCTTTCAAATCCATGATCCACAGGCGGAAGCCGATAGAGGATTCACAGAGATCGAGATAGGAGAGCTATACTTTTGTTTGGAGCAGCGGCTTGTACGTGTGAGAGGACAAGTGATTGAGTTAACAGCGAAAGAATTTGATATTCTTGCGCTATTGCTCACACATCCCAAAAGGGTATTTACTTATGAACTGATCATGGAGTTGGTCTGGAACGAGGATTATACTTTTTATTCCAAAAAAGCGGTAAGCAATCACATGAGTAACCTGCGGAAGAAACTCAAAGTTACACCGGATGCTCTGGACTATATTAAAAACATTGTTGGTGTCGGCTATAAATTTGAAGCACCATAAAAAACATATAATCTGCTATTGTTGTTTCATATACAATTTTGACACATAATAAAGACAGATTATCGCAATGTAAGGAGTAATGCAATGAATGAAAAAATCTTAGTGGTTGATGATGAAAAAGAATTGGCCGACTTAGTTGAAGTATATCTGAAAAACGATGGATATACCGTTTATAAATTTTATAATGGCAAGGATGCACTAAAGTGTATTGAATCCGTGGAACTGGATTTAGCCATATTGGATATCATGCTTCCAGATGTAGACGGGTTTCAGATCTGCCAGAAAATCCGGGAAAAGTTTTACTTCCCTGTTATCATGCTGACAGCAAAAGTGGAGGACGGGGATAAAATCATGGGACTGTCCGTGGCGGATGATTATATTACGAAGCCATTTAACCCACTGGAAGTGGTTGCGAGAGTAAAGGCGCAGCTGAGGCAGTACATGCGGTACAAGCAGCCCAGCTTAAAGCAGGAGGCTGAATGCACAGAATACGATATCAGAGGGATGACAATCAGCAAAAGCAGCCATAAGTGTATCCTGTTTGGAAAGGAGATTCAGCTGACGCCAACGGAGTTTTCGATTCTTTGGTATCTATGCGAGCGTCAGGGTACGGTTGTTTCTACGGAGGAATTATTTGAGGCAGTATGGGGTGAACGGTTTTTTGACAGCAATAATACTGTGATGGCGCATATCGGGCGGCTCCGGGAGAAAATGAAGGAACCGTCAAGAAATCCGAAATTTATAAAAACTGTGTGGGGAGTGGGATATACCATTGAAAAATAGAAATAAAACCAGTCATGAAGATGACTATTTACTTTTTAAAAACAGATTGTCCGTTAAAATATTGCTTATGATGGTATATTCCATTCTGATTATTGCGGGTGTTTATCTGTTTATCTTAAAAGATAATTTTGCAAATGTCGTGGTAGCCATTTTAGACAGCTTTATCTATCATGATCGGGATGAGGCGGTAGCTGTTTATCTGAGAACCTTTAAGGCGTATGAGATATGGCTTTTCCTGATAGCGGTTATGGGCGTGTTTTTTATGATCTTCCGCCGTTATCTGGACAGTATTTCAAAATATTTTAAGGAGATCAACCGGGGGATCGATACTTTGGTGAATGAGGATGCCAACGATATTGGGCTGCCTCCGGAGTTGGCTTCGACTGAAAGGAAAATCAATTCCATACGGCATACCCTGACGAAACGGAAAACGGACGCTGAGCTTGCAGAGCAAAGGAAAAACGACCTTGTCATGTATCTGGCCCATGACCTGAAGACCCCGCTTTCATCGGTCATAGGATATTTGAACCTGTTAAGGGATGAGAATCAGATATCCGAGGAACTCAGGGAAAAATATCTGTCCATATCATTGGATAAGGCTGAGCGTCTGGAAGAACTGATCAATGAGTTTTTTGAAATTACGAGGTTTAATCTTTCAAACATCACGCTTGTGTACAGCAAAATCAATCTGACGATGATGCTGGAACAGCTGGGGCATGAGTTTAAGCCGATGCTGGCCGGGAAAAATCTGAAATGTGAATTTGATGTTCAGCCGGACATGATGCTGTCCTGCGATGCCAACAAGCTGCAGCGGGTGTTCGATAATGTGCTGAGAAATGCCGTCAGCTACTGCTATGAGAATACCACCATTCGGGTGAAAGCCAGGCAGACCGAAGACCATGTGCTCATCAAAATCATAAACGAAGGGGATACGATTCCTGGGGAGAGATTGGAAAGAATCTTTGAGCAGTTTTACCGCCTGGATGTATCTCGAAGCTCAAGTACCGGCGGGGCCGGTCTGGGGCTTGCCATTGCAAAAGAGATTGTGGAACTGCACCATGGACAGATCACTGCCCACAGCGAAAATGGTATCACCAGTTTTGAGGTTACATTGCCCGTCGTAGGAAATTCGTAAGAAATTCCGAGATAAACCGTGTGTTATCCATAAAAGAACGCGAAAACATAAATCGCTCTATTCTGATATGCTTTATATCAGGAGGGGCGATTTTTTTGCTTTCAGAAAGGAGTTCAGGGTAATGATGGAATATCAAAACAATAATGGAAACTATGACAAAAGGAATCGTAGAAAAGCCAAAAAAAGAAAATTGCTTTTTTACAGGGCTGCATGTGTCATACTTTGTTTGCTCATTGTTTCTGTAATCTTTGGAGTTGTGCATTTTTTAGGGGAGAGTAAAGATCCCGGCCTTTTATCCAAAGAAAACACAAAAACAGACAAGAACTATTCGTGGCTTACCGACGATCAGAATGAGGCAGTACCCTCAGTTCCAGAGCCAGCCATATCCGACCAGGCTAACAAAATTTCGGTAAATATCACAGCGGCAAACGCCATTGTAATGAATAAAGACACAAATGAGGTATTGTACCAGAAAAAAAGCACAGCCAAAATTGCGCCGGCCAGCACTGCTAAGATGATTATGGCTTTGACAGCACTTGACTATTGTTCCCCGGAGGATGAAATGAAAGTAGGTGCGGAGATTGAAATGATTCAAAGCGATTCGTCAACCGCATGGCTTATGAAGGGTGATACACTGACTGTCAGACAGCTCCTGATTGCCCTGCTGCTTCCGTCCGGCAATGATGCAGCCTATACCCTTGCAGTCAATACCGGAAAGGCCATTGCAGGTGATAACAGCCTGACCAATCAGCAAGCGATTGAAGTATTCATGGATAAGGTAAATGAAAAAGCCGTGGCCCTTGGCGCCACAAACTCGAAATTTGTAGCTCCGGATGGATATGATGCCGAAGGGCAGTATACTACAGCTTACGACCTTGCTATCATTGCAAAAGCATGTTTGGACAATCCTATCATTTCGGAGATTGTAGCGAGTTATTCATCCTATGAAAAATGGCCAAATGGAAGAGAGGTCACTTACAGCAATTCCAATGAGCTTCTCGATCCGAACAGTCCATATTACCGTCCGGAAGTTATCGGTTTGAAAACAGGAACCAGCAGCCTTGGCGGCGCATGTATTGTTTCTGCAGCGGTGATGGACGGAGAAACCTATATCTGTGTAGTTATGGGCTCTACAAAGGAAAGCAGGTTTCAGGACAGTGTTGATATTTTAGATAAAATCAAAGCCCAGTAACGAGATAAGGAGGAAATGAATGGAGAAAATAATAGACATAACTGTTTTTGGCTGCGAGCCAGACGAAATGGAGGTTTTTCAAAAGATTTCTTATGAACTTGGTGTTACAGCCACACTCATAAAAGATTCTATATCAGAAAGCAATGCTGGATTAGCTGCTGGATGCCGGTGTGTAAGCGTAAGCCATAAAGCGGAGCTATCAGAACCGATTCTTCTTGCACTAAAAAATGCAGGAGTAAAATATATCAGTACCCGGAGCATTGGTTTTAACCATATTGATATACAGGCGGCTGGGTTACTGGGTATGGTTGTTGGCACAGTAGAATACTCGCCGGGAAGTGTGGCCGATTATACCGTCATGCTGATGCTTATGCTGATGCGCGGCACAAAGTCGATTCTGCGTGAAACCCAGAGGCAGAATTATTGCCTGAATGACCTGCGCGGAAAAGAACTGCGGGATATGACCGTGGGTGTGTTAGGAACTGGGCGAATCGGACAGGCAGTCATGGAGCGCCTGGAGGGATTCGGTTGTAAGGTATTGGCGTATGACCGAAATCAAAAAGCAGGAGCAGACTATGTTTCGTTTCATGAACTGCTGAAAAAAAGTGACATTGTTACACTGCATATCCCGTTGGCGGAGGATACCCGCCATATGATTGGCTATGAAGAGCTGGAAATGATGAAGGAGGAGGCGCTTCTGATCAATACAGGGCGGGGCGCTTTAGTGGATACCGCAGCATTGGTAGAAGCATTAAAAGGACAGAAAATCGGCGGCGCCGCCCTGGATGTTTTGGAAGGCGAAGAAGGTATCTTTTACCATGACTGCACCCAAAGAAGGATAGAACATCCTTTCCTGTCGGTCCTGCAGGGAATGCCGAATGTCATTGTTACGCCGCACACAGCCTATCACACGGAACGGGTGTTGGTTGACACGGTCAGAAATACCATTAGAAATTGTTTGAATTTTGAAAGGAGTCTGGGAAATGTTTAGAATTAAAGTTGCAGTTCTGTTTGGGGGCTGTTCAGAGGAACATAATGTTTCGATAAAATCTGCGATGGAGATTGCCGCAAACATAGATACAAAAAAGTATCAGCCTTATTATATTGGAATCACAAAATCCGGCGTTTGGAAAATGTGTGAAAAACCTTGTTTGGAGTGGGAACAATATGCGGGGGATCCAGTTGTTTTTTCGCCGGACAGAAGTACGCATGGTCTGCTGATACAAAAAGACAAAGGGTATGAAATCCGGCCTGTGGATGTGGTATTACCGATGATTCATGGCAAGTTTGGCGAAGATGGATCCATACAAGGCTTGCTTGAATTGTCAGGCATTCCGTATGTGGGATGTGATATTCAAAGCTCCGTGATCTGCATGGATAAGGCACTTGCATATACCGTTGTGAAAAATGCGGGTATCACTGTGCCTGGGTTCCTGATCCTTCAGGAGGGGGATCGCCTGGAAACGGAGGATTTCGTATATCCCGTTTTTGTAAAGCCTGCCCGTTCCGGCTCATCCTTTGGCGTAAACAAGGTATGCAAGGCAGAAGAACTGCAGGCAGCAATCGAAGATGCAAGAAAATACGACAGCAAGATTTTGATTGAAGAGGCCGTTACCGGGAGTGAGGTGGGCTGCGCCATACTGGGAAACGGAAATGATCTCATGGCTGGCGAGGTGGATCAGATTGAGCTGAGACACGGCTTTTTTAAGATTCATCAGGAAGCACAGCCGGAGAAAGGATCTGAAAATGCAGTCATCCGAGTTCCAGCCGCCTTACCGGATGAGGTAAGAGAACAGATTCAGGAAACGGCAATGAAGATTTACCGGATACTTGGCTGCAGAGGATTGGCCCGCATTGACCTGTTTTTGCGGGAGGACGGCTGCATTGTGCTGAATGAAGTGAATACCATGCCTGGTTTTACTTCGTATAGCCGCTATCCTCGTATGATGACAACAGCCGGCTTTACGCTTTCTGAAATACTGGATCGCTTGATTGAACTTTCACTTAGGAGGTAACTGTCATGAAAAAGAATTTTGCTTTTTTAGATGAAATGATTCCCGGAATCCGATGGGATGCCAAATATGCCACATGGGACAATTTCACCGGGAAACCGGTAGACGGATACATGGTAAACCGTGTTATGGGAACGAAGGAGCTGGGGGTTGCTTTGCGTAAGGCTCAGAAGATGGCGGAGAAACTGGGATATGGTTTGCTCTTATGGGACGGCTATCGCCCCCAGTGCGCAGTGGATTGTTTTCTGAATTGGGCTTCCCAACCGGAAGACAATCTGACGAAAAAGCGTTACTATCCAAATATCAAAAGGAATGAGATGGTTGCGAAGGGGTACGTGGCCTCACAATCCAGCCACAGCCGTGGAAGTACGGTTGACCTTACGATTTTTCATTTGAATAGCGGTATGCTTGTTCCTATGGGCGGAGATTTTGACTTTATGGATGAGCGGTCACACCATGCCGCCAGCGGTCTGAGCGAAGAGGAATCAAAAAACCGGCAGTGCTTGCGTTATATCATGGAGAGCAGCGGATTTGAAGCCTATCGTTATGAATGGTGGCATTACGTCTTGACGGACGAGCCATACCCGGATACATATTTTGATTTTTGCATTGCATGATGAATTTGCTCAGATGCCCCGTCAGCGTGCTGCGGGGCGATTAACTTGGCAAAACAGGTTCCGATCTACTGTACCACAAATAGGGGGAGCTGTTTGTTATTACAGAAACTTGACATTCGATGTCTTATTTCGGTAAAATAGACAGAGGAGGTGCCTTGAATGAAAAGCAACAGAATGTTCGGTATATTATGTATTTTATTGGAGCGGGAAAAAATAACGGCACAGGAGCTGGCGGAGTATTTTGAGGTCTCTGTGCGCACGATCCATAGGGATTTGTTGGATTTGTCCAGTGCAGGGTTCCCAGTGACTACACAGCAGGGCATTGGCGGCGGCATATCTTTGCTGCCAAACTTTAAATACAGCAAATCAATCCTGAATAAGGAGGACATAGATTTAATTGTATCCGGCATACAGGGGTTTGCAAGCATTGATGAGAGTTCAAAAATAAAGACACTGCTTGCGAAGCTGCGTCTTGGGCAGGAAGATAAGCTACTGCTGGAGAATGATATCATCATTGATTTCACATCCTGGAACCATAAGAATACGACCATTGAAAAAATCAAAATCATCCGTTCTGCGATTGCCTCTCGGCGCCTGTTGGAATTGGAGTATTACAGCAACAAAGGATACTCCAAAAGAACCGTGGAACCCTATAAGCTCATTTTTAAGGAAGAATACTGGTATCTTTTCGCCTACTGCACACAAAGGCAGGATTTCCGTGTTTTTAAGCTCAACAGAATATCGAAGCTAGCGCTTTGTGAGCAAACATATACGGAGCGGACAGATTATGAAATCCCGGTATTGCAGAGCGTATTTTCAAATGGCGTGGGGCAATTGGTTACAGTCAGGATGGATAAATCCTATGAGTTTCTGGCGATTGATTTCTTTGGCCAGAGCAATATCCGGGAAGAAAATAATTCTCTTTACATTTCCTTTTATACGGAATACCCGGAGTGGATCGTAAGCACTTTTGCAAGCTTGGGAGATAAAGCGGAAATTATAGAGCCAAAGACGCTGCGGGATGATATCAAGGCATTTTTAGAGCAGGCCAGAAAACAATATGATAAATGAGAACCAGCGATTCTCACTTTTACGATAGGAAATGCTTTGCACAGATTGGCTCATAAAAATCCTCTTGACAAGTAAACGAGCGTTTACTATAATATCAAAAAGAAGAGGTAAACGATTGTTTACATTGTAGGAGGTACATAGAATGACTGATACAAAGGAAAAAATATTGGCCGTTGCATTGCAATTATTTGCAAAAGACGGATATGAAGCAGTTTCCGTCAGTAAAATAGCAGAAAAATTGGGAATTACGAAAGGGGCGCTGTATAAGCATTATGAAAATAAGAAGGATATTTTCAACAGTATTGTCGCGCGTATGTCACAATCGGATCATGAAATAGCACGGAAATATGGTGTGCCAGAAGATGTATTTGATTGTGCACCAGAACAATATGAAAAAATCGGATTGAAAAATCTTAAAAATTTTGCCGTTTCACAATATAGGTTTTGGACTTCAAATGAATTTGCCGCTGATTATCGTAAGATGCTCACATTAGAGCAGTATCGTAATCCAGAATCAAACAAGTTGTATCAGGATAGCCTTGTGCGTGGGCCTGTTCTTTATTTAAAAGATATTTTTCGTGAGATGATTAGATGTGGTGTGTTAAAGGAGAATGACCCATACCAACTTGCAATAGAATTTTTCTCCCCGCTTTTTTTACTTATCAATATGTCAGATGAAAATGAATCTTATGTGGATATTGAAAAACGGCTAATAAAGCATATTGATTTTTTTATAGAATCTCACACAAAGGAAAGGGAAAACAAAAATGAAATATATTCGTAGTCAAAAATATAACATTCCTGAATTACAGGCTAAAATTATGGGGCCAAATCCGATCAAACTGGAGGAGGAACTTTTACTTCATTGCAAAATCCCCCAAAACTCCATAGTATGTGATCTTGGCAGCGGTCAGGGGCTGACTTCCCTCTTTCTTGTAAAAGAGTATGGGTTTACTGTGTATGCCACGGATTTGTGGAGCGATCCGGAAGATAATCGAAAATTCTTTTGCAAAATGGGGCTGTCCGATGAGCAGATTATTCCGGTTAAGGCAGATGCCACGGCACTTCCGTTTGAGGAAGAATTTTTCGATGCAATCATCAGTACGGATTCCTATAATTATTTTGGGCGAGATCCTAAATTCCTTGACGATAAATTGCTCCCATATCTTAAACATGGTGGCTATATTTATATTGCCATTCCCGGAATGAAAAAAGATTGTCATAGTAATCTGCCACCAGAATTACTTCTCTCATGGACGCCGGATCAGCTTGATTATATGCACGATATAATGTATTGGGAAAATATTATCCGCCACTGCAAAGGGGCCAGGGTAATTTCTATTCATGAGATGGAAAGTAATGAGGAAGTATGGAACGACTGGCTAAAGCAAGAAAACGAGTATGCAATCAGTGACCGTAAAGCTATGGAGGCTGGCGGAGGTAAATATTTGAATTTTATTTCTATTGTTCTTCAAAGATTATAGTCAATAAAATCAAGCAACGGACAAGTTTGATTATGAAGAAGCCGGATGCTGCCTGATTTTTCACCGAGAAGAGTCATGTGCTTTTTTATGATTCGGAACAGTATTTTAAGTATATAAGGTCAGTGCGAAAAGGGTAGGGGCATAAAGCCCGGGCAAGGCTTCATTGCACAAAAAAGATATGAAATATGACAGACTGTTGTCATATTTATGGTTTATCATAGATTGTTGAAGGATGGAGGGTTGTAAAAGAAACGGAGGTGATACCATTGGGAAATTAGCTGTATTGGAAATATCTGAGCCGGGAGATAAAATCGGAGAGAAGCTGCTTATGCTGTTGGATGCAAGACAGCGGCAGGAGTTAGTAAACTATCTTCTTGGCAAAGAAAAGCAGAATGGCGGTTCAGCTGATATTCTGTGTATCAGCTCCGGAGCTTATGAGCTGTTGACAGAGAATGAAGGTATCTTCACAGAGATTCATATGGGTGACTTATACTTTTGCCTGGAGCAGCGGTTGGTACGGGTGGACAGGCAAGTGGTCGAACTGACGGCGAAAGAATTTGATATTCTTGCCCTGCTGATCACGCATCCCCAGCGGGTGTTCACCTACGAGCTGATCATGGAGCTGGTCTGGGATGAGGATGCTGCCTGTTACTCACGCAAAGCGGTAAGCAACCATGTGAGCAATCTGCGGAAAAAATTGAAGATAACACCGGACAGCCTGGAATATATCAAAAATATTGTCGGTGTCGGTTATAAATTTGAAATACCATAACAAAGATCACAAGGATTTTACTTCCCTTGTGGTCTTGTTTTGCTTATGCTCCTTTTCCAGAGAACAGATCCCATTTGTTATTGTTCTCATAAGAATTTTGCCACTTGCCATTCCCTTATTGACAATTGTGACTGAAGTTGCTATAATGTACTTGTTTAATAAGTACATTATATGACGGATGGAGGGATTCTGTGGAAATTATAATAAGCAGTAATACGAGTAAACCCATTTATGAGCAGATTACCTCACAGATAAAAGCTATGATTATGAGCGGCGAACTGCAGACGGGCGATCCGATCCCCTCTATGCGGGCATTGGCAAAGTCGATCCATGTAAGCGTTATTACCGTTCAAAAGGCATATGAAGATCTACAAAGGGATGGGTTTATCGAAACGACAGTCGGGCGTGGAAGTTTTGTAGCGGCACAGAATAAAGACTTTTATCAAGAGGAACAGCAGCGGTTAGCGGAAGAGCATTTACAGGAGGCCGCTGATATTGGCAGAACCAGTGGAATATCGTTGGGAAAATTAGTTGAGCTTTTAACTATGTTTTATCAAGAGGAGGAGTGACTATGGATACAATCTTACAGGTAGAAAATTTAACGAAACAGTATGAAGGCTTTCAGCTGGACCACGTTTCGTTTGACCTTCCGAAAGGAACGATTATGGGACTGATTGGCGAGAATGGAGCCGGAAAGAGTACAACGATCAATGCAATTCTTGATCTGATTAAGAGAGATGACGGTACGGTTACTTTTTGGGGACAGGAATTAGCCTCATCAAAACAGCTGAAAGAGGACATAGGCGTTGTGTTTGACGGAATCAATTTCTATGAAACATTGACGCCTGCGAAAGTGGGGAAGATCTCCGGAGCAGCCTATAAGCAATGGGATGAATACCTGTATCAGGATTATTTGAAACGCTTCGGACTTCCTTTGGATAAAGAAATCAAAACACTTTCTAAAGGCATGAAAATGAAATTGTGTATCGCTGTGGCGCTTTCCCATAAACCGAAGCTGTTGATTTTGGACGAGGCGACCAGCGGTCTGGACCCGGTTATGCGGGATGATATTCTTGATGTCTTTTTGGATTTCGTGCAGGATGAAAACCATTCCATCTTGATGTCCTCCCATATCACCACGGATTTGGAAAAGGTTGCCGACTATATTACTTTTATTCATCAGGGAAAAGTCCTGTTTTGCAAGACAAAGGATGAACTGCGCTACAAATATGGAATCATTCGATGCGGTGCAGCCGGTTTCGACCAGATTGATAAAGCGGAGATCCTCGCTTACCGCAAAGACGATTACCAGTGGAATGTGCTGGTGGCTGATAAAGAAAAGGCCAGGAAAAAATATAAAGCGGCCGTCGTTGATGATGCTACGATTGACGATATTCTGCTGCTGTATGTGAAAGGAGAGCGGGCAAAATGAAAAGCCTTATATTGAAAGATCTATATAATATCGGACACAATACAAAATCCATGCTGTTTATACTTTTGGTGTTTGCTGTAGCTTTTATTCCTACCTCTGGTGTGGGAACATATATTTTCATCTGCGGCATCTTATGCAGTATGATGATCGTAACCACTTTTTCTTTTGACGATAACTCCAAATGGGCGCGATATGCGATGATAATGCCCATTTCAAAAAGGGATTTAGTGATTGGAAAGTTTATTGTCTTAGCAATCTTTTGTGCGATTGGAAGTGTATTCGGCTTGGCTGTAGGCTTGATCGGCGGAGGCATAGCAGGCAAAATTACATTCAGTCCTGCCGCTATTGTGGAACTGCTGTTTTTAACCTTAGCGGCAACGGTAATTTCCCTCATTTTTGGAAGTATGTCAATCCCGCTGGTGTTTAAATTTGGAGCCGAAAAAGGGCGCGTTTTACTATTGGTATCGTTCCTCATTCCAGCAGCAATTTGTTTTGGGGCATATAAGCTGCTTGCAATACTGGGCGTGGAGCTGACAGATCAGACGGTGTTTATCCTCTTATGCTGTTCCCCGCTTATCGCGTTGGTCTGGAGTTATGGAATGTATCAAATCAGTTATCGGATTTTTTTGAAACAAGAATTGTAAGGAGAGGTTGCTATGAAAAAATATGAGTATGTTAATATCGAATATTCGGCAAAAGGAGTGGTGTTTTCTTATGTTGAAAAGCATAGGGAAATCATAGACAGTTACGCGGAGAAAGGCTTTCGATACGTCGGTTTTGTCCCTACGGAAGTTGGGGCAAACGGCTGCATCAGAAAGATTGACTTGATTTTTGAAAAGTAGAAAATGCGGTGACCTTGATTTTGTCAAAGTCACCGCAAATACGTATTTGATGCTATTTATGGTTCTCATCAATCAGAGCCATGAAAGAAGTTCGCAAGTAAACGGAATATATTGTCCGTTGCTTCTGCAAGACTATCAAAAAAATTGTCTTTTGCTTCCACTAAATTCTCAATAACAATGTCTGTGTCATATGCTAAATCTCTGCATGTATTGGAGCAACCCGTCATTAGCATAAGGCATACCAAACACAGAAAAAGTGATAAATATTTTTTCATTTGATTTATCTCCGTTTGGAAGGGCCTCTGAACTACTGGTTATAATACTGCTGAACCTTAGCAGGCAATTCCTCATATTTTACTTCCGCCCAGGTCACCACACCCCGAATAAAATTGACTTTCAGACATAGGAACGCATCATCGGTCAAAATACGGCTTGTTTCAAACACAACGTCCTTTTCATTTCCGTTCTTATCGTAGGCCGCCAGCGTGTATTTATAATTCATTGCTCCATGCGGAGCGATTTCCTGTACCCATCTGTTATCTATTTGCGTATAGTAGTCGTCATTTTGGGTCGCAAGAAAAGCGCCCCCCATGCAGACGACAACTAATATTGCTGCAATAATGCCTACTACAACTTTTTTTGATTTCATTTGAAAATCCTCCTATGAAATTTCTTTTTCTTTGCTGCCCATTTTAACAAAGAGCAGAATTGAGGCAAAAATAATACCCAATACAATCATCGCTTTTTTCATAACTGGCTACCTTGCACTATGATTTCTTTTTTGAACCGTTTTCCCAGAATTTTTCTTCTTTTTCTTTGCGGTGGTTACTTCACGATTTTTCGCTGTGAAAACGATAATGAATGTCACGGCCAGTATAAACAGGATAGATGCTACGCTCAACAAGATGTTTCCTGTTGGATCACTGCTTCCATCCTGATAACCAATTACGGTAAGGCCTGCTGTAATAGGATATAGATCACGCAGGCCGTGGCCGGAGGCCATCATTCCAACAAAACCATAAAAGAAAGCAAAGCCAACCCCGGCCATAAAGCTGCCACTTCTCTGTGCGGTAAACGCGATAATAGGCATGACCGCAATATAAGAAATCATATTGATCCCGATCATCTGAAAAAGCACCTGTACCATACCGCCGATAGAAAATCCGGGAAATCCGCTGGCAAAGAAAACAATGAGCGTGAACAGGAATTCGATAACGGAAAGTGCTACCGCCATACATCCAACAGCAATCAGTTTCCCAATCAGCATTTTCCGAAAGGAAACAGGGATTGTGAGAATATTTTTCAGCGTGTCGTCTGTACGCTCCCGGTCAATGATATATCCGGCGATCAATGCGATTGTTGCAGGATATATTAGAACTAAATTGTTCCAAATCACACTGGAAGAAAAGTTCATGAGCGTATGGGTTGCCCCGTCAGAGGCCGTTGCCATAAACCGGGCAAGCAGCACGACGGTAAACATCGTTGCTACGCCAATCCAGATTACGGAGTACCGCTTCATTTTGTAAAATTCTGTCCTTATAATACTTGTCATTTTCCTCACCTCAACTTTCACGCTTGCTGTAAATTCTGATAATTGCCAGATAGGACAATACCCCAATAATGATAATGGTTAATGTGACAAGCCAAAAGGGCATAAAATAAGGCTCCATTGCAGAATACGCAGGGGTTCCGGGAGCAGCAAACAGGGCAGCTTGCCAACGGTAAATGATAGGGGCTGGCAGGATGCTTGTAATCAGCCGCATCATGGGGTCAGTCGTGGCAAACATTCCTCCATACGCAAGCATAAAATCAAACATCGTATAGAAAAATGTTAAGATAACCGAGAAAATATAGGAACGGTTAAAGCCGACAATCGCAATGACAACGGGTAAAATGCTTGTAGTGTAGAGTAGTGCCGTAAGGATTGCTATGCTAAAGTTTTCTGCTATGTTTGTCAGCTCGCTTCCGGCAATCAGGCCGCCAATCATTGACGAAACCATAGTGGCAAAGGCAAAAATCAGTCCCAAAATATAAAGCACAGCGATTTTTGCGGTAGCAATCTTAGCTGGGGAAGTAGGGATAATGCGTAGGTTTTTCAAAGTATCGTTATCCCGTTCCATGAAAAATAGCATGGCCGCAATGATACCTAAAACCGCCGGAAGCATGATGGGCATACCCATAGTAACCAGCAAGCCGAAAACTGCTTCAAAGCCGGTAAAGTTACCCATGCTTCCAGCCAGTACAAGAGCCGTAAACGGAATTGGGAACAGAAGTGCGGCGAAAATCACAAATGATACAAAGTGTTTCCGCTTTAACTTCCGCATCTCGCATTGGATCAGTTTAAGCAATCCCCTCACCCCCTGTAATTCTCTTGAAGTAATCCTCCAAAGTATCCTCGCAGAGATGGGCTTCCCAAACGTCAATGCCAGCTTCAATAAATGTGCGGTTAATTCTCGCTACAGGCAGGGCTGTATCATAAAGATACAGATTCTTGTCATCCATAAGCTGGATGTTTTTGCTCTGAAATGTTGCGGCAATAATCTGTGCAGCCTTTTGTGCATCCGATACGCAGAAATGGATGTACTTCGCGTTTTTACTCTCCAGCGCTTTTAGGCTTTCTTCCTCCAGCAAATTACCGTGGTCGATAATTCCAACATCATCAGCCAACAGGGAAATTTCAGAAAGGATGTGGCTGGAAATCAAGATCGTTTTCCCTGTGGCATCGCACAATTCCCGGATAAAATCGCGCACCTCTGCAATACCGATGGGGTCAAGGCCGTTGATCGGTTCATCCAAAATCAACAGTTCGGGATTGTGCATGACGGCCAATGCAATAGCTAAACGCTGCTTCATACCGAGAGAATATTGCGAAAATAATTTCTTGTCCCGGTAAGGCAGGTTGACAACTTCCAAAGCATTTTTGATGTATTGCGGGCTTTTCAATCCCCGCAGGTCGGCAAAAATTTTCAGGTTTTCCGTTCCTGTCAAATTGGGATAAAAACCCGGTGACTCGATCAGACAGCCAATTCGGGGCAGGATTTCCTTTTCATTGCCATGAATTGGCTTACCGAAAATCTCCACTTCACCGGACGTGGGAGCTGTCAGTCCCAGCAGCATCCGCATGGTCGTTGTCTTGCCTGCACCATTGCGTCCCAGAAGTCCATAGATACGACCTTTTTTTACATGAATATTCAGATGGGAAACGCTGTTCTGATTTCCGTATTTTTTCGTCAGATCATGCGTTTCAATAATGTAATCACTCATATAGCTTGCGCCTCCTTTTTGTTTTCGTTATCAGCATAGCACATCAACTTTGAGATAACTTTGAGCCAACTTTGAATTTACTTTGAGACTTCAAGGCCAGAATAGTCAATCTGTCCATCTTGCGGTATAATATAAACAGAAAAAAGGTGGTGACTTATGAACGATAGAATGATTCTTGTGGTAGACGATGAAACTGAGCTGTTGGAAATGGTGAGATCCATTTTTATGAGAGCCGGCTTTACGCAAGTGTTGACGGTATCCTCTGGTGAAGCTGCTCTGAAAGTATGTAAAGAGAAGCAGCCGGATATGGTGATCCTTGATGTTATGATGCCAGGCATGGATGGATTTGCCACACTAAAAGAATTGCGAAAGATAAGCAAAATCCCGGTTCTCATGCTGACAGCTCGCGGTGAAGCGGAGGACAAATTTGCGGGTTTTGAAAATGGAGCGGACGATTACCTGTTGAAACCATTTCTGCCGAAGGAATTATTATTCCGGGTGCAGGCCATATTGAAGCGGGCCTATCCTGGGAAGGATCGCAAAGTGTTCTTTGATACAGCAACCGTTGATTTGGAAAAAGCAATGGTTCAACGAAATGGGGAAAGTATCTCACTGACGGCCAAGGAGTTCCAACTTTTTGAAAAGCTGTATGAAAACGCAGGCCGAATCGTTACTACCGGCGCACTGTGTCAGGCGATTTGCGGCGACTTCTGGCAGGGATATGAGAGTACGTTAGCAACCCATATCCGGCATTTGAGGGAAAAGATTGAAGAAAATCCCTCAAAGCCGATTGCCCTTGTGACGATTAAGGGGATCGGGTACCGCCTGAATATTAAGGGGGCGCAGACGTGAACACATCAGAACGATTTTTTCGCCGTTATATATTTTCCACAGTTAGGATTATAGTTCTTTTTCTGGCTGTCAATGCACTGTTAGTAGCTTCCTATTTTGTAATAGCTTATTTAGGTAATGTGGCAACATCCAAATTTCCAATCGAGGATTTTTCAAATCATATCATGGCAACAGATGGGGAATTCAGTGCAGATACACAAGCGAAAGAAATGCTGAATAATTTTGAAGCGTGGGCTATGATCTTAGATGATGATGGCACTGTCGTTTGGGAAGAAAATCTGCCGGAAGAATTACCACGCCATTATTCCTCAATGGATATTGCCATGTTTAGTCGCTGGTATCTTGATGATTATCCGACCAATATTGCAAAACGACAGGATGGGCTTTTGGTGATCGGCTTGCCTCCAGAAAGCGTTGTGAATTACTATTTTTCTTTCAAGGCGCAATATATTTGGCCTATGCTATTCGGATTAACGGCGGTATTCTGTATCAATATTTTTTTGATGATATATTTGTTTATCCGCAATGCCCGCCGGGTAGAAAAAGCTATGGCGCCGATTTTGAGAGGCATTCGGCATCTATCAGTTGGAAAGCCTGTCCATCTGGAAGAAACCGGCGAGTTAGCAGAAATCAATGCTGGTTTGAATAAGGCCGGTGACTATTTGCTGAAAAAGGATAATACCCGTGCAGACTGGATCAGGGGAATTTCCCATGATATACGCACACCGCTTTCTGTGATTTTGGGATATGCAAGCGAAATAGAAGACACTTCTTCTTTGCCGGAAGCTGTCCGAAACCAGGCTGGGATAATCCGGAGACACAGTGAACGGCTAAAAGATTTAGTGGCTGATTTGAATTTGACAACTAAATTAGAATATTCCATGCAGCCTATGCAAAAACAAAGCCTTGACCCGATAGAATTAGCACGTCAGGTTGTCAGTGAGGTATTGAATGATGGTCTATCAGAACTTTACGAGTTGGAATTATCAGAAGATAATCCCGGTAAAAACATCTCGATTTTCGGGGATCAGGTTTTACTTAATCGGATGCTGAATAATTTGATAAGAAATTGTATTGTCCATAATCCCGATGGGTGTAAAATACAGATTTCTGTTGGCAGTAATGATGCAAGCTGTACTTTTTCCGTTATGGACAATGGTTATGGAGTGAGTGAACTGCAATTAAACGCCTTGAACAGTGACGAGGATATTTCCAGTACACAAAAACAGACAGATGAAGCGGAACATGGTTTGGGTCTTAAAATTGTGCGGCAGATTGTGAAAGTACATCATGGGGATGTTTTCTTTTCTGGTGCGATCCCACATGGATTGATCGTCAGTATTCACCTGCCTATGAAACTATAAAATCTTTACTGTTTACTCTGCTAAAAATTCACAAAAAATAGGACAATAGAAGGATACATCGGGAAAGAAAGCAGAATCCTCCCTGTTACAATTTACACAACAAACGCAGATGGAAGAAGTCCACTGCTTAGTCAGGTGAATTGAAGGGGAGGAGGTGCAGTATCCTTATAGAGGGAATAAAAATTCTCCTTACACTGTTGTCCGTGGTTGAACATAAGTCTTACAACTGAATATTGTTTGGCGGCCTGTTCAAAAGCGTAAACAACAAAAGCACCGATGCCTGATATTATATCGGTATCGGTGCTTT
This sequence comes from Blautia schinkii DSM 10518, assembly GCA_000702025.1. Taxonomy (GTDB): domain Bacteria; phylum Bacillota; class Clostridia; order Lachnospirales; family Lachnospiraceae; genus Blautia_A; species Blautia_A schinkii. The sequence goes on from JNKJ01000006.1 coordinate 181,104, forward strand.
CTTCATTGCTGTTCAGGATAAAAAGCAAGCCATTTGGCTCCGTAAGTGTCCAAATAAAACCGATTCCCATACTCATTTTGGACAAAATGCTTTTTGACCTGATACCAGCCCCGCAATTCATTCCGCAAATCTGAGTCTGGAGAGATTGGCTCCAGCCATATCCGGGTAAACTGCTGGATCTCAGATAAGATTAGCGGTTTTCCGGATGGCAGGCTCGGTTCGGAAAATAACTGGGGCAGCGTAAACAGCCTTTTGGCGTCAGCAAACGGAACGGTCTGTCCATTTGAGAGCATTAGAGTATGATTGCCGGCATCAACCAGCATCCATCCGTACTCCGCAGACCAGACCGGTTTTCCATGAAAGACTGGAAGGGTTTCCGGAGCAATCGGTACAGATTGGACCGAGATCCCCTGCTCTGACCGTCCGAGGAGAAAATCCGTTGTTACACCATAGAGATCAGACATTTTCTCAAGTCCGTCAATGGAAGGAGACTTGCGTTCTCCCTCCCATGCGCTTAGGGTCGGCTGAGAGATGCCGAGTTTTTCGGCAGCCTCTGTCATCTTTAATTTGTTGATTAGCCGTGCTTGTTTGAATTGTCTTGGCATCTGTCCACCACCTTTGGTTTTTTGCTTGTATGAATACCGTCAGTTGCTTATAATACAATTTACAGTTCGTTTGCAGTCTTATTTGCAGTTCGTTTTTTGCTGGAATTTAATTTGCTATGTACATGTTATTGTAGATGTCGAGAATCGAATCTTTTGAACGGTGAATTCCGATATCTTCCAGCCGGATGTCCGTTTCGCGCATTTGCGCAATAAAGTTTTGGATGTCCGCTCCAACAGAGTGTGGTACTGAAACCTTCAGGTCTTCCCGGATTAGCGGAAAAAGACGGAATACATCCAGACGGTGCTTACGGATATCACGGGAATTTACATGAAGCCCTTGTTCCTTTTTATCCTTTAGATCAAGCCACGCTTTCATTTTTAGGGGAATGATGTGTTCGGCATCCAGAATAGAGATACCATCCGTGATGGTTCTTCCATCCAAAAGGAAATGATAGTAGTCGTCATTCAGAAGGATAGCCGACAGGCTGGACACTTCGTCATCAATATGCAGGGGCATGAGATAGGAATCTGGCTGAAGCTTCACATGATTCTGCGGCCTTGAGAAAAGCTCTATCATTTTAGGATAAGATGGGTTGGCAGGGTCAATAAAGCGATAGAACTCAGGCTGGCCAGTGCTTCGCTGCCTGGCGTGGTAGCCTCCGGCTTCAATGAAATCCCAGAATGCTTTTGCAAATTCTGTAGTCAGGGCTTCCACGGTAATTACCATGTCGATATCAACGGTCTGGCGGAAGTCAAGTCCGGCGTCTGACATAAGCAGGTCGCAGGCGAATCCACCGATAACCGTATACTGGTCCTTAAAATTGTTAAAATGCTCTCTGAAAATATCTATTCCTTTTACCATAAGTGTTTCTCCCTGTTATTCCTCATACTTGATAGGAAGTTCGTGCTTTTCCCTTATAACATCCAGTCCCATTTGAATCCGCTCATTTGGATTATCCTCCAAACTTAGCAGCAACGAGATGTCATCAACCCGACCGCCGTTTGCCAGTAAGGTCGGATCGTAGCGCCACACTTCGAGGATGCGTCCTCCGAAATCCCGGAAATCCTGTTCAGAAATAATTTCTGCAGCCGGTATCCCAGTGCCGCCCTTTTTTGAGATGGCAACAGCTCCGTCCTGTTCATCTGCACCGACCATTGAGATATCTGCCAGGGCAATGACGCCGCTTTTCGGCAATGCTGCATCATAAAAGGATGCTTTCACATATATAAGCCTTTCCACCGGCGATTTCAAGCGGGGATAACCTTTCTTTAGAAATTCAGGCTTTTCAAAGGCCGGAGCAATCCATTTGTTTGTTCCCTCTGCCCTGCAGGTTATAAGGCCGGATGCGGTAAGATCGTCGATTGCCCTGGTGCAGGTTGCCTTGGAAAGTGAAAGCTCCTTGGATATCTGTGTCAAATTTGTTGTATTAGCGGTCTTCAAATAATATAAATACAAGAATACAAGCTGGGTTCCGGGAGCCATTTTATCCGGGACAGTTGTTTCCGCTTTGAATTTTTCCAAAAAGGAGCAGCCCCAGAAAGGAAGATAGACCTGCTGTGACGGTGAAATAAATGGTATATTACTTTCAATCAGGTTGCGCCGCTGCTTGGATGTGATGTTTTCAAGGCACAGCGCACAGGGGAAATCGCAGATTTCCTGAAATTTTGTCAGCTGTTTTTTTAATGTTGGAAGCCTCCAGGAAGAATCAATGGGAGACAGCAGCACACAGTGACTTTTTTCCCAGGACAGGATTTGGATTTTATATCCATCACGGATAAAAAAGGGCGTTTTGTCTGGATAATCAAGTTCTGAAACATCAATATTGGCCCCAAATATCGTTTTCAAAAAATCAAACATGGGTTCCTCCTTTCATGGCTTCTGTTAGTTCGTTTCATTGGAAAGTCATTATACCACAAACAATGAAACATGTCAAACTTGAATGAAACAATATAAGCCATCTGAGCGCGTTTGGAATTAATAAGCCCCGACTTATATAATATGCGCTGGGCGAACAGGAATTATTAGCCAGTCATTTTGATTTGCTGAGTTTTCAATGCCATTTATAACATCATTTTGAAAAAATGGAAAGAGAGTCGCTAAATTGGTTGTAGATTGTCCTCCCAGATCGTGTAATGAAAATAAGGAGGCGAATGGACATGAAGAAAAAAAGAATAATTTGCATCATATTGATTTTGATATTTACAAGTGGGATTGTCATAGGCGCTATTCAATTATATAAGCAGTACCATGAGTATTCTGAAAGCGAGGACTCCTATACTGATTTGGAGGAGTATGTGAAGCTGCCGGAGGAACCGGAAGCTCCTTCCTCATCCCCAGTGGATGATGAAACTGAGTCTGGGGGACGGGAGTGGCCGGCTGTAGATTTTGCTTCCCTGCAGGAAATCAATCCGGATATCGTAGGATGGATTTATATTGAAGGAACAGAAATCAATTATCCGGTTGTTCAGGGTAACGATAACCAGTATTACCTGAAGCATTTGTTCAGTGGTGAGTGGAACGGATCCGGCTGCATCTTTCTGGACAGCAGAAACAGAGCGGATTTCTCAGACCGGCACAGCATCATCTATGGGCATCATATGAAAAATGGCAGCATGTTTTCCGGGCTTACGGAATATAAGAAGCAGGAGTTTTATGATTCACATTCTGCAGCTTTGCTGCTGACGCCGGATAAAAATTATGAGATAGAAATTTTCGCCGGGTATGTGGCCAGTGTCCAGGATAAAGCCTGGGAATTGGCTTTCCCCTCAGACCCGGATTTTACAGAGTGGCTGGATAAGACAAAAGAACGCTCATGCTTTACCAGCGGGATTACTCCGGCAGTCACGGATCGGATCCTGACGCTCTCCACCTGCAGCTATGAGTTTGATAATGCAAGGTTTGTGCTTCTGGGCAGGATTCAGGATGAATTTCTGTGAACATCTTGAAAATGCGGAATAAATATGCTATACTACTCACATCAGTATCAGTAATTGCTTTCGAGCGATTAGAGTTTTTCCGGTTACACAGTGTCTGAGAGTATATACTTTCAGGCACTTTTTTTGTTTCTTCTGCTTCTTTTCTAAGAAGCACAGAATGGGGAGTCCGGAGGCATGAGCCCTCCGCCCATCTGCTACAATTTCATATCAGGCCCTCGGGCAATAAAGGCACTCAGAGAATTTCGGTTCTTTGGGTGCTTTTTTTATATAGATCGGAGCTTTTGCGGCTCCCCCAATCTTTGTTCCGGGGAGCCTTTCGGCATACCCGTGTATATAGATAAAACCACGCAGGAATGCAGAAAGGAAATGCCTATGATTCTTTATTTGAGTGCCAGAACCACCGTCAAGGATCTGATGATTGACTATATTGAGGTGGAGCTGGTAAACGGAGAAACCGTATCCCTTAATTGGGATGAGAGTGATATTGGGCGTACTGGCGACGGTTTCAGCGCCCGATACAAAGGGGTGTATTTTGGAGAGGTCTATGCCAATGGCAGACTGGAGCAGCTGCAGGATATGAAAATAACCGATATCGGTTTGTATTCTGAAAGCGATACTCCTCTCAATATCTGTATCACTTCAATGGAGTTTGAAGACGATGGCAGACGATTGGCGTTTGAAACTCCAAATTTAGATGGAAACATTGTTTGTCAGAACGAAAGTGGTGAGGTGATCGCATGTTGAAAAGCGGAAACTATATCGCCGAACACGATAACGGAATATTTGACCAATACCGGATTGTTATGTCCGTAAAGGAAACGGAGAGGTCATATATTTTTGAATTGCTTGAGTATGTAAGCCGGTATAGTCCGGCACAGATGGACATGCTGTTCGACAAGAGTAAGCGGGTCGAAATTTCAAAATCCAAGGGCGGCCATGCAATGCACATATGGAGTGACCATGACTTTACACTTTATCCATATCAAGCCGGGATTCCGTTTCATTTTGAGCGGGTCAATGAAGGCGGCAGTACGGAAGGAAGTGGTGTCTATGGGTAAGAAAAAAACATACAGGGGCGAGTTGGTTGATGAAATCAGAGGCCTGGGGCAGTCACAAGGGTTGAATCATGTCTTCACTACTTTTTTGGAGATTGCAGCAACCTGTATCTCTGCAGAGATGGATCCGTCAAACGCAGAAGAACGCGAGAAGCGGTATGAGGAAATGGCATCTGCTATGGATCCTAAAACCCTCAACTGCTATGCACATATGCTCGTGCTGCTGGCTCTTGCTATTCATGAGCATAAGGAGGATCCCTGCGACATTCTTGGCAGTATCTATCATGAGCTTCGCTTAAATAACGAGTGGAACGGACAGTATTTCACTCCCGATAATGTTTGCCGGATGATGGCGCAACTTGTGAACCCAGTGGATGAGCGTCCTGAAGAGGAAGATCCCATCATGATCAACGAGCCTACTTGCGGTTCGGGTACGATGGTGATTGGTGCAGTATGGGCCATGAAGCAGAAAGATTTCGATTTTCGGCACAAGAGTTTTTTTGTTGCCCAGGATATTGACATCCGCTGTGTGTGGATGGCATATATCCAGCTCAGTCTGTATGGAATTCCGGCGGTGGTCATTCATGGCGACACCCTAGCAATGAAAGAATGGTCCCGGTGGTACACTCCGTTGGCGTCTGTTCCTTTCATAAAAAGAGAATGCACTCTCAATAGCACAGAGAAAGAGGCGGCGACAAGTGGATAATACAGAAAAATCTTTGGACCATTTGACCTTTGCTGATCTGCGAGTCCATTACGGAACCGGACGTGCTTTTCTGATCAGACAGGAGTATAGAAGGAATGTTTACGGCTACCGAAAAGGCGTTAAGACAGATCTGGGAGACCTGGAGGAAAAAGATTGGATACAGCTGGCCACGGGTTTGATTCAAAAAAGCGGAGAGCAACAGCTGCAGAAAAATCTGTTGGAATGGGAGCAGGAGCATAATTATTGCAATAGTTCCCCCAAAGAGATGGAGATGACTGCACTGGAACTTCACATGGCCAGAATTTTTGATGATCCGCTCTGGGTGGCCTATATCCCGTTCAACCGCAAGTATCGGCCGGAGGTTCTGGAGTCTGCCAGACTGGTATGGGTTCAAACAGAATGCTGTGGGATACCCGGGCAAATTACACAGGAGCAGCTGGATCAGTCTGCCGGAAACGCTTTAGGGATTATATGCCCGATATGCGGCCGGTGTTCCCAGTTTCAGGTCTGCACGCCCAAGGAGGTGAGCGGAAATGGATAAGCTGTTTATCATTGTAAAAGGCGGAAGGGTAGAAGAAATCTACAGCACAAAAACAGAAACTGAGTTGTATGCGGAAATTCTTGGTTTTGACTCAATGGAACGGACGGAAGAGATGGAAAAAGATCTTCAGTTCCGGTATGAGGCGATTCGGGAACTGATGTACAGAATTGACTGAAAGGAGAATGCACATGAGTGCGAAATATAAAACAAACCATGAGCGTATGCTTGAGCTGATCGAGCAGCTCACAAAGGCAGATATTGCCTATTATCGGGATGATAATCCCATTATGACAGACCGGGATTACGATATCCTGATGGACGAATTGAAAGATATTGAGAGCCGAACCGGGTTGGTTCTTTCCGGTTCCCCGACCCAAAAGGTGTCTGGAGAAATATTGGAAAGCCTGGCCGAGGTACGCCACAGTAAACCTATGCTTTCAGCGGATAAAACAAAATCTGTTGAGGATCTGGTGAAGTTTGCTGCCAAACAGCCGGTGCTGATAAGCTGGAAAATGGACGGTCTGACGCTGGTACTCCGTTATGAGAACGGCGAGCTGGTTCAGGCTATTACCCGTGGGCGTGAAGGAATTATTGGTGAGGATGTGACACATACGGTGCGCACTTTTCTTAATGTGCCGCTTACCATTCCTACGAAAGATTCGTTTGAGGTCCGGGGTGAAGGCGTCATCTCATGGGCCAACTTTGAGAAAATCAATTCCGGTCTGGAGGAGCCCTATACTCACCCGAGAAATCTCGCATCCGGCAGCACGCGTAAGCTTGACGCCGGCGAAGCTAAAAAGCGATTGCTTGAGTTTTGGGCATTTGAGCTTGTGAGCGATTATCTGGAGCCGGAGAGTAAGCTTGCGCAGCAGCAGTTTTTGGCACATAACGGTTTTTCTGTTGTGCCCTATATCTATCTGGATGCGGTTCACGATGAAACAATGGTTCGTGATGCAATTTCTGCTATGGATCCGAAAAAGTTCCCTTACCCGGTAGACGGAATTATCATGGAATATGATGATGTTGCCTACGGAAAAGGTCTGGGAGCCACGGGTCATCATGAAAACCGTTTGATTGCATTGAAGTGGGAAGATGAACTGTATGAAACCACATTCATTGGCCTGGATGTGGCAGTCACTCGCACTGGGATGGTCAGTCTGACAGGCATCTTTGAGCCGGTGTCTATTGACGGCACTCAAGTCAGCCGGGCGTATCTGCATAACTATGAGAATTATCTGGACCTTGCCTTGGGACGTGGTGATAAAATCCGCGTGTATAAGGCAAACATGATTATTCCGCAGATTGCAGAGAACCTCAATAAGACCGGAACCTGCTGTGTTCCGCTCAATTGTCCCTGCTGTGGCAAGATGCTGAGTTTCCGGAAAAGCAGCGGCGGTATTCGCCAGCTGTTCTGTGAAAATCCGCATTGTTCTGCCAAACTGGTGCGAAAATTTGTCCACTTTTGTGAGAAAACGAGGATGAATATCGAGGGCCTGTCGGAAAAAACTCTGGAGCAGTTTGTAAGTCATGGCTGGATTCGGACGTTTGCAGATCTTTATGCGCTGGATCAGCACCGTGATGAGATTATCCAGACGGAAGGCTTTGGGGAGAAATCCTTTGAGCGTCTGCAGGCATCCATTGAGAAAAGCCGCCATTGCACGTTGGCAAAATTTATTGCAGGTTTGGGTATTCCCATGGTGGGAAGACATGCCGGGCGTGATTTGGACAGCTATTTCCATGGATCGTGGGAAGCGTTTGAACAGGCGATTCAGGATGGCTTCGACTTCACACAGCTTCCTGATTTCGGCGAGACGATGCACAACAACATTTACACATGGTATGCGGATACAGAGGAAGAAAAACTCTGGCGCCCGCTGCTTGAAAAAATTGAATTTGAAAAGGAGAATTTTGATATGAATACAAATACAGCGAATCCCTTCTGCGGCAAGACCGTAGTGGCAACCGGCAAACTGGAGAATTACACCCGTGACGGCATCCAGATGAAGCTGATGCAGCTGGGGGCAAAACCGGCAAGTTCGGTAACGAAAAAGACCGATTATCTGATTGTTGGTGAAAAGGCCGGCAGTAAGCTTACGAAAGCGCAGCAGCTCGGTATCAGAACACTGACGGAGGAAGAATTTGAAGCAATGCTGGCGTAAATTCGCCGGAATAACAGTGGCGGGGCAGATTTTCTGCTCCGCTTTTCACTTTTTCATAGAAAGGAAAAGAAGATGAATCCAAAATATCGCTGTCCTGCTTGCGGAGCAGAAAGCTTTGAGGTGACAGCTCACGTCACGCAGGACTGGAAGATCGACTGTAACGGAACCTTTCTGGAATCTCTAAATGAGTGCGTCGAGGTTACGCATTATCCTGATGAGAATGACATCTGGGATTGTGCCAATTGTGGCTTCAGCGCAGCGGGATGTGAGTTCCGAAATCAGTCTGAAAGACAGAAAGGGGCGACAACATGAGACGCAAGAAAATTGGCGTTATGGATTTTCATGGCAGCGTGGATATCACGGATCCTTGTTACGACAGGGATACCTGGTGCCGGATGAACGATGTGAAGATCAAAGAGGGTCAGTATACCTGCATGGTCTGGTATCAAACTGACAGAGGTGAGTGTGACGGAAAGCCATATTCGTATAGACTGGTTGGAATCATCGGTATCTATCTTAACGGCGTAATCCCTGCACAAAAATCAATGAAAGAAATCGGCTGTATTGGCGTTGATGCGGGACTTGCCGGATTCTTCCATAACAAATCGGATTACAGCGATGAAGAGTGGAGTGCTTTTTGCGACAGAATCTCCCGTGGAGATGCCTGGCTTACAAAAGATGGCTTTTACAGCTCGTCTGGGTATGGTGATGGCGGCTATGGAGTGTTTGCATATCAGCAGGACGATGAAATCGCTGCACTGGAAATCAGATTTATATAAAGGAGGCAATGGATATGAACCCACAAAAAAAGAATCTTGAAATCACTGGCAGGCTTATCTGTCCACTGTCTGTTGGAGCTGCAGCTTTTATTGCAGAAAATGGCGGGATGCGCAGGACAAGTAAGGTCCTTCGGATGGAGAGGATTTCTCCTGATGAGATCCATTTTGAGACCTGTAATACCAACTACCGCCTGCATCTTATCCGGCAGGAGGTGACGGCATGAGCAGTGAAATTTTTTATGACAAGGCATTCATCCTTGTTGGGGAGAAATATATCCCCGTTGTAAATCATGGCTCGTCAAACTGCTTTGACTTTGATAGTCGGGGCCGTGAGATCCCGGAAAAGCATTGGTCGGTTCTGAACTACCCTCATACCGGGAGGATGCTGTTTACTGCAGAAGAAATGCAGGAGATAGCAGCCGTCCATGAGAAAGCCAATAGGAATAACCGGGGCGGGACACGCAAAAGCCGAAATCGGTCTTTTGAAGAAGGCGAATTTGGGCGCTGGATCCTAGCAGGGATGAAATCGGCACATACCGTGGAGGACTACAAAAAACACGGGAATACCGTGACAGTGGTTGATTATGACCGTGACTATTGGCAAAGGCACTGTGTGTCTACGACAGAGGAATTGCTGGATAAGATCAAGGAGCTTTCGGGCCACAGCATTACAGTATCTTTCTGGGACGACCGCCATGTTACCCACCCGCCCATGCGGCGCAAGGGAACGCCCTTTGATTTCGGCACACTGCCGGAGTTTTATGTGCTGCGGGCAGCGCAGGGGTATTTTGTGAAGCGGAGCAGCCGAAAGATCTGGTTTGCAAGGTTTCAAAAGCCACAGTCTCAGATGATTCGGAAGTTCAAGACCGAGAAGGCGGCACAGAATTACTTAGACAGCAATCAAAAATTTTTCTCAGGATACACATTTGAAATCGAATGTGTGCAGAACGGAGGTGTCACAGCATGAGAGAGTCAAGGCCAGACCGCTTCCGCCGTGTGGCAGAAGCCCGGGTCAACAAGATTATCAAAATGGTAAGACTGCTTGGAAATTGTTCCAATCCTGCCGTATATGCTTTTACGCAAGAGCAGGTACAGCAGATTTTTGCTACATTGCGGGATGAACTGGACAGAGCGCAGAAGCGATATACCCGGTCTTACAAGAAAAGGTTTTCGCTGTCGGACGAACAGTATGCTTCCCTGCCGAAATATCCGACCATCGTGCTGCCTCTGCCGGATGGAAGCAGTCTTAGGGCAGTTGCAATCGACGATGAGAATTTTCCTGCGATCAATGTTTACTGGGATACAGAAAAGCCGGAGATTGATGGGCCAATCTGTTTTGCAGAATACAATCCTGAACGCGGCCCCTGCCACGAGGTCTGCATTGGAGCTTACCAGTCTGACAAGGAAGACACAGTTTATTACAAGCCATATATGGCAGAAAGGGAATCAAATGAGTAATTACACATACTGCCGCACGCTCAAACTGGACTGGATAGAAGTATCCAGGCTGATTGGAGAATGTGCAGGCGAAATTTTAGACAGAACGATTCATGGCACAGCGAGCTATGAGGACGATCATTACTGGGGCTTTCAGGCTACCGCTGGTCGGTTTACCATTGCCGAAATAGACAAGCTTATCCGGTTTGTTAATGGGGATGAGGAGCTGCAAAAGGAAGCAATTCCTCAGGATTCAGACAAATCAGCTGCAATCGGAGAACGTTTGTCCCGTGCTCTGCTGAAAAAAGCATTAAGGCAGTCGTGGTGCCATGAGAGTACCACGGAATCGGCACTTTGGCTGGTCAACATCCGGGAGAATCGGCCTGTGGTTTATAAAAGATTCATTGCGGTTGGACCGTATGACATTTATCTGGACAACCTCAGGAGCAAAAGTGAATTGATTGCTTATCTCCATGAAAACGGTCCAACGCATTCCGCACTGATGGATTTCTGCGCAGATTACAGGGAGAGGTATCACAACGAACTCTGCTGGAACTATCCAATCTCTGATGGGCTGCATCTTGGCACGTTTTTTGTTCTCGTAAAGGAAGGCGTTCTGGCTCTTCCTTATGACGATGCGGATAAGGTGGACTATGAGCTGCTTTGTCTGGACGATGCCAAAATGTGTGACAGAGAATCTATGGAGAATCTCATAACGGAGTGGGATAGCTTCGACCGGGATTTACGCTTTGCCATGCGGGGTATGAGGGCGTTTTACCGCAGAGAGGAGGAGCATCATGAATCAGAAAATTGACTGGCTCATTCATCTGGTGGCCAACGGCGCCTGCGATGAATGTGGTGAGGTAGAAACAGACTTTTTGCCCTATATGTGTAATGCCCACACCCACGGGTTGGAACGCTATGGGCACTTGGATTTCCAAATGGTACTTTTTTTGCCGACGGAGGAGATTGGACGAATCCTCAATACTTTGGGGTTAAGAGTTCAGTCTGGAGAACGCTTCCGGTCTGGAGATATGGTTTCCGGAATTTATGAAGACTGCGATGTGCGCTTGGATGAGTATGAGGAAACCGGGCGCAAAGTTTTGCGGGTCATCATACCGGATGCGAACAATATCTTCCCAGGGGAAGGAGACTGTATGCTCCCATACTGTCTGCAACTTTTGAAGACAGATGAGCTCTGCGTAGAAAGGGGGATACCATCATGAAAATCACGTTGTATCAAATCATCCCGGAACCGGAAAACAGATACTTGATATTCAGCGATCTGAGAAGCATCCGGGCGGCAAGAGGCGGACATGTCCCGGCTGAGATTTACGAAGCAGTATTCAGCGGGGATCTGGACATCGCCGTGCCTCGGAATAGCAAAAACAAAATGGATCAAGAACTTGCCGAACTGGAAGCGGTATATGTACGTTTTAACGTATTGCATCCGAAAGGCTTTCGTGGACGGTCCATGACCATGTCGGATGTAGTCGAAGTCATCCGTTCCGAAAAGGAAAGCAGGTTTTTCTTCTGCGACCGGTTCGGGTTTGAGGAGATTGCGTTTGAAAAGGAAAAAGCTGATTTTGGGCGCCTGTAGGGCGCAGAAAGGATACAATCATGAAGAAACTGATATTGAACTATAAAGGGCGCGACAGCTGGGACAGGCCGGTTTATGAATCAGAAGGCCGGCTGTATGTGGATGTGGATCCACGCAAAGGCTGGAAACCGAATATCTGTACGAAATACAACAATGAGTTTGATGGAGAGCCAGATACGCCGATTGCCGAAGATACCGTTGTGGAGTTTGTTCCGTGCCGGGATATCTGGTAAGCGAGGAGGACGTATGAAAGAGTTTATGACAAAAATGGTTCCTGTCAATCTGTCAGACCGATTTCCATTCAAATGCAGGATGTGCGGCGCTTGCTGTCGACATGTCAGGGAAAGCGTGCCGCTGGAGAGTCTGGATGCTTTTCGGCTTGCCAAATATCTGAGGGACAAAGGTGAAAACGTGAGCTGTGTGGAAGATGTGCTTGCTACTTACGCAGAGCCTGTCTTACTTAGTGAAAACGGGTATACGGTATTTATGCTGAAAACGGTTGGAGACGATGATGCGTGCATTTTTCTGAAAGATAATCGGTGTACGATTCATTCTGTTCATCCGCGGGCGTGCCGTACATATCCCATTGCTGTCGGGCCATATGAACTTGGCGGGTATGAACAGTATCTCAGTATGGAGCAGCCACATCACTATTCGGGTCCGCAGATGTCCGTGAAAAAATGGATTCAAAAGCGCTGTAGTAAACAGGATTTTGAATTTTTGAACACGGACATCGGTTCGGTACAGGAGATAGAAAAATTACTGAAGAAGATTCCTGAGCATAACCGGACAAGGGCTGTGATGATGTTCCTTTTCTACAAGTATTCGGATTATGATCTGGATAAGTCTTTCCTTCCACAGTTTAAAAGCAATAACGATAAGCTGCTGGAGGTTCTGCGCAAAATGGCAAATGACAAAGACAACTAAATTTTCAAGTCAGTATGACACAACAACAAGGCGTCGAAATTCGGCGCCTTAATTATGTTAGGAGGAAATACCATGGATGAAAGATTAAAAAATATCGTAGACAATTTTGAGGCAATGAAAATTGGTGTGGATGAGCCGTTTCCGTTTCACTGCACCATGTGCGGCAAATGCTGCATCAATCGGGAGGATATCCTTTTGACACCGAGAGATATCTATAACATGGCAAAGGAGCTTGGGATAACGACTAAAGAGCTGTTTGAAACCTATTGTGAGACTTATATTGGCTGTGACTCCCGTATGCCAATAGTCAGATTGAAGCCTCGTGGCTCCATAAGAAGGTGCCCGTTGCTGAAAGACAGAAAATGCTCTGTCCATAAGGCAAAACCGGCGGTATGCGCGCTGTTCCCGATAGGAAGATGCCTGATGTTTGAAAAGGATTCAAACCCTTCAGAGAAAATTGCAGCAAGCCAGATACAGTATATTTTTACCAATCCTGGGTGCGGTGATAATGCTGAAACCCATACGGTGCGGGAATGGCTTGGAGAATTTGGAATGTCACTGGAGGATGAGTTTTTTGTCCAGTGGCAGCAGGCAGTCATGGAATTCGGGCAGTTTTTCCGTGAAGCGGAAAAGACGGCCAGTGAGCGTATCATGGAGCTGTCATGGACAGCAGCTTTTGTCGGCTTATATCTGCATTATGAAACTGATCAGGAATTTCTGCCGCAGTTTGAACAGAATGTCCGGGAAATCACTGCACTGCTGCAGATGGCGCCCATAAAGGAAGGCGGTAGAGCAAATGAATGAGGATCGTAACCAGCATCAGATTATCCGAAAGGATGCTCGCAACTGCTTTGTGGAGAGCCTGAATGACGCTTTCGAGATTGGGAGAATTCATCTGGCTTTTGCGACCTACGATTTGAGCCGTCCGATTGGACAACGGCAGACAAACAACATCCATATTTACATTGCGGTGGACGAGTTTCTGGAATTATGCCGCAAGCTGGAAGGCGGGGAACTTCGCTATCTGCTGAAGAATAAGAAGACAAGCGGGGATAAAACACCGCTTTATCAGTGCCTGGGTGGTACTTCTGCCGAAAAGCTTGCAAAATACGGGCGTTCTCGGGCAGATGGAAAAAGCCTGTCCAGAACAGCACAGCTATTGGCAGGAAGCAAATCGGATTTCCTGTTTGTAGCGGACAGCGGACCTGGTGAAACAGATCAGAAAGGTTTAATCGTTCCCAAGTTCGGAAGTAAGCCGGAAAATCATGTGGCAGTCAGTATGACATTTGAAACATTCAGTGAACTGCTGCTTATGACAAGATTGCACTATTCAGCATGGCTGAGTGCATGGTATGCAAACCAATATCATCCGGGTAGCCAGCGAACAGCACAGGCACAGGAGAACCCACAGTATCAGGAGAACAGTAACGAAGCGGCGTATGCTTCGGATCCGATGTTCTAAAGTAGAGAGTAAAAAAGCGGTGCAGTCTGATGATTGCACCGCTTTTTGTGCCTTGAGGTGCCTGTTTCCATGGGCTGAATTCGAGCCGGTTGCAAAGATACAGAGCCGGTAAACTTGTGAGTTGAACCATTTGTCGGCGTTGGCACATTTGTGAATGCAGAGAAATTTTGTTATAATAAACCCTACACTATAACACCATACTTTTTATTTATGGTATGCTTAACAGAACGGAGGTGGCTACAGATGAACACATATACTACTTCGGAAGTGGCAAAGATTATAGGCATACATCCGAATACTGTACGGCTTTATGAAGAATGGGGACTGATACCAAAGGCAGAGCGTAAAGCAAACGGTTATCGTGTATTTACCGATTTTCATATCGAACAGTTTCGGCTTGCCCGTACCGCATTTCAAATAGAGGTCCTTCAAAACGGACTGAGAAAAAAGATTGTGGAAACGGTTAAGGTTTCAGCAAAGAAAGACTTTGATCAAGCACTTGTTTTGGCAAATGAATATCTGAGCCAGATACAAAAGGAAGAAAGAAATGCGGAAGAGGCCATTGCTATAACAAGGCAGATTTTAGAGGGGAAAGCAATATCCGAAACACCGCCGTTTTGCCTGAAACGTAAAGAAGTTTCGGAATATCTGAATATTTCCATGGATACACTCCGAAATTGGGAACTAAACGGGCTGATGCGAATAAAGCGTAAGCAGAATGGCTATCGCTATTATACAGACGAAGACATAAAGCGATTAAAAATAATAAGATCACTTCGGTGTGCCAATTATTCATTGGAAGCAATCCTGCGTATGCTCCATGCGCTCTCAGACGACCCTCATACAAATATAAAACGGGTACTTAACACCCCAAAAGACGATACGGATATAATATCCGTATGCGACAGACTGATTATCTCATTGCAAAAGGCAGCGGAAAATGCCAAGAAAATGATAGGCATTCTTAATGACATGAAAAGTATATTTTCCTAACCCTCCACCTTTACACCAACCTTTTTTAAACTGCTAAAATAATGTAGTAAAAACGAAAAAGGAGGACAGGTTGATGGAAGAAATCATCAGCGTAAAACAACTTTCAAAATCTTATGGCAGATTGAATGCCGTGCAGGGCCTGGATTTGTCAGTAACACAAGGTTCGGTCTTCGGGCTGCTTGGGGCAAACGGTGCAGGAAAAAGCACCACAATCGAATGTATGTTAGGCACAAGAAAACCCGATGCAGGTACGGTTTCCATTTTAGGAATGACCCCACTCCTGCAAAGAAAACAGCTTTTTGAAAATGTCGGTGTTCAATTCCAGGAAGCGAATTATCAAGACAAAGTGACTGTTTCTGAATTGTGCGAAGTAACACAATCACTCTATAAGAATGCTGCAGACTATGGGGTACTTCTGAAACAATTTGGCATCTTTGATAAAGCAAAAAGCATGGTAAAGGAGCTTTCAGGAGGACAGCGGCAAAAGCTGTTTATTGTTTTGGCTTTGATACCGCAGCCTAAAGTCGTTTTTCTGGATGAGCTGACCACGGGGCTTGACGCAAAAGCCAGACGAGAGGTATGGAAAATCTTATCTGATCTCAAAGAAAAAGGACTGACCATTTTTCTGACCTCGCATTTTATGGATGAGGTAGAAGCATTATGCGACACAATCTGCATACTAAAAAAGGGAAAAGTCGTCTTTTATGGAACAGTAGAAGAAGCCATTGCAGGCAGTCCTTATGACAAATTTGAAGATGCGTACTTATGGTATTCTGACGAGGGGGTAAGCGAAAATGAGAACATTTAGAACGATGCTGAAAAACGAGATGAAGCTTTCACTAAGGGATATGAACATGGTCATATTTGCAATCTGTATTCCGCTCGTAGTTTTGATTATACTTGGCGTTATTTACGGCAACAAACCAGCTTTTGAAGGTGCGGAGTACACGTTTCTTGATCAGTCCTTTGGAGCTTTGTCAACGATTGCGATTTGTGCAGGCGGCGTTATGGGGTTGCCTCTTGTGGTATCCGATTACCGAAGCAGAAAAATATTGAAACGCTTTAAGGTCACTCCTGTCAGCCCCGCAATGATTTTAATGGTGCAGGTGGTAATTTACACAATTTATTCCGTTGCATCGCTTGTATTGCTCTATATAGTATCCACGCTCTTTTTTGGCTTCCACCTGCTTGGTTCTCTGCCTGCTTTCCTGGGCGGATATATATTGGTAATGCTCTCCATATTCAGCATCGGTATGATGGTTGGGGGAATATCTCCAAACTCTCAGACAGCGAGCGTGATTGCAAGTCTGCTCTATTTCCCAATGCTTATTTTTTCTGGAGCAACCCTGCCGTATGAGGTAATGCCGAGTGCATTGCAAAAGATAGCGGATATTTTGCCTTTGACACAGGGAATAAAGATTTTGAAAGCTGCTTCGTTAGGACTTCCAATTGAGAATATTTTTGTTCCTCTTATTGTCATGGCGGTACTTGCTGTCATTTGTATCGGCGTATCCTTTCGCTTTTTCAGATGGGAGTAACAAGTAATATGGAATGGCTATTATTCCCTCTTTGTGGGCGAAACCGTATTAGGATTAGAGAGGACACGATGTCAGCTATCAAGGGTCCAGACTTAAAACCAATAAATTTGTGAGATCCTTAGTGCATGGTATGCAAACCAATATCATCCGAGCAGTCAGCGAACAGATGCTTCGGATCCGATGTTCTAAAGTAGAGGATGGAAAAGCGGTGCAGTCTGATGATTGCACCGCTTTTTGTGCCTTGAGGCACATGTTTCTATATCATAGTGTTGATAGCAATAGAGCATATTATTCATATCAGTTTCTTGATTTTATTCGCCTGTCTGTATATAATTGATGGAATAGAAAGGGCGATTTGTGTATGGATTATATAACTGCCCCAGAAGCCGCGAGAAAATGGGGCATTTCAGAACGCCGTGTACAGAAACTTTGCGAAGATAACAGAATACCAGGCGTTGAGCGTATCAGCTATATGAGGCTGATACCAAAAGACGCGGGAAAACCCGCTGATGGGCGGCAAAAAGAATTTATAAAAGGAAAGAGTGAACTTGTATGGCTATTATTTTGATTGCAGAAGATGAAAAAAATATGCAGGATATTATTGTAGAGTATATGAAGCGTGGTGGCCATTCCTGCATTACGGCAGATGACGGCATAGACGCTGTTACGATTTTGAAAAACAATCCCGTGGATTTGGCGATTTTAGATATTATGATGCCGCACTTGGACGGCTTTTCTGTCTGTAAGATAGCGAGAGAAATGTATAATCTCCCTATTATCTTTCTTACGGCCAAGGAGGGGGAGGAGGACAAGTTAAAGGGATATGACATAGGTGCAGATGATTACATGACAAAGCCATTTAGCCCAAAGGTGCTGTTAGCAAAGGTCAACGCTTTGCTGCGCCGTTCCTCGACAGAAAATACACAGACAACCTTAACGGTTGGCAACTTGACTTTGGTACCAACTTCACACAGTGTTATAGTCGCGGGTGACGACATTGATTTAACCTATAAGGAATTTGAATTGCTGCGTTTTTTCATGCAGAACAGAAATCAAGTATTTTCCCGTGAACAGCTATTAAATCGAATTTGGGGCTATGATTTTGAGGGAAACAGTCGAACCGTGGACACCCATATTAAAACCCTGCGACAAAAACTTGGTGCAGAGGGACGATATATCGTCACGTTGATACGTTCCGGCTATAAGTTTGAGGTGTGATTATGAAGAAAATGAATGAATGGTTTGCCCTCAATACGGTTAGAAAAAAAGTTCTCCTGCTTTCAAAACTGGCGGGCGGTATTATCGTTTTGTTTTATGTGTTCACATCAGAATTACCGACCAATCGAAATATAACCTTTGTGATTTGGTTTGCACTATTGGTAGCGGTTATTGTGGGCGTAGACATTATGCTTGGGCGTTTCATTTCAAAGCCGCTTGAGGAAATCAACCACACGGCGGGACAAATGGCAATGCTCGATTTATCGGCGCATTGCAATATTCACACAGATGATGAATTTGGGGAGCTTTCTGGGAACCTAAATACTATGTTTTCTAATCTGCAAGAAGCTCTTGAAAAATTGGAAGCCGCAAACAAACAGCTTGAAAAAGATGTGACACAGGAGCATTTACTACTGACACAGAGAAAAGAATTGGTTGACAGCTTATCCCATGAAATGAAAACGCCGCTTGGAATTGTACGAGCCTATGTCGAGGGGCTTAAGGACGAAATGGACGAGCAAAAAAAGCAGCACTATATGGACGTTATTTTATCTGCAACAGACCGTATGAACACTATGATAGTGTCTTTGCTTGATTTATCTGCATTGGAAGCGGGGGCCGTAAAACTAGCAGAAGAACGCTTTGACTTTATAGAATTGGTTGAAACGGTCGCCGGGCGTTTGCTGATAGACACGCCAAATGCAAATTACCGCTTTACTTTTGAGCTGCCAGAGGGCAAAGCTTTTATTCGTGCGGATAAGTACCGTATAGAACAAGTCCTTAACAATTTGATAGTGAACGCAAAAAACCACGTTAGTGATGACGGTGAAATTCATTTAGCTGTTATCTACCGGGAAAGCAAACTGCAATTTTCGATCTTCAATCAAGGGGAACAGATACCGCCGCAGGACATTTCAAAGGTTTGGCAAAAGTTTTATCGTGGGGAAACCTCACAGAAAGATACACATAGCGGCTCTGGTCTTGGGCTTTCTATCATTGCTCAAATTCTCTCCATGTACCACACCACTTACAGCGTCCAAAACCTACCGAATGGCGTTGAATTTTCTTTTGATTTTCCCACAATTGAATAAAATTAATTTTGAAACGCCTTGCTTTTATAAACGGAGCAAGGCATTTTTATTTCACTTCGATTTCACAGCCGCCGCACTTCAATTTCACCGCATTTTCTTAAACTGACCTTATCAAAAGACAAGGAGGCAAAAGCTATATGTTTTTAGGATTGGAATGGTATTGGTGGTTAATTATCGTTGTTGTGGTGGCGCTCTCTATCCCGTTCAAAGTCAAGTTTATGAAATGGTGGAGCAAACGTCAAAAAGAGCAGAAAGATAAATGGGGTGGTGAGGAATGATAACGGTTGAAAACTTGACTTTCTCCTATCAAAAGCAAAAACAAACCTTGCACGGGCTGACCTTTTCCGTAGCTGACGGGGAGATATTCGGTTTTTTGGGACCTAATGGCTCGGGTAAGTCTACCACGCAAAAAATTCTAACGGGTATCTTGCGTGGATATGGTGGAAGCACCTGCTTGTTTGGTGAACCTTTGGAAAATCAGCAAAAGAATTTTCAAGAAAAAATTGGTGTGCTGTTTGAGTTCCCGTACCTCTATACAAATTTGAGCGCAATCGACAATCTTAACTATTTTGCTTCGTTCTACCCCTCCGAAAGACGGCGTGATGTAAACGAGCTGCTTACTATGTTGGAGTTCAAAAAGGACTTTATAAATAAACCCGTGTCCTCATACTCCAAAGGAATGAGGCAGCGCGTTAGTATGGCAAGAGCATTGTTGAACAGCCCAGAGCTGCTGTTCTTGGACGAGCCGACCAGCGGCCTTGACCCGCAAGGTGCAGTGCTATTCCGTAATATCATTGAGGAAGAACGAAAGAAAGGCACAACAGTTTTCCTAACTACCCATAATATGACGGACGCAGATTTACTTTGTGACCGGGTAGCTTTTATTGCAGACGGTGAAATTAAGGCAATCGACACGCCGAAGAAACTGAAAGAAAAAAACAGCAATCATCAGGTCGAAATTGAAACGCTGTATCAAGGAAAACGCAGGTTGACAATCATTGAAACCCCGGAGCTAAAGGCAGGTATTCCGTTCCCGTATGACGAGATTATCAGTATTCACTCGAAAGAGCCAACACTTGAAGATATGTTTATCCAATATACAGGGAGGGGGTTAGCGTAATGCGAAGAGATTTTCTTTCTTTGCTGAAAAAGGACTTCAAACTGATGTTATCAAGCAAGTTCCTGTTGCTTGCACTTGGCTCCCTTATTCTGTACTCTTGCTACATCAATTTTATCTATGTGGGAATAGAGCAGGACATTTACCCGGTGTTTCTTTACGACCCGCTTCATACGCAAGGTGCGGTATCTTCCGAAATAACCGAAGTCGAGAGCTTGCAGGAACTGAAAAAGGAAAGCGGGGACGGTTACGCTGTTGGTATTGACGCTTCAAGCGGAACGCCGGAAATCATCATGGTTTCATCAAGCATACACAGCACCGATAGGTGTCGTGCTGCCTACGCCTTATCTTTGTTGTCACCCGCAAATCCCACCACCGCAGAAGTGATCGGCACGGACAACAAGGAAATGAAAAGCCGCAGGGAAATCACTTGCGAATTTCTGTTTTTTGAATTGGCGGCGGTTGGCTTTTTAGGACTTGCTTCTATGTTGTTCAAGGAAAAGCAGATGGGTATTATCCGTGTTCATGGGGTACTGCCTGTAAGTAAAAGTGCTTTTATCCTTTCAAAGCTCTGCCTGTTTCTGCTGTCCGACCTTGTATTTTCAGCACTCTTGACTGTCATAAATTTAGGCGTTTCAGAAGGCTTGGCAGTATTACCTTACGTTTTACTGCAAGCGGGTATTTTATCCCTGCTAATGGCTTTGGTTGGCTTTTTCTGCGCGGTGTTATTGCCCAACTTCAAACAATTTTCCTTGCTGTATCTCGTATTAGCGGTTTTCATTACAACGCCTGTTTTCCTTGCAGGGCAGACCGGGATTGCTTGGGAATGGATAAAATATCACCCTGTGTATCATCTGTTTATGGCAATGAAAAATGCGTATTGGGGCGTATCATCTGCAAACGGCATTTATTACACGATCTGCGGATTGACAATCGTACTGTTATTCCTGCTTGTGCGCCGGGTGCTTATTCGTGAAATGGCAAAGGAGGGATAGCGTGAAAGGGTTAAGGTATCAGCTTAAAAACATTCGCCGGGACAAAATGTGTATTCTATCTTTTTTGCTGCCTATCCTTGTAGGATTGGCAATCAACCTACTTTCGGGGGTAAGTTTTTCATCTCTTGGCGAAACGGCTTTCTGCATTTTGGAAAACGACCTTTCCGACAGTACAGTAGAGTGGCTGCAAACAAACGGAAGCGTTACAATTCTGCCCGATATGGCTTCTTTGAAAAATGCTGTGAATGACCCTGCGACACAGGCGATTGGCGTGATGCAAGACGGGAACGGAATTAAAACGCTGCTGTCGGGCGATGAACTGCAAGTAAACAAAGTGATTGGTAACACGCTCCCACAGATCTATGCTGAACGGGAAATGGCGGCTTTATCAAAAGTAACCATTACCCCGAATGCGGATAACAGCGACGCACTTAAATCCCTGCTCATTGTGATAACAATGGTTACTGCTATGTTCATGGGCTGTACGTTTAATGCCATGAGCATTATTGGAGAAAAAGAAGATGGCATTGCGATTATCAACGAAGTTTTACCTATGACAAAAAAAGAGTATATCGTTCAAAAAATCACTTTGGGGTTTGTGGGAAGTGTTCTATCCACGCTCTTAACTGCCCTCGTCTGTATGAAAATCACTATCAGTCAAGCCTTGCCGCTACTGCTGTTAATTGTTCTATCTGCTTTTGTGGCTGCGTTAGTCGGGTTGTTTATAGGTCGCTTTTCAAACGGGCTTATGGTGGGAATTGTTTATATCAAAATTGTTATGATTTTGTTCCTCGCTCCACCCATTCTGTTTTATTTACTTATCCCGGCAGACAGCATATTACATGCTCTGTCCTATTTGCTCCCGCCAAGTGCGACTTTTTACGGATTGATGGACTTGTTAAGCGGAGCAACGCAAGGCATTGGAATAAATCTTGTCGCGCTGTCGGCACATTGCCTTGTATGGCTGTTACTGTTTTTTGTCGTAGAGCATGGCAAGCACAAGAAAGTATTTGCGTAATATCACATAAAGCTGTGGCCTACGATTGAATTTATAGTAGCAAGCAATGTGAAGGCGGCAGCTTTGAATAACAATCAAAGCCGCCGTTTTCCTTTTTACCGCTTCTTATTGTGTTTCATAATAATCGGTTCTCGTCATACCATATAAATAGTAATCGCAATAGGTATTCACCATTTTTCCGTCGCGGATATGTCCCTCACGCTTAAACCCTGCTTTTTCCAGCGTTTTATATGACGCGATATTTAGAACATGGGCATCAGTCCATAATCGTTGCAATTCTGTTTTTTCAAAACAGAAAATCACTACTTCAGTTAATGCTTCTGCCATAAAACCATTTCCTTGATAAATCGGGGAAAGCCGGAACGCCACCTTTGCCATACGATCATTTTCAATGAGATATACCCACATCTCACCAATTACTTTATTGTCCTTTTTATAAACAATTCCCCAATGAAAGCTCTTTGTAGGTCGTTCCTTTTTTTGAAATAACAATTCCGGGTTTAAGTCACTTTTTCCGGGACGTTTCCCCCAATATTGATACAACGGTTTGTCGCCCAACCATTCTTTCAAATCATCAATATCATCATACTGCAAAGGACGTAATAGGAGCCTTTCTGTATCAAGTATCGGTTTGTTCTGAATATAATCTTGTAGTTTCATAAAGCCCCCTTAGAAATTGAATACTTGTTCCCAATTAAAGCAGCCGGATGCTTCTGTGCTTCTCGGCCATTCGCTGCACCATACGGGAACGCCGGGGGTCTCCACTCTGTCAAAACTCGGCGTATATGGCTTTATATCCAATACGGGAGTGTTGTCGTTCGCGTCAATAAAAGTAAGCCGAATAATTCCCCTGTTAAGATCAATACTGATAATTTCTGATGTTGTTAATGCAATAGGGTTAGGACGGGCGGGCGACCTTGTGGCGAAAACGCCCATTACTGCTGGTGCATTTTTATAGGGTTGATCGGTTTGCAATATGTTTCTGTCTGATTGATTATCACAATCACTGAACCACCATACTACATTGATATGACTAAATCCCTCCAATGCTTGCAGTCCGGGGATATATTCCGGCTCCAGTTCGATAAATGCTCCATTGTCATCATTCTTCACCTTTCCAATAGGTTTTAATTGATAATCGTTCATACTGAACCTCCTGTTTTTCGTTGTGGGTTCAGTATAATACCTCACATCATGTGAGATACAAGAGGGAAAATAAAAATGCCCTGCATTTCTGCAGGACATTACTACTTTAATTCCAAAGGTATTTGTATTTCAGTCAGGTACTTTGCCGGATTACTTTCATTCCATGCCCCTCTATGTACAATTTGGCGCATAGGATTGGACATTCGATATTCACTGTTTTTTTGCAGCCATTCAGCAAAAGCAATATACGCTCCTTTGATATTTGAAAAATCACCATACACCATCGTACAGGCCATAACAGGTACAGGCTCAAT
The DNA here is from genome assembly GCA_000702025.1 of Blautia schinkii DSM 10518. Classification (GTDB taxonomy): domain Bacteria; phylum Bacillota; class Clostridia; order Lachnospirales; family Lachnospiraceae; genus Blautia_A; species Blautia_A schinkii. The sequence goes on from JNKJ01000006.1 coordinate 204,742, forward strand.
CGTGCGGAAACAGAATGGAGCAATATCTTTGCATAACTTATTTACAGGAACGCATAACTCAATATCTACATTTTGTTCCTTATATTCTGTGTCGTGATAAACGGAAAATGTATGATGGGACATTTCTATTTTCTGCTCTTTGGCAAAAGCAGAAAGTTCATTCCATAAATCACCCTCGGAGTAATATGTCGGAACAACTCTACGCAAAGATAACACTTGATACTCTGGTATCGCCTTAATGGAAATATTGTAATGAAGTTGCCCTTTGCTTTCTTGTATCTCGTTTTTTGCTATCGCAATTTTCCGTATTTTCTCCTGCTCGTTTTGTATAGTCTGCTCGATTTCTAATCGCTTTTTTTCAAGGGTTTCAAGAAGTAAACGATCATTCATTTCAAGCGCAAGTGCAATTTCAGAAACAAGAAAGCCACTGTCACGCAAATACAATATTCTGTTCAGACGGGGGATTTGAGTTACAGAGTACATTCGGTGTCCCGTCCATTTATCGACTTCTGCTGGTTTCAACAGCCCCACTTCATCATAATATCGAAGCATACGAATAGATACTTGTGTCAGCTTTGAAAATTCACCTATTCTAAACATCTTATCACCTCTTGTATATCATTATACTTGAAGTTTTATATACTTCAAGCAGATTTGGCACATATCCATAACGGAGAAACGGCATAGCCCCAAAAGCCGCGCCTTTTTCAGCGTTGACTTGATAGGATGTATCTTTGTAACTGCCATATCTTCGCCAGCGCTCCTTTGATGTCCTCAATGTCCTGCGCGTACACAATCCCGGTACTGTTGATACGCCGGGCAATCTGATTGACATTGGCGCCGATCTTTTGCAGCTCGGCGGTCTGCGCCCGGATGTCGCTGGTGTCCATGTGGACGATATACCCGTCAATAAGCATTTTCCGGGCATAGGCGGAAAAGTTCTTTGTGTGGAGCTGGGCCATTTTCTGCTGGATCAAGGCCCGTTCTTCCGGCGTCACAGGGACACGCAGCACAAAGTTTCGTGTTCGGTTTGCCATGTTTTCACCATCCTTTCTGAACAGGGGTTTGGGGCTTTCCCCAACAAGCAACCGGCCACGGCCCGCAGGGACAGGGTCAGGCCGGTTTTCGGAAGTGTGGCTACACTTCCTATGATTGCATCTTATTAGGAACACTGTAAATACAAGGCTTTTCAAAGCCTACAAACCGAAAAAAATAATATTTGATCTATCACATTACGCAGAAAGTCGTCCGGCATGAAAAATCGGGCGGCTTTTTTGCGTGGATAGAGGAAAGGAGGTAAAAAATAATTACAGAAATTTAGCCCTCAAAATTGTGCAACTTTCACGAAAAGGAGGATAGTGAATGGCAGATGAAAAATTGAACACCGGCCCCGGCGAGCAGAACACACCCCCGGCTCCCGGCCCGGTAACAGAGGAACAGCCCCAGGCTCCTGCTCCCGAACAGGCCGCCGCTCCCCAGCCGGAGCAGTCCGGGCCTGCCCAGCCCGAGGCGGGGGATGTGGTGGTGTCTTTTGACAAAATCAATGAGCTGATGGCGGAAAAGCGGCGTCCTTGAAGGCAAGCCCCAGGGCGTGAGAGTCAAACCGTGTTATTTCTTTGCGTTCATTCATTTTCATTTCACCCTATATCATTCTACATTTCTGGTTTAATTATGTGAATGAAACTGAATTTCAGTTTTATGAGTATTTTATTTCGTAATTTTATGTAGATACTATTGACAATGGCTTTGGGATAGGATAAAATAAATAAAAACAAATAGAAAAAGGTGATGAAAGTCCGGCGTATCAGATGCCACATAATCGGTGGTGTTGATATGACTGGAAAAGAGTAGATAAAATCAATTCAATAGGTAAAAAGATAACTGATTGAACAGTTTATTTTTCATGCCTAAGGTTTGATTTTATTTTACTCTTAACTTTTCTTATCCTTAGGAAAGATTAGCCGTAGAGTAAAATCTACGGCTTTTTCTTTTGACCAAACATGAAAGGAGAACTTAGTTATGTATGACAATTTACTCACTATTTTTGAAAAGCCATCTCTTTACAAAAAAATGGAGATCCCCTTTTGGGATGACGAACATATATCGTTGCAAATGTTAAAAGCGCATTTAAATCCAGAGTTTAATGGAGCAAGTAGAAAATTAGATTTTATAAATAAATCTGCCGACTGGATAACAAGAATTGTTCGGCCATCAGAATTTAATGAACTCCTTGATATAGGTTGTGGTCCTGGTATATATGCTGAAAGGTTTGCTCAATTTGGTTACTCGGTTACAGGGATTGATTTTTCAAAGCGCTCTATAAATTATGCGACAAGTTCTGCCGCTAAACAAAACCTTAATATACAGTATCTGTATCAGGACTACTTGAACATGAACTTGAACAAAACTTTTGATTTTTCAACTTTAATTTACTGTGACTATGGTGCTTTATCATCAGAAGATAGGAAAACCTTATTGAAAGTGGTATATACACATCTAAGGCCCGGAGGGAAATTTTTGCTGGATGTATTTTCAATGAGTAAGTACAACTGTTTTGAAGAAAAGAACACATGGAATATATATCCGACAGGTGGCTTTTGGAAGAAAGAAAAGTACCTTGAGTTTAACTCGTCTTTTCGGTACTCAGATTGTGTCACATTGGAGCAAACATCCATCATTTCTCCAAATGATCCTGCTGCTATTTACTATATCTGGAATACCTATTTTACAAAGGAAACTCTAATCAATGAAATGAAATCAGAAGGTTTTAAAATATGTGAAGTATTTAGCGATGTAGCAGGAAAACCGTATTGTGAAGATAGTCTAACGATAGCTGTCTTGTTAGAGAAGTAAAAAAGAAAATTTTATATTGCAGTGGCACTCTGCCGAATAAAAAAACCGTAAGTCGGCAGGGTGATTTGCTATGACCGGCAAATAGTGTTCCGGGCAAAGTTTCAGCTTGTGGCTGACCCGTTGCCGCTGTTCGCTGTCCCCTCGCATGATTTCCGGGTTGAAATACCGTTCTACGGGAAGCCCGCAGATTTTAATAAGCTGGATCACAACCGGGAGGCTGGGGATCGTGCCTTTATTCTCAATATTGGCAAGATAGCGCCATTCAATACCCACCATTTCAGCCAGCGTTTTACGCGCCAGATGTTTTGCTTTCCGTGCGGCTTTTACATCCGCGCCGAAAGTTTCAAAACCGGGACAATCTTCAACTTTCGCCATATAGCATCACCCATTTACATTGTATAATTCATACTTTGTCCGTGGAATGTTGTTATATGCGGGTTAATTAAACTTTATAATTCATATTTCTTTGATTATAAGAACGCAAAACCATGAAAACAAAGCAAACTAATCCGGGCCCTCCTGAACAGCTCCTAAGAAAGCGCCGGACATGTCAGCCTGTTGGCCCTATACCCATCGTTTTCCTATGGGTTTATTCTACGCATTTCAAAGCTCGTTCCGGCAGGTATTTGATATATCATTCTGCCACCCCACCGACCACCGCCGAAAAGCCTTGATTTCTGCGAGCTTTTTGTCCTCTAAATGCGTAGATAGGATGAGCATTTCAGCTCTCGTGTTCTGCGTACTGTTTACAGTGATGCTACATTCTATAATTCATATTCTGTTCCTTGTATTCTTCGAGAAAACGAATTATAATAAATAAATTGGAGGTGTATTATGGACTATATGACTTTGAAAGAAGCAGGTGAAAAATGGGGCGTGACTCCCCGATGGATAAATTATTACTGTGCTGCATCCCGTATCCCCGGAGCCATAAAAATGGGGACAGTATGGTTAATCCCGAAGGACGCCGAAAAGCCCTTAGATATGCGAACGAAACAAGGAAAGGAATTAAAACATGAAACCATATAAGATACTGATTATTGAAGATGATCCTGTTATACAAAGCGAATTGGAAATCCTTTTGCGCGGCAATGGATATACTGCTGTTTCAGTAAAGGATTTTTCAAAGGTGAACGATACTTTTAGAGCAGAAGATCCACACCTTGTCTTATTAGATATTAAATTGCCCAATGAAAGCGGCTTTTCTATCTGTTCTCAAATTCGCAGCAATTCAAATGTTCCAATTATTTTTGTAACAAGCTGCAATACAGATATGGATGAACTCAACAGCATCATGTTGGGCGGTGACGCCTTTATTACAAAACCCTATCACACGGCGATTCTTCTGGCAAAAATCGCATCCCTACTCAAACGGTCATACCCGGTACAGCAGAATGAGCAACTGGTCTATGGTGCTACGGTGCTACACTTGGAATCCAGTAGCTTGGATTATGATGGACAGAGTGTGGAACTAACCAAAAACGAACTGAAAATTCTTTATTACCTATTCAAAAATGCAGGAAAAATCTGTGCCCGTAGAGATATAGTAGAGTTTTTATGGGATAATCAACTCTATGTGGATGACAACGCTCTAAGCGTCAACATCAACCGTATCCGTGAAAAATTGACAGGTATCGGTCTGACAGATTTTATCAAAACAAAGCATCGACAGGGGTACACAGTATGAACCGCAGACAGTATTGGAAAAATAGAATCCCATTCCTGCTGACCAACCTGATCTGCATGGTTGCGCTTACTGTATTCCTGCTGGTATGTGGCAATCCTATTTCTGTGGTACTACTGATTTCTGCGGTATGGGCGCTGATCTTGTTGGCAGGTCTGTTCCTTACTTACTGGAAGCGACAGCGACAAATGCGACAGCTTTTAGACATGACCGGTCAGCTTTCGGAACGCTATCTCGTTTCCGAAGTGATGGAGTTGCCGGAACAGGCAGAGGATCAGGTTTACTATCGGCTTTTGAAAATGGCCGGAAAATCTATGTTGGAACAGATTGGAACGGTTTGTCAGGAACGTCAGGAATACAAGGAATATATTGAACAGTGGATTCATGAGATCAAAACGCCTATTACCGCTATGAAACTACTGTGCGAAAACCATCGGACAGACTGGACAAAGGAACTGCTGTTGGAACTCGAAAAGACCAACCGCTTTACTGAACAGGCGCTTTATTATGCCCGCAGCGAACATACTGAGAAAGATTATTCTGTTCGTGAAATGGCTCTGGCCCAAGTGGTGCATCAGGCGATTGCGGACAACAAATACCTGCTGCTCCAGAGCGGGGTGCGGCTGAAAGTGGAGGAAATGCAGGATACAGTTTATTCTGATGAAAAATGGGTGCGGTTCATTCTAAACCAACTAATTGCCAATGCGGTCAAATATCGGGCCGAGCAGCCGATTATTCGCTTTTCCGCCCGTAGGCAACGAGATCAAGTGGTTCTTGTGGTGGAGGATAACGGAATCGGAATTTCACTCGCTGACCTGCCTCGCGTCTTTGAAAAAGGATTTACTGGGCAGAACGGGCGCATGATCCAGCAGTCCACAGGGATCGGCCTATACCTGTGTAAACGCCTCTGTGACAAGCTGGGTATCAGCATTACAGCGGCATCATCTGAACATGGCGCATCTATTTCTCTGGCTTTTCACATTAACTGTCTGATCCATGAGGTGCAGAGCTAAAATGGTTCTGCACTTCTTACATTTCTGTTAGAACTTTGTAAGAAAACTTGATACAAATGGCGTTCATATTATTTTACAATAGGATTAGAGGTGATAATACTATGAAAGAAGTTTTGAAGCTGGAACATATCCAGAAGTATTACGGAAATGGCGGTAACATCACAAAAGCGATTCAAGACATCAGCTTTTCCGTTCAGGAGGGGGAATTTGTAGGGATTATGGGCGCGTCTGGCTCCGGCAAGACCACCCTGCTTAACTGCATTTCCACTATTGATACGGTCAGCGCAGGACATATCCATCTGGACGGGACTGATGTGACAGAGATAAACGAAAAGCAGATTGCCCGGTTTCGCCGGGAAAATCTGGGCTTTGTATTTCAGGACTTTAACCTGCTGGACACCCTGACCATTTCCGAGAACATTGCTCTAGCATTGACAATCAACAAGGTTCCCGCAGGTGAGATCGACGGGCGGGTACAAGAAATGTCCAGTAAACTAAACATCACGGATATTCTGAAAAAATACCCCTATCAGGTATCCGGCGGCCAAAAGCAACGGTGCGCCTGCGCCAGAGCCATCATCAACAATCCTAAGCTGATTCTGGCGGACGAACCCACCGGCGCACTGGACAGCCATTCGTCCCAGATGCTGCTATCCACTATCCAGAGCATCAACGAAACGCTGGGTGCAACCATACTAATGGTAACGCATGACGCCTTTTCTGCGAGTTATGCAAATCGTATTCTCTTTTTGCGCGACGGCACGATTTTTACGGAAATCCGCAAAGGCAACGATTCTCGCAGAACTTTCTTTAACAAGATTTTAGATGTCCTCACCATGATGGGAGGGAATTGAAATTATGCTTGCAAGTCTTTCACAACGTAATATGAAACGGCAGTTAAGTGAATATAAGATTTTTTGGTTTTCCCTTATCGGCGTTGTTGCCCTTATGTATGCGTTCAATTCTCTTATTGTTTCTCATACTATGCAACAGCTTTTTCGTTTATTTGCCGAGAGCGGAAACGGTGATATTGGCGTGATTGCCGCCCTTTTTTCTGCCGTCGTTGTATTTGCACTTGGGTGGTTTATCAGCTACATGATGGACTTCATCTTACAGCGTCGCAGCAAGGAAATTAGCACCTATATGATATTGGGTGTAGAAAAAGGCGACATTTGCAAAATGATATTTAAGGAAAATGCTTTTTTGGGCCTTATGGCTGTTATTGTGGGCTTTGGCTTTGGGATTTTAGTTTCTAAAATATTAGAAAGTTTTGTTTCAAATCTATTCCACTTTCAAGAAGCATTATTAGCTTTTCTTTCTGTATCAGCAGTCGGCTTGACTTGCATCGAATTTTGCATTGTCTATATAATCGCACTGATTAAGACGAATAGAAAAGTACAAACGGTTAAATTGATAGATCTGTTGAATTACAGTCGGAACAACAGTAGTGTTCGTGAACACCAATCTAAAACTGGCTTCATGTTTTTGCTGATTTCCGTGGTAATGCTCATTGTAAGTTTCTATTTGTTTGCGGGAACAAAACAGACAGTGGCAAGCATTACCGCAGGTGCAGTTTCGGCAATGTTGGGGCTGTTGTTCTTCTTTCGAGGATTTATTTATATCATACACGAAATGCTTAATAAATCTCAGAACTGGAAATACAAAGGAAGTCGTTTAGTTACCTTACGAATGTTCCTTTCAAAATCCAACAAAATGAGTTTCTCATTAGGTGTTATCTCAATTTTATTCACCTGCACCATCGTTTGTATTGGTATGACAAATGCTTTTTATCAGGTCATGGAGAAAGCAGTTGTTATGCAGCCATTCGACCTTGCGATTGTTCATGTAGGTGAGAACGGTGATTATAGCCAATATTCCTCATTCTTGAATGAACGCATTGATGTAGACAACCAATATTCCTATTGCTTATATACAGATAAAAGCACACAATTTACTGACATTAGAAATCGTGTCTTAACAAAATACTGGAACAGGGCAAGCAAAACCGTATCAATCAACGACTATGTTATTGCAGAAAACCAGTACGATGCCTTTATGAAATATAGTGATTATTGTAATTTGCGAGCAATGTTGGGCCTGCCTCAAATACCATTGTCAGAAGAACAATACATCATTCATTGTCTGCCATATCTGAAAGATACATTTACAAATTTTCAGATTGAAAAAGGCACTCTGGTTTGCAAGGATATTTTTACCGAGGCGTTCTCACAGTATGGTGGATATGGTAACGGCCAAGATTTTGTAATCGTTGTCCCGGATCACTATATTGAAAATATGGAAGCGATGTACAGCCTCTATGTTGCTCAATCCGAAACAGTGATTGATATGTCTGAATTGGAAAACGAATTTCCGCAAGTTAGGCCATTGAACTCCAATGTGGTTGCTTCCGGGGAAAACGGATACACAACAAAAATCCTCGACAAAGGAAACTATTACTACATGGGCAAATTAGCAAGTACACCTACCAGCCAAGCTATCTTAATTATTCTGCCATTGTGCTACTTGTCGCTGGTTATCGGCATAATTAGTATTGTAATACTCGCTGTTCAACTTTTGACGGAAGTGAAAACAATAAAGCGTCAATACAATGTAATGAGAACACTTGGAAACGAGGTGATTGATCTTGAAAAAATGTTGAGAGATCATATATTTCTTTACTTCGCATTGCCATTTATTCCTGCAATAGTCATTGGTAGTTGCTTACTAAAGTCAATGAGCCATACGCTTTTTATAGCTTCTTATGATGTGCCTGTATTTGATAATCTAACCGCATTGATAGCACTTGTGGTTTTGAGTGCTTTACTGATTTTTACCCTTATTTATCTCCTGTATGCGTTTATTGCCTCTCAGTCTATGAGGAAGGAAATAATCCCTCTAACATTAGAAAAATAAGTAGAATAGAAATTTCATCTGCCGGACGACGGCAAAAGAAAAAAGCCGTCGTACAGCAGCCCTATTCACGCGCCCATGAAACGGCAGCTCTAAATTTGAGCCGCCGTTTCCTTTTGCAGAAAACCCAACGACGACCCTACACCTTGCAATTTGACATGGCGGCAATCAGGAGGACGCCGCCATGCACGGAAAAGTTTTTCGACATAAAACAACAAAGGCCATCTTATTAAAAAAGCCTGTTCTGCATCGTTTTTTTGCCACAAATAGATTTTATTTTATCTTTATCTCGTCTGTATCACTAACCAGCCATTCCATTGATACATGCAAGGCTTTTGCCAGCATATGCAGCTCTGCATCGCAAACATGTCGCTGGTTCTTCTCTATACGTGAAATGATCAGAGGCGTCATATCCTCCATGCCCATAAACTGAATCCTTTGGGCAAGCTCTTCTTGTGTAATCGGGGGCTTTTGCAATGCGCGGCCCAATCTTACTTTATCAGAGCATATATTTCCTTTTATTGTAAACATGCTTCTACCCATTCATAAATCTCCATTTTCTCTGTCTTATTTAGATATTTTTTATCGTGTCTATTGATTTTATACTGAAACAAGATATAATGTTGGATAGGGTAGATATTTATTATCTTGTTTAGATAGAAACAAGCTTTTTTGGATGATTGTCCGCGATCAATGCGGTTTATGCTTTGATAATGGCCATGTAGTGAGATTGCGTAGGGAAGAACTTCATTGGCGTGGTATGGCAGATAAAATGGCACAAAAGTGGCATAGGAAATGCCGATGACATGGAAAAGAAAATCTGTTATACTTATATCGTCTACAAGTGGGTTCTCAGGAATCTGCTTGTTTTTTTATTTTCAGGAAAGGAGTTCGATACTATGAAATACTGTCCATATTGCGGCAAAGAACTTGCAAATCCGGCAGCATCTTTTTGTACGGAATGCGGGGAATCGTTATCTTCTGCGGTACCGGAGGAAGCGCCGGTTACCGAAGCGCAGCGGGAGAAGAAAAAGAGCAGCAAGAAGCATGTAAAGAAAAAAAGATATGCAGGAAAAACAAAAAGACCAGATGTTCCTGCGAAAGCTGGTGGAGCATCTGAGCCAGTGAGAGAAGATGATTATGACGGCTATTATGATGATGTCCGTCCCATTGATGAAGGGGGAAGGCGTGAGGAGATTGACAAGGCGCTGGTTAAAAAGATTATATTGGTGGTGGCATGCGTTCTCTTAATTGCCGGAGCTTGTGTTGCACTTATGTACTTGATATAAACAGCGTAATAAAATGTTGTAAATCACCTTATCCAATCGTGTAATGTAATTGAAAGGTCAAAGAGGTGATGAACATGATTTATTTGTCCAAAGGGATTGTAAAAGAAAACTCCACGGAACATCTTCTCCAGGTGGCGAGATGTGGTCAGGAATATAGCTTATCCGGAGAACAGGTGGTGTTGTGGCTGAACGGGAGGTTTGGATTTTCCGAAGCGAAAACAGAATCGGAGAAGCGGACGCTGAAGCATTTGGCAAGAATGGGTCTGGCAGAAACGGGAGCAGAAAATACTGATGTGGCAAGATACAGAATCCTCACACAGTGTGTTTGCTGCCCGGCAGTCAATGCAAAACCAGAGATTTTTTTGAACCGCGCAGAAAAGGAAACATTAACCTGGCTTCGGAATGCTGGACTTCGGCTGACGGTAGCAGAACTTATCTATCTTAGAGAGCATAAGATCAGGCCGGAACCTCGATATCTCCATTCTGAAAACCGGCAGGCGTTGGTGGAGGCGATCTATACAAAGAATACCATCGCAGATAATTGTCTGGAGCAGATCATGGAATGCGCAGAATGCAGGGATGAAACCATAAGGATATTGCTCGGCCTGCTGAAGAAAAAGAAACTAATCGTATTGTGAGGTGAAGCAGATGAAGGAGAGATTTTATGAGTTGCCAGCACCTTTACAAAAGCAGATTGCCATAAGAATTGTAGGGGGTGCTGTTTTCTTGCTGTTGTTTGTTATCATCTTGCTTGGTTTCCGGGATTTCTATTTTAGCTTACCCTGCCTGCTGTTGTCCGGGTTTCTGCTTATAAACGGGATTCGACTATGCTATAATAGCTTTGCTGGCAACTATATGTGCATCCAGGGAACCTGCGAGAAAATTGAAACGGTCGGGCTCCGAAAAAGAACCAAAGGGATCTGGGTTCAACTGGAGGGAAACGTAGTGAAAATTCCTATTCGGCAAAGAATGAAGGTGCTCTCTATTGGCGATACTGTTATTATATACTTATCAGACAAAACCCCGGTATATGAGCATGAGGGCAATTATATGATATGTAGCTACTATGCACTGGGAATAGAAAAGAGAGGTAATTAAAATGGAAGCAGATAAGGAGATGTTGAATCGGCTCTTGAACGAAATACAAGAGTTGGTCAAGGAAAACGAAAATGAAGACGGCACCTACCGATTTGACTTGCTGAAGGCAGTCATTGCTTTGGATTTCGCAAAAACGGAGATTGAAAAAGCTATTTTTAAGTGATTTTTCAGATGGATTGACTATTGAAGCTGCATATGCTATAATGCTTATATCAGTTTCAAGATTTCCAAAGAGAAATCACGAGTTTCAGAGTTTTCAAAGTGTCAATTAGCACAATTGTGCTGGTTGGCACTTTTTTTGTTTCTTTTGGTTTCTACCTGTAAAGCAGGTTTGAAATAAATTATTTTTATAGCAGGTAACCCCTGCGAGAAAGGAGATTTCCATGTTAAAAGTTTTTGCAACACAAGTCGTCGTATCCAAAGGTTATGACAACACGCCAGCTCTTCGCTTTTCTGAGAATGGTGATTCTGTGAGGTTCCGAATCGGCAAGAAGGTCTATGACCCTCATGCTGAAAACGACAGCCGCTGGATCAACCTTCCGGTCAAAGCGTTTAACGGCGTATGCGAGCGCATCAAGAAGATGCAGCTGAAAGAGGGTTCCTTTGTGAATCTGATTGGCAGGCTGGACGAAGATTCCTGGGAAGATAAGGATACCAAAGAAACCAGAAAAATGATGGTTATTATTCTGGATGACATTGAGTATGCTTCCGGTGGAGGCAAGTCCAAGGAAAACCAGGCAACTGCAGGACAGCAGAATGCGGCTCCCCAGAATACTGCTCCGCAAAATGCTGCTTCCGTTCCTGCGACAGGCGCTGAAGCATCCGGAAATTTTACAGGGTATGAAGCATTTGGCGGCGGATCATTCTTTGATGAGAATTGATTGGAGCAACAATTGAATCGGGCGTATTAAGGCGCACATGAGTTACAGACACTGTATGCTCATGTGCGCTTTTTTGCGTTTCAAAGGAGGTGTCTTATGACAAATGAAACCTTTTGCCTTCTCTCTGAGGAGGAGAAACACACAAAATTTAAGGCTGCAATGAAGGGCAAGACAAAAGGATGTCTGAATGAAGAAGAACTTCATAGCATCCTGATGAGCATTTCCCTGAACAGACAGTATGCTATTTCGGTTTACCGAGACGGGGAGGAGTTTTGCCGCGTTTTGACAGCGACGGATGGTCTCAAAAGAAGAATCATTCTTGGTCATGCAGCCGCAGGGATTGGAGAAATACCGGGAGAACAATTTGACTCATCGCAGGCGGCGGCAGTAATTTTGCATGATGCTGTTGACTGCAGCGATGTAAACTGCCTCTATATCTTTATTCCAAAGGAACGAAGTCAGAAAGGAACAGAGTGATGAATAAGAAAGATCAAAAAAGGCACATGGCATATGAGGCGCTGGTACTGTTGGGTATGCTGGCTTTGCTTACTTTTATATGCCGGCTATGGCCCATCCTGTTATTGATTATTCTCGGTATTTTTGCAGCGGTGATAAGACTGCTTTTTCTTTCATCCAGAAAGATTGAAGTAATTGTACCACTTCCTCTTTTACCAGAACCGGTAAAAGAAACGACCGAGAAAGATGTACAGGTGCTTGCATATTCAGTCATCCTCAGACGGGTTACAGAGCTGGTGCTATCTGAGTATCCGGAAGCAAGATGGGTCTGGGAGGCACCGAATGCAGAAAAACTTATTCAGGAAAGTCAGGAGGTTTTTATTTTACTCAATCGTGCCGGTGGTTATCGGCGTGCCAAGGTTGTGATCCGAAATCTGCAGGTGGTTGGAATTGAGTACAATCCACAGGTTGAGGAGAATGCGGTTTTGGAGCCGGAGGATAATGCCCCGGAACCTGAAGAAGAACCAGAGGTACAAAATTACGAACTGCTGGCTTTTGAGTGGGCAGATGCTCATATTTTTGAGCTGAATGCCAGATGCAATGAAGCAATTGGGGAAAATCTCTCAGAATTGATTTTGCTCGCAGAAGAACTTCCGGTCCGGGAGAGTTGGGCAGATATCTGCCGGGAACTGATAAGAGCCGGGCTTACGGATGTTCAGTGTGTATCTGAGGGAATCAAAATTAATCTTACGCAGTCAAATGCAGAAAGGAAATAACGTATGAGTGCATACATGAACAACATCTTTAATTACAGCCGTCCCTTACCGGAACCGTTTGATACACTGACGAACAAAAAGGTGTCAGTATCATCGAAATATGGAGATGGGACAAATGCAACTTTGTGTTCAACAGTCATAAAAGCGGTACATGCAGTTTGCCGCTGCATGGATGGCAGTGCCGAAGGAGCTGTCGGGGTCATCGACCACAGGACAGTTGCTGAATACAAATCGTCCATGGGGCCTGATGAGTATCATCTGGTAGTATATGACAGCAACTCCGGTTCGTTAATGGCAAGCGTGTATGACAAGAACACGGAAACTTTTGAAAACTATGTGCTGAACGCATCAGGGCGTGATGGAGCTGCCGTTATGATGGCGCTGTTTCCGGTACTTATGAATGACGAGGAATTCAGTGATAATTTTGAATTGTACCGCGATCAGTTCAGTCATGGATTTTCGGATTTACGCTCGGCTACGGAGTACATGGCAATGCTATGTGACAACGCCTACAGACGTATCAAAGATACCTCCTGTTCAGCAGCCGTCAAGGTGAGTGTGGACAAGGCCGGAAATCTGATGCGTGTATCTCAGGTGCAGCTGGATTCCGGCGCTTTTGAGCCTACCCATGTGATTGCGGGGGAATTTACGATTTTTGCAAAAACAGCGAGGGTTATTGTGAAGAGCGCAGATGCCATTGTGGAACACACGGATTTTGTCGGCAAGTACGAACTGCACCCAAGGACTATGAGCAGTCAGGAAAAACAGCTGATACCGGTGCTTCCGGAATGGTACATCATTCCACAGGAGGTCGTTGATATCTGTAAACATGCTCAGGCAACCACCGGGAAACCGACACAGATGAGGAATTTTCTCCTTAGAGGGCCGGCCGGAACCGGAAAGACCATGAGCGCAAAGGCGATTGCCGCAGGACTGGGGCTTCCGTATATGGCATACACTTGCTCGGCAGGAACAGAAATATTTGACTTCATCGGTCAGATATTCCCGGATTCCGATTCGGGTTCTACCGGTGATGCACAGCTAGACCATGAGAAAGCAATTTTGACGAGTATGGGCGGCATCAATTATGCTAATGTGTCCAAGATGATGAACCTTCCCGATTTGGATGATATGGACTACGATCCGGCGGGGGTATATCAGGCACTGACGGGCGTAGAGAATGCGGTTGCCACATCTCAGGATTGCATGAGCATTGTGCTGGATCGTGTAACAGAGAAGGTACGTGCTCTGTCCAGACGGGATGAAAATTCTAAGAGTAGTGGTCAGACCTATACTTACACGGAGACTGATTTTATCAAGGCTCTGAAGAATGGGTATGTCATTGAGATCCAGGAACCTTCCACAATTGTTCAGCCAGGCGTTCTGGTAGGACTGAATTCCCTGTTGGAGCAGACCGGGACAATCACCCTTCCCACAGGGGAGGTGATAAAGCGTCATCCGGATGCAGTCGTAGTAGTAACAACCAACATCGAATACGAAGGGTGCCGAGGCATGAACCAGTCCGTTATCGACAGAATGAGTCTGGTGCGGGACGTGGAGCTGCCGACGCCTGAAGTGATGGTGCAGCGCGCCATGTCAGTTACAGGTGCAACAGATGAGTACCAGATTTCCCAGATGGTGCAGGTGGTCAATGATCTGTCGGAGTATTGCCGAAAAAACAGTATTACAGACGGTTCGTATGGTATGCGCAGTCTGATCGACTGGATCGTAAGTAGTGAGATTACCGGCGATGTATATGAGTCGGCGCTATATACGATCATCAGCAAGGCGACCACGGATGAAGTAGACCGTGAGGCACTGGTCAGTGCAGTTCTGGAACCGATTTTCACAAAGAAGCGAAAAAAAGCAACCGCATAAATGTAGTAGAAAGGAGGTCAACCCTGTATGGCGAGGGTGAATCACAAGTTAGTAAAACAGCGGCTCAATGAGCAGCGCAGTAAAATTTCAGACCGACAATTCTTCTCGTCCCGTCTTTTGGCGGGACATTTTGAAGATCTGGCGGCAGCACAGACAAGGCGGTATCGCTATAACCGCCGGGTTCGTGTCAATCTGTATTGGAAACCGAGAGAAAAGCATGTGGCGTCAACGGACAATATGTTTGTGCGCATCAATACTGGAAATTCTCTGGTTACAAAGGTAAAAGGGCGAGAAAACCGTTACCAGATTGTGTGCGGTTTGTTTGCACACGAACTGGGACATGTCCTTTATACAGACTTTCTGGCAGCACAGACACATACCAACTATTTAGGAAGCGGTCGTTGGTATCCCTATCCACCAGACCTGAAGACAACGGCGGATGCACGGAACGAGAAAGCATTCTGGAATTATGTGAAAACTGATCCGAAAAATCTGGAGATGGTGCAGATGATTGCCCATCATATCTCCAATGTAATTGAGGATGGGTATATCGAAAACAGGATGCTGAACAATTTTCCAGGCACATTGGGGTACGGTCTTGAAAAGCTGCGGGAGCAGCATTTTGAGCATATCGAAACGGTGACGCAGATGATTGAGAGTGAAGATGAAGGAAAGCATATTTTTGAAAGCATTCTTCAGATCATGCTCTCGTATGCTAAGTTTGGTGAAATCAAATACGGGGACGAACCGCTCAGCGATGAAAGAATTCAGGCGGTGTTTGGTTTGATTACCGATATTGACAGCGCTTTACTGAGCAGGTCCGGAAAAGACCGGTTGAATGTTGTCAATATGGTGCTGGTAAGGTGCTGGGACTATATCGAATCTTTTTGTGAAGAATGCAAAAAGCGTCAGGAAGAGGCAGTAGCCTCCGGCGGCTCCGCCAGTCTTGCAGAAACCTTGTCGGAAGTGTTGGGTGCAATTGCCGGTGGTTCCGAAATGGGTGAAGGAAGTAGTACACCGGTGCCGGAAGCCTCTGGCGGGTCAGAAGAATCTGCGACGGCCGGCAAACGGGCACAGACCCATGCAGATGCCGACAGTGAAGATGACTCTGAGGAAACAGACAGCTCCCAGACTGACTCTGAAACGGAAGAAAATCCATCTGAGTCTGGGGGAAGCGATAATTCTTCAGACGAAGACGCTGCCCCGATAGATGGTGGCAGTTCCGGTTCAGGGAAACAAGAAACTTCAGATACTGAGCAGGGGCGTATTCCTTATCACCAGTCAGAATCACTTTCAGAACCTGTTGGTGGTTCCGTGGAAAAAAACGAAGATTACGAACGGGAGCATTACGACAGTGCGGCTGCCGATATTGAACGTCTTCTGGATAAGATGGCAGAAAAGGCGGCCTGTGAGCAACTGGAGAATGAAAGGATTCAGGAGCTTAACGATGTCGCTCAGAACATTTCCTATGGGAATATCCATGAAGGAGTACCTATCCGAATCAATCGGATTGCCTCTGTGGATGAGGAGCTTATGGAACAGTACGATGCTATTTCAGGACCTTTGCTGAATATTTCCCGCCAGCTGCAGAAGAGTTTGCTCAAGCAGCTCAAGGAAAACCGGAGAGGCGGTAAACAGACCGGGCTTATCATGGGCCGCCGTCTGGATGCGCACGCACTGTGCAGGAATGACGGCAAGGTGTTTTATAAGAACAACCTGCCAAATGAGATCCCGGAGCTGGCAGTCGGTCTGCTTCTGGATGAGTCAGGGTCTATGTGTTCTTGTGATCGCTGTACTTATGCCAGAGCTTCGGCCATCATTTTGTATGATTTCTGCCAGAGTTTGGACATTCCGGTAATGGTCTATGGTCATTCCACCGATTATACCGATGTCGGAAATACGGTGGCATTGTATTCCTATGCGGAATTTGATGGCTTTGATCATGATGATAAATACCGCATGATGGATATTGCGGCCAGAGGCAGTAACCGTGACGGGGCGGCACTCCGTTTTGTTGCGGAGCAGCTGTCTAAGCGGCCGGAAGCAGTAAAAATCCTCATACTGGTTTCTGACGGACAGCCTGCTGACAGTGGGTATGGAGGTTCCGCAGCTGAGGAGGACCTTCGCGGCATCAAGCAGGAGTATCAGCGTAAAGGTATTTTGTTTGTCGCTGCGGCAATCGGAGATGACAGTGTGACACGTTCCTGCGGGAAAAGCGCAGGCACAAAAGAAAAAGAACGTAATAGTTCTCTTTTGGAGAACTGATAATCCGAAGAGTCGAATGATGGGGTAACGCCCTGAAAGGCTCTCACTAATACTCCGACTGGCGTTACTGCGTGCAATAGCAGAAAGGTCAGAAGCTCGGTGAAGACGGCAGAATGCAACCGTAACATAGATTTAGTAATACTATGTCGAAAGCTGCCCAGAGGTGGATGGTGTTGCAGATATGCCGGGTGTCGATTGCTCACGGTGAGAATGTGTTAAAATCACTGACGAACTTCCGAATGTACGGATCTGAAAGCCGATTTCGCAGAAATGCGATAGCCCTGTAAAGGGTGCATGTGAGGTTGAGTAAAATATTGTCGTTATGAAAGACCTTGCGCCGTTATAGGCGGCGATGTGCATGCGGGCTCATAGGAAGCACCTAAAAGCAGTCAATGATAGGATTATCGGAACGTGGAAAGCTGGAAACATGGAGGTCATTGCAGACTTATGAAATGGTACAGGAGATTGTGCAAACTAAATCCTGTTTTGTTCCAGTGAGAGTGCCGGCACAGTACCAGTGAAGCCTATGAAAGTAGGTGGAGGGATAGCCGGTAGTCGGTTTAGCAATGCAATGTGTGTAGTAGGCAATCCATAGCTTCGAGTATGACAAAGAAAATCATGCTCCGGAAGGAGGGTGATGCCTATGGCAACCAAAAAGAAACAGACACTCAGAAACAGTGAATACTATGATATGCAATCCACTTTTGATGAACTGTATGCAAAAAGTCAAAACGGGCAGGTGTTCCAGAACCTTATGGGAATAATCTGCTCCGAGGAAAACATCCAATTAGCATATAGGAATATCAAGAGAAATGGAGGCAGTGTAACCCCAGGTGTGGATGGAATAACAATCCGAGACATTGAACAAATGCCCGCGGAAAAATATATCCGCACTGTGCAGAAGAAGCTGGCGTGGTATAAACCAAAACCTGTAAAGCGAGTAGAAATTCCAAAACCAAATGGCGGTATCAGACCCCTCGGTATCCCCACTATGTTTGATAGGTTGGTACAGCAAAGCATCAAACAGGTATTAGAGCCAATCTGTGAAGCCAAATTTCATGAGTATAGCTATGGCTTCAGGCCAAATAGGTCGGCCGAAAATGCAATCTCCAAGGTTCAGAACCTGATACATTTCACTAAGCTGTACTATGTGGTGGACATGGACATTAAAGGATTTTTTGATAATGTAAACCACAGTAAGCTCATCAAGCAAATGTGGTCATTGGGTATTCGAGATAAAACTTTGCTATGTATCATAAAAGAAATGCTGAAAGCGCCTATTATTCTGCCGGATGGTAGTAAGGTGTTACCGCAAAAAGGAACACCACAAGGCGGAGTTCTCTCACCCCTGCTTGCCAATATAGTGCTCAATGAACTGGATTGGTGGATTAGTTCGCAATGGGAAACTCACCCGACGCATACTCCATATAAGATTATTGAGCACAAAGAAGGGCACCAGGATAGAGGGAGCATCTACAGGGCACTGAAACGCAGTAATCTCAAAGAAATGTACATAGTGCGGTATGCTGACGACTTCAAAATCTTTTGCCGAAAAAGGGATGATGCCAATAAAGCCTACTTTGCTATCAAGCAATGGCTGGCTGAGCGGCTCAAACTGGAAATCAGCGAGGAAAAGTCGAAGGTAGTAAGTCTAAAGCGGCATTACTCAGAGTTTCTAGGATTCGAGCTAAAAGTGGTTCAGAAGCGTAAAAAATGGGTGGTAAGGTCGCATATATGCCAGAAAGCCATTCAAAGAGAAACGCATGCGCTGATAGAGCAAATTAAGGACATGCAGCATCCTCAAGATGCTGCCAACGGAGCCTTGGCCGTAACCAAGTATAATGCAATGGTTATTGGTATCCACAACTACTATCAGATTGCCACGGATGTCAACTTAGACTGCAAAACAATCCGTCGAAACATAAACATATGCTTGCATAACAGGTTAAGGCACAAAATCACAAAAACGGGGCAAGTTGTAGGAAAATATATTCGACAACGGTACGGACAGAGTAAAGATATTCAGTTCATTTATGGATGTCCAATAGCACCAATAGGTTCTGTCCAACACAAAAAACCAATGTCGAAGAAGCGGACAATTAACAGCTATACACCAGAGGGACGAGCAGAAATTCATGATGGGTTGAAATTGAATATGTCTATTCTCTTACAGCTTATGAAGACAAGCACCCCTACGGGAAGTGTGGAATTTATGGATAACAGACTTTCCCTATGGTGCGCTCAATATGGAAAATGTGCTATTACTGGGCGAGAACTGATGGTAGATGAGATACATTGTCATCACAAGATACCAAAAGGACCACCCTTTTATGGCACAGACCGCTATGAAAATCTGATAATCGTCCATGTTGACGTTCACAGGCTAATCCATGCAACCGCACCCGAAACAATCGCTAAATACCTCGCCATGCTAAATCTAACAAAAAGGCAACTCAACAAGGTTAATTCCTTGAGAAAATCGGCTGGACTGGCCGAAATCGAACAATAAACTGTTTCACAAAATAGTTGTAAGCCTACACTACACAGAGCAAAGAAAAGCCGATGGAACGCCGTGTGAGGCGAAAGTCTCATGCACGGTGTGAACCGGGGGAAAATCTGGAGATATCATCAAAGGATTACCTATCGGAATAGCAGAACATTGAGAGAATCTACGGAGACTCATTCCTGGATATCTCGGATTTAAACCAACTGCCCACAAAACTGACCGCTGTTGTGAAGCGGCATGTGAGGGTATAACAATATCAAATCATAAAAAAGACGACGGGCAGCTGGGATTTCTACAGCTGCCCGCCTGTTATTCAGAAAGGAAGGTAATTATGCACTTTTTAACATTAGCAGCTTTAGAAATCTCTCAGATACAGGAAGACAAGGAATTGGACAACCAGATTGCAGAGGCGCTGAAGGAATTGGAGCTTCAGAAGCAAATTGAAACAAAGAATTTTATGCTGGATTTTGCAATTGGGAGATGTCAAAATCTTCAGTCATCGTTCTCCCGTGCAGTGAATGACGGCGTTTCTGAGTTGATGTATCCTTATTGTGAGTCGCTGGAGGATCCGGAATATCTGGAATTTGAAGATCGGACAGAAAAACTGCGTGAGGAATATGAGGACGCGGTTGATTGCATAAAGCTGCCTCAAGGAACAATTGTGGAGCAGTATGGCGATCCACTCTGGGGCAGATTTGTTGTCCGTGACGGAAAAGTGTTCCAAAGGGATGCAGGACCGCTACATCATGAAAAGCGTACAAAGAAAGCAAAACGAATGGTGGCTCTGCCTAATTATCCCCGCAAAAAGCTCTATAAGAGTTTTGAGAAATATGCAGAAGAAAGGTGTGGCTTTTCTTTTGATGAAAAGCATCAAGGCTATGGATATTATTATAATCCAAACGCCATATGGGATTGGTATTCCATTGGCGGGCGATGGCCGGAGATGTTTCTGGTAAAGGATACCTGCACGGAGTATTCCATTGGCGAAAGAAGCTGGTGCAATTCAGACAGAAAAGAAGAATCACCGGACGGATATGTATGGGTTTGTGCCGCCAGAAAAGAAGATATCGCATGGGAAGAGATACGGGATTGGAGAAATCAGAAAGCAAAAGAGCGTTTTTATAAGCTTGAGCAAATGTTTCTGGCAGGAAAGACCGATTCCGACTTTCACGGAGAAATCGTTCCAGACGGAATTATCCGCTGGGGCAGATACGTCTACCGAAAAGGCTCTACATTGGAAGAATACCTTGAGGAGTATGGAATTCCAAGCAGCTGGAAGTACCCGGTAGGCACGCATGATATTGTGGATGCAGACCAGTGGCTGAGCAAAGATGACAGTGTGCTGGATGCAGAATCTGAAAAATATGTTCCGGTAGACTGGCGCAGCTGCATAGATGGCTACATTGATGATGTGGATGAGGATACGGTACTGGTTGCCGTAGATTATCATATGTGAGGAGGATTCAGATGAATACATATGTTATTTGTATGGACTCTGTATGGGTTCGTGGCTCAGAAATGTTTGATATTGTCGGTATGACAGATGAAGAACTGACGGATATTGATATGTGCGGCACAGATAACGAAGGCAGATGGCATGATATGGAGCCGACTCCATTTATCGCAGTCATAAAAGCGGAAAACGAGGAGGAAGCCTGTAAAAAGGCAGCCATCGAAATGCGCTATGATCCACGCTGTCTGTTTGCAATAAAAGTTTCAGAATAAAGGAGGTATTAAAAATGATTATCAATCGAATCGGTGCTGAATTTGAATATGAAGGCAAAACCTATGTTGTCGGCGCTCCCATTGTGGGAACGCCGGAAAGTGAGTATGAGGGTCTGTATGGGACGATTACGGAAATCCGTGATGGAGAGGATAAGGAAACGGAAAATGAAACGCCGGATATATATTGCTCTTTTGAAGTTCCTGCACTGCCCTGTGAAGTAAAAAAGCTGGAAGAGGTTTTCTCTGAACTGTATGACCAGAAAAAGACCATTGACGACATCATCCTGGATCTTGTCATCATGGCTCCGTCTATGGTGGAGCCGCTTGATGACCTGAAAGAGTGTCGCCAGCATCCAAGGATTTATATTCTTTTGGAAGATTGGGCGGTTGACGGCGAACAGGGAAATTCTTCCGAGGTCTATACGGACTTCAATGATGCGAAACGCATACTGGTCCAGAAACTGAAAGAGGAGCAGGAAAGCGGCTGTATTCCGCAATGGGTGGATGATGAGAAGTTCAAGGAGCATTCCACGGACTCCCTCTATGAATGTTACATTGACGGCGATTACTGCGAGAGCCATTACCATATCGCAATCGTCTCTCAGCAGTTCTGCGTTTCCAATCGGTTTGTCAGGGAGATGGGATGGCTTTACCAGGCGTCCTGCCAGCTTGAAGATTTTGTATCACAGGTGTCAGACTGGGATGAATTGGATCAGCTGACCGATGAGCAATATAACCGCATGGTCCAGGATCCCCGTTTCCCGGAAAGGCTCCAGAACAAGCTGGGCAAAAACGATTCTTACTGGGAATCTTACTGGGAGAGCGTTTCAGAGGTTGCACATGAGTTTGTGAGTGAGTATCTGAAAAAGGAGACATAAAGACTATGAATACAAGGATTAACTATCTCTACCGGGATGCAGACAACTACAAGATGCCAAATTCCTGTGTGGTTATTGGCGAGATAAGCGAAGTGCAAATCGCAGAAGTCATATCCTGTCTGGACTGTGGGGAATATTTCATTCCCCGGCAGGTGGGGCTTCCTGAAAAACGCTTTGACAGGTTTGACGAGGAGGTGGACCATTGCTGGTTTGAATTAAGTGCAGATGGGTTTGAGGCTACCGAAAATGTTTCCAATGTTGACATGACTGTGGTGCAGCTCTTGGAGTTGTTCCGCAGTGCGAAAAACAACTGGCATGATGACGTGCCATTAGGAGGTGCAGTATGAGTTACTCAGAATGGCATACTTACGGCTATGGGATCTGCGTTTCCGATATTACGGATGAGTCTGTGGAACGCCTGCAGAAGCTGATTTCCCTGGCACCGGAGTACCAAAAGAAAATACAGGCATGGCTGGATGAGTGCGAGATATCGGAGCCGGCCTACGAGGATTATCTGGAGTTCGACCAGGACTATATGCTTGGCCTGGCAACCATCTTAAAAGAAGTGATCCTTGAGGCAGAGGACATTGATCTTGTGGCGTGCGACAGCCATGACGGCACGGATTATCTGCTCTATGTGCCGGATTATCCCTGGAACATGGGAAAACACAGACAGCTCATGACGGAGGAGGCCGTCGCAGGGCTTTTCCGAAAATATGTTTTCATTTTGACAGATGAGGCGATAGAAATAGATTACCAGTCTGTTGAGAATGGAGGTTAGGAGGTGGCGTTATGCCTTATAAAAGCGATACAAGGCCGCTGACCAGCATCGTCTCCTATCCGGAGCGTGGCGAAGGCGGCAACAACCGTTACCGGGGGAACTGTTCCCCCAGACTGATCGAGGACCTTCTGGAGTTCTTCCAGCCGGCAGAAATCTGCGATTATATGTGCGGAAGCGGGACGACCAAAGCGGCGGCGGACAAGCTGGGTATTGGCAGTCATCTCTATGACCTGCACAGCGGTTTTGACATCATGAACTGCGAGATCCCGGAGCGCCCGGAGTTTATATTCTGGCACCCTCCATACTGGGATATGTGCGCGTTGTTTCTGTACAACCGTCTCGGAAACGAGGAATAAAAACAGACAAGCCAAACAAGGCTTGAACTCTATGATGAAAATACGGGTGAAATTCCCGGACTGAGCAAAAACAGGTGTTCAAGGCTCTAAGTCTCCGATATGCGGTATTCCATTGCCGGAATACCGTATAAAGCTCGGCGAAGTCGCGTGAAAATAGCCTGAGACGGCAATAAGTAATGCGGGAGTCCATAAAACTACTATGTGTATAGAACCCTGAGGGTTGGAAAGAATCGTGGGAAGCAAGCTTCGTGAAGTAGGGTCATCCGAAATGAAGGGTGGCAGGCCTTATTAGGTTTTCAGTTGCGGCAAGGGCGTATGTTCTCCCTGTTGCTGTACATATTCCAATGAGAATATGTGCCTTTAGTCCTCCTGTTACGGACAAAAAGGTGGCTGACGGAGTAGACACGGACACTAAGGTAGTATGTAAGGATATATCATAGGGAACAACGGAAACTCAGGAGAGAATGATAAGCAGGGCAGTATGCAATGTCTCTAAACAGCAGGAAATGGCTGTTGAATCTGAGTGGCAGCAGCCCGTAGTAGTCTGAGGTTGGGAAAGCCAACTACATGGCGAAGGGGCATAGTCAATGTAAGTCTTAACAACAAACTTTGAGGAAGCCGATGTGCAAACCTGACTAAAGCCAAATGGCAATATCTCGAAAGGGGTGATGTCTATGGTACAACAATTCAAGGTGCCTGAAACGGAATCAGAATTAAGACAGCTTCAAGACAAATTGTATTCCATCACCAAAGAGCAGACTGAAACGGGAGCCTTTCGCGGTTTCCGTGGACTGCTCGAAATCATGGCAAGTGAGACGGTCATAATGACAGCCATTCACAACATAAAAGCCAATAAAGGGGCAGAGACAGCCGGAACGGACGGGCGCACCATGAGAGCAGATATTCTCCAACAGGATTATACTCAAATTGTTGCAAAGGTCCAAAGGTCGTTCCAGAATTATCGCCCGATGTCGGTACGCCGAAAATGGATTCCCAAACCGGGAAAATCAGAAAAGCGGCCGCTTGGCATACCCGCCATAATGGATAGGATTATCCAAGAATGTGTACGGATTGTATTAGAGCCTATTATGGAGGCGCAGTTCTTCAAGCATTCATACGGATTCCGGCCATGGCGGGACGCGCACATGGCGCTCGAAAGAGTAAAAGACCAAGTATCACGCGTGGGTTACTACTGGATTGTAGAAGGAGACATAAGCAAGTTTTTCGACAATGTGAACCACACAATTCTTATAAAGAAACTGTGGCACATGGGAGTACGAGACCAACGGGTTTTAATGATTATTAAGGCCATGCTCAAGGCGGGGATAATGGGAGAAATCTCAGAAAACCCCTTGGGCACGCCTCAAGGTGGCATCATCAGTCCGCTACTTGCAAATGTCTATCTGCACAGTATGGATGAATGGATAACCCGGGAATGGGAAAACAAAAAGACCAGAACCACATACTCATCCAGTAGAAACCAGTACCAGTCACTACACAGATACTCAAATCTGAAACCAGCATATTTGGTTAGGTACGCAGATGACTGGATTCTGCTGACTAACTCACGAGAAAATGCCAATCGCTGGAAAAGCCGAATTGCCAACTACCTCAAAGTTAATCTCAGACTGGAACTATCCATGGAAAAGACGCTTGTAACTAACATTAAGCGAAAGCCAATTCATTTCCTTGGATTCACCTACAAGGTAACACGCGGAGGAACGGCAATGAGAGGGTACAAGCCGGTTGTGAAACCGCAGGCAGACAGGCTAAATCGAAAAATGGAGGAAGTCCTAAAGGACATATCTTTCCTGCAAAGGTCGATGGACAAGGCAGAATCGGTAGACAGAATCAACAGGATAAATGCGAAAATCCGAGGACTCATCAACTACTACAGTGTTGCCAACCATGTCAATCTGGAAATGGCACGCTATGGGTTAAGAGTACAGCAGGTAGCGCTTCATGCGTTGCGGAGAAAAGGTGGCACTTTAGTTTCTGCGAATAATGTGAGCAATCTACTTTCATTGCATGAGAACTACAAGACGATGTTAGCCGCTATCCCCATTGGAGAAGGGCAATACATCGGTGTAACCTCTCCGGCGTTCTGCAAGTATCAAAAGACATACTGCAAAAAGCCTGAAGAAACGCCATATACGGTCGAAGGGCGAGCGATTCATTGGGAAAGAACCCGAAAGAAAATGACCCTTCCGAGGATGGAAGAAATATTGACTTCCTCCACATTGGGTATGTTGATAGCTTACGGGAAAACAAAACCAATATATAATCTGGAGTATTTTCTAAACCGGATGTATGCGTTGAATCGAGATAAAATGCGTTGTCGTATTTGTGGAAAACCAATTGTCGATGGAGATGACTATCATGCCCATCACATTCGGAAAAACCTACCGCTCTCGGAAATTAACAGAGTATCCAACTTGGCTTCCACACACCGAAGTTGTCATAAACTTGTTCATGGACAGAAAAGTAAAGATGGATTCAGTCCGAAAGCTGTTAGACAAGCTGAAAAATACAGGAAAAAGTTGTTAAGTTAAACGTTGCTTCTGCGTAGACAGAGCAAATTATATTGATGGAGCGCTGGGTGCGATGAAAGTCGCACGCCCGGTGTGAGGGAAGGGAAAAAGACTCTTAGCGGATAATGCCGAAGATGATCTTTACCTATTCCCATCGTGACCTATTCGGATGTCATGTACAAAGCGGCGGATGTCCAGAAGAGCTACGGCTATGACCCGAGGCAGTATGACCTGTCACGCATACCGGACTGGGCAGGCTTTGTGGAAAAAATGAATTACGCCATGATGAAGCAGTTTTCTGCCCTTGAAAAAGGCGGCAGGATGGCGGTGCTGATGGGCGATATCAAGAAGAAAGGCGTGCTGTACAGTATGCTTTCCGAGATCGTCAAACCGGGGTCTTTGGAGAATATCATTATCAAGGCCCAGCATAACTGCTTTTCAGACCAGATCCAGTATAGCGGGAAATTCATACCGATCTTACATGAGTATGTGATGATTGTCCGAAAGGATTCACCGCTTTTGGTTCCGATTATCATGGCAAAGAAAACGGAGGTCGATATCCGGGATATGCCGGGAGCGACATGGCGTGATGTGGTTGCTGCCGTTTTGGAACAGTGCAGCGAGCCGGTGACGCTCACGTTTCTCTATGAGAAAATAGAGCCGCACAAAAAAGCACAGGCAAATAAGTGGTGGAAAGAAAAAATCCGCCAAACGCTTCAGATCAATCCTACATACTTCTTTCATGATGGCAGGGGAATGTGGTCGTTGAACAGAAGCGCAGCATAGTATCTGCGTCTGGGGGATGTCTTTTGTAGGCATCCCTCAGTTGCTTTAACTATATGTAGAAGAAGGATGGCCTTTTTGCTATAATACAAATATACTTATGAACAGGAGGCGAAATATGTCTGTTTATTATAATCCGGACACGTACAGAAAAATTATCAGAAATGGTGAAGAATGTTGGGTATATGATTGGGGCAAAAATGCTGATATAAATTCGTTCAATTATATGCTGGATCGCTGGGAGGGCACTCAGCAACAATTTTTTATCAATGGTGAGACCAAGCAATATTTTCTTATTAATAAACAAGAGCGTACTGTCATGGAAATATCAAATCCAGAAGTAATAAGGTTCCTGTATGAGAATCTTTATATGGCGAATATTAACGAAACTTTTATCGAACTGTTTACCTCAATCGGAGGGTTTAAAACAGTAAAGTACGAGTAGATTCTGATTTTTTCTTGGGGATGTCGTTTCGGCGGCATCCCTTTTTGTATAACTGTTTTCAATTTGGATATACTAATCTCCGGGAGTTCTATTTACATTCGCACTTCAATAGTGTATAATGTGGAGTGCGGATGTAAATGAAACCAAGGAGGTGCATTGATACGGACACGATTTGGACTAAAATTCAAACAATTGCAGAAAAAAGCAATGGGTTTGTTAAGACTTCTGATATTGAGGCGGCTGGAATCAGCAGACCGATGTTGAAAAAGTATGTTGATATGGGGAAATTAGATCCGGTGCGAAAAGGGTTATATACTTTGACCGATGAATTTACTGACGAGTTTGCGCTTCTTCAGGCACAAAGTGCAAAGATAATATATTCATATGGCACCGCATTGTTCTTTTGGGGGATGTCGGACAGGGCGCCGAACATCTTGGATATAACGCTGCCTCGCGGAACGAACATCAGCAGGTTAAGGCGTGATAATCCAAATTTACGTTGTCATTATGTGCAGACGGAAGTTTACGATCTTGGAATAACAGAAACAAAATCCCCTCAAGGCGGGATGGTAAAGCTGTATGACAGGGAGCGCTGTATTTGTGATGTGATCCGGGATAAGGATCAAATTGAACTGCAGCTTTTTACGCAGGCAATTAAGGACTATTTTAAGACAAATCCAAATAACCGAAAATTGCTGAAATATGGCAAGGTATTTGGAATTGAAGATAAGATAAGAACATATATGGAGGTTTTATAATGAAGACACCGGAACAACTAAAAGGAGCCATTCGCAGCATGGCAGCGAAGAAAAATCTTCGTGCACAGGAAGTGCTGCAGATGTTTTTATTTGAAAGAATCATTGATCGTTTGGCAGCTTCATCCTTTCGGGACAATTTTATTTTGAAGGGCGGACTCTTGATATCATCAATGATCGGTATTGGTGAACGCACTACTATGGATATGGACACAACGGCGCGTGGTATTCAGATGGAAGAGGACGAGATCGTTTCTGCAGTCAAAGAGATTATCGCAATGGATGTGGGAGACGGAATTTCTTTTGAATTTCAGAAAATTGAACCAATCCGCGAGGATGATGCGTACAATAATTTCCGGGTTCATCTGCGTGCAAAATACGGGAAGATTGACAGCCCAATGAAGATAGACATTACTACCGGAGATATTATTACGCCTGCAGCCATTCGTTATGATTTCCCGTTTGTGTTTGAGGAGAAAACGGTTTCGGTCATGGCATATACGCTTGAGACAGTGCTTGCGGAAAAATATGAAACGATTATCCGCAGAAACATTGGAACTACAAGGGCAAGGGATTATTATGATTTACATACTCTTTACCGCAGCCGTAAAGATGTGGTTCAGATGGAGGTTCTGAGAGCAGCAGTTATTCATACTGCGGAGAAAAGAGATTCGGTTGATGATATCATGGACTGGAGAGATATTTTGAAGGATATCCGTGAAGAGCCGCAGTTATATCTTCTGTGGGATAATTATGCTGCGGACAACAAATACATTGGAGATTTGAAATTCAATGAAGTTCTTGATACAGTGGACGAAATTGCAAAGATTCTTGATTTGTGATATCAAGTAAGAAAAGATTAAATTTTTTTTGAAACACTTATAATAGAAATCGGAATTTGAAAGTGAGGTGTAATTAAATGAATAAAGAAGAATTACATCGTGTTATAGGAGAGCAACAGCCTAATATATGCCAAGTGGTTGCAGTCAAAGATAGCAACATTATTTATAGTGATACTTGGAATGATTTCAAACAAGATGATAATGTTCATATTGCTTCGGTAACAAAAAGCATTATAGCCATACTTATAGGAATTGCTATTGACAAAGGTATGATTAAAAGTATTCATCAAAAAGTATTGGACTTTTTCCCTGACTATGTGATTAAAAGAGGAGAAAAGACCATACACGATATTACTTTATATCATTTGCTTACGATGACCGCACCGTATAAATTCAAGTCGGAGCCTTGGACAAAAGTATGTATGAGTGAGGATTGGACAAAGGCAGTTCTTGATTTGCTCGGCGGTAAAAGCGATATTATAGGTGAGTTTAAGTATTCAACACTCGGTATACATATATTGAGTACAATAATAACCAAAGTAAGCAATATGCCAACATTGGAATTTGCCAATAAATATTTATTTAAGCCCCTTGGAATAAAGAACAGACATCTTTACACAGTAAAAAACAAAGAGGAACATATTGGCTTTGTAACTTCAAAAGAACCTAAAGAAAACGGTTGGTTTTGTGATAACAAAGGAACAGTTACTTCGGGTTTTGGCTTGTGTTTATCAGCAGAAGATATGGCGAAAATAGGACAAATGTGCCTTGATAAAGGAATGTATGATAACAAAAGAATTGTATCTTCTGAATGGATTGAAAAGATAACAACACCATATTTAACTACTGATGAAAAATTTGGATTTATGCAATATGGATTTTTGTGGTGGATTATAGATAGTGAAAAGAAAATATATTCTGCAATCGGCGATAGCGGAAATGTAATATATGTTAATACCGAAAAAAATATCGTTATATCCGTTACGGCAACTTTCAAACCTTTGGTATTTGATAGGGTTCAGTTTATAAGAGAATATATCGAGCCATTTGTTTTAGGATGACAAATTCTGATTTATCAATTCATAAAGTTTTGAAATAAAAAGAATATTGTAACCCGGAGATGTTGATTATCAGCATCTCTTTTTTATATCAAAAAGGAGGTATATAGTATGGGATGGTTGATAGGTATCCTTAGTTTTATAGGCGGCAGCGTGTTTGGCGTTGTTTTTATGTGTATGTTTCAGATTAACCGAACTTACAGAAATAAGCGCTCGGAGTAAACATTTGCAGTAAGAATGCTCTTTTCTCCTGGTGGATTGACTATTGCAAATAAATCTGTTATAATATTTACATCAGTATCAAGTTTGGCTACGGCTAAACACAGTTTAACAGAGTTTATCAAAGTGTCATTTGCAATTTTGCAGATGGCACTTTTTTTGTTTTCCGGCCAATTCATTTGGGCATAAGCCAGCAGTCTTTCGGGATTGCTGGCTTTTGTTATATATCAAGGCGGCAATCCCGCCAGAAAAGAAAGGAGCATGAAATATGCAAAAACAATGTCAGGATGGTTTCTACACCACATTCAGTTCCTATCCCTTTATGCTGGATTATCACAAGGAGCAGTCCAAGAACAGCCGCTGGGTGAAAGCCAGGGTCAGTGACCTTGAAATTCAGCCGCTGGGCAAAGGCTCTGCCCTGAGCACTGATCTGCCGGCATTTGCGTCAGGAACCACACAGGACGCTGTGGATGACACAGCAAACAATCTCGGCCTGGCCATGCGTGTTGACGGGGAACTCTTCCCCATGCGCATGACAGCCTACAAAAGCCTTTTGGACAGGGCAAAAATCGGTGGCACGGCGCTCCCTAAACTGAGCCGTGAAGTGCTGGCGGAGGTGTTAAACGCCTGCCTGCGTCTTTATTCAGCGGATGCACTTTTGCTGATTCGTGATGAAAAAGTTGCGGCGGTTCATTCCGGGGATGCTGTTGATTATTCAGTGCTACCGATTGATGAGCTGCTCACTGCTCTGAAGACAAAGCTGGATGCCCGTTTTTCAGGAAACGAGTTTGAGTCCGGCTACTGTGACCATGCGATGGTAAGCGCAGCATGGACGATGCCAGATCAAAAAGAGGATTTGCTAGGAGCGTACACAAAGCTGCTGGATTCCCAAGGAAAAACGGCTATGGCTTCCAAACTGACTCCGGGTGTCCGTTTTATGAGTTCGGATACTGGAGTGGCTTCAGCAAAGGTCTCAGCCCTACTGGTGAGCGGAAAGCGTTCTATCCATATCGGGGGCTGCATCGCAGTTGACCACAGGCATCAGTCCAAGGTTTCCGACTTTGATACAGCGTTGGATCAGCTGTTTGCCCAATTCGGGGATAGCATTGCCAAACTGCAGAAACTGCTGGAGATCCATTTGGATTATCCGGTAAACGCTATGACCAGGGTATGTAAAAAACTTAGTCTGCCAAAAAAGGCTGCAGTCGAAGCTATCGCCATGTACGAGATGGCATACGGAGGCGGCCCGGCGACAGCCCATGACGTATTTCTTGCTATGCAGGAGATCCCGTTTATTTTGAGGACTGAAAACACGCCGGAAAGTAAGATGCTGGTCATAGAAGAAAATATGGCTCGTGCGCTTTCATTCAGATGGAGTGATTACGACCTTGCAAAGGCGGTGAGTTACTGATGGCAAAACCGATTGTTCTTTGTGATACCGCAGGTATGACGAATGACAGATGGCTGGAATGCCGTATGCACGGCCCCAAAGGGGATATTCCCTATACCGTGGGTGGAAGCGATGTTGCAGCTATTTTTGGTGTATCACCATGGACGACTCCGCTGGAGCTGTGGAAAATCAAAAAAGGGCAAATGAAGCCTGCAAAAAAAGCCAATGCCAATCAATTGCAAATGGGACATCTTTTAGAGCCGGTTGCTGCCTATTGGTATGGTGCAAAGACAGGCAATACCGTTACAGAAGACACGAATCTGTATCAGCACGCAGATCATCCTTACGCTCTTGCCAATTTCGACCGGCGCTTTACACGGGCGTCCGATAACGAACCGGGAATTTTGGAGTGTAAAAGCTGTACTTATCACAAAGCGGATGAGTGGGCAGATGGAGCGATTCCGCTCTACTATGAACTGCAGCTGAGGTTTTATCTTGCGGTAGCGGATGTGAACATTGGCGCTTTTTCTGCCGTTTGGGGAAATAATCCGGACAATGATCTGGCAATGCCTGAGATTATTCGTGATAAGGCGAAGGAGGATATGATCTTTGAACGCCTGGACGAATGGATCTGGAGCCTTGAGAATGATAAACCCCCGACAATGGCGGATGTTGCACCAAAGCTTGCTTTGGAGTCACTGGCAAGGATTTATGGTGCAAGTCAGGCGGGACTTCCAACAATAGAGTTTTCCCGCAAGTATGAATCGCCCTTGCGCAGAATTGCAATGCTTCAAGGGAAAATCTCTGAATGCAACAGAGAAATCAAAACATATGAAAAGGAGATTGAAGCACATAGTGTGCGAATTGCCGAAGTCATGAAGGAGCATGAGCATGGCGTCTTGGAGACGACCAGCGATAAGCTTCTGATTGATTTTGTGACAAAAACAACCCGCAGGCCCGATTCCAAAGCCTTGAAGGAAAAATACCCGGCAATTTATACTGATGTTCTAAAAGCATCGGAAAGCCGCAAGGTAAAGGTGTCGGTCCAGCCAATTTAGAAAGGAGACCATAATGGAAAACATTTATTATGAAGGTTGGGAGCAGGAGTTGATTTATCAGTTCCTGCCATATGACAGGTGCAAAAAAAGGGCGTATATCTGCTCGCCGCTCAGTGCAGACACGAATGAAGGGATTGCACAGAACATGCAGGCGACAAGGGCGTATATGTTCTATGCCATGAAAAAGATGCGTATGAACGCAAGTGCGCCACATGCGTACCTCCCGATGATCCTTTGCGACAATATTCCATCTGATAGAGCGCTTGCCCTTCAGTTCGGTCTGGAACTGCTGAAAGGCAGCGATATCCTGCTGATATGCGGTAACCGGATCAGCAGTGGGATGCGTGGGGAAATTGCCCATGCAATCCGCCTGAAGATACCGATGATTGCTTTTGATGAGGGTGTATACCTGGAAGTACAAAAGGAACTGACAAAGCGTGGCTGCGATAAGCGGAAAGTTCGCCTGGACAGGGAGAATTTCTTGATGGGTATCTCCGCTCCTTTGTCATATCTTGAAAATGCGGAGATGTTCCGATGAAAGACCAACTGGCTGCAGCTTCACAAAAAACTCCCGTTGTATCTTTGGATACGATTCGGGAGTTTTTTGTATCTATAACACGACTCAGAGAAAGGAGTAAAAATTTTGCTATGTGAATTTGATAGGCTCATATATCCACAGAGTATTACGGCTGTTGATGCCAGCAGTTATATGATTGCACTCTACCATCCATGTGAAAAGATCAAAGATAGCACAGGGAACACGGTTACGCAGGTGAAAGCAGTGGGATATTGCTTACCTACATCAAGCAATCTGCGCTACGACATGCTTGGGCATTGGAGTAAAAATCCCAAATTTGGCGTCCAGTTTGAAGTGGAGAGTTACAACGAAGTGGTAATACCGACGAAGGAAGGCATCATTGCCTATCTTTCTTCCGGGCAGATTAAAGGGATTGGTCCCAAGATAGCGGAGAAAATTTACGCAGTTTTTGGCCAGCAGTCACTGGAGGTACTGGATAAAGAACCGGAAAGGCTTCTTGCCATACCAGGTATCAGTGAGATAAAACTGAAAAAAATCTATGATTCTTATCTGGTTAATCGTGGCGCCCGGGATGTGGTGGCATTTCTGTCACCGCATGGCATTACGCCGAACCGAGCGGTACGCCTATACAAAGAGTATGGGGAAAAGACGATGGATATTGTAAAAAACCATCCCTACCAGCTCTGCGACATGGCCGGGATTGGCTTCAAGACGGCAGACCATATTGCTATGAGCATGGGGTTTGACCAGCTATCGACTGAGCGTGTGGATGAAGGACTCCTGTATACGCTGGCGGATGCGGAAGCTAAAGGGCATCTCTGTATGGAGAAACATGAGTTTGTGAAAGCTTGTCTAAAAATTCTGGATACGCCTGCACTGACTTCAGAAATGGTGGCGAATCGCGCCGCAAGGCTGGTTTTCAGCGGACAGTTGGTGTCGTATCAGGGCAATGTGTATAGGGCAAAAACTGTACATGTGGAAGAACAACTTGCCTCCGCCATTCATCAGCAGATGAAGCACCGGAAGATGCACAGCTATGGGGATTTGGATGCCGCCATAGATGCAGAGGAGCAGAAGCTGAAAATGAAGTTTGCACCGGAGCAGCGCGAAGCGGTAAAGATGGCTCTGACGCAGGGACTTTCCATTATCACTGGTGGACCTGGAACAGGAAAGACTTTGATACAACGTGCCATTTTAGATATTTATCAAAAAAACAATCCCAAAAGTGAAATCTGCTGTTGTGCTCCTACGGGTAGGGCAGCAAGGAGGATGGAGCAGGCAACCGGGGTTCCGGCTTCAACCGTTCATAAAGCCCTTGGGCTGATGGCGGATGAGGACGGAGACTATGATGGACCCGAAGCGCTTACTGCAGATCTGATTGTGGTAGATGAGATTTCCATGCTGGATGTTTATCTGGCCGGATATCTGTTTGATGCAGTGAAATATGGCGCACAGATGGTGCTGATTGGCGATGCAGATCAGCTACCCTCGGTGGGGCCCGGCGCAGTGCTCAGTGAGATGATTGCCAGCGGATGTATCCCAGTTGTGCGGTTGGACAAGGTATTTCGTCAGAATGCGGGAAGCCGCATCGCGACAAATGCGAAGCTGATCCGCCATGGGAATGTGGGTCTGGAGTATGGGGACGACTTTCAGTTTATCAATTCTCCCAGACTCTCTGATTCTGCCAAACTCATTGTCGATCTCTATCTGCGGGAAACTGAGAAATATGGGGTCGATAACGTGGCGCTGCTTACGCCATACCGGCAAAAGACGGAAACCGGAGTCAATGCGCTGAATGAGCACTTGCGTGAGAAGGTGAACCCGCCGGATGCACAGAAACCGGAGGTTGTTTTCGGAAATCGAAAATTTCGGTGTGGGGATAAGGTCATGCAGATCAAAAACCATGATGATGTCAATAACGGCGATATCGGCTATATCAGAAAAATTATCCGCATTGGCGATGACACTACAGTTCATGTGGACTTTGGTGACGGGCGCATGAAAGAGTACGATTCCAGTGGATTGGATATGTTGGATTTAGGTTATGCCTCTACTATCCATAAATCGCAGGGATCGGAGTACCAGTCCGTCATCATCAATCTGCAGTGCGCCCATTCCATCATGCTGACAAGGCCTCTTATCTATACGGCAATTACACGAGGAAAAGAGCGTGTAACCATTGTCGGGGAAAAAAGGGCGCTTTGTATTTCAATCAAAAGAACTGACACAGAAAAACGCGGCACCTGCCTCGCTAAGCGGCTGCAGGGGCTTGCTTGAAGAAAGGAGCAGCTATGGCTACAATATTAGATCAATATCTTGAGAAACAGAATTCTATCAGGTCCCAGATTGCCGAGAACAGTCTTCCGCCGGAAGATTTGCTGATTATGCAGGAACTGAATTACCGCATTTGCGTCTTGGAAACATTTCAGTCTTTTTGTAAGTCCGCGCCAATCACAATGGATACAAAGGTCATGGGCTATCACTTTCAAATGGTAGATGCGTATGTACGTTTTACCTTAAATGAAAGACGATTCGGATTAAAAGCCGATGCAGAAGGCCAGAAGCGTCGTGAAACAGCACTCAGTTCTTTTGAGCGTGTTGTACAGGACGGCAGAAAGCGGTTTTCCAGCTTTAAGGCAGGGACACAGGAGCAGTACAAAACAAGCATCAGTCAATATGTTCATACGATTCTGCCGGTTTGGATGCAGTATCGGAACACATATATCAATTTATAAGGAGGCTATAATAATGAGTCAGAATAACTCGAATGAGAAGGCGGCAATGCTCGCCAAAATCGAAACTATTCATCAGGTGGATGGATTTGATCCTACGCCGTTTGCTGTGGATTATACAGATTTGGGAACCGGAGAGGTGCGTAAGCGCCTACCGGTCATGATTCAGATGGCGTGGTTCCGTCTGAAATATCCGGAAGGACGCATTGCGGTACAGGTGAATTCTGCAAAGGATTGCTTTGTGGCAACAGCCCGCGTGTATCCAAACTATAAGGATGCAGCAGACTGTTATCTGGCAGAAGCGACGGCATCCAGAGGATATTGTGAGGAGAAACCTTCGGTTTCACCACGGGAATGGGCACAGACTGCTGCTGTTGGAATTGCTCTACGAAATGCAGGCTTTGGTCTTCAGTTTTCTATGGCAGGTGAAGATTTTGAGTCTGCTGCAGTGGATGAGTTGGGAATCACTGCTGCTCAGCCTCAAACAGAAGCTGCAAAGAAACAAGAAACATCAGAACAAAAATTGGAACCGGCGCAAGAGGAGTATACTGTAAACGAATCGGTGCAAAAGGAGCTGACTCCGGAAAAAAAGATGGCACAGGCAATGAGTGTGCCTTGCCCAATCTCAAAATTCAATGGAAAAACGCTTGGAGAGGTATTAGCGTTGGATCCTGGCGCAATCAAGTGGGTGGCAACGAAATTCACCGGTGGTGAGGAAATTAAAGAAGCCGCCCGGATGATTTGTGAGTATGCAATGCAACAGGCGACGGCGTAACGGGTTTAAAAATAAGGGGGACGACTTTTTTGGTCGTCCCCCAGAAAGGAGGCAGTATGGAGATATATCATATGTGGGATGTAATCTCACTGCTTGGAATACCGATGCCGCCGTCTGGAAAAAGTTCCTATTATGTTCAGTGTCCTTGTTGCGATGAAAATCCTCGAAAAAAACACTTGAACATCAATTTGAAAAAAGAAGTGTATCGCTGCCCGCGGTGCGGAATATCTGGTGGTATATTTGATTTATATTCCTTATATACCGGGATTCCGCGTGACAAAGTGCGAAAGGCTTTGGTGGAGAAACTGGGAATGCCTGATAACCGGCCAAAACCTAAAAAGAGGATACAGCCGCAGGCAAAACCGGAATGTCCAATAACGGATGTTGATACCCGTCACGCCACATACAGTGCGCTTCTTAGCAAACTGACACTGGCAGCAGATCATAAAGAAAATTTGCTTGGCAGAGGGCTGTCAGAAGATGACATCCTCCGGCTTGAATACAGGACAACACCTGTGGTCGGTATGACAGCGATTGCCAGCAAACTTCAGTCTGAAGGGATGTACTTAGCTGGGGTTCCTGGTTTTTATAGAAATGAAAATAGCACATGGACTTTCATCCATGAAGAACGCGGTATCTTAATCCCAATGAGAGACCGGTTAGGAAGGATTCAGGGACTCCAGATACGCAGAGATAAAGTAAAAAAGAGAAAATTTCGCTGGGTATCCAGTACAGAGCGGCCGGATGGTTGCCCTGCCGAAGGATGGACGCATCTTGCAGGCCCGGTTAGATCTATGTTGGTACTGACAGAGGGACCAATGAAGGCCGATATCATACATGCACTGACTGGTTTGACGGTGCTGGCGGTTCCTGGTGTTAATTCCCTGACGCAGCTGGAGAGGACGCTCAGTGATTTGCGTGCAGAAGGGGTAGTAGAGATCAAGACCGCTTTTGATATGGATTTTGCAACGAACAGCCATGTGCAAAACGGTTATAACAATCTTCTCAGCCTTCTTGATAATATGGGATTTCGGTTTGGTACTTACCTGTGGGATCCACGCTATAAAGGGCTGGATGACTACATCTGGGAATATTGTTTTCAAAAGAAACGTTAAGAACTGGGGTGGAGCAAAATGCTTCACCCTTTTTCGTATGCTTTTTTTAATCAAATGCGTATAAAAGTTGTAAATACGCATAGCAAATCGTGTAATGATAAGTATAAGAATAAACTTTGCAGGAGGTATACATATGTTAATCGCAATCGACCATGGCAATTACGCCATAAAGACCACAAACCACTCTTTTATTTCAGGGCTTTCAGAGCATACGGTTAAGCCGCCTATGACGGATGAGATTCTGGAGTATGGAGGAAAATACTGGACCCTGAGCGGACGCCGCCTAAGTTATATGAGAGACAAAACACAGGATGACCGTTATTTCATCCTGACATTATTCGCAATCGCCAAAGAACTGGAGAACAGAGGGCAATATACGCCGGTAGAGCAGATTCAGCTGGCTGTTGGTCTGCCGCCGGAGCATTTTGGGGTTTTAAAAGATAAATTCGCTCGTTATTTCAAAAGAGATGGAATTATCAAATTTGTTTATGGTGATAAGCCATACAGTATTAAGATAGACCGTGTCATGGTGTTCCCGCAGGCATATGCCGCTGTTATTCCCCAGAGCAGTTTGGTTGTCCATACTGTTCGTATGTTTGTCGTTGACATTGGCGGCTATACCACAGATGTGCTGCTCTTGAAGAATGGAAAACCAGATCTGCAGTTTTGCCGAAGTCTGGAAACTGGCATTATTACTATGAACAACGAAATCATACGAAAAGTTGGTGCACTTCATGATATGCGTATCGAAGATGAGCATATTAGTGCAGTTCTCCAGTCCGAGAATACCATTCTGCCGGAGGATGTCAAAGAGACAATTTGTGAAGCAACGAAGTTACATGCACAGGATATTCTGAATCAGCTTAGAGAATTGCAAGTGGATCTGCGTTCCAATCCTGCAGTTTTTATCGGCGGGGGAAGTATTCTTTTAAAACATTTCCTGATGAGCTCGCCTTTGGTAGCAAAGGCAGACTTTGTTGAATCTCCGAATGCGAACGCACTGGGGTATGAAATGCTGGGCAGGAAAACGCTTTCACTTCGTCCGCTTGGATAAGGGACGGAGGGATGTATAATGAAAAAGGATGGAAAATATCGCTTTTCGCTTCAATTTGGCGCAGATTCAGAGGAACAAGTAAAGGCTGGAGAGTTGCTTGAAAGGTTAGGAAACAAAAAAAGTGCAGTTGTTGTTGCAGCCCTTAACGATTATCTTAATTCTAACCCGGATTTGCAGGATACAAATTGTAAAATAGAGGTCAAGCTAACGTCTGGCTATAATCGGGATGGAATTGAAGAAATTATACGGCGTATTGTTGAGGAGAGACTTGCAACAGTTCATCAGGACGAATCCTTAATCGCATTTTCAGAGGGAAATGGGACAGATACTCTGGAGGCAGACATTGCACAGATGTTGGATAATCTGGATGTGTTTTCATAAAACTACAGTGCATCCGATAGGATAATGATGGTTATTTAACACACTTAATAATAGAAAAGTCCATGTGAAAAAGTTTATATTCCACTTATAGTGCGTGTATTGGAATGTTGAGTTCTTCAATTCCATTGCCAGATTGTATAAAATAAAAATGTAAGGAGAATGTAGAACCATGGACTATGTTATTTTAGGTAAGAATATTAGGAAGTACCGACAAATGCGCGGAATGCGCCAGGAAGATTTGGCGGAGCTTTGTGATTGTGGTAACAGTCATATCGGCCAGATTGAAAATGCGAGAGGAATTCCAAGCCTGGATATGATTGTACGTATTGCAAATGCTCTTTCTGTAACGGTAGATCAATTGCTCAGGGAGTATTATACAGAACCTGAGAAGGTCTATTTGCGAGAGATTGCAGAGCGCATCGAGAAGTATCCGGTAAAGCAGCGTGTATACGCTTGCGAAGGTCTGGCTGAATTTTTAAATACCATTGAAAAGTTCAGTCATACGGATGAATGATGAGCATATAACAAAACAGAAAAAGTTTACGCTTTATAGAACGGCTATGCTACATGAAAATGCAGTATGGTCGTTTTTTGTTATCTGAAAATAAGGAGGTGATCCCATATGGATTAAGCCATTGACAACTGTAAAAAGGTAACAAGTTGAAAATTAAGGCACGCCACTACGGCGTGTCTTGACTTTTGCCCTGGTGGTGTGCCCCGTAAGGAGGTACAAATATGAACCATCAGCAAAAGTCTGAACATGACGAGCTACGGGCCAGATTCACAGCATGGCTGGAAACAACAGTTTACCGCGCCAGACTCAAATATTTGGAACGGGAAAAACCCAAGGTAAATATAGTTTCAATTGAGGAATTGCCAGAGAGCGCTTTAGCTGTTTCTGAAAAAGCTGCATATTATGCGAATCCAAAATCCGCTTTTGATTTTGAAGAAGAACGGTTGGCAGAGGCATTTGCAAAATTGCCGATAAAGCGGCAGGAGATACTGACAATGCTGTTTGTGGAAGAGAGAAAACCGGAGGAAATTGCACGGATATTGAACTGTTCTCCGCAGCATGTTTACGACCAGCGCTATCAGGCATTGAAGAAGCTGCGCATAGCATTGACAAAGGACGGTGATAAACTATGAATCACATGGAATTTGAAAAGATGCTTCAGGCGGCAGTTTCCGGCAGTCATGAGGCGTTAGAGCAACTATTTCTACTGTATGCACCATTAATTGATAAGCACAGTAAGGTTGACGGGCAAATAGATGAAGATTTAAGACAGTATATTTTGATACATATTGCGCTCAATATTTCAAAGTTTGTCTTTTAGACGAAGGCGGTCTCAGATTTTTCTGAGACCGTTTTCATTTTTTTTGAATTCTGTTCGAGATTTGAGAGCTGATGAGGCTTTTTATAGGTAAAGGCATCCCCATGCCATGGTACCTTGACAATTTCATAGCTTCCAACTCTACGTTCCCGAACCGAGAAGCGGCTATCCGTTTGTGTGGCGAGCAAAACCAGAAGCACTGATATATGGGCGGCACCCATATAACGCAATGATCCGGCCGGGGATAATGATACTTCTGTAATTCGCAGCCCGGCCATAATGCAGGCGGGGAGATGAAATTTCTATGGACCTGACAGCCACAGGCGGAGAAGGGGGCATTTATTTTGATTTTAATAGTAAGGAGGCTGATTATGGGCTATAAAAGGAAAGACGTAGAGCAAACAAAGCAGTATGCAAAAAAGTTTGTGCGCTACAAAGAAGGAGCAGAGAAGTACAGCCTTGGGCTGACAAAGTTTCAAGAACTCGCAAAGGAAGCAAAAGCTGTTTATAAGATTGATGGCATTGCTTTAGTGAATTGCGAAATTTTTGAAAAATTTTTGGAGTCATTCCGAGAGTATTAAAGTAGGTGAGACATTATGGCTTTTTTATATAGAGGGACTTTAAGCACTTGGGGACTTGACTTTCTGTCTTACGATAA
The DNA here is from genome assembly GCA_000702025.1 of Blautia schinkii DSM 10518. Lineage (GTDB taxonomy): Bacteria > Bacillota > Clostridia > Lachnospirales > Lachnospiraceae > Blautia_A > Blautia_A schinkii. Next base: position 245,756 of record JNKJ01000006.1, read on the forward strand.
GTATAATGAAGACATGTGGAGGTAGCGGTATGACAAAAATGGGTAGACCAAAGGAGGACAATGCAAAGCGTAAGTCCATTACGGTTCGATTATCAGAAAAAACCCATGCTGAGTTGACCAGGTATGCTGCTGAACACAAGATTACAATGACAGAGGTTGCCCTGCGAAGTTTGGAAGAGTATTTGTCCAAGCGAAAGTAAGTGCTGTGAGTCCCTTCTTCATTTTATGAAGGAGGTTACAGACATGGCAAAGACACGAAAAGATGAGCGGGGAAGAGCACTCAGGAAAGGAGAAGTACAGAGGGCATCAGATAAGCGGTATATGTACACCTATACTGATCCGTTGGGTAGGCGTAGGTCCATATATGCGCAGGATTTGGCAACGCTTCGAGAAAAAGAAAAGCAGCTGATGAAGGATCAATTGGATGGACTGGATCTGTATGTTGCAGGGAAAGCATCCATAAATGATACCTATGATCGGTATATCTCTACGAAGTATGATTTGCGGGCGACCACCCGTAGTAATTACGATTATATGTATGATCGTTTTGTCAGACATACATTCGGAAAGAAAAAAATCGCAGACATTAAGTATTCAGATGTACTCCAGTTTTATTGCTATTTACTTAAAGAGGAAGAGTTATCGTTAGGGACACTGGATTCGATTCACACCTTGCTGCATCCGACGTTCCAATTGGCGGTTCGAGATGAAATTATTCGGAAAAATCCGTCAGACGGAATTATGAAGGAAGTTAGCAAGAAGGCGGATAAGTCAAGAGGTGTGAGACATGCTTTAACGATTGAGCAACAGAGAGTATTTCTGGAGTATATATCCAATCATCCGGTGTATTATCATTGGTGGCCGTTGTTTACGGTTTTACTTGGAACTGGATGCCGAATTGGAGAAGCACTTGGTCTCCGCTGGGAAGATCTTGATTTTGATAATCAGATTCTTAGCATCAATCACAGTCTGGTTTATTACCCGGTTGGAAAATCAAGAAAGTCTGTTCTGCGAATATCGAAGCCAAAGACAGATGCAGGTATCAGAACGATTCCGATGCTTGATATTGTATGTGACGCCTTCCACATGGAGCATGAGGAGCAGGAAGAAACGGGATTCAATGAAACCGAGATCGATGGAATGACGGGTTTTGTATTTATCAATCGTTTTGGTTCTGTTTTAAATCCGCAGGCGGTGAATCGTACTATCAAACGGATTATCAGCGGGTACAATGCGGAAGAGGTCATCAATGCCAAGCGCGAGCGGAGAGAGCCAATTATTCTTCCAGATTTCTCCTGTCATCACTTGAGGCATACCTTTTGTACAAGACTCTGCGAACATGAAACAAACTTAAAAGTAATTCAGGCAATTATGGGCCATCGGAATATCGAAACTACGATGGATATCTATGCCGAAGCTACAGATCAAAAGAAAAAGGAATCTTTTGAAAACTTATCCAAATTGGACATCTTTTAGGAAGGGTTCTCAGTGTGAGTAAGCTGACAACAAACTTTCTGCGAAGACAACAATTTGACAACGATTTTCTTTTTTTCCTGATGTGATACGAAGCACTGTGAAGAATGGGAAAGTAAAGAAATGAAAGGATTTGAATCGTTATGACGGCATGTAAATTAGTTGGGAAACTTTTCCCGACGATGAAGAGTATCGGCGGCGCTGATTCCTCCAAGAAGGCAGAGAAAGCGACTGCAAAGGCCGCAGAAGCTGCTGTATCAGAGACAAAAGCAGAAGAGAAAATTGATTTTTCTAATGTAAAGATTGAGCCATTATTTGAAGAAATGGTGGATTTTGATACTTTCAGCAAGTCTGATTTCAGAGCTGTGAAGATTAAGGCTTGTGAAGCTGTACCGAAGAGTGACAAGCTTTTGAAATTTGTTTTAGATGACGGAACAGATACAGATCGTGTGATTTTAAGCGGTATCCACGAGTATTATGAGCCGGAAGAGCTCATCGGCAAAACTGCGATTGCGATTGTAAACCTGCCGCCGAGGAAGATGATGGGAATCGCTTCCTGCGGTATGCTGATTTCAGCAGTGCATGAGGTGGACGGAAAAGAAGGGCTGAACCTTCTGATGGTAGATGACCGGATTCCGGCGGGGGCGAAGTTGTACTAAGCGGTTATGTAAATAAACATTTGAGTTGTAGAAAATGTATCATTGTGCCCAACAAACAGGAAATATGTAAAGCTGTATAGAGTTTTAATGAAAGACCCGTGGAATGTAATGTTCTGCGGGTCTTTTAACTTATCTTTATTTAAGAAATAATCCATAATGGAATGGGAATTACTATAATATGTTTGGCTTTTAGGGTGTGCCGCAATCTGTATTTTTCATATACAATAAAATCGAGTTTTAATCCAAAAACAATATAAAAAGTAAAAGTTTTGGGAGCATAATCCAAAAAGTATTGATTTTTATAAAGTTTTAGCATATACTAATATTAACATTAGTCAGGAGGCGAAGAGGTTGGTGATACAAAGAACTGAATATTTGAATAAGTTAATTGCTTTTAAGGATAAGCAGTTGATTAAAATTGTTACCGGAGTCAGGCGCTGCGGAAAGTCAACCTTGTTTGAAATCTATCAGGAATGGCTGAAAGCTCAGGGGGTAGAGGACGCGCAGATTATAGCCATTAACTTTGAAGATATTGATTACGAAGAACTGACAAACTATAAAAAGTTATATGCCTATCTGAAAGAGCGTCTTGTTAAAGATAAGAAAACCTATATTTTTTTAGATGAGGTTCATCACATAGATGATTTCCCAAAGGTGGTGGATAGCCTCTACATCAAGAAAAACGTAGATATTTATATTACGGGTTCTAATGCATATATGCTTTCCAGTGAAATAGCAACACTTATTTCAGGGCGGTATGTGCAGATTGAGATGCTGCCGCTTTCTTTTAAAGAATATATGGAAGGCACGGGGGATATGAACGACCGTGGTATTAAATACACAGAATATCTTGAAAATAGTTCTTTTCCTTATGCGTTGGAATTAATAGGGCAGCCTGATGAAATCCGTGATTATTTGGAGGGAATATATAATACAATCGTTGTAAAAGATATCGTTGCGAGAAAGAAAATCACAGATACCATGATGCTGAGAAGCGTCCTTCGATTTGTCTTTGATAATATTGGCAATCCACTGTCTTCCAAGAAGATTGCTGATACAATGACTTCCGCAGGAAGAAAGATTGATGCTAAGACGGTAGAGAAATATTTGGAGTGTCTGTCAGAGAGTTATATCATCTATCAGGCAAAGCGATATAATATTAAAGGCAAGCAATATTTGAAGACCCTTGAAAAATATTATGTGGTTGATATTGGACTTCGTTATATGCTTCTTGGTTCAAGACAGGCAGATACCGGGCATATCTTAGAGAACATCATCTATCTTGAACTTCTCAGAAGAGGATATGATGTTTATGTTGGCAAGGTAGGTGATCTTGAGGTTGATTTCGTTGCGCAAAGCAGTAAAGGGACGATATATTATCAGGTGGCATTGACAGTTCGTGATGAGAAAACCTTAGATAGAGAGTTACGGCCGCTTATGGCAATCCGTGACCACTATCCAAAGTTTATTTTGACACTAGATGAGGAGCCTGAAATACAGTATGAAGGAATACGCCGTATCAATGCAAGAGATTGGCTGTTAGGCCTTACTGATTGAGCATATCTAATGTCATAGTCATATGCTTCGTTCCCGTTAATGCTTCCAATTCGTCTGCTCAGGTATAAATTTGTATTGATATAGTTTTCCTAATATATTATAGTAGATAAAATGAATCATTGCTTGAGGGGGACATAAAGTGCTTAAAAACTTAACAGAATTTTCCAGTGTTGTCCTGGACAGCGGATTTATTGTTCAAATGCTGTTCATTGCTTTAGCTGGAGTTATTGTTTTAGGAAGAATGAAATATAAGGAGTATACACTGAAGCGGGATATTTTAACCGTGTTTTTACACACAATACTGCTTTTGAGCGTAATGCTTATTTTGGAAGCATTCTTTTTTGGCCTTTTTAGAGTAGGATTTTTGCTTAATCTGAGAGGGTTGAATTTTTCATTGCCGGTACTGATTGCATATATTATTTATGCTTCTTTGTTTTGCGACTTCCATTTTTGGGAAAAATGTACTTTGGTAATATCAATGTTCTCTACGGTAATCGTCATGATGGAGTGGAGCGCACCATATGGTATGTTATGGTTAGTAGGGAGCACCAAGATCAATGGTATGATAATCCGGTTAGTATCAAACATCCTGATTGTTCTTTTTGCGTGCTTTATCCATAAATTTTCTATCACAAAATATTACTTTACAAAAACAGAAGCAATTCTGAATTGTGTTGAATCTTTACTTGTAGCACTTGCGGCGATGTTTCATGAAGCGTTATCAGCCAACTGGAATCTTGATGTTGGTTTTGTCTTAAAATTGTATATTTTAGGTATATTTCTCATTGTATATGTGATCAATGTGCTTACTTATGTTTTCTCATATTTAATCGCTCGTAACAGGCAGATGCTGCTTGAAACTCAGTTGATTAAGCAAAAGCAGTCGGCCGAGCTTGAAATGGCCGAACTGACTGCAGAGAGCCTGGAGGAATTAAGAGAAATCCGCCATGACATTAAAAATCAATATTTTTATATGAAAAGTATGCTGGAAGAAAAGAGATTTGAAGATTTAAATGATTTCTTTGAAAAATTCACTGGAAAAATATCCAGTCAGCTATTTACATATGTTGATTGCGGAAACCAGGAAATATCAGCCGTTATTAATCTTGAGCGTCTTAAGGCAGAACGGCTGCACGTTCAGATGAACATGAATGTTGTCGTGCCGCCATCTCTTCCTTTTGAAAGCAGTGATATCTGCAGCCTTGTCACGAATCTGCTGGATAATGCACTGGAAGAGTGTCAGCGGACATCGAAAGAAAAGGTAATTAATATTGTTATCAATACCCGGGACAATGACTATCTGTATCTATGTATTGTCAATCCAACAGATAAAGCTGACAAAGCCAGAGCCTTTAAAAGTCTTCCTACGGACAAAGAAAATAAAATCCTTCATGGTTTAGGGATGAATATCATTAATAAAATCGCAGAAAAATATGATGGGTATTTTAATTGCCATATTAACGACGGGAAGTTCATTTGTGAAGTTCTTTTAAATATGAGTAAAATACATAAGGAGAAAGGGGATTCTCATGAACGGAGTGTTAGAAGTAGTGATCTGTGATGATGAGGAAACAGCGATTTCAATTATTTCTGCATCAGTGGAGGCGTTGTTCACCAGCAGGGGAATTTCTGTGAATATACAGAAGTTTGTATCTGCAAAAAGCTGTTACCAGTATCTTAAGACATCCATGCCGGATTTGCTGTTTTTGGATATCGCTATGCCGGAGGCTGACGGCATCGCCTTGGCAAAAAAACTTGTAGCCAGGAACTTGGATAAGAAACCGGATATTATCTTTGTGTCTAATAATCAAAGCCGGGTTTTTGATTCCTTTCAGGTACTTCCCTTTGGATTTGTCCGTAAAGATAATTTTATGAACGATATTTCAAACGTATTAAAACGATATGTGGAAACAAGGCTGATGGGCGAGGAAAAAGTAAAAAAGTTTGAATTGCGGGATTCTAACGGTATATCTGTTTTAAATGCATCCAAGGTTACGTACATTGAAAGCTACAGGAACACGCAGACGGTCTACGTGGCCGGGGGTGAGAAAATCGTCCTTCATTCTACCATGGATCATATTTATGAACAGGTTAAGAATTATGATTTTGTACGTATTCATAAGGGATTTATTGTGGGTTATAAGCATATTAAGAATTTTGGCAGGAATGAAATTATACTGGATACAGGGGAAACACTTCCGGTTGGAAGAGTTTACTACAAAGATGCAATGGAACAGTATATGACATATATACGGACGAATGGGATTAAAGGGATTGGCTGATGCTGATCCTTTTTTTGCGCCTTTTAATCTTTGTTATGTTATTTGTCCTTAAAATCCTGCTGTTTGTTTCTTGCTTATATTTGTTTGTAAAGCTTTAGTCACTGCTTGTTGCTGTCCTCTTGTGGGGTACAACTCAAAATGTTACGATACACTAAAATTTACACAAAGGGATGGTTATCAATGAATAAGCAATTAGAACAATTAGAAATAGTGATTTGTGTTAATGAGAATATGGCTTTAAAGACGTCTGCCCTTGTTGAAAAATTGCTTGAAAAATATGGGGCAGAGGCTCAGATGGTATTATTCAACTGCGCAGAAAAGTGTTTGGAGTATCTTGAGGTACATTCACCGGGAATTGTAATCCTGGGCATGGATATCGGAGAAACGGACGGTATCGAACTGGGCGAAGAGATTCTTGCCATAAATATAAACAGAAGAATAGATATTGTTTATGTATCCGGCCATCCGGAACGTGCTTTCGAGGCGTTTGCGGTACGTCCGTTTGCTTTTGTGAGAGAAAGTGATTTCGAAAAGGATATGGCAGATTTCGTTGAACGCTACACAAAAACCCGGCTATGTATAGAAAATGCACCAGAATAGGTTAAAATGACTATCTATTAATAATAGTATCATAAAGAGTGGGAGGAATCGTGAAAGTGAAGAAGCAGGCATTTAATCCTTATCTGCCGGAAAATGAATATATTCCGGACGGCGAGCCCTATGTTTTTGGGGACCGGGTGTATGTATACGGTTCACACGACAGGTTTGGTGCACCAATGTTTTGTATGAATGATTATGTGTGCTGGTCTGCCCCGGTGGATGATCTGGGGGAGTGGAGATATGAGGGCGTTATTTACAGGAAGAAACAGGACCCGAAGAATAAGCTTGGGCTAAGGCTTTTATTCGCCCCGGATGTGGCGCAAGGGGAAGACGGACGGTATTATCTTTACTATGCATTTGATTTTATGGGCATTACAGGAGTTGCTGTGGGAGACACTCCGGCAGGCCCCTTTGAATTCCTGGGGCATGTACATTATGCAGATGGCACCTTGTGGGGGAGAAAAAAGGGAGATTCTTTTCCCTTTGACCCTGGGGTATTGGTAGATGATGACCAAAGGGTATATCTGTATTCCGGATTTTATACACCGGTGCCTGCAATCGTAACCGGAGGCAGGAAGCTGCAGAACCGGGGAGGATATGTGCTGGAGCTTGAGAGAGATATGGTTACAATTAAAACGCCGGAAAAGCTGCTGTTTCCCAAAGAGGGAAAGGGTTCCTTTACAGATCATGAGTTTTTTGAGGCTAGTTCCATTCGGAAATATAACGGGAAATACTATTTCGTGTATTCATCCAGGCATAATCATGAGCTTTGCTATGCTGTAAGCGATTCCCCCACGGATGGGTTCCGGTATGGAGGGACATTGGTAAGCAACGGGGATGTATTTTTGGAAGGAAAACATGATGAAACCCAGGCACGAAACTATTTAGGAAATACCCACGGAGGAATGCTGTACTTGAAGGGCCATTATTATATTTTCTATCACCGGCAGACAAACCGGAGCTCCTATGCCAGACAGGCGTGCGCTGAGCGGTTAGAGCAAAAACAGGATGGGGGCTTTTGCCAGGCACCCATGACAAGCTGTGGATTAAATGGCGGCCCCTTATCTGGTATTGGGAAATATGGAGCCCGGATTGCATGTAATCTATGGTCAAAAAGTGGAACCGGAAGATACGATGTAAAAAATCCCCGCAGGCAGTTTAAAGACCATCCTTATTTCACGCAGGACGGAAAGGATGGCTCCCCTGATTCGCGCCAATATATCGCAAACATGATGGATGGTGCAGTGGCAGGATTTAAGTATTTTGATTTACATAAACTTTCAGGTATCTGTGTCACCGGAAGAGGAACTGCAGACGGGATTTTAAGGATTGCCGCAGATGCTGAAATGAAGCAGGAAATCGCAAGCATACCAATTAAAACAGAGAAACACCTATGGAAAACATTTGAAGCGGATGCAAAAACAGAAGATGGAACCAGAGCGTTATTTATGCGCTTCGAAGGAAGCGGAAGCTTTGATTTTCTGGAATTTGAGCTGAAACAGGAGGAGAAATGAAGAAGTGGATTAAGAATCATCCGGATATTTGGGAATTTATTCTATTTAATATTTTAGCAAATTGTGCAACAGTGACGAATTTTATCATTATGTGGCTATGTACCGGATTTATCTTTAAGGGACTAAGCAACAAACCTTTTAAATTATTAGTATTTGATTATTCCACACAGGAAAGTCTGATGCTTTGCGGCTTCTTAAGTTTCCTGATTGCTACTACTGCGGCGCAGATTGTCAATTATATTGTGCAGAAAAAATTTGTGTTTAAATCCAGTGCTGCATTTTCCTCAGCAGTACCGAAATATATCGTTATGGTGTTGGTGCTGGTTACTGTTTCTGCCGCATTACCGGGATACAGTCAAAGATTTTTTATTCATCTGGGACTTCCGGCATCCCTGGCGCCTACCCTTGCCAATGTGGTAAATATTGCAGTGCAGGTATTGATCAGTTATCCTTCCATGAAATTTTGGATTTTACCACCAAACAAGGAACTGAAGAAACAACAGGAAATATCATAAGTCAGAGGAGGCGCCTATGAAGCCCAGCGAGAAAAGAATATACGACTATTTAGCAGAATACGAAGCAGCAGCTCCTGAAAAAAAATTTCTGATCAGCGCAGAGCAGCAGGTCACTGTCCGGGAGGCAGTAAATATGGTTTCCTGCATTGCCATCAGACTGACAGACGCCGGAATCTGTAAAGGAGATTTGATAGCGCTGCGGACCGTGACATCTATTGATGCTGTATTATTGTTTTTGGCGCTTGAGATTATTGGCGCGGTTGCTGTTTTGACGGATCCTCATGAAAGCGTTCTTGACTTTCTTCAAAAACTGGAAGGGGAAATACCTGTTAAAGCTGCCCTTACTGATGAAGCGGGAGACGGAGGATGGACATTAATTAAGTGTGCAGCAGGAGAACGCTGTCCCATTTCCACGAAGCTAAACAATTGTGAGCTGTCCCGAGCCCATAGCCTGGAAATTACCGGGGACAGCAGTTTGCCGGCGGTAATCATATTTACCTCTGGTTCCACAGGAAAGACAAAAGCAGTAACCTTAAGCCAGTATAACTGTGTAAACAATCTGGAGGATTCGCGGTTTATCGGCGGATACAGAGAAGATGATATTGCACTTGGATTTCTTCCGCTCAATCATGTGTTTGGTCTGGCCTTGCTGCTTGGGGCGCTGGTCCTGCAGCATACCTTTGTTTTTTCGGACTCCGCACGGCCGGATGACATTCTGAAATGTATTGAAAAGTATCATGTGACAAGAATGAATGGGATACCAACCTTATTTCAGGCTATGGCGGAAAAGTGCGGCGCATATGATATTCATTCCCTTAGGGTTGGTTTTGTGGGAGGAAGTCCTTGGACTGCACAGCAGTTTATACAGATTGAGGAGAGCCTGGATATGACATTGATTCCTGTCTATGGAATGAGCGAATGTATAGGGATTAGCTGTGCCTCCTGGAAGGATGATAGAAAAGTGAGAATGAATGGAGTGGGGCCGTTTTATTCCATGAATGACGGATGGATACAGAAAGAGGACGGTACCTGCGCGAAGGAGGGAGAAGAAGGAGAAATCCTTGTGAAAGGCCCGGCCCGAATGCTGGGTTATTACGGGGAGGACGCCGGGTCAGCATTTGATGAGGAAGGATATTTACACACCGGTGATTTAGGGTTTTTAGATGAGTCCGGCATTCTGCATATTACCGGGAGAAAAAAGGATATTATCATCAGGAACGGAATAAATATCTCAGCCAGAAAAATTGAAGAGGTTCTTTTGGAACAACCGGAGATACAGCAGGCAGCAGTGACCGGAATCCCTAATGAACACTATGGAGAGGTTCCATGCGCCATGGTGGTATGCAATGATAAACAGATGAGCGAATATATGCTGAGTGAGAGACTGAAACAAAGCGGCAGGCTGACAAAGGCTGAATTTCCCTACAAGATACTGTTAGTTTCGGAGTTGCCGCTAACCACTACACATAAGCCGGATAAGGTTAAAATATATGAGTGGTTTATAAGGAACTTACTTTTGTAAATAATATGTCAGGTGATGCAGATGCACAATAAGAAAACCAAACCGTTATTCATTTTTTGTCTTATTTCTATGGCTGTGGTCTGTTTTCTCTCCATAAGCATACTTATGAGAAAAAAAGAAGCGGAGTCTATACCGGATTACAGAGGACAGGTGAAAATCATGCTGGCAGATAATGACCATATGTCAGCAGAGAAAAAAGTACGGTATACAGACAGGGACAGCGATATTGTATTTCTCATTCATATAGAGGATGGATATTTTCTACAGAGCACAGATTATACGAACAGCAATATCAAAGAACTGGATAAAAATACATATGAATTAACCTTAAAGAATCTCCCGACATCAAGGGTAGTTTCCTGTGATATAAGAAAAAAGCCGGTGACTGTCAATTATGATGCGAATGGAGGAACTGTAAATGACAGCACCGGTGACACAAAAAGCTTCACCTGTACATATGACTGCACGCTGAGAGCGCGGCCTAATACGGAAAATGGAAGAGATATGATAGAGCGTGAAGGATACACGCTGATCGGCTGGAATACAAAAAGCGATGGAAGCGGTGTTCCTATTGGATTAGGCAGCCGTGTAACAGTACCGGATTCTGGAGAATTAACGCTTTATGCACAATGGATGCCCTGGACGGACAGCGAAAAGTTCCAGTATGTAGTCAGAGACGGAAACGCAAGAATCACAGCATGTGAAGCGGATGCGGATACGCTGGTGATACCGGAGATATTGGGCAGCTATCCTGTAACCGCTATTGCAAAGGGCGCATTTCGTAATAAAGAAGCCAAAAAAATAGTATTTCCAGACAAGCTCCAGATTGTTGACAGTAAAGCATTTATAGATTGTGCCTTGGAAGAACTGTATATGCCGGATACAATCAAGGAAATCCGGGACGACAGCTTCATTGGATGTGAAGAATTTAAAACCATACATATCAATGCAGCTACTTCGCCGCGTTATACAAAAACGGTCCGTCTAAGTAATTATGCAGATAAGATTGACTTGCTGATGGAGGAAGATACCCGCAGCCGCATTATTTATTTTTCCGGCTCCAGTCTGTGGTTTAATCTAAATGGAAAAATGGCAGAGGAGTCATTTCATAATACATATAAAATTATCAATCTGGGAATGAACGGTTTTTATAGTTCAATTGCGCAAATGGAGATTTTGCAGCATTTCCTTAAGAACGGGGATATTGTGGTACACACGCCGGAGGAAAGCAGTTCGCAGCAGTTGATGAAGGAAAATACAATGACGCAGACACTTTATGCCTGTCTGGAATTGAATTATGATCTGTTTACCTATGTGGATATCAGAAATTTGAAGGAGGTATTTTCCTCTCTTTGTGAATTCAATAGAGTGCGGGAACAGATGGAGGAATTAAGCTATCAAGATCTTCCTGAGAAGTGGTGCATTGATGAATATGGCGGCTTTGCGTTAGACATACAGTCAGAGGGAGAGAATATAAGTCTGAAGGATGCCGCGGATATACGCCCGGAGGATCTTACGGAGGAAGGATTCGCCAGACTGAACAGCTACTACGATATGATACATAAAATAACGGGTAACCGTGTGCTGGTATCTTACAGTGCAATTAATCTGGACGGACTGCCGGATAACTGTACAGAAAGTGTATGGAATGAATACGAGGAGCGTTTTGCATTGCTTCTCGATGAAAAAAATGCAGCATTATTCGGAAATATCAGAGACAGTGTGCTCAGAGGAGATATGTTTCATGCCAGTAATTTTCATCTCACAACAAACGGAGCGAAGCAGTGGACTGAAATGTTTTTGAAGTGCCAGAAAAAGCAGATGGAAGAAGAAGGAGTATGGGAGGATAAAAGCTATGAAGGATAAGAGACCGTTTTTATTAATAGGCGGCGCAATGCTTGCAGTTACCTGGGTAATGCTGAAGGGAGGCTCCTTGCAGACGGTATTGCTCATACTTTTATTCTGTGCAGTGGTTTCTATGCTGACTTTCTTAACCCCTGAAACCAAGGAAAAAAACAGAAATGACAGTATAACGGAGGAGGAGAAATGAATTTTAATTCCATTGGATTTCTGATTTTTTTTCCTGTGGTCGTACTGGTATACTGGAGGCTGCCGTTTCGTTTTCGCTGGGCCTGGCTTTTGGCAGCCTCGTGGTATTTCTACATGAGCTGGAATCCGTCGTTTATCTTTTTAATATTAATGACCACAGGTATCACTTACATATCGGCATGGAGGATTGAAGCTTGTGCCGGAAGCAGCCGGAAAAAATTCTGGCTGTTTCTGGCGTTGTCAATCTGTCTTGGCGAATTAATTTTCTTTAAATATTTTAATTTTTTGCTGAATTCCGTTGTTTCTGCCTTGAACCTGTTTTCCCTGCACATTGAGCCGGTATCTTTCAATATTCTGCTCCCTGTAGGGATTTCTTTTTATACATTTCAGGCATTGTCCTATGTGCTGGATGTTTACCGGGGAAAGGCACCGGCTGAAAAACATTTTGGTTACTATGCAGTATTTGTTTCTTATTTTCCTCAATTGGTTGCCGGGCCGATTGAGAGAACAGGAGATTTACTTACACAGCTTCGGAAAGAACAGCATTTTTCCGGTGAGGATATGGCCGCCGGGCTTCGGCTTATGTTATGCGGCTTTTTTCGGAAATGTGTGATAGCTGACACCTTTGGCATTTATGTGACGCCTGTGTTTGAAAATCTGGAAAATGCAACCTCATTGGCGATTTTTATTGCAGGTGCGATGTTCTGTATCCAGATGTATTGTGATTTTGCGGGATATTCAGAAATCGCCAGGGGAGCTGCCCGCACGATGGGAATTCGTTTGACACGGAATTTTAACCGTCCTTATCTTTCTCTGAGTTATTCAGAGTTTTTCAGGCGTTGGCATATTACCCTTAGCCGTTGGTTTACAGACTATCTTTATATACCCTTGGGAGGAAACCGAAGGGGCACTGCAAGGAAGATTTTTAATACGGTCGTTGTCTTTTTTCTGTGTGGATTATGGCATGGGGCAAGCTGGAATTATGTACTTTGGGGACTATATGCCGCTTTTTTCATTTGTCTGGAAAGTATCGCGTCTAAACCGGCAGTCTCATATTGCGAAAAACACAGGATTAATACGGACAGCACAATGATTCGCCTTCTGCGGAGAAGTCTTATGTTTTTTATTTTTGTTCCTGCAGCACTGATTTTCAGGGCGGAAGGATTGCAAAAAGCAATAACCGCAGTGGCCGGCCTTTTTACAAGATGGGGGAGCGGAGCAGATTATCTAAAAGCATCATTTGAAATTTCCGGAATAAGAGGAGAGGATGCACTTCTGATCATGTTGTGCTTGGTTTGCACGGGGCTTGTATTCTATATGGAGCAGTATGAAACAACAAGGAGCAGCCATGTGACAGCAGGCAGGATTGATTCAGCAGACACATCACATATAGCAGACACATCACATACAGCAGATACATCATATGCATCACATACGGCATATGGCTGGCGTGTGGCAGCTTATTTTTTCAGTGCTGCGGCTGTGGCATTAAGCTGGCTGCTTTTGGCAGCAGGCGGGGATGTGAGCGCGTTTGCTTATTTTCAATTCTGACCAGGGAGTAGAACAATATGAAAAAAACGTACAGAAATAGAATTTTAGGAGCTGTTATTGTCTGCATTGTTTTTCTATCGATTCCTGTGGGGGCATTGGTGTGGGCCGGATTTATTCTGCCGCCGCAATATGACGAGTCATATTATGGTGAGCTTTCGGCCATGTATGAAAAGCTTACACGCACACAAGAGAAAAAAATCATTTTAATCGGCGGAAGCAGTCTTGCTTTTGGGGTGGATGTGGATCTGATGGGGCGTATGATTGACGACTATGAGATCTGCAGCTTTGGACTGTACGGGGCAATCGGCACAAAAGCTATGCTGGATTTGGCAGCAGATACAATCAGGGAAGGCGACATTGTGATCATATCCCCTGAATTGACGGAACAGACTATGAGCTTGTATTTCTCACCGGGAGACATGTGGATGGCAGTGGACGGAAAGCCTGAAATGCTGAAAAAAATCGAGAATGAGGATTATGCATCCATGGCAGCTGCTTTCCCTCACTTTGCATCGCAAAAACTTTTTTACTATGAGAAAAAGGAAAAGCCCAGGCCGGATGGAGTTTATGCAAAAGCTTCTTTTAACGAAAACTGCAGCATGGTCTATGAGCGGGAACACAATATTATGCCGCTTATGTATGATGAAAATGTACCAATTTGTTTTTCTGAGGAATTGATCCAGGAAGAATTCGTAGACTATTTGAATGATTATTACAAGGAGTGCTGCAGTAAAGGAGCCATGGTATATTACAATTTCTGCCCTATGAACAGGCTGGCGGTAGATGACAGCAGCTCTGTCAGTGATTTCTATCGTACATTGAATGACGCGCTTTGTTTTCCGATTCTGGGAAATCCTGAGGATTATCTTTTTGATGAAGCATGGTTTTATGATTCCAATTTTCACATGAATTCCCCGGGTATGAAGGTGTATACCCAGCAGATGGTGAAGGATGTCAAGCTGGCGGTGGAGGACGGGAGCAGTACGCTGACGGAAACTCCGGAGAAGCCTGTGATTTCAGTTAAAGCGGCTCATGGAGATCTCTCGGATTCCGATTGCTTTTTATACGAAGAAAAAGGACAGGGCTATCAGATCATAGGACTTTCGGACAGCGGAATGAAAAAAGAAGTCCTTATCATACCTACGGAATATAAAGGGAAACCCGTTTGGTCATTTTCCGCAGATACTTTTCGGAATAATGAGAAGCTTGAAGAAATCACAGTGCCTTCTTCCGTAGTATCTATCCCAGGCTCCTGCTTCCGTGGATGCAGTAATCTGAAAAAATTGAATTTACTGTCCCCTGAACCTGTTTGTGCGGTGGATTCGCAGCTGCTGGAGGGCGTTTCCAGGCTTGAGATATGGCTGCCGGATTATGGCAGTTATGTGAATTATGCGGTTAATTATTATTGGAGTCAGTATGCAGATAATATGCGGTTTGTAAAATAAGGCTTCCGTTTGTCCTTGAAAAAGTGCTGTTTGTATGAAGGGTAATTTAGTTTGTGATACCTTGGGGGCAGGTTATCACAGAGCCATTGAAGTATTATTTTTCTGATGATAAGATGCAGACACCATCAAATGGAGCAGGAGTCCATTATAACAGATGTAGCATTTTATAAAAGAGGAGGTTCTTTGATGAGAAAGACAAGTACCAATCACAAAACAGCCAGAAGAGCAGGTTCTCTGGCGTTATGCTCGGCCATGATCGTGAGTATGGCAAGCAGTCCGTTAGCTGCCTCAGACAGTAAGGGAATGGACGCAGGAACATTTTATTCCGATTATTCATCTCTGGAGGAAACCCTGGAGGCGTCACTGGAGGTCAACCAGCAAATTGAGGAAGAAAGCATTGTTCTTCTGAAAAATGAAGAAAATACCCTGCCCCTTGCAGACGTAAAAAATATCAGTGTATTCGGAAAAGATTCTGCTGATTTTTACTATGCAGGCGGAGGTTCAGGAACGGCGGAAGGTTATTACGAGGATGAAGAGTACATACATTTTTACGATGCACTTGAGGCTGCCGGATTCAGCGTAAATCCAAGACTCAAGAGCTTTTATGAAAATGATGATATTTCCGGCAGTTATAGCATCAGTGATTCTGAATATGTAAATGAGACGGATGTAGATACATTTACTCCTGCAGTTAAGGAATCCTATGCAAGATATTCGGATGCTGCTGTAGTTGTCATTGGCCGTTCCGGAAGTGAAGGCGGTGACCAGTACGCCGGAAAGACTGCAGAGGGTGCGGAGGAAAAGCACGGACTGGAACTGACAGATCAGGAAATCAAGCTGGTGCAGCATGTCACAGAGAATTTTGAAAAAGTTGTCGTTGTGATTAATTCCCCGGCCCAAATGGAGCTTGGATGGATTGAAGACGGTGCCTATGGCAATATTGATGCGGCAATCTGGGTAGGACATCCTGGCTTAAATGGCTGTACCGCAATCGGCGAGGTATTAAACGGAACAGTGAATCCGTCCGGTAAGCTGGCAGATATTTATGCCGCTGATTTTACAAAGGATCCTACATATTTAAATATGGGGGATAATCTCCAGATTGAAAACGGGACCACAGATTATGTGTATTATGACGAAGAAGGCAATACTCAGATGCTCCACAGCCTTGAATACGAGGAAGGCATCTACTATGGCTATCGTTATTATGAAACACGCGGCTTTGAGGAGGAACAGGCCGGGAATGCAGCCTGGTATGACCAAAATGTAGTGTATCCTTTTGGATATGGCCTGAGCTATACATCCTTTGACTGGACAGTAGGGGATGCCTCTAAGGAGACGGATGAGGATGGTCATATTTATTACAGCGTTCCGGTCACGGTTACGAATACCGGAAGCGTAGCAGGCAAGGATGTAGTGGAATTGTATTATTCGGCTCCATACACAGCAGGACAGATTGAAAAATCTTATGTGGAGCTTGGAGATTTCGTAAAAACAGATTTGCTGCAGCCCGGATCATCCCAGGATGTCACATTGACAATCTATGAGCAGGATATGGCCTCCTACGATTACAATGATGCCAATGGAAACGGACATACCGGTTATGAGCTGGACGGCGGAGAGTATAGCCTGAAGGTGATGAAAAATTCACATGAAACCGCAGGTGAGTGTCTGGTTGATATTGAAGCTACAAATTATGACACGGACAGAAAAACCGGAAAAACAGTTGCAAACCGTTTTTCAAATGGTGACAGCTATGATTCCTTCGGCGGTCTTTTGGGAGATATGACTTCCATGTCAAGAGCTGATTTTGAAGGAACCTTCCCAACAACTCCTGTAAGCGAAACCATCGGGCCAGAGGAAACACCGGTCATTGAGATTGATAAAGAACTCTATGACAAGATTAATTTCCAGTATACACCGGGTGCAGGTGAAGAAGAACAAGACCAGGCATGGTACGATTACTATAACAGTGTAGATATGGCAAAGTGGACACAGGAAGCAGAAGTCACGGTGATGGCGGATGAACTGCCCGGACTTTCCAGTGATGATGAAAAGTGGACCCAGTTCATGAATCAGATGACCATTGATGAGATGATCGCTCTTGCAAACAATGGCGGATATAAGACAATGGCTATTGAACGTCTTGGAGTACCTGCGTCAGAACAGGCCGACGGTCCGGTGGCTATCAAAGGTTCATCCGGGACAAAGGATTCCGGTATTCAGTGGGTATCCAATATCAACGTAGCTGCAACCTGGAATACAGAGCTTGCGAAGCTTCGTGGAATTATGGTTGGAAATGAAGCGCTGCAGCTTGGCTTAAACGGATGGTATGCGCCGGGAATCAATATTCACAGAACTCCGTTCGGAGGACGTAATTTTGAATATTATGCAGAAGATCCGCTGCTTGTCGGCAAGATTTCCGCTGCAGTTGTCAACGGATGTCAGTCAAAGGGTGTGATTGCTTTTATTAAGCACTATGCTCTTAATAATCAGGAAGAAGACAGAGGCGCACAGCTTCCGGGCATGGAATCTGTTGCAGGAAGCCAGTTTGGTCTGATGACCTGGGCAACGGAACAGACAGTCCGCGAGATTTATTTAAAGGCATTCCAGATTTCCGTTGAGGATGCAGATGCAAGAGGTTTGATGACATCTATGAATCAAACCGGATTACATTCCAATACAAACAATTTCCAGTTGGTAATGGGAGTGCTTCGTGATGAGTGGGGATTCCAGGGATATACAGTAACGGATGTGGTTCCTGCTAAAACACACAATACGTATGCAGATACAAATACAATTGCACGAGTAGGTATCGATACCATCCTCAGCGCATATCAGATCGCAGGTACGGGTGAAGATGAACCAGGAGCAGCAGTCTGGGATGCAACTCTTACAAATAAGGACGGCGGTGCAGGTTCTGTGACGCATGACGGTAAACAAAATGATATTACCTACGCAGCATTAAGATTATCTGCACAGCGTACATTATTTGCTACCGTAAACAGCGCTGTTATGAAAAATGGTATTGACACCAGTAAGTTTGATGAGGTTGCTGATCCCGAAGGAAATCTGGGAACCAGTATTGGAGCAAGCGTGGCAATGACCGGTGATGATGCAGGCTCTACAGATGTTGTTTATAAAGTAATAAAGGGCAAGCTTCCGGAAGGTGTAACAATGAAGACCACCGGAGAGCTGACCGGTACACCAGTGGAAAGCGGCAGCTTTAACTTTACGGTACAGATGACGGCTGACGGATGGATTCACGCAGCGAAAAAATTCACCATTACAATTAATGATGATTTGTTTGAGTCAAATGTAGCAGATGGACAGGCAGGAGCAGAGTATGCCGGCTCCATTAACTCCACAGCACTGACGGAAGAAGGTACCACCATTGAATACTCACTTTCCGACGGCGCTCTGCCGGAGGGGCTGACTGTCAATGGGGATGGTACGATCACCGGTATCCCGGCAACGGCAGGTGTATTCAAATTTGTTGTTAAAGCAAATCTGGTGGAGGAGCAGGATGAGTCAACAGCAGCATCTATGTTCGGTTCCGGCGATGAGGAGCCATCAGAATATCTGCTGCACTATACAATAACGATCAATAATGAAGATGGCTCTGCACCTGCAGAAAATGAGAACGCTTAGGCGGCAGCAGTGCAGACAAAACAGTGAAAGGGGATTACTATGAAGAAATCATTTAGAAAAATGCTTCCTGCGGCTATCGCGGCAGGAATGGCATTGACGGCCATTGCACCAAATGTGGTTATGGCAGCAGAAGAAGAGGCGGGATTTGTATTTGAAGCAGAATATACGGATCTGTCTTATATATTCGGACACGGATATTCCAATGAAGTGGAGGGAACAGGCTGTATTGTAGAAGATATTTATGATGCAGAGGCAAGTAACGGATACTTTGTGGGATACTTGTATGAAGAAGGCAATGAGTTGGAATTTCATATCAACTCCGATAAGGATGTCGAGGATGCCACTTTGATTTTACGGGCAACCATGGAATTTCAGGATGCATCAATCACATGGAAGGATTTCTCCATTTCAGTGAATGATGAGGACCCCATCCAGTATCGTGATATGAAGTTTAAGAAGGTTAAGGATGTCTTTTCCTTAAATGGAGAGCTTCGCCCATTCAGTGATTTTACGATTGGAAATATCAGTCTGAAAGAAGGGGAGAATGTTATTAAACTTACTGTAAATAACAGTACCACTATGACCGGCACCATGCGTGCAACGGCACCAATTGTTGACTGCATAAAAATTCAGACAGATTCAGATGCCCAGATTACATGGAATGAGGACGCCGGCTATCCCATGGAGGATAATATAGGCTGATCGTCCGTGAGCAGTTTGTTTTGTAGATGAATGGAACTCCCGCCAATGAAGCACAAGATATATATTACGATGCTGTCATTGGTGGGAGTTGTTTTTGGAAAATCAGTAAAAGGTAATGAAAGATTAATAATGAGGTGATGCGGAACATGATTAAGACAATATGGAAGCATATCCCCGGCCGGGTGTGGATGATTATTTCATCAATCCTTTTAGTAATTACGATTGTTGCAAATATAGTTTGTACACAGGTTGGACTGATTTCAAATACATTTAATAATGTATTTGGTTATCCACAGATGGAGGCCCATGGGGATGTATCAAAATATCAATATTTTAAACCGTCCTCCGCAGAGGAACAATACGAATACTACGATCAGGGCGATGGGATTTCCAGCAAAGAGGATGCACTGAACGCTGCTAATAAATTAAATGAATCTATTTGTGATGAGGGCTTTGTACTTCTTAAAAATGAGATGGTTGACAATGAGAAAGCACTTCCTCTTAAGTCAGATGAGACAATTACGGTTCTCGGCAAAAACTCGGTAAACATTATGTATGGAAGCTCCGGCTCAGGGGGAAGTGACAGAAGTGACGCCAGAACCCTGTACGAGAGCCTGGATGAAGCCGGCATTAAATATAATACAACGATAAAATCCTTTTATGAAAATAAAAGCAAATCAGGAGCCGGACGGCAGGATAATCCGGGGATGGAAAGCGGTGTTTCCACGGGAATTGCCACGGGTGAGACTTCCATTGACAAGTATACAGATGATGTGATGAACAGCTTTGCCGATTCCGATACGGCCGTTGTAGTGTTCTCGCGCATTGGAGGAGAAGGCTTCGATCTTCCGAGGACGATGTGGGCGAATGAAGAAAAGCAGGAACCAGTTGATGGAGCATATTCCGGCGAAGACCATTATCTGGAATTGGACAAGAATGAACAAGATTTATTAAACCTTGCGTGCGAAAATTTTAATAAGGTAGTTGTGGTGATCAACAGCAGTACCCCTATGGAACTGGGATTTCTGGATGGAATAGAAGACAATGACAGCAGCATGGACTATGATCTGTCAGAAAAAATCCAGGGTGCCATCTGGATCGGGGGAACAGGTAACTCCGGTATTATGGCATTGGGCAGAATCCTCAATGGCTCTGTGAATCCTTCGGGAAGGCTGGTAGATACCTATGAAAGAGATTTCTCCCAGGCTCCTTCCTGGCAGAATTTCTCTACGAATTTTGGCAATGACCGGAGAGCAGACGGGGGAACAGGTAATAGTTATCATGTGGACGGAAAATTGTCCGGCTACTATTATGTTGATTATGAGGAAGGTATTTATGTTGGATACCGTTATTATGAAACACGGGGCTTTACTGATGGAGAAGAGTGGTACCAGAGTCAGGTTGTATATCCCTTTGGTTATGGACTTAGCTATACAGAGTTTGCGTGGGAGCTGGAGGATGAGCCGGAAAGCCTTGAACTGGGCAAGGATGATGATATTACAGTTCGGGTAAAGGTGACCAATACTGGTGATGTTGCCGGAAAAGATGTGGTGGAATTATACTATACACCGCCATACATAGCCGGGGAGATTGAGAAATCTCAGGTTGTTCTGGGCGGCTTCGCAAAAACCAAAATTTTGGAGCCAGGGGAATCCGAGGTAGTCGAAATTACATTTGCGGTTGAAGAAATGGCTTCATATGACTATAACGATGCGAATAAGAATGGATTCAAGGGATACGAACTGGATCCCGGGGATTATGTAGTCAGCGTCAGAAAAAATTCTCATGAGGTTGCTGGGGACAGCAACGGAAATTCGCTGAGTATTACATACTCTCTGAAAGATGGCATTACTTATGAAACGGATTCCAAATCAGGAAATACAGTTGAAAATCGTTTTGATGATGTCAGTGAGGGAATCAGTAATGTGATGTCCAGAGAGGACTGGGAGGGAACCTTCCCGGCTGCACCGACATATGAGGAACGGGAGGTTGATAAGGATTACATAAAAACATTGAAAGAAAAGCCGCTGCAGGAGGATACAAATTCAGAAAAAACCACGGAGGAAGTAACGAAAACAGAGGATAACCCGGCATCAGAAAAGAATCTTATGCTTTATGATATGCGGGAAGTGGATCTGGATGATCCGTTGTGGGATACTTTTATGGATCAGCTTTCTGACGAAGATATGGCTTTGCTGATTGGTACCGGATGTTACAGCACCATTAATCTGGACAAAATTGATAAGCCGTTGACCATGGATCTGGACGGGCCGGTGGGCTTTGTGAATTTCCTGGGAGACGCTTCTGTATATGATGTGTGCGGATACGCAAGTGAATGTGTAATTGGCGCCACCTGGAATGTGGGACTTGCCAATGATTTAGGAATATCCGTGGGAAATGAGAGCCTTATCGGGAATGAAGCCGGTGACGGAAAGACTTACAGCGGATGGTATGCACCAGGCCTGAATCTGCATAGATCACCTTTTGGCGGACGAAATTCCGAATATTTTTCCGAGGATGCACTTCTGTCGGGAAAGATGGCAGCTTATGAAATTAAGGCTGCAACTTCTATGGGAGTTCATGCGCAGATAAAGCACTTCGCATTAAATGAACAGGAAACAAACAGAAGTTCAAACGGTGTCCTAACCTGGGCAGACGAACAGACAATCCGCGAAATCTACCTAAAAGCATTCCAGTATGCGGTCCAGGAAGGAGAAGCAAACGGTATGATGTCATCCTTCAACCGCATTGGTACAACATGGGCAGGGGGAAGCTATGCATTGCTCACGGAAATTCTTCGGGATGAATGGGGATTCCAGGGTATGGTAATCTGTGATTTTAATACCGGAGCGGAGTATATGAATGTGGATCAAATGGTACAGGCCGGAGGAGATTTAAATCTTGCACAAGATATAAAGCCCACAGTGAAAGGCGCAACGGAGACACAGAAAAATGCACTTCGTACCGCTGCCAAAAATGTCTTATATGTTATCTCCCGCAGCAATGCGTTGAATGGTCATGGAGAAGGAGTCACATATAGCTACGGTCTGGCAAAATGGCAAAAGGTAATGTTTCTGATTGATGCAGGAATTGTTTTCCTTCTTGCTGTATGGGGAATATTTGTCATTCGCGGAGCGAAGAAAACAAAATTAAAAATAGTCAAGGAAAATGAACCGAAATAAAATATAGTCATATTTGGTGGCCGCTTTCGATATTTCTAATGAAATATCGGGGGCGGCCATATTCCGTTTCTTTATAAAATAGAGGAAAGAATTGTAGTGGTGGCAATTTTATTTTTAAGCTTTTGGGATATAATGAGGTGATTTCTTGGAGTATTGTTTGGGAAACGTGGACATAATAGTAATACGAGTTTCTAAAATGGAAGAAAAACTTATTTTTGTAAAATGTATTTTACAAACTTTACAAATAGACCAGAACATGATAAACTGAATTTATAAAATTGGCAGGAGGTATCTGCGATGATCAAAAGAAAAGAATACCTTACGGATTTAATTCATTTCAAAGATAAAGATTTGATAAAAGTAGTGACAGGAATTCGCCGCTGTGGTAAATCCACCTTGTTCGAACTGTTTCAAGCCTATCTGAAGGAGGAAGGGATAGAGGAGGAGCAGATAATCGCAGTAAATCTGGAGGATGGGAATTTTCGGGAGGTACGTACAGCGGAAAGGTTATATGAATATGTGGAAGCCAGGCTTCTTAAAAACAGGCAGAATTATGTATTCCTTGATGAGGTGCAGCAGGTCGTGCATTTTCAGGAAGCGGTTGACTGGCTTTATGTAAAGAAGAACGTGGATTTATATATAACGGGATCAAATGCGTTTCTGCTGTCTGGGGAGCTTGCTACTTTGCTTTCGGGCCGGTATGTGGAGATAAAGATGCTGCCTCTTTCTTTTAAGGAGTATGTGTCTGCACATCCCGGTGATACGAATGTGGCGGCCCTTTATAGGAACTATCTCCAAAACAGTTCGTTTCCGGGCACACTTGAGCTGCAGCGTAAGCAGGACATTCGGGTTTATCTGGAGGGCATTTTTAATACTATTTTGATAAAGGATATTGTTACAAGGAAAAAAATATCAGATCCGGCTATGCTTGAGAGTGTGGTGGAATTTATGTTTGATAACATTGGAAACTTATGTTCCTCCACAAAAATTGCAAACACCATGACGTCAAAAGGCAGAAAAATCAGTGTGCCTACGGTGGAGAGTTATCTTACGGCACTTACGGACAGCTTTATTCTGTATAAGGCCGGCAGATATGATATTAAAGGGAAACAATATCTGGCTACAGGAGCCAAATATTATGCCGCAGATATTGGGCTGCGTTATTTCATTCTTGGAACGAAACAGACGGATATGGGGCATATATTGGAGAATATTGTGTACCTTGAGCTCTTGAGACGGGGTTATGAAGTATATGTGGGTAAAGCAGAGGTTGGTCAGGTTGATTTTTTCGCGGTCAACAGCCAGGGAGAGGAATATTACCAGGTGGCCTATACGGTTATGGAGGAGGAAACGCTTAAAAGAGAGCTGTCTCCCCTAGACGCAATCCGTGACCACAATCCCAAGTATCTTCTTACAATGGATTATGTGCCACTGACTTCTTACAACGGGATTAAGCACATGAATGTGTTGGAATGGCTGCTGATGTAGGCGGCGGGTGAAATAGATAGTCCTAAACAGGGGCAGATGTGATTCGATCAGAATCGCATCTGCCCCTAAAATTTTGAATATATGTTAGCATATTTTTACCGCAAAATTTTCCTATTATTTCCAGGAAATTATTTTATTAACAAAAATTTATAGGTTAACGATAATTTAATCTAGATGCTTTAATGCTATATTACAATTACCTTAAATCTTAATTTCTTTTTTAAAAAAGAAAGAAAGACAAACATGCAAGGATTCCTGTGAGGTTTCTAGTGATTAACCTCCATACTTCTCATATTCAACTTTTTGTTTTTCCATGCAGTTAAGATAAAATCCATCAGAGCTGCATCGGCTGGAAAGGAGAAGTATTCTATGGCACAAAGGGAGGTTATCAAAAGATTTTAAAGACACAGACAGGGACGCATGAAAGAAATACATCAGGGAAGGGGGGAAGAAGAAAAGTGGCGATGGTGGTCTGAAGGCTGTTAACTATTGAGCTAAACAAACCGACAGAGCAATGGCTAACCATTGACCAACGACAAGCTTTTGAAACCATTATATTTTTGGTGGTAGTAGAACCACAAGAAAGGAGAATTTTATGAAGAAGTTACTAAAGTTATTATCTATTTGTACGATTTGTGTTCTTTTATCGGTCCTCTTCGCGAGCTCTTGTTTTGCGAGCGACGAAACCGCGGATTCAACTTCCTCTTTACCGGTAGTGCCATCGGGAAAAGAGTTTATGCAGAATCCAACCACGTATTGTAATCCTATTTCGCTTACTAAGGGTTCGGAGAGAGTGCTGAGAGGCGGCGAGCCTGTTATCAAAATATTTAATGATGACTACTACCTATTTGTGAGTCATACAAAAGGCTATTGGTGGTCACCTGACTTCGTAGACTGGACTTATGTCGATGCGCCGAATTTACGGGCCGGTATTGTTGGCGTTGTGGAGATTGACGGCAAACTGTATAACTATGCCGGAAATACCGATGACAAGGTAATGACGACTGATGATCCGAAAACGGGTATTTGGTATGATGCTGGTACATTCTCCAGCAACAATTATGGCGATGCCAGCATGCTTTACGACGACGAAACAGGCCGGCTGTTTATGTATTACGGATGGTCTCAGCTTCTTGGTATTCGTGTCGTTGAATTAGATAAAACAACCTTTAAGGAAATTAGTGATCCCGTTGTCTGCATTTGGGGCGATCCCCATAATCATGGCTGGGAAACCAGATATGTAAAAGACCGTATCTTCCCATACTTCGACCACAGAGAATACCGTGAGCAGGAATATGGCTGGACTGAAGGCGGCCATCCGCTCAAATACAACGGCAAATACTATCTGATGTATGCATCAATCGGACTTGAGTTTTACTCTTATGGCCATGGCGTATACGTAGCAGACGATCCAATGGGTCCTTATGTATATGATGAGCATAACCCGTTTACTTTGAAGACAACAGGCGTAGCGCCCGGCGGCGGCCACGGCAGTATTTTTGTAGACAAGAACGATAAAGTTTGGTGTATCGCTATGCTGCCGTACGCTCTGACTGGCGGTCGTGGTAATACACTTATGGCTCTCTACCCTGCAGGTGTGGATGCAGAGGGTGTGATGCACGGAAAGACCGAATTTGGTGATTATCCGCAATATCTGCCTGGCGTCGTGGAGAATCCTATCGAAGATAACTTTACGGGATGGACGCTTTTATCCCTGGATAAAAAAGTCGAAACATCTTCCACGCTTGAGAATTGCTGGACTGCACATGCGGTGGATGAAGATGCGAAATCTTTCTGGTCCGCTGAAACAGGAGATCCGGGCGAATATATAACCGTTGACCTTGGCACAGTATGTGATATCCGTGGAATACAGGTTCTTTGGGACAGAGCTCCTGAGGTTACAGCGACTCGCGATCCTCTTGACCGCTATCAGTCATATACAGTTGAAGTATCCGACGATAACGAAAACTGGACCATGATTATTGACAAGAGCAATAATGTCCAGGATTTGTGGAGTGATTACACCGAACTTCCCACCGCCGTATACGGACGATATGTGAAGTTGACAAATGTATTTACACCCGATAATGGAAAGTTTGCTGTTAAAGCATTCCGTGCTTTCGGTAATCCGGAAGAGTCAACTTGGACAAAGGTGGAAAATGTAACGGCTGTCCGTGATAAATTAGACCGCCGCAATGCCCATTTGGTATGGGATCAGGTGGATGGAGCAGAAGGATATATTGTACGCTACGGTATTGAACCAGACAAACTGTATAACAGCTATATGGTTTACTGGGACGGTTACTTAGACGTTCCAAGCCTAAATGTGGATCCGGAATACTATTTTGAAGTCGAGGCTTTCTCCAGCAATACACCTCGTTTCGTTGAAAACACGTTTGAAACGCAGGGTAGAGGCGCTGAACTCGATTTGATAAAAGAAGGCGACGAAGAAGCAGGGACCGAGAGTACTACGGAAAGAATAATGACGTATGAGACTTACGGCACAGACGAAGTGTATGTATTTGACGACATTACGCCTGGTACTTACTCTTTAAGACATACTTTCGGCGTTGGAATCTGGGGCCCGGTAGAACTGACGGAAAAAGAACTGATAGGGACAGGCACAGAGCCTACAATTACGGCACTCAACCTGACACAGTTTGGTATCGGTTCCACCCAATGGGGTACCATCGAAGTAAGGGTATACCCAGGTGAGACAAGCGGAAGAATAGAAGTAACCTTTAAATACGATAAATAACATTCAGGAGCCGTTGCAAAGTAGATGAGTGATCATTTATGGAGCAACGGCTCCTTTTGTTTGCTATAAAACAGACTTTGTATGTTATGTTTATTTTGCTTCTGTAACGGATGTGATATGTGGGTTAACGCCTTCATACCAGTACAGGAAGCCTTCCATGTCAATCTTGTCACCGATCTGGAGTTCTTTTACTGCTTTGTAAACGTCTGAGTTTTTGTCACACAGGTAAGACTCAACTGTAAAGGTATAGGTTTCTCCGTTCAGGGAAACGTTGAAGTAGAGGTCGTCGCCTTCCTGGCCGGAGCCGTCATAGTTATAGAGATAAGGAACATCGTTTCCTTCCTCATCCTGTCCGGCAGCTTCTACAGTCATGCCTTTAAAGGAAACATACTGGTTCTGATGATCGATCAGCTCGTCTTTTCCAAGTAAATCGGTCACGTCTGTGATTGGGGCAACATATTCACCTTCCTGGATTTCGAAGGTGGCATCCATGATTTCAATTTCGCCGGACCATTCTGCTTTAAAGCCTGTAACTTTAATCTTGGTTCCGGGAACCAGCTTTTCATAATCTTCTTCTGTGCAGGCTGCGTTGTATACGAAGTATGCACCGTCTTTATCCTGGGTGTAAAGGGTAGCCTTGTCCTCCCACCAGGACTGTTTTGCCTGAACATAAGTCTCTACCACTACTTCGGAATCCAGCTCTGCTGCCAGATATTCCTCGTAGGTCATCACGCCTTCGGATTTCACATCCGGCTCCACAGCGGCATCCGCCGCGTCGGCTTCTGTGTTGTCTGTGTCAGCCTCTGTAGACGTGTCGGCCGTAGCATCAGCCTCTGCGGCAGCGTCAGTATCCGCAGCCATAACAAAGGTAGGAAGGGCCATGGTAAGGGACAGAGTTAAAAGTAATGCAATTCTTCTTTTCATTGTAGTTCTCCTCTCTGGTGATCGCATTCAAGTAGATTTACTGAATACTAATATTGTGCAAGGGACAAAAGGGTACCGGGATATTTCTGAAGGCTAATCCTTTTGTTCCTTATGCTTATTATACTTTAAAATGGGGATAAATCAATGCTTCACAATAAAAATGCAGACTGTTATTAAAAAAACACTTGACGCATAGAACGTTTGGTACTATTATTTATATAAACATCCGCAAAATATAATAAAATGCGGATGATAATTTAAATAAAGGGGGCTAATTTATTATGATGACAAGAAAAGAATGCTTACGTGATTACGGCTCTGATTATTTTATTCAAAAAAAGGTGGACTCGGGTGAATTGTTTCGGATAGATAAGGGGATTTATTCAAGGAAAGAGCATGTTCCGGAAAT
Source organism: Blautia schinkii DSM 10518 (assembly GCA_000702025.1). Lineage (GTDB taxonomy): Bacteria > Bacillota > Clostridia > Lachnospirales > Lachnospiraceae > Blautia_A > Blautia_A schinkii. The sequence continues at coordinate 274,037 of JNKJ01000006.1, forward strand.
TGCTCTGCTCACATATAAGTACCCGAATGCAGTGATAACTATGAGGAGCGCATTTTATATGTATGGATTGACTGATGTAATACCGGATGAATATGATATGGCTACTACAAGGGATGCAGCTAAAATTCCGGATAAACGTGTAAAACAGTATTTTGTATCGGATGATTTTTTTTCTGAAGGGATTACGCAGATAGATTATAAGGGATATTGTATTTCAATATATAGCAGGGAGAGAATGCTTATTGAATTATTGCGGTATAAATCCAAGCTGCCATTTGACTACTATAAAGAAATTATCCAGAATTACCGAAGGCTGCTTCCAACACTAAATTTTCAGATAATCCAGGATTATGCCCTTGTTGCTCCGAAGAGCAATAAGGTGCTGGATATTTTACAATTGGAGGTGTTGTGATGCCAAATTTGGAGTTACTCGCAGAGGAATTTAGAAAAGAAGGATATTCTGAAATTAATGCGGAAGCAAGAGTCTGCCAGGATATTGTACTAAAAGCAATAGAAAAGAGCAATCTGGGGCGCAATGTGACAATTAAAGGGGGCGTGGTAATGCGGAGCATTACCGGTAATGTCAGGCGTGCCACACAAGATATGGATTTGGACTTTATCTGTTACTCACTTGAAGAATCTTCAATCTATCGGTTTATTGAAAAGTTAAACTGTCTGGAAGGAATCACTATTAAAATCATAGGAAATATCGAAGAACTATCCCAACAGGAGTATCGCGGTAAGCGGGTATATGTAACCTTTGAGGATGACACAGGCCATTCCTTTGTCAGTAAAATTGACCTTGGGGTACATAAAAATTTGCATATAAAACAAGATGAATTTTGCTTTGACGTATGCATGGACGAGGAAGGAGTAAGCCTTTTTGTCAATTCCAAAGAGCAGATTTTTGTGGAAAAATTGCGGTCACTTCTTAAATTCGGACCATTGTCGACAAGGTACAAGGATATATTTGATCTTTGTTATCTAACGGAATATGTGGAGCGAGACAGGCTCATGGAATGCATGTCTACATATATTTTTGATGATTCAGACATGAGAGAAAATTATGTGAATGCTATAAGAAACAGAGTATCAAGGACGTTTGCTAATAAAGCGTACCGTAGAAATATAGAGCGGGCGGGCAGGGCGAACTGGCTGAAGATAAAAGCTTCTTTGGCATTTGACATGATTGTGAGCTTTTTAGACACACTTTGATTTAATGGGAGTTATCATATAAAAAAATGGGCCCGCTTACATACAAAATCATGAAGACAGAAAACCATGAAAATAAAAAATAGCTATCCTCTACCCGTAGTTTAGAAAGAATTTCACTAATAGAGGATAGCTTAAAACTATTTATTTTTCTTTTTCAATACCTGCCCAAGCACATACACCAGTATCAAAACCCACGCTGCGCCAAGGGTGCAGAGCAGAATCACCGAGGTACGGGGAAGCTCGCCAAGCTCCGTTTTGCCGGAGGTTGAAGCGCTTATCTGGTCCAGGCGGGCCAGGGAGGAAACGTCACTGTATAGCTTTTCGATATATTCATCGTTAATGTCCTGTTTCCGCCGGGTGGATTTCACAACATTTTCTATGAGCTGGCCGGAGGCGTCGCGAAGAGAAGTTGAGCCGTTGAAAACTGGGGTGACGAAGGTATGCTCCACGTTGTCCATGAGCAGCCGGGATGCCTTTATTTTTACGTCGTAATGAGTGAGGTTGTCCTCTCCGCTGCGGGACAGATAATCCTGGTATTCCTCTGAGTTCTGCGCCTTTTCGGTAACGGGGACGTAGCCTTCGGTCTGTGAATAGGCAATCTGCACATCATTGGTCAGAAGATACTGGGTAAAGAGCCAGGATGCCAGAACCTCCTGGGGATCTTCTTTATTAAAGATGCATACAGATGGACCCTGAGAAATGATTTTTGGGTTTTCCGGGTCGAACTGGGGCGGCATCATCACCTCTGTCTCAAAGTCCACAAGGGCATCCTTGCTGATATCCACTAAAGGAGCCTCCGTGCCCATCCAGGTGGAGCCTGCGGTGGAATCCACGGCAAAGATACACTGACCTGCATTAAGGAAATTGGCCGGGTATCCGGAGATTTTAAAGGTGGAAAAGGCCCCGCTTTTCGTATGCTCTGAGATGGTGTATAAAAGGTCTGTTGTAGTATCGTTGAAAATCTGGATTTCCCCACTGTCCGTGGAATACCCGGCATCTTTCTGCCGGAGCATTTGTATCATCATATTGTCTGTTGATTTGTAGATAAAGGGGATCATGATATTCTGTCCGTTGGCAATGAAATTGCCGCTTGCGTCCTTGGCCGCGGCTGCCTCGGATACCTCCCAGATAAAGTCCCAGGTGAGGGTTTCCGGCAGAGTATAACCCAGATTCTCCACGTAGGTTTTATTTACATAGCAGGCTTCTGTGGAGCGCATGAAAGGCACTGCATAGTAATAGCCGGAGAAGGAGCATTCCTCAAGAAACTGCGGAATCACTTCCTCCCTGGTGGGAGAGTCGTAGTTCAGGCTGCTTCCTCCAAGTCCATATTTCTCACTGGAGAAGAGGTCATCCAGGGGCACCACGGTATCGGCACCGGTGAGGTAGGTGGCGATGTGGTCCGGGTAGGTGATGCACACGTTCGGCGTGGTATTTGTGGATATATTTGTAATCACATCGTTGTAAATTTTTCCGTAATCTGTATACAGACGCAGGTTTACCGTAATATTTGGGTACAGCTTCTCGAAATCGGAAATGGCTTTTTTGTAAATATCAACCTGGGTTTTGTTTGTGTCGTTTTTCGCCCAAAAGGTGATTTCATAGTTTTTTGAGGTATCGAATTCGTCAGGAACCGTGAAAGAGGAACGTTCCCTGGAGCCATGGCACCCGGTGAGTGCGCTAAAAACAACTGCCAAAAGGGTTAAAAATAAGAGCTTTTTCCGTATCTGTCTCATCCTTTTGTACCTCCTCTGGACACGCCTGCCATGATTTTTTTTCGGAAAATAAGAAACAGTACGATTAGCGGCACGGAAATCACGACCACTGCGGCCATCATGGCTGGGATGTTATCCCTTCCGAAGCCGTTCTCCCGGATTTCCTGGATTCCGTTTGACACCAGAAAATAATTGGGGTCATCCGTGATCAGGCGGGGCCATACATATAAATTCCAGCATTCTATGATTTTCAGGATGGCAACAGTCACCAGCGTAGGCTTGCAGATGGGCATTAAAACCTTGTACAGGTATTTGAGGTCTGAGGTGCCGTCCACCTTGGCTGCACGGTAAAGCTCATCCGGTACCTGCTCGAAATTTTCTTTCAGCAGGTAAATGTAAAACACCGAGGTCACGGAAGGCAGGATAAGGCCCGCAAAGGTGTTCCGCATATCAAGGTTTGTGATGGTGGTGAAGTTCGTGATGACCACCAGCTCAGTGGGTATCATCATCAGGGCAAGAAACAGGGTAAACACAAGGTTTTTACCCCGGAAGTCAAGCCTTGCAAAGGCAAAAGCCGCAAGGGTGATGACCACAAGCATGAGGGCCGTTGTCACAAGAGTGAAGATTACGGTATTGGTGATATATTTTTCTAAGGGTACCGCTGTGAAAGCCTCTCTGTAATTCTCCAGGGTGGGCGATGTGGTAAAAAGCCTGGGTACGTGCTCTCCATTGTAGGAACCGTAGCTTTTTACGGAGGTGAGCAGCATCCAGTAAAAGGGGAACAGCACAATGACAGCCCAGAATGTGAGAAAGAGATAGGCCGCAATATTCCGAACCTTTTGGCGCAGTCTTGCAGACTTTTCGATTTTTATATAGTCCATTTGATTTTCCATTTTTCCCACCTCTTTAATAGTGTACGTGTTTCTTGCTCACAAGCAGGTTGATGCAGGTGATGGTGAGCACGATTGCAAACAGGATAATAGCCGCCGCGGAAGCGTAGGACGGATAGCCGCCGCTGTCTCCGTAGAGCATATCGTAGATGTAGCCTACAATGGTATTCATTTCTGCTGCATTTAAGTTGGTGCCGAAAAGCGCAACCGCGTCGCTGTATGCCTTGAAGGCGCCGATAAAGCCGGTGATGATAAGATAAAAAAGCATGGGCGAGATCATTGGCAGAGTGATTTTTGTAAAAATCCGGAGTTTTGAGGTGCCGTCAACCCTGGCTGCATTGTAGTAGGTCTGGTTTACTGAGGCCAGCGCACTGGTCAGGATCAGGATTTTAAAGGGCATGACCACCCATATGGTATAAACGCATAGGACGAGCATTTTCGCCCAATATGGACCATCAATGAAATCCACGGAGCTGCCGCCGAACCAGTTTAGGATAAGGTTAATCATGCCGTCCGTATATGCTGTTTTTTTGAATAAAATCATGAACACCAGACCTACCGCCAGTGTATTTGTGACATAGGGCAGGAAATATACGGTTTGGTATAGGTTCCGCAGCGGCTTCACAGAGCTTAATGCCACGGAGATTAAAAGGGCAAGGCCCGTGGATACGGGAACCGTGATGATTACCAAAATAAAAGTGTTTTTGATGGCCTGTAAAAAATAGGGGTCACGGAGCACATAAGAATAATTGTAGGTGCCCGTGCCGAAGTATGTCTGGGATGCAAAGTTATAGCCCTCCTCAAAGGAATAGATGAAAACATCAATCAAGGGGTATACCATAAAAAATCCCAGAAAGAGTATGGCCGGCAGGAGATAGAGCCAGGCCTTATGATTACGCTTTTCCATATTGCCTCCAGTGTCGCATGTGGTGCGGCTGTCGTTCAGATATGCTGTAAGTATTGCTTTCAATGCCGCGATTGCAGCGGCTTCATTTAGGTATGCTGATTGCCGTTTATATAGATTCGCTCTTGGGTTTCTTTATTGAATACAAGCACTTTTTTGGGTTTTAATGCGAAATGTACATATTCGCCGGTGGCGTGGCGGCTGTGCTCTGCGTCCACAATGGAGCGGATGGCTGTACCGGTAAAAGCACCATGTGTGGACACAATGCTGATATCCCGTCCCATGACTTCCACCCGGTTCAGCTTACAGCAGAGCGGGCCGTTTTCCTGTAGGATAAAGCCCTCCGGGCGGATGCCCACAGCGACTTCCTGATCTAGAACACCTTTTGCGTCCATAACTGCATCTTCTCCCACGTAGAGTGTTTGGTTCTCTATTTTTCCATCAAATGCATTAATAGGCGGCGTACCCAGGAACTTAGCCACGAAAAGATTCACAGGATTATCGTACACCTCCTGGGGCTTCCCAATCTGCTGTACAATTCCGTCCTTCATAACCACAATCATATCGGAAATGCTCATGGCCTCTTCCTGGTCATGGGTGACGAAGATGGTGGTGATTTTCGTTTTTCTCTGTATTTTGCGGATTTCTTCACGGGTCTGGAGCCGCAGGCGGGCATCCAGGTTGGAAAGCGGCTCGTCCAGGAGAAGGACGTGGGGCATTTTTACAAGAGCCCTGGCAATGGCTACACGCTGCTGCTGGCCGCCGGAAAGCTCGCTGGGTTTGCGCTCCATCAGGTCGTCAATCTGCACAAGACGGGCAGCTTCAAGGGCTCTGCTCTCCATCTCGGTTTTGGACAGCTTGTCTTTTCCTTTTAGGTTCTCGAGGGGAAAAAGAATGTTCTGCTTCACTGTGAGATGAGGGTAAAGGGCATAATTCTGAAATACCATGCCCACGCCTCTATTTTCGGGCGGCAGCTCAGTCACGTCATTGTCGCCAAAAAAGATTTTTCCGCTTGTGGGCTTGATCAAGCCGCAGATTAGGTTGAGGGTGGTGCTTTTTCCGCACCCGGAGGGCCCAAGCAGCCCAATGAGCTTCCCGTCCGGGATTTCAAAGGTAAAATCACCTACTGCTACCACATCCTCGTGGGATTTTCTGTTGCGGCTGGGAAATTTCTTCGTGAGATTCTGCAATACGATTTTCATTTTGGTTTTCTCCGTTATGTGTTTTTTCGTAACAGTTAAAATTAAGTACGCTCCATGTACCGCTGCGGGCCGCAGCCTGAACAGTTACATGAGGTTTGCTACCTATGATTATATCGGACTTTAGGAAATTCTACAAGTTTTGTGTAGGATAATTTTAGGAGTGGAAATGTCTGTAAAAATGATAAAACAGGTTGAATTAATATCTCCAAAGAGATATAATGAGAAAAAGTAACTCTTTAGAGATATAGATAATCGGAGGTGAAAATGATACTGTATCACGGTTCCACCCAAATTATAGAGAAGCCAATGTATGAAAAAGGAAAAATTTATAATGATTATGGCAAGGGTTTTTATTGTACAGAGCAAAAGGAGCTCGCCGGAGAGTGGGCTTGCGCGCAATATAAAGATGGATATATCAATCAATATGAGCTTGAGAAGGGACAACTTAAGATGTTGAATCTACTATCCGGGAAATATACAGTTTTTCACTGGCTTGCACTTCTTATGGAATACCGGAAGGTGCGTATTTCCACCCCGATGATGAAATTGGGAGCCAAATGGCTGAAGGAAAATTATCTCATCAGCCTTGAGCCTTATGATGTAGTGAAGGGGTACCGGGCAGATGATTCCTATTTTTCTTTTGCCAGGGCATTTGTAAATAATGAGATTTCATTGGAACAGCTTTCTTATGCCATGCGTCTTGGGAAACTGGGAGAACAGATTGTGTTGAAAAGTGAGCGGGCTTTTGAATCCATCCAGTTTGTCTCTTATCAGATTGTGGATAACGCCGTATATTTTCCGAAAAGAAAAGAGCGGGATGAAACGGCACGTGCTGAATTCCGAAGATTGCTGGAGCAGGAAGAGGCTGATGGAGTTTTCATTAGGGATCTGATTCGTGGGAGGTGATGTTTATGATGTGTGCATATAGCGAAAACTATCTGGATGATGCAATGAGAAATCTGGGTGAGATGGTGGATTATGCAGTAAATGCCTGCAGAATGGAAATCGGTGCCTTCTGGGAACTTTTTATTGCTACGGGATATGGAGAACTGTTTGGGCAGGGAGTACCCCGTATAGTAGCAGGGCTGTCCGGCACGGAGCTGGTGTGTGAGGTGGTTGTGGAATCCGGCCTCGATATTGAACTGCCGCCAGCGCAAGTGGAATATAGCTGCTCACCGGAATACTGGTGCGGCTGGATTATGGCCTATTATCAATGGAAAAGTGCAAGAAGCTTCAAAGAAATCAGGAAGTATGTTTCTATTGATAAGGTTCTGAGAATGTACTCGCCCTATCATGAAGTGGCGGAGGACAAGTTTGCTGATACGTTAGATGCTATTATAAGGCAGAGTAGTTCAGAAACGAGGCTCCAGATGCGGCGGAGGGCTTGCGGCTATTCACAAAGGCTGCTGTCTGAGAAATCCGGTGTAAACATAAGAAACATCCAGCAATATGAGCAGCGGGTAAAAAATATAAATCATGCCGCAGCCGGAACAATTGTTTCGCTGTCAAGAATTCTTAACTGCAGAGTGGATGAACTGCTGGAGTTCGAATGAACTTCCCCAAACGAACTCATGCCAGTGAGGGTACATATCACTCACTGGCATGGAGCCAAAGTTATCCGTCAGACGAATAAAAGTCAACAAAGCTGTCATGTTCACTAATTTCGTTAAAATGTGTATGGAACAAAGTATTATACAAATCTCACCGCAGTTCCATACGCCATGACTTCTGCAGCGCCCTGCATGATAGAGGCCGAGGAATAGCGTACATTTACGACAGCATCCGCGCCCATTGATTCCGCTTCCTCAACCATGCGCTTTGTGGCCAGTGCCCTGGCATCGTTCATCATGTCGTTGTAGGCCTTCAGCTCACCACCCACCAGAGTTTTGAAGCTCTGGGTGATATCGCGTCCTACATTTTTGGACTGTATGGTGCTTCCTTTAACAAGTCCGAGCATTTCCAGATTTTTTCCGCTGATATAATCAGTATTTACTAAGATCATCTTCCTCACCACTCCTTATTTCTTTAATTCGGCTTATCAATACAGCTATCATTACTCCGGAAAGCAGCAGTGTTATAAGTACCAAAATTAACCTCATAATCTCCGGCATATCATCGACTACGATAAACAATGCCGCGATGCCGACATAATACAGGACAAAGCATATGGTTATTATAATCGGCGCAATCATTTTCTTAGTGTGTTTCTGCATGGAGACGCCTCCTTTCCGGGCCAATGTTTTAATGGAAGCATTGGTTAAGCAGTTTCATTGATTTTGATGTACTTAGTATAGCACGTTTCAACAAAATAAGCGAGGATTTTCCCACCTATAGAGGTGGAGGGAGGAATCCCGCCAAAAACAAGCATAGGTTTGTCATATGTCTTGATCTGTGGTAGAATTGGTGTATCAAAGGCAGGGAAAACAGAGGTAAAAAGGGAGATGGTTTGTATGGTAGAAATTTCAAAGCGGGACTGGAAGCTTTATCGTGAGCGGGTAGGTGAGTGGCAGGAGCATTATATGGAGGGGCTGACAAAAGAATATATTGAATTGTTGAGCTCGCCTGGGAAGGCTTCGGATCATTTCTGGGAACTGGAGAAGAGAATTAAAGAGGATAGGAAGCACCCAGGTGTGCTGATACAAATGAGAAAATCATCTGCAATCTGGGATATTGCAATGTTTGTCGGAGAAGAAGTTATAACCATGGCGGACCTGGAGGGCTTCAGCGAGGACTTGATTGATGCGGTGAAGCTGATTCTGAGGAGGTAGACGTTATCTGGAGTGTTCTGCAGGGAAATATCATAAGTTTCTCGTTACGAATCTACTCCCAAAGTGGTATAGAGATAAAAAACATAAAGGTAAAAGAAGATATGAATCAAGAAACAATCAATAAAATCAGGCGGTTTTCAGATGACAGAGATTGGGAGCAGTTTTATTCTCCGGCAAATCTGGCAAAATCCATAGTGATTGAGGCAGCAGAGCTGCTGGAATGCTTTCAGTGGAGCGATGAGGGCTATGACATCCAGCATGTGAAGGAAGAATTGGCGGATGTTTTGGTATATACTCAGAATCTTTTAGATAAATTAGGCCTGGATGCGGATGAAATTGTGAACATGAAGATGGCGCAGAATGAAGCGAAATATCCAGTAGAGAAAGCAAAGGGAAATGCGGCAAAATACGACCAGCTATAATCTGATTTAGCAGCCATATGATCCAAAGCACAACGGGCTGCGCTGATTATTTTACACCTGTACTATCGGAAAATCAGTTAGACAATGCATGGTGTATTTACGCAATGCTGTATTAGGTTAAAATGCATAAGAAATTTAGCGTATAAGGGGCAGACGTATGGTAAACGTCGTCCCTTTTCCTTCCGCGGAATCAGCCTCAATCTCTCCGCCGTGTTCTAATATAATTGCCCGTGTAATGGCCAGTCCGAGTCCCTGGCCGCCTTCGCCGCTGCGGGTGGTAAAGGAGCGCCGGAAAATATTCGGCAGATCCTTTTCCGATATGCCGCACCCGGTATCTGAAATCCGGATATACGCATAGGAACCGTCATCAGTCAGGGAGAGCACGATTTTACCTTCGGGTGGTGTGAAGTCTGCTGCATTATATAAAACATTTTCCATTGCGCGGTAAAGCTGTTCCCGGTTCGCCATGATACGGCATGGGCGAACCGGTATTTTTTTGATAAACTGCGGTCCATATAGTTCTATGACAGGACGGCAGCTATGATAAAGATCCCCGAGAAAGGTGTTTAGTACCAGCGGTTCCATCTGCCCCGGGGCGCTTGCGTGTGCCGCTATTTCCTGAATAGATTTCAGACGTTCGGATAAAACACCGCACTGCTCTTCTATGATAAGCATTCTATCGTGAGTATCCTGATCCAGCATAATATTGTTCATGCGGATAATCTGCGCCATGTTAGACATGGAGGTCAGTGGAGATTTCATATCATGGCCCAATTCGGCAATCAATTGTCCTCTTTCCACAAGAAGCTTCTGTAAATGGTCTGTTTTTTCATCTACTTCCTCCCGGAGATGCATACTAAGCCGCTGATTCTCCTCTGACATAGCCCTGCTGCGCTGCACCATCAGAACCGCAAAAGCGATCACCATGCAAAACGCGCCGTATTCTTCAGGATAAGCACCTATGAACGGCTCATAGTATCCGATTGTGAGAACACTGTAAAGCAGAGAGCAACCGTTTGCGGCAGCAGCGGCAAGTGCAATCCCTGCATATGGAATTCCCATAAAGAATCCATACACAGTCAGACCGATTAAAAAAACGGACATGATTACTTTGTACCAGGAAATGATCGTGCCATACCAAAGTGCAAGCCCCGGAATGGCGGGCAGCACAAATAAAGGAACAACGACGACCATGCCGCACATTCCAAGGGAAAGGATAGTGAATATTTTTTTCAATCGCTTACAGGTGTCCGGTAATATTAACCGGAAAACAATGTGAAGGGAAAAGTAAATCCCAGCCAGAGAAGCGGCGTCCTCGACTGCGTAAAGTGTGCGTACCAGAGGAATACCAAACAGCCTTAGAAAAGGATAACAAATCCGCAGCGCAAAGCACAGGCTCAGCAGGCCGAAGTAAAATTCTACCGAGTAGGAACCGGCTCTCCTGCGCCGCCAGAGTACGATACAAAATAGAGCAAGGGTGAGTGTGGAAAAGAAAAGCAGTCCGTAAAGTAGCATACGGGAGGCAATAAGGTGGCTGATACTGTCCGAATCTCCGATCACCGGAGGGTACCAGATGCCGCCGTAATAATGGGAGAAATTAGTGGTCTGTATGATCAGCTCTGTTTCACCGTCAAGAATAAAAGAATAAGCAGTGTCCCGGATTAAAGGAGAATAATTGTCTGGTTCTACCTTGCCAGGCCCGCCCAGGCAGGAGCCATTTACAAAAACTTTGGCGCTGCAAAGAGGTTCCTGCAGATATAGCGTTACATTTCCGCTGCCTTTCAGGCGCAGGCGCCATGTGGATGTCCCATAAGGATTTCCATCGTCATGAAACAAGGAAAGATTTGGATATTCACCTGCCCATGTGCGGTAATAGGACTGTGTTTCAGAGAAAAAGTCATCAGGAGACAGTAAAACGTCAGGATAAAGCTCCCAACCATCCACAAGTGCACAATATCCCTTTTCTGGAACAACAGTAAGATAGTCTTGTGTAAGAACCGCCTTTGTTATATATTTATTATCATACCGGGTAATGGCCAACAGTCCCAGCAGAATGAACGCGATTGTTCCGATTGCTGCCAATACTACCCGCAAAACAGATTTGGGAATTTGTGCGTGTCTCATGATAATCCTCCCATGGTAAAGGAACCGTCGTATGAAAAATAGAAAAGTTTTCTTGTTTTTATCCACCCTTATAGCTTTGCTCTCATTATATCGGCTAAATTCCACAGTTGCAATGGCAAATACCGGACAGAGCACACAAGCGGTCACTGAGCCGCAGCCTGAGTATGTCTCCACCGGTGCGGAGCTTATGCAATGGCTGGAGTTGCATAAAAGAACAGGAGGCATAGTTAAGCTGACAGACAATATTGTCCTGAACGGATATAATTTCTTTGGCCATGACAGAATAAACCTTCCATCTATTTTTGTTGAGACCGGGAGGTATACGATTACCGTAACCGGTGAGGCGGAGTTCTTAAGCGATAAGCACCTTATATTTCAAGGTCAGGGAAATACGAACGGTATATTGCGGGTTTCAAAAGGCGGTTTGCTCTCGCTTACCGGGATTACCGTGCAAAGCGGACAGGGGCAGTCCGTGCCTCAATACGCATTGCAGCAGGAAGAGGGCGCAGGGCTGGTGGTGGGTAACTGTGAGATATCCGGAAATATCCGTTATGCGGATACTCCTTATGTAATGTACGATAATTCTGTTTCTGTCATTGTAGAAAAAGGACAGAAGGCAGTTGATTTACTTCCGCCAGAAATAAAATGTAATGTGAACTATCAGGGTGGTATTCGTTATAATGAATTGATTCCGGTCACGTGGAATCTTACAGGAACTGAAAAATATCAGGAGCAGAGAAGGCGTTTTTATGTTCAGGGCAGCTTTTCTGATGTGGCTTTTATGGAGCTGCCGGTCTGTACAGTGATATATAATGATTACCCCCTGACGTTTACGAACATAAAGACTCAAGCCAGTGCAAGCGGCCATTTATTCAGAATATGGTACACGAAGCCGGAGGAGTATTTGCCCATTGAAGTGTCAGCAGAGTATTCTTTCAATGGGAAAACCTGGACCTTATACGATAAATTTACAGCAGAAAGCCCCTCTGATTATGTTTTTATGGGGTTTACATCTGAACAGTGGGATGTCATAGAAAATCCTTACATATTCCTTCGCCTGCAGTGGGATAATGATGGAACCCTGTATTATTCCAATGTACTTCGGTTTGCCGCAGAGGATCTGAAAAAAGGTGAGGATCAGGGAGGCACCCGGGGAGGAGGAACTGCAATTATAAACCCGGCCGATACGCCGCAGATTGGGGGAAGTGTATTTCCTCAAAACCCCAAACCGTCAGGGACGAAGCCGGACAGCAATTCTAATATTAACGAGCCGCATTCCGGAGAGAGTGACACTGAACAATCCGGGGAAAAGAACAGTGCATCATCCGGGGAGAATAACAACGACACAGCCGGGGAGAGTGTCAACGGAACAACCGGGGAGAATGTCAATGACACAAAGGGAGACATTGTCAGCGAAACGCCGGAGGACACTGCGGGGAAAACCTCTGAGGATGATACAACCGTGGCTTCAGAAGAACTTGACAGTGAAGCGTCCGTAGAAACTGCTGTCTCTGCAGAAGGAGAGAATGATGCTTCCCCGGAAGAGCAGACACCGGCCGCGGAGCAGGATGCCGTGCATAAAAGAAATACGGTCATTGGATTAGTGTTTTTAGGTTTATGCGCGGCAGCAGGGGGAGTGGGCTTTTGCTTCCGGGCAGGCATATTCGGGCGGCTGTTCCGGAGAAAAAAAGGAAAATCCTACAAATAGCTCAGTTAAGCAGTTCCATCTCGTCAGTCCCGGCTGGGCACAAACAGATAGCCCTTATAGCGTTTGGTCTGTATGTAGTCGTGATCCGGGCAGAGCTCATAGAGCTTTTTGCGGATGCGTCCCATGATTACCTGGAGGGATTTGTGTCCCTTATTAATGGGAGCTTTCCAAACCGAGTCGTAAATCTGTTCCGGAGTATAAATTTCCTGTGGATGCTTTGCGAGGAAATACAGAACATCAAACTCGTAGGACGAGAAGACAACAGAGCGGTCTTCATAGCTTGCGCTGCAGGAGGCCGGACAGATAGAAAACGAACCGAAGGTAAGAGTCTTGGGCGGCTGGGCTGCCCTGCCGGAACGGATGCGTGCCTCCGCCCGAAGTCCAAGCTCCTTTAAGCTGTAAGGCTTGCAAACGTAGTCATCACCTCCAATGGAGAGGCCTCTTATGCGGTTCTCTTCCTCTGTATATCCAGAAAGAAAAATAATCGGAACACTTGTCTTTAGCCGTATCTTTTCGCATAACGCGAATCCGTTCATATCCGGTAAATCCACATCCAGAATAATGCAATCCAACGCATTGGATAAAATAATCTCTTCTGCTGCCCTGGCAGTATCTGTACACACAACCTCATATCCCAAAGACTCAAAATATGTACGATTATCCTTTAATGTTATTGGGTCATCATCTACTATTAAAATCTTGTACATTTTTCTCCTTTTAGTAAAGCATACTTTGATAATTCCGTTCGACAGCCATGAGATGCCTCATGCTGCACAGAGTCTCATGACTATCGGACGGTTGATAATGTTATATTGCACACCAATATCCGGGGAGATATTGGGTAATTTGAGTATATCATAAAAAAATTCAAATAAATTCAATTTTTTTACTTTGTAGTTAAACGTCAGGTAACAATTGCGCCCGGCCGCTTGTTTAATTGATAAAATGTTATAAAATAAAGCCATGGTTTGTGGACGGGAGGCGAAACTGCCGCACGAATGGGGATAAGTTCCTGAAGAGTTTGCCATGCCTGACGGCGTGGCATTGTTTTTTCTAAAATTGTTTACCAAAGGGAGGGACTTATGTTAAAGAATCGACAAGAACGCTATATGCTCACAAATGAAACCATTGATCTGTTGTCCATATTATGTTTGGAAGCATTGACGGAAGCCGGGACAGAGGGAAAGGATATCATTCGTATACGGTTGTCTCTGGAAGAAATCCTGGAGGTATGGAAAAAGGAGCTGGGAACTGCAGAAGTATATTTCCGTACGGGAAGAAAATTCGGCAGACAGTATATCGAGTTTGGTGTGAAAGGCCGACAGCTTGATGTGATGAACGAAAAAGAAGATTTTTTTCTGTGCAGCAGGCTGCTTGCCCAGGCGGGTCTGAGCTTAGTGTATACATATCAGAACGGCGTAAACCGTTTGACAATAAATCCTCCCGGCAAAAAACAGACAGGACAAATAGTACAGCTTCTTTTGGCAATCTTGTGTGCAATTGTGCTGGGCTTTGTGGTACGGGGACTCACGGATGTGTACAGTAATCGGGTCCAAATGGTGACAGAACCGCTTTTTCATATGCTTCTGGGACTGCTGCGCGCCATTTCTTCACCTTTGATATTTCTGTCAATCTGTTGGGGGATTATCAGCATTGGGGATTTATCGGCGGTTGGCACGATAGGGAAACAGGTTGCGTTAAGGTTCGTCATAAGCACCTTTCTCCTCTGCGCAGTCACAGCGCTTTTCATATGCTGGCTTTTTCCTCTCACACAGGGAGGAGCAGGGAATCTTTCAGGTGGAGCCGCGGATATTTATAAAATGCTTCTGGATATCGTACCCTCAGATATTGTTTCACCGTTCTTGAACGGAAATGCGCTGCAGATTATCTTTCTCGGAGTGTGCACAGGCATTGCGCTGTTGGTGCTGGGGGACAGAGTGTCGGATGTCCGAAATATCATCATCCAGGCAAACGAGGTGGTACAGTTTTTTATGACACTGATGGGAAAGCTGATTCCATTTTTTGTTTTCTTGAGTATTTTCTGTGTGCTCCAGTCGGAATTCGGTGCAGGATTCACAGGCGTTGTCAAGGTTTTCATGATTGCGGTTCCGGGATGTGCACTGGCAGTGGCCGTATATCTGTTGATGCTGAAGCTGCGTTTTAGGGTCGGGGTAAGGGTTCTCATAAAGAAAATGCTACCTACGTATCTGATTGGATTAAGCACGGCATCTTCGGCAGCGGCCTTTGCCACAAATTTGGAAACTTGTGAGAAGGAGCTTGGGATTCCGCGGAAGGTAGTTAATTTTGCCGTTCCGCTGGGGCAGGTTATTTATAAGCCGGGCGGAGTAATCGGATTTCTGACGGTTTCTCTGTGTATGGCACAATGCTACCAGGTAGATATTACTCCCGTGTGGCTGGTCACCGCGGTTTTGATCGTTAGTCTTCTCGCCATGGCGGCGCCGCCGATTCCGGGCGGTGCGCTGACCTGCTATACGGTGATGTTTGGGCAGCTTGGCATTCCGGGGGAGGCCATTGCTGTGGCGGTTGCCATCAATTCCGTACTGGATTTTATCATGACGGCGGCAAACCTTACGTGTCTCCAGGCAGAAGCAGTGTTTGCTGCGGACCGCCTCAACATGCTGGACAAAGAAAAGCTTTACAAAAGGAAAAGGTGAGGTAAGAGACGATGGAGGACTACAATTATGAAATTGCCCTGATCACAGCGACAAAAATGGAGACTGCGGCAGTGATGCAGATGTACAGAAATTGGGTAAAAATATATCTCGATAATGATACACAGACTTATTATGAAACAGGCTTTCTCCGTGACGGAAAGCAGTACAGGATTGTCACCACACAGCAGAATGCCATGGGAATGACTGTTGCGGCAACGCTTTCCATGAAGCTCATTGAGCATTTCCGGCCAAGGTATCTGATTGCGGTAGGCATTGCGGCAGGTGTGGCTCTGGAGGACGTGGAGGAGCAGATGTACGGAGACGTGGTGGTGGCGGATGAAATGTGGGATTATGCCACCGGGAAATTTGTAAGCCCGGATAAGTCTGATATACGGTATGGAAATGTAGGATTTCTTCCCCGTCCGACGGTGATAAAAATAAGCCCGGAGCTTCGCAGATGTGTGGAGAGGGCGGCTGATTCCGAGAAAAATCAATGTCATGTATATATCGGCGCTATGGCCACAGGGTGTGCAGTGGTGGCTAACCGGGAAATCCTGGATAAGCAGATACATTCACAGTTCCGGCATACCGTTGCCCTGGATATGGAGGCCTACGGCATAGCTTATGCGGCAGAAAATGCAACCGCACCCCGGCCGGAGTCGCTGATCATTAAAAGTATCAGCGATTTTGCCGACAGCAGCAAGGACGACCAGTATCAGAAATTTGCAGCTTATACCAGCGCAGAATTTGCAAGACTTTTATATGAAGAATTTCTGCCGTTGGACTAGAAGAATAATAGGGGTATTTCCGTTCCCGGCAGTGACGAAATAAAAAGAACAGGGATGCACTACCGTACCTGTAAAAGCAGAGATACAAAAAAATAAAGCATAAAATGCAAAGCAAGAAAAGGAGAATTATTATGACCATCAACAAATTTGTAAACGGAACAGAATTGACACTTGAAGTAGCAGGAAGACTGGACACGGTTACGGCTCCGGAGCTGGAGGCTGTGTTAAAGGTGTCGGTGAACGGCATTACGAAGCTGATTTTTGACTTTGCTTCCCTTGAGTATGTTTCTTCCGCCGGACTGCGGGTTCTGCTTTCCGCGCAGAAGGCTATGAACAAGCAGGGAATTATGGTGATAAGAAATGTCTGCGAAACAGTAATGGAAGTGTTTGAAATCACGGGATTTTCGGACATTTTAACTATAGAGTAGGCAGCGCTCTCGTCTATACATTGTACATAAGAAAAAGCAGGCGGTAGCAGCAGCTTATTAAAGAGCAGACACGAGCAGCTAATGGGGAGGAGACGCTATGAAAGAGATAGGAGTAGATGTGTGTGCAGAGAATATAGAACAGATTATGCTTTTTGTGAATGAGCAGCTAGAAAGCTTTAAATGTCCGGTTAAGGCGCAGATGCAGATGAATATTGTGATAGATGAACTGTTTGGAAATATTACGCGCTGTGCAGGCAATCCGGAGGCTTTGGAGGAGTGTCCGCCTTTGATGTGTGTGAAGGTAAATGAGAATCCTTTATCCGTTATCATCACGTTTATGGCTCTATCCGGCAGGCAGGAGGAAATCAGCGGGCTGGGAAGCTATATAGCGGATAAGTGTATGGACGAAATTTCCTACGAATACACAGATGGACAGCATATTTTGACAATTATGAAACACATGTAGGGGAAAGGAACAGGTTAAAGGCAAATGACACAAACAAGTAAAAAGAGAGTGGTAATCTCCATTGTTATGCTGATTCTGGCGCTTACCTGCCTGGCAGGCTGCGGGGAAAAAGAACAGGAGGCAACGGTTTACAAATCCCTGGAGGATTTTAACGGAACGACCATTGCAACCCTGACGGGTTCGCTGTATGACCAGGTACTGGATAAAACCTTCGATGGATTGAAGTACAACCATTATGATGACTTGGCCACACAGCTTGAAGCTCTGAAAAAGGGTGATGTGGAGGCGGTAGCCTTAGACAGCCCGGTAGCCCAGATGGCCGCGGCACAAAGACCGGGGGAATTCACTGTATTTCCGGAGGTGATCTCCAATGATGACTACAGCATGATTTTGAAAAAGGGAAGTCCTCTCACCGGAAAGGTTTCGGAGGTTGTAAATGAGTTAAAGGAAGACGGGACGGTAGCTGAACTGGCAGAGAAGTGGTTAAGCGGTGACGAGGAGAAAATGCGTATTGACTGGTCACAATATGACGTGTCGGAACGTACCAACGGAACCCTCCGCTTTGCATTTGACGGGACAAATATGCCCATGCTGTATATCGGCAATGACGGACAGCCTGCCGGAATGGAGACAGAGCTGGTGCTGAAAATCGCGGACAAGCTTGATATGGGCGTGGATTTGATCGAGACGAAATTTGCTTCTCTTGTTCCGTTTATCCAACAGGAAAAGGCAGACATTGCGGCGTGCTGTATTATTGTGACGGAGGAGCGTGCTGAGAGCGTAGACTTCTGTGATTCTTATTATTCAGGTGGTACTGTTTTTCTCTGCCGCTCGGAAAATGTGGAAAATGCAGGAACACAAAATATTGATCTTAATGACAAGTCCAAGATTATTGCTGTGGAAACCGGAGCGACCACAGAAACTATCGCAAAGGAACTTTATCCGGAAGCACAGTTTATTATTGTGCCTGACGCCTCAAACGGTTTTCTTGCCGTGAAGGATGGAAAGGCAGATGCCTACTCCGTGGATAAGACAACTTATGACTGTTATGTGGAAGGGGGAAATACCGGGCTTTGCATCAATGGGAATACAACTGTTGGGGAGCCTTTCAATGTGGCTGTGGCCATCAGCCCTGTGTCGGAAATTCCGGATGCGGAAGAGAAAATCAATGGTTTCCTCCAGGAAATGTGGGACAATGGGACACTTGATGACATGGATGAGCGGTGGGTAAAACAGCATGACTATACAATGCCGGAAATCGAGGAAGTGAAAAACCCTGATTTTACAATCATCGTCGGCACCACTGGTCTGGTGGAGCCATATTCCTTTTACCAGGGCACAGAGCTTACAGGTCATGATTTAGAAATGATGAAACGTTTTGCCCTTTGGTGCAATGCGGCTCTTGAGGTGGAGACCTATGACTGGGACGGTATTACACCTGCCTGCGTATCCGGCAAGGTTGACTATATCATGTCCAACTTGTTTGAGACGCCGGAAAAGAGAGAGGTTATGGCGTTTTCTATTGCGTATAAATATGTTGACACTGTTATGGTGGTGGCAGATAAGCAAAAGGCGCCGGAGAAGATTGGCTTTTTCGAAGGTGTGGTGAACAGCTTTGAAAAGACCTTTATCCGTGAAAGCCGCTGGCGGCTTATTGTGGACGGCTTGCTGGTAACTCTTGAAATTGCACTTCTTTCCGGTTTGTTCGGAACGGTTTTAGGCTTCCTCCTGTGTCTGTGGCTCAGATGCAGAAACCGGGCTCTTTCTACAATTGCAAAGGCAATCTGCCGTGTGATGGAGGGCGTGCCAAGCTTAGTTGTGCTGATGATCATTTATTTTGTGGTGTTTGCCTCTGTTAAGAAGATGCCCCCGGTGTTAGTGGCAATTATCTCGTTTTCGCTGATTTTTGCGGTAGCGGTGGCGGGAATCCTGAATACCGGAATCAACACGGTGGAGGCCGGACAATGGGAGGCAGCAGAAGCTCTTGGATTTGGAAGAGGGAAAACCTTCATGCGCATTATTATGCCTCAGGCTGTGCGCAAGGTCCTGCCGATTTACAGGGGTGAGTTTGTCACCATGCTGAAGCTTACCTCCATTGTGGGTTACATATCCATTGAGGATTTGACAAAGGCCGGAGATATTATCAGGAGCCGTACTTATGATGCATTTTTCCCGTTGATCACCACAGCGGTGATTTACTTCCTGATTTCCGCGGTTGCTGCTTTTGCTATCGCAAGGGTGGAACTCAAGCTTGACGTGAAACATGCTCCCCGTAAGTATCCAAAGGGAGTGGAGGTTCATACAGACCTGGGCATGGCGGCTGAGGTGGCCAACGACTATGAGAAGGGGGACCTCATCCATGTGGAGCACTTGAAAAAGGAGTATCCGGATGTGACCCCGCTGAAGGATGTGAATACCGTTATCCGCCGCGGAGAGGTGATTACCATTATTGGTCCGTCGGGAACAGGTAAATCTACCTTCCTGAGGTGTATTAACCGATTGGAGACACCGACAGACGGTGAAATACGCATCTTTGGCGAGGACACGGGCAAAAAGGAAACCGATTTGTGCCGGCTCAGACAGCGCATGGGTATGGTTTTCCAGAGCTTTAACCTGTTTCCTCACCTGACAGTGATTGAGAATGTGATGCTTGCGCCCACGCTTTTGAAGGGAGAATCCAGGCAGGAAGCATTTGATTATGGTATACAGCTTTTGAAAACAGTTGGTATGGCGGAGAAAGCGCTGGCTTATCCGGATGAGCTTTCCGGAGGACAGAAGCAGCGTGCGGCTATTGCCCGGACACTTGCAATGCGGCCGGAGATTGTGCTTTTTGACGAGCCTACCAGCGCGTTGGACCCGACCATGGTGGGTGAGGTTCTGGCAGTTATCAGACAATTGGCTGCCCGGGGGCTTACCATGATGATCGTTACTCATGAGATGAAATTCGCGAGAGACGTGAGTACGCGTATTTTCTATATGGACCAGGGGGTGATTTATGAGGAGGGAACACCGGAGGAGATTTTTGACACGCCAAGGAAGGACAGGACTGTGGCGTTTGTGAAGCGGTTGAAGGTGCTGAGCTTCAGGATTACGTCGCCGGATTATGACTTTATTGCCATGAGTGAATCTCTCCAGCAGTTTGGTGAGAAGCATTTCTTAGACCGCCGCCGTATAGAGAATCTGCGGCGAGCATTCGAGGAAATCTGTGCCCTGAACATTGTTCCCAACCGGGACAGAGGCGGAGCGCTTGAGATTTCCACGGAATACTATGAGGTGGATAAGAAGCTGGCTATGTGCTTCATCTGGAGCGGAAGTAAGTACAATCCTCTTGAGGAAGGCGATGAGATTTCCATACGCCTGGTGAAATCCATCCTTACCTACAGTGACTTCGCTTACGAAAAAGGGAAAAACCGGTTATATATTGCATTATAAAAGGGGACTTATAAAAGGACATGCGGACAGGGCTGTACATTTGTGCAAATAAGTGTGCCATTTGTACAGCCGCTGTGTGGGATTTTCATAATAGAGAATGTAGAGAATGGAGAAATTTATGGATTACGATTATACAGACAGCAGGCTTACTATCAAGCTTTGCGGCAGAATCGATTCGGCAAATGCGGTTTCTGCGGAGGATGAGATTTTCGGGTTGATTGGGACTTGTAATCCTGCGGGGATTGTATTGGACGCAAAAGAGCTGGAGTACATTTCCAGTGCGGGGCTTAGAGTGGTTCTGAAAATTAAGAAGAAAATTACCGAAACGGAGATTATCAATGCTTCCTCAGAGGTCTACGAGGTTTTTCAGATGACCGGCTTTTGCGATATCATTGATATCAAAAAGGCAATGCGGGAGATTTCTGTGGAGGGCTGCGAAAAAATAGGCGCAGGCGCTCACGGAACAGTCTACCGTCTGGACGGGGATACGATTGTAAAGGTTTATAATGACAAGGAGCCCTTAAGCTCCATTGAGCATGAAATTGAATACGCCAGAAGTGCATTTGTATTGGGTGTTCCCACAGCCATTCCCTTTGATGTGGTAAGGTGCGGGGACAGCTACGGGGCTGTGTTTGAGCTGATTGAAGCAACTACGCTTTCGGATGCCATGAACAGGCATCCGGAAAATTACGCGGATTATTCACGAAAATATACGGAGCTGATACAGACCCTTCACAGCACAGAGGGTGATACAAGCCGTTTATCCGATATCAGAGAGCATTACCACCAATGGGCAGAGGATATGCGGAAATTCCTGACGGAAAAGGAGATCACGGTGCTGCATGATATTGTGGCCTCCGTACCTGACAGAAAAACGCTGGTGCACGGGGACATTCATCCCAATAATCTGATGCTCCAGGGGAATGAGCTTGTAATCATTGATATGGCGGCAATTACATACGGCCACCCGGTGTTTGATTATGCGGGAATGGCGCTCTCTCATGTGATGAGCGGGGCGGGAGGTGCGGATATGACGAAGCGTATTATTGGTATTGATTATCCGGTGGCTTTGAAGCTGTGGGACGACCTTATTAAGGCGGATTACGGTGGCCGCGGGGAGGATGAGCTGGCCAGGATCAAGGAGGTTCTCACCGGGTTTGGCTGGGTGAAATATTCGGTGGCGCCTGCTGTGAATAAGAATCAGAATCCGAGGATCACGGAGATGGTGATTCGGAATGCGAAAACACATTTCCTGCCTGGGGCGGGGAAACTGATTGGGGCGGTTGATTTTTAAGAGGTTCCGAGGTTTCGAGGTTTCGAGGGGGGCAATCTCAGAGTTGCGAAAGCCCGAATGCCCCCCTCGAGCTCCCCCTGTTGGGCACGCTGGTTTGTTGTGTGGGCGGGAGAGTGTGGGAGAAGCAAGGTTAGAGGTACGAGGGATGCGTATATAAACAATAAGTTCTGTTGTGGCTAAATGAGGGGAAATAAGTTAAAGATGATGAAACTAAGTAGGAAGAAGAGTTAGGGGATAAGATGGGTGATAGGACAATGCCTTTGCTGGAAGCGTTGGTTTCGCAGTGCGAAGGGGCGGAGGATACGGTTGTGCTTCATATAAATCACTGTATGGATAATTCTTTTTATTTTACGGAGCAGTTAAAGAAAGCTTTTGGGCAGGTTGTGTTTGTGGCGGTGCCTTATAATGATAGGAATGTGCCTGAGATGCTTAGCTATGCCGCTTACCATGGGAAACAGACGGAGAGGGGATATATGCTGCTGAAGAATAATTGCGGTGTTGAGGAATGTGCGGGGGATTTTCTTTGTGCGGTGCGTCGGATGATTGAGCTGGCTTTAAATGGGGAGATTAGGGAACAGATGGAGCAGGGGAAATCTTTGCTGATTGTGGAGGACGGGGGGTACCATTATCCGGTGTTGGAGCAGTGGCTTGCCGGGAACCCAGACTTGGACGGGTGTGTCCTGGGCTGTGTGGAGCAGACTACGGCGGGGCTTCGTGCCAGTAGTGAGGCACGGCTGCTTTATCCTATGGCCAGTGTGGCCCGCTCTGCTTATAAGGTCCGGGTGGAGGCGTATTTTGTGGCTGACCGGGTGGTTTGTGAGCTGAAACGTATGCTGCGCCGCCAGGGGAGCTTTGTGGATTTCCACCAGGTGCTTTTGCTTGGGTACGGGATTATTGGGCGCAGTATCGAAGCCTGCATCAAGTCTCATCACGTGCAGATTTCTGTCTGGGATAGGGATGACGAGATTTTGCGGGTGGCAGAGGACGACGGGCATAAGTCCTGGGATGGGGAATTTTCCGGGGATATGATTGTGCTGGGCAGTTCGGGTAAGGCGTCCTTTACGCAGGAGATGCTGGATGCATTCCTGAAGAGTGATGCCGGGCGGATATATATTGCCAGCGCATCCTCCAAGCAGGTGGAATTTGAAGATATTTTTGACAGGCTGGCTTGTGCGCAGAAGGTTCCCCTTTATCAGGCGGACGCTTACCGCTTTCCCGGCGGTAAGGAGGTGGTCATGCTGGCGCAGGGCTTTCCGCTGAACTTTTATGATAAAAGCTCGGACAGTCTGACCTACGATATGATCGATCCGGTGTTTTCGGAAATGCTGCTCTGTGCCAGGATGCTGGAAAAGCAAAGGGAGCAGCTTGAAAAGAGGATTTATTTATTTGGCATTGATGCGATGCTTGGGGGAAGCCGCGCAGAGAAGGTTTTGCTGGAACGATGGATGGCGCTTAACCATATCTGCCTGGATATCGATACCTTTAACCGCCATCCACAAGAGGCGCATCTCAGGAAAAAAGCATTGGAAAGGAAGTGAATGTCCATGGATTATGAAGGTATTATCAGGAAAACATTTCGGACTTTTTTTATTCCTACAGCGGTTTCGACCATGGGAATCGCGGTAATGAACCTGCTGAACATCCTGTTTGCGGGGCTGTTTTTTGGAAATGACGGAAGCTTCGTGGTGGGGCTGGCGCTGCCGATTATGATATTTACGGACATTATCACCTATTTTTTCGGGGTGGGCGGAGGTATTGCTGTGTCCATCCGTCAGGGGCAGGGAGATAAAGAGGAAGCCTCCCAGATATTTACGCTGGCAGTGGGCAGTACGGCAGCGTTGGGGATTCTGACGGCATTGCTTGGCGGTCTGTTTTCGGGGGCGCTGTTACCTTTATTGGGCGCACAGACGGTGGAGCAGCAGGCGCTTGCCGGGGATTATATCTGCATATTGTTTGTGGGAATGCCTGTGGTACTGCTGCGGGGCGTGCTCAATGTGTTTATCCGGAATGATAACCACCCGGGAACTGCCATGGCCGGCAGCTTGATTTCCGTAGCTTCAAACTTGTTACTGCTGTGGCTGTTTATTGGCGTAAGAGGGCTTCCGGTGGGAGGGATTGCCCTGGCTTCTGTGATTGCTAATGGGCTGTGTGTTCTGTTTTACCTCATTTATTTTCTAAGCGGCAGGTCAACGATGAAATTTTCCAGAGCCTTCCGTTTTGGGGTTATGAGAGAGATTGCAGGACCCGGTTTTGCGGGCAGCTTGATTTTTCTGGCCCAGACGCTTTTGACGGTATTTATAAACAATGTACTCTTAAAAACAGGCGGAAGTGACGGAATTGCGGCCTATGGCGTGGTCAAATATGCCATAACCTTTATTTATGCGGTGTATGACAGTGTCAATCTTGCCGCGCAGCCTATGTTCGGCGTCTATTTCGGAGAGCGCGACCCGAAAAGTATACGGATGACGGCAAAGATTGCCGGGCGGAATCTGGCGGCAGGGGCCTTAGGGCTCTGTGTGCTGCTGTGTCTGTCCGCTCCGTATCTGTCGGGAGCGTTCGGGCTTGATGTTACATTGGCGCTGAGGATGATTGGTGTTTCCTGTCTCTTTTCATCTGCGGTGGCTTTTTTCAACAGCTTTTACCGTTCTACGGGAAGAGCCGGGCTGTCTGTCATATTTACTGTATTGGACAATTTGCTGTTTCCGGCAGTTCTGATTCTGGTGTTTGTTTATGGCATGAATATGGGAGAAAACGGCGTGTATCTGGCGCTCCTCATAAGCGAAGTGCTGACACTGGGTGTGATGGCGCTGATAACCCGGGGAGATTTTCTAAAGCTGCCGGCATCGGATATCCCGGCCGAACAGATTTACCAGACGCTGCTGGTCAATGAGGAGGCGAATATCGTTGCCCTCAATGAATCAATTGAAGCCTTTTGTGACAGGAACGGGATCAGTAAGAAAAAACAGTATTACATACAGCTCTGTATTGAGGAGATTGCCGTTAATATCATTAAATACGGCTTTAAGGATGGTAAAAAGCATTATATCGATATCCGTATCGTGGCGGATGAGCGTGTGCTTTTAAATATCCGGGATGATGCCATCCAGTTTGACCCCACGGCGAAAAAGGATGCGGATGTGACTGGCGGTGTGGAGGACAGGGATATCGGCGGCCTTGGG
This sequence comes from Blautia schinkii DSM 10518, assembly GCA_000702025.1. GTDB lineage: Bacteria > Bacillota > Clostridia > Lachnospirales > Lachnospiraceae > Blautia_A > Blautia_A schinkii. The sequence goes on from JNKJ01000006.1 coordinate 299,244, forward strand.
ATCTATCTTGTTAAGAAGGTTGCGGAGGAGTTCAGCTATAAGCGGGTCATTGGTTTTAATAATCTTCATATTGTACTTTAGAGGGCACAGGTTGATGGTATTTTTCGGAAAGGCTTCCATGGCAGATCGGATGATTTGCGGCAGGCTTTATGACAGACGAGGAGGTATAGAGAATGCAGGCAATGATGAGCGCGGTGCGCGATAAAAAGAACTGGATACGGCTTATAATGTCCGCTGTTTTGTTTTTGGCGGTGGCGCTGCCTTTTAGAAAGCTTCTTTCGCTGATGCCGGGGATCACGGAGATACGGCCGGCGAATGTGATTCCTCCGGTGCTGGGGCTGATATGGGGTCCGGCTGCGGCTTTTGGCATTGCCATCGGAAACTTGATTTCCGATATCCTGTCCGGGAGCAATGTCTTTGTCTGTACAACAGGATTTATCGCAAACTTTATCTATGCCTTCCTGCCCTATAAGCTGTGGTATTCCTTCCGGGTGGATGAGACGGACGTATATCCTACCCTTGGCAGCGTTAAAAAGATTTTGAAATATATCTATGTCATACTTTTAGATTCTCTGGTGGTTACGGGGATGCTGTCCCTCATCTTTGAGACGGCTGGCTTTTCCGGCAGCGGCAGCTCTTATGCGCTGTTGTTCTTTAATAACTTTGATTTCTCAGTGCTGCTGGGTGTGCCCATCCTCATCCTCCTGGCCCGGTACCGCCCGGATTACCATGTGCCGGATACCCGCAGGATAAAGCCCGGGAGCTACCTGTTTTTCGACATCCTGCTGTTTATAGCGGCTGGCATGGGGCTTTTGTGGTTTGGAATCTCCTTTATGATGGGTGCGCCGGTGGAGAGCCATACGGCTGCGGCGCTGCTGGTGGTTGCCATAGGCTTATCGCTGTCCTCTCTTGCAAAGCCCTTTAATTTTGACCTGAAGCCCCAGAGGCAGAACACAAGGGAGGTACGGACTACCATTAAGACTAAGGTGGTCATCGGTTTCCTCATGCTGTCAGTCATATTTATCGCATTTGTGGGGGTGACGGCCTACAATTCCAGGACTGGTGCAGACGCGCTGGCTCACTGGAGTTATGTGTACCGGACGGTGGGGCTGGCCATTAACATGATATTTGCCGTTGCTATTGTATTTCTATGGTATGTGGAGCGTAATATCGTTGACCCGTTGGAGCGGCTTTCGGAAAATGTCCGGGAATTTGCTGCACAGCCGGCGGATTCCGGCCAGATCCCAACGCCCAGGCTGACTCAGATCGATACCGGCGATGAAATCACGCTGCTGGCGGATTCCTGCAACTCAATGATGCAGGATATTACAGCCTACATGCATGATCTGAGGGCCGTTACCGCAGAAAAAGAGCGTATCGGCGCAGAGCTGTCGGTGGCGACCCAGATACAGGCATCCATGCTGCCGTGCATTTTCCCGGCATTCCCCGGACGTCCGGAATTTGACATATATGCCACCATGACCCCGGCCAAGGAGGTGGGCGGCGACTTCTATGACTTTTTCCTGGTGGATGACGACCACCTGGCTATGGTCATTGCCGACGTATCCGGCAAGGGTGTTCCGGCGGCTTTGTTCATGGTCATTGCCAAGACATTGATCAAAAACTATACACAGACCGGACTTTCGCCCAAGGGAGTCCTGGAAAACGCCAACAACCAGCTTTGTGAAAATAACGAAGCGCAGATGTTCGTCACGGTGTGGCTCGGCATCCTGACCATTTCCACGGGCTGTGTCATCTGCGCCAATGCGGGCCATGAGTATCCGGCGGTGAAACACGGGGATGGCAGCTATGAGCTTCTGAAGGATAAGCACGGTTTTGTACTGGCCGGTATGGAGAATGCCCGTTATCGGGAGTACGAGCTTAAGCTTGACCCCGGGGACTGTCTGTATGTTTATACCGATGGTGTGGCGGAGGCTACGGATGCATCAGATACGCTTTTCGGAACAGAGCGGATGCTGGAATCGCTGAACCGGAATAAAGAGGCGTTACCCATGGAGCTGCTCCCCCAGGTTAAAAAGGATATCGACGCCTTTGTGGGAGATGCCCCCCAGTTTGATGATATTACTATGCTGTGCCTGAGGTTCGGGAAACAGATGAAGGAGGAAATGTCATGAAAGAACTGACAATCGATGCGGCTGTTGAGAATATAGCGAAGGTCACGGAGTTTGTGGACGGTCAGCTTGAGGAGCTGGGCTGTCCTATGAAGGCGCAGATGCAGATTGATATTGCCATTGATGAGCTGTTCAGCAATATTTCGCACTATGCCTATAACCCGGAGGTGGGCCCGGCAACGGTGCGGGTGGAGGTGGCGGACAATCCGATGTCCGTGGTCATCACCTTTATTGATAAGGGTGTGCCGTACGACCCGCTGGCAAAGGCGGACCCGGACATTACCCTTTCCGCAGAGGAGCGGGAAATTGGCGGTCTGGGAATCTATATGGTGAAAAAGAGTATGGACGAGATTTCCTACGAATATAAGGATGGGCAGAATATACTGACGATTAAGAAGAGTATTTGAGAGGCAGGGTGAAAATGAGCGGACAACTATTTCGTAAATCGAGCATAGAACGGATTTCTTCGCCCGAACAGCTGAATGATTACGTGCATGTGTCCAGTCCGGGCGTGTGGACGGTTCTTTCCGGCATTGCCGTTTTGCTTATAGGCATATGTGTATGGGGGATTTTCGGCCGCCTGGAAACTAAGCTTGCTGTTGCGGGCGTATGCGGGGAAGGTGTATTTACCTGCTACGTCAGGGAAAAGGATATCGGTGATGTGCAGGCGGGTATGGAAATAGAGGTGTCAGGAAAGAAGTATGTCGTTTCAGATATTAGTGAAGTACCTCTGGAAATCAGCGGGGAGATGGATTCCTACCTGCTTCATGTGGGGGACTTCCGGCCCGGAGAATGGGTGTACGAGGTCAGGGCGGATGCAGTAAGGAGGGTCGCAGAGGGGTCAGATGACGTAAGGGCCGCTGCAATGTGGCCGGATGACGCAAGGGTGGATGCAGTAAGACCGGAAGAAGAAGCAGCGGTTGCGGACGGTATTTATGAGGCGTCTATCATAACAGAGAGTGTTTCCCCCATGTCGTTTATCTGGAATTAATTTATCTGAGATTGGTGTAGAGATTGATGGAGATATATGGAGAAAAAAATGAGGCAGCCAATAACGGGCGGCGTGGCAAGGGTTCCGGTTGTCATGCAGATGGAAGCGCTGGAATGCGGCGCGGCGTCGCTTACTATGATTCTTGCTTATTATGAAAAATGGATTCCCCTGGAGCAGGTCCGTGCAGACTGCGGGGTCTCACGCGACGGCTCCAATGCGAAGAATATCCTGAAGGCAGCGCGGGGTTATGGACTTAAGGCCGGAGGCTACCGCTATGAGCCGGAGAGTTTGAAAAAAACAGGAAGCTTTCCGTGTATTGTCCACTGGAATTTTAATCATTTTGTGGTGCTGAATGGATTTAAGGGAAATAAGGTGTATCTCAATGACCCGGCTAAGGGAAGCTATGCTGTCTCCATGGAGGAATTTGACCAGGCCTTTACAGGTATCTGTCTGATGTTTGAGCCATCGGAGGACTTTGTGCCGGAAGGAAAACAGAAAAGTATGTTTTCCTTTGCGGCAAAGCGGTTAAAGGGGGCGGGAAGCGCCATTGCCTTTGTAATCCTGACGACCCTGATCACATCCCTGCTTGGGATTATCAACCCTGTTTTTTCCAGGGTATTTCTTGACAGGCTGCTGACAGAAGAAAATCCTCAATGGGTGGTCCCTTTTCTCTTTTTGCTTGGGGGGATAGGTGTGATCCAGCTTGCAGCTGAGTGGATTCAGGAGGTGTATTCCCTGAAAATTGACGGTAAGCTTTCTGCTGTGGGCAGTACAGGCTTTATGTGGAAGGTGCTGCGTCTGCCTATGGAATTTTTTTCTCAGCGGATGGCCGGGGATATCCAGCAAAGGCAGGAGATGAATGCCGCTGTCTCAAAGAAGCTTGTGGATACCTTTGCACCGCTGGCCCTCCATACGGTAATGCTGGTCTTTTATTTCATGGTAATGGTGCGGTACAGCTTAAGTCTGACCTTGATAGGACTTGGCTCGATTGTGCTCAATCTGCTGGTATCAGGAATCATCTCGAAAAAAAGAATCAATATTACCCGCGTACAGATGCGTGACGCAGGAAGGCTTGCGGGAGCTACGGTTGCAGGAATCGAGATGATCGAGACTATTAAGGCGAGCGGAGCGGAAAACGGCTATTTTGAAAAGTGGTCCGGCTATCAGGCAAGCGTAAACACGCAGGAGGTTAAGTTTATCCGGTTAAATCAATATCTAGGAATGCTTCCTGGGCTGATATCGTCCCTCTCGAATACGGCGGTTTTGATAATCGGTGTGTACATTACCATGCACGGGGATTTTACGATAGGTATGATCATGGCGTTTCAGGGCTTTCTGAGCTCTTTTACTGAACCTGCGGAGACTCTGATCGAGGCGGGGCAGACACTGCAGGAGATGCGGACGCAGATGGAGCGTGTGGAGGATGTGATGGAATACCCCACAGATGTGGGCTTTCATGACGACGTGCCCGGGGAGGATGTGGAATACGACAAGCTGTCGGGTAATGTGGAGCTGAGGAAAGTGACGTTTGGTTATTCCCGGCTTGAGGAGCCTTTGATAAAGGATTTTTGTCTTTCTATCAAGCGGGGGGACAGGATTGCTCTTGTGGGAACCTCCGGCTGTGGAAAATCCACGATTTCCAAACTCATTTCAGGCTTGTACAGTCCTTGGAGCGGCGAGATCCTGTTTGACGAAAAGCCAATCGGGGAGATTGACCGCAGCATCTTTACAGGCTCTCTGGCGGTTGTGGATCAGGAAATCATTTTGTTTGAGGATACCATCGGGAATAACATTAAGATGTGGGACAGCTCCATTGAGGATTTTGAGATGATCATGGCAGCCCGTGACGCGCAGCTCCACGAGGATATCATGCAGCGCGACGGCGGTTATAGCTGCCGGATTACGGAGGGCGGCAGAGACTTTTCGGGCGGACAGAGACAGCGCATGGAGATTGCCCGTGTGCTTGCCCAGGATCCGACCATCATTATTCTTGACGAAGCAACCTCGGCTCTTGATGCAAAAACAGAATATGACGTTGTGAAGTCCATTAAGGACAGAGGGATTACCTGCATTGTGATCGCCCACCGTCTTTCCACGATCCGGGACTGCGATGAGATCATTGTTCTTGACAAGGGAGAGGCAGTGGAAAGAGGAAGGCATGAGGAGCTGTTCGCAAAGGGCGGACTTTATACACAGCTTGTTACCAATGAGTGAGATTGGGCAGGCGCCGTTGAGAATGTGCGTTGAGGTGACCGACGTGGGAGCAGGGTAAGAAATCAGAGAGGGATTAGATTGGAATACGGATATGAGTAGGACAAGGATGATAGCGCATGGGATGGTTTGACGAACAGATCAGGCAGAGAAAACAGAATGACAACGACGTCTTTGAGGAATCCTTTTCCAATATTGCGGGCGCAGTTATGGGAGGGCGCGTATCCGACGCGTTAAACGATTCAAGGCAGACCGCTCAGGACGCAATCGGGGAAATGCTGAAATATTATCATGTAAAGCCCCGGGAGGTGCCGGATAATATCGGGGATGTAAACGAGCAGTTAGAGTATCTACTGAGGCCCTACGGGATTATGCGCAGGTCAGTAAAGCTTGGACGCGGCTGGTTCCGGGATGCGGACGGGGCTATGCTTGGTGTCCGCAAAGGAAGCGGGGCTGTCACGGCATTTATTCCCGCGGGATTTTCCGGCTATAGCTTTTTTGATGCGGAGACAGGAAAAAGAGTGAGACTTAACCGGGAAAACCAGGGAATGTTTGAGGAGGAGGCGATTGTTTTTTACAAGCCATTTCCATTAAAAAGTCTCAAGCTTTCGGATTTTATGCGCTATATCGTAGAAACGCTTTCCCTGTGGGATTATGTGTGCGTGGCTGCGGCGACGCTTGCTGTTACGCTGATTGGGATGCTTTGCCCAAGGCTGTATAATATTCTTTTTTCTGAGGTGCTTGCATCCGGCAGTCTGAAGCTCCTGCTGTCTATTGCGGTGTTTATGGTCTGTGTTTCCGTGAGCGGTGTGATGGCGGAAGCGGTAAAGTCTCTGTTTATGGCGCGGATCAGCACGAAGCTGGATATTCACGTACAGGCTGCGGCCATGTCCAGGGTACTTTCTCTTCCGGCGGATTTCTTCAAGGACTACGGCTCAGGTGAACTGGCATCCCGGGTGGGATATATCAACATGCTCTGCAATATGCTGGTGTCCGTGGTGCTTTCCACCGGGCTGACGACACTTTTCTCACTGTTGTACCTGCCGCAGATATTCCTGTATGCACCTGCGCTTGTGATTCCGGCTCTGCTTATCATTGGGGCGACGTTTTTGTTCACTGTCTGCTCTGCCCTGGTGCAGATGAGAGTCAGCAGACAGCAGATGGAACTCTCTGTGAAGGAGGGTGGCATGTCATATGCTTTGATTTCCGGGGTGCAGAAAATAAAGCTTTCCGGGGCGGAGAAAAGGGCCTTCGCGCGTTGGGGAAATCTGTATGCGAAAAAGGCCAGGCTGATGTATGACCCGCCTGTTCTGGTCAAATCAGGTGATGTGATTCCTACGGCGATATCTCTTGCAGGAACGCTTGTTATGTACTATGTGTCTATAAAGGCAAGGGTTTCTGCGGCGGATTATTACGCCTTTAGTACCGCCTATGGGATGCTTTCGGGGGCATTTATATCCCTTAGCTCTGTTACGCTTATGGCAGCGCAGATCAGGCCTGTGATGGAAATGGGGAAGCCGATTCTTAAGGCTGTTCCGGAAAATTCCGCTGATAAGCAGGTCATTACCAGGATAACAGGCGGGGTGGAGCTGAATAATGTTTCTTTCCGCTACAATAAGGGAATGCCGTTGGTTCTTGATAACCTTTCTCTTAAAATACGGCCCGGGCAGTATGTTGCAATTGTGGGAGCCACGGGCTGCGGAAAATCCACGCTCATGCGCATGATGCTTGGCTTTGAGACGCCTCAGAAGGGGGCGGTATACTACGACGGGAAGGATTTGGCGTCTATAGATTTAAAATCGCTGAGGCGCCTGATTGGTGTGGTGATGCAGGATGGGAAGCTGTTTTCCGGGGATATTTTTTCTAATATCACGATTTCTGCGCCATGGCTGACTCTGGAGGACGCGTGGAGGGCTGCGGAGCTTGCGGGAATCGCAGAGGATATCCGGCGTATGCCTATGGGGATGAATACTATGATTACCGAGGGCTCGGGAGGGATTTCCGGCGGACAGAGGCAAAGGCTGATGATTGCCCGTGCAATTGCTCCCAGGCCGAGGATTCTAATGTTTGATGAGGCTACGTCTGCGTTGGATAACCTGACGCAGAAAACGGTATCAAAATCGTTGGATGGCTTAAAGTGTACAAGGATTGTGATTGCGCACCGGTTGTCAACAATCAGGCAGTGTGACAGGATTATTGTGCTGGATAAGGGGAGGATTATTGAGGACGGTACGTATGAGGAATTGATGGGAAAAGGCGGGTTTTTCACGGGACTGGTGGAGAGACAGAGGTTGGATGATACGGAGTTTGTGGGGAAGACTACTTTGTTTTAGAACCTTCGAGGGGGCAATCTCAGAGTTGCGAAAGCCCGAATGCCCCCTCGAGCTCCCCCTGTTGGGCACGCTTGGTTGTGGTGGCGGGAAGGGGTTGGCGGGGAGTGGGGCGGCGGAAAGGGGTGGTATGACGTGATTTTTGTGGGGACGGGGAGGGATGAGTGATGTATTGTGTTATGTAATTGAGTGCGATGAAATACGGTGTAATACATGTATTATGGGTTGCTGGTGTGGGAATTTTGAATGGTGAGGTGGTTATATGATTACTTTTTTGGGTGCGTTGTTTATTCTTTTTGTGGGGTATTTTTTTTATGGGAGGCTGGTGGAGAGGATATTTCGGCCGGATGAGAGGGCGACGCCTGCGGTGGCTTGTGGGGATGGGGTGGATTATGTTCCTATGAAAACGTGGCGGGTTTTCTTGGTGCAGCTTTTGAATATCGCGGGGACGGGGCCGATTTTTGGGGCGTTGATGGGGGCGGTGTTTGGGCCGGTGGTGTTTTTGTGGATTGTGTTTGGCTCTATTTTGGGAGGTGCGGTCCATGATTATATGAGTGGGATGATTTCTGTGAGAATGAATGGTGCGTCGGTGTCGGAGATTGTGGGGAGATATCTGGGGAATACGGCAAGGCAGGTGATGCGTGTTGTGTCGGGGGTTCTTCTGGTTCTGGTGGGTGCGGTTTTTACTACCAGTCCTGCTGCTTTGCTGGCAAGGCTTACGCCTTCTTGGATGAATGTGACGTTTTGGGTTGTGGTTATTCTGGCATATTATTTTTTGGCTACGTTGCTGCCTATTGATAAGTTGATTGGTAAGCTTTATCCGTTGTTTGGTGCTGTGCTTATTATTATGGCTGTGGGTATTATTGTAGGGCTGGGTGTGGGGGGATATCATATTCCTGAACTGCAGCTTGCTAATCTTCATCCGGATGGAAAGCCTATATTTCCTTATATGTTTATTACGGTTGCGTGTGGGGCGATTTCAGGTTTTCATGCTACGCAGTCTCCTATGATGGCCCGGTGTATTAAATCAGAAAGGAGCGGGAGGCGGGTTTTTTATGGTGCTATGATTTCTGAGAGTGTGATCGCGCTTGTGTGGGCGGCCGCGGGGGTTGCGTTTTACGGTACAACAGGCGGGCTTAAGGAGGCGTTGGCGCAGCTTGGGCAGTCGGGTGTTGTATATGATATTTCTGTGTCTCTTTTGGGCTTGGCCGGTGGAGCGCTGGCAATCGTCGGTGTGGTGGTTTGTCCTGTTTCTTCGGGAGATACTGCTTTTCGGAGTGCGCGGCTTATTATTGCCGACTGGTTTAAAATCGACCAGGCTGGGTTTCGGAAGCGTATTGCGGTGACGATTCCCCTGCTTGCTGCAGGAGCGGTTTTGACCCAGCTTGATTTTGATGTGATTTGGAGGTATTTTTCCTGGAGTAACCAGACTCTTGCCATGATCACACTCTGGGCGGCGGCTGTTTATTTGATTCAGAATGGGAAAAATAAGTGGTATTCTCTGATATGTGCATTGCCTGCGGCGTTTATGTCGGCGGTTTCCAGTACGTACATATTGATGGCGGAGGAGGGGTTTAGAATGTCCCCGGCTATCGCTTATCCTGTGGGGGTGTGCTTTGCAGCGGGATGTTCGGCGTTGTATATTTATAAGGCGGTAAAAAGTAAAGGAATGGAAGAGGTAACTGGTACGTTGGAGCGTACTCAGAATAAGAGTTAAAGGAAGGTGAAAATTATGACAGGTAAAAGTAAGATAAAAGGTAGTGTAGATGGCAAAATTGAGAGGAAAACAGAGAGTAAAACAGAGAAGAGGTATCAAACAGATTGCAAGACTGAGGGCAAAGGGTTGGAGATTGATGACAATGAGCTGGATCAGGTTACGGGAGGATTGATTATACCAGTCAAAACGTGCGGCGGCCAATGTCCGAAATGTTCTTCCCGCGGACGTGAATGTGGGAAGGCGCAGGGCGGTACGCTCTATAAATGTGAAAGCTGCGGAAACACATGGGCGGAATGAGGATGAAAAATCGAGGAAAAGGTACAGAAAATGCAGGCAGCAGGAAAATCGGGAAAGTTCGTATGGCAGGGTTATTGTCGGCGGTGATCTTGCTGTCTGTCCTGCTTTGCGGGTTTAACACGGATTCTCAAAAGGATATTGTTATTCTTTATACGAATGACGTGCATTGTGCAGTGGATGATGAAATGGGATATGCGGGACTTGCGGCGTATAAAGGTTTTATGGAAGAGAAAACGCCGTATGTGACGTTGGTTGACTGTGGGGATGCGATACAGGGTGATGTGATTGGTATGGTATCGGAAGGGAAATATCCGGTAGAGATTATGAATAGGGTGGGCTATGATTTTGCGGTGCCCGGTAATCATGAATTTGACTATGGAATGGAGCAGCTTGAAGGGCTGATTCAAAGTGCGGATGCGGAGTATTTGGGATGTAATATCCGGTATTCAGGAACGGGAAATAGTGCGCTGGATTTGCTTAAGCCTTATCAGATTGTTTCTTATGGAGATACGGAGGTTGCTTTTATCGGTGTCTGTACGCCGGAGAGTATTACCGATTCCACTCCGGCTTATTTTATGGATGACTCCGGTGAGTTTGTCTATGACTTTTATGGCGGGGGAGGCGGAGAGGGTTTATACGGTCGTGTTCAGGAGACGGTGGATGAATGCCGCGGTAAAGGAGCTGACTATATCGTTGTGCTTTCCCATCTGGGAGATGACGAGGATTCTGCGCCTTTTCGTTCCATCGACTTGATTGAAAATACCGAGGGTGTGGATGTGGTGCTTGACGGGCATTCCCACAGTACGATTCCCTGCCGGATTCTGGAGGATAAGATGGGAGATGAGGTGCTTTTGTCCTCAACGGGGACTAAGTTTAGTTATGTTGGGCAGCTCATCATAACGTCTGACGGAAATTTAATGACTGGACTTATCTCGGATTATCCGGAAAAGGATGAGGCTGTGGAAAGTTATATTGGAGAAATCCAGGCCAGGTTTGAGAAGCATATGGAGCAGATTGCGGGATATAGCGACCTACTGTTAAGTGTCTCTGACCAGGACGGGATCCGGGCTGTGAGGAACCGTGAGACGAACATTGGTGATTTCTGTGCAGACGCTTACAGGATGGTTTCCGGGGCGGATATTGCGCTGGTAAACGGCGGCGGGATACGGGCAGATATTCCTGCGGGGGATATTACCGTTGGGGATATGATTGCAGTACATCCTTATGGGAATACGCTTTGTGTGGCAGAGGTTCAGGGGCAGGAAATACTTGATGCGCTGGAGCTGGCCTGCCGTGCGGTATGTGCAGAAGCAAGTGACGGCGCGAACGCTATGGGTGAGAACGGAGGTTTTCTGCAGGTGTCGGGGATTACGTTTAAGGTTGATACTTCCGTGGAATCATCTGTGGTGCTGGATGATAACGGAATGTTTCTTTCCTGTGGAAATGTGCGCAGGGTTAGGGACGTGAAGGTGCTTAAGGAGGACGGGAGCTATGCAGCGCTTAAGCCTGACGGGACGTATACTCTGGCTTCGCATAATTATCTGCTCAAGCAGGGCGGTGACGGCTTTACAATGTTTATGGATAATCCGCTGCTGCTGGATGAGGGGATGTTGGATTATCAGGTGTTGATAACCTATATTCACGGGCAGCTTGGGGGTTCCATTGGGAGTGAGTATGAATTTTCGCAGGGGCGGATTTTGGTGGAGTAGGCAGGGGCACGCTATTAATTATTGGTAAATAGCAATGTAATCTGGATTTTTGTGCCGTGGAATGATAAGATGAAAGGGTGTCTTGGGATGGAGGATAAATAAGGAGGTACGAGATGGAACCAATGTATTTGTCAATCCGGCAAAAGGAGACTGGTGAGCAGATTAAAAGGCTTCTTTTGCAAAACGGGTACTCGGTGAAGGATATCCAGTGCGCTATGGGATTCGAAAATCCACAGGCGGTATACAAATGGACTTCCGGCAGGTCGCTGCCAAGTCTGGACAACTTTATAATTTTAACTAAATAAGTGAGAATTCGCCCATCTCTGCAGGTGGCGAGATGAATCACCAAAAACAAGATTAACGGCAGTGGTGGGCGGAGAGAAATCGGTATCCCCCATTGACATGAGGTCAAGACACGCAGCCATAAAAGTCGTACTCTGTGAAATTACCGATCGTGGATTGAAACAAGCAGGTTACTGCATACAAGCATAGAAGATATCCTCGTCGTTGACGGGGATATTGTTCGTTTATGGAACGGATTGCTACGGGGTATTTCGCTTTAAACCAGCGGTTGAATGACAATCAGTCTAATCTGTTTTAAAATGATTATATAATGGAAAATGGTTGAAGGGAGGAGACACGAAAAATGCAGAAGATGACATCAGCATATGCAAATAAGTTACTTAAGAGTCTCGAAGAGGATAAGGCATTTTGGGTGAACAAGGAGAATGCTTCAAGCACTTATGTGGCTGCGGTTAATGAGGAACCTGTGGTTCCGGAGTATAATTATGCGGAAGTGGCGGCAACCATTGCAGCACTTGATGATAAAATCTGTATCATTAAGCATGCATTAAATTTTACAAATGCCTCTGCCAGCGTAATGGTTGGCGATACAGAGATGAGCATAGATACTATTTTGATAAAAATGGCTCAGATGAATAAGAGGAAGGCTGTCCTGGATAAGATGCGTAAGCAGCTTCCCAAGGCAAGGGAGGAGCAGAATTCCTATATGTCCAGGAATTCTGTGCCCGAGTACAGGTATATCAATTATGACCTTGATTTGATCAAGCAGGAGTATGAGCGTGTTTCCAAAACTATTATGGAGATGCAGATGGCTCTTGATATGTATAATCAGACGGTGCAGTTTGAAGTAGATATTTAAATGATTTTCCGTACATGGTCCTATGAGATTGAAGAAACTTAATGGTTTATGTTCAAGGATATTGATTGTAGGTTATTTGTTATCTGTTATCAGTTAAGGTTCATGATTAGCTTAGAATCAGATGCATACTTACTTTAAAGCCGCCATGTAAAAAACTTGCAGGAACTGCGGTGCGGAGGTTCGGTTTTTAAGCACAGGCTGTGGGAGGTCGTTGGATTTCCCACAGCTATTTTATATACTAGGAAAGCACTCCAATTTGTTCTACTATAATACCCAATTAATAAAATCCGCAGGCTTACAGTAGAAACTGCTGTAAGCCTGCGGATTTTTCTACTTCAAATTTGACCTTGGATTATTTTCAATGATATTTACAAATTAAACGCCAGGTAACAATTGCCGTCCATTGTATGCTTAGGCAATAAATTGATATAAAATAGAATTACGATTGGAGGAGGATAAGATGGATTTACTCATTAAGAACGGAACAATTGTGACGGCTTCAGAAATGTTTGAAGCAGATGTGGCGGTAAAGGACGGTAAGATCGCCGCCATTGGAAGGAATCTGGAAATGACGGCCCGGAAAGTCGTGGATGTTTCCGGGAAGCTGGTGCTGCCGGGCGCGATTGATGTACATACGCATATGGCAATGCCGTTCGGGGGTACGGTATCTGCGGACAGCTATTTGGCAGGGACACGGGCAGCGGCCTGCGGAGGAGTAACTACCATTTTTGATTATCCTGTACAGCATGCCGGGGAAACCATACTGGGGCTTATTGCATCAAAAAAAGAAGTTCTGGAAAAAGAGGCCTGCGTAGACTATGCGTTTCACTGCTGTATTACAGACCTGAACCACGGAGAAATTCTTAAGGAAATGGAGGCGGCGGTAAAGGAGGGGATTACCAGCTTCAAATGCTTCATGGTTTATAAAAAAGAGGGCATGATGGTAGATGACGGAACCTTGGTCCGGCTGCTTCTTAGAGCAAAGGAGCTGGGGGCAATGATTAATGTCCATGCAGAGAACCCGGATTTGATTGATTTTAATATTGAGAACTATTTAAAAGAGGGCAAGACATCAGCTTGGTATCACTACCTGAGCCGCCCGGAATTTGTGGAGGCAGAGGCAGACAAGCGGGCTGTCCACTGGGCACGCCATTTGAACGCCCCTGTTTATCTGGTGCATATGGCGGATAAAGAGGGGCTGAAAGCCTGTATAAAAGCCAAGGCGGCAGGTGCTTCCGTATATATAGAGACTTGTCCGCAGTATCTGGAATTTACCTGCGATGTATATAAGAGAGAGGACGGACGAAATTTTGTCTGTTCGCCGCCTATGAAAGGGAAGGAGAGCCGGGATGCTTTGTGGACTGCTTTAAAAGCCGGGTTAATTGATACGGTGGCCACTGACCACTGTCCGTTCCAGAGCTATGAAAAAGACTGGGGAAAGGATGATTTCACCAAGATTCCAAACGGCTGTGCCGGAGTGGAGAATCTATATCCATATATGTTGGACGCCGCCAATGCAGGGAAGCTGTCGTTCGAGCGGGTGGTGGAAGTGTGTGCATCTAATCCCGCAAAGATTTTCGGATGCGGTTCCAAGGGCTCCGTGACCGTTGGAAAGGACGCGGATTTGGTGATTTATGACAGAAATAAGGATTTTACTATAAGTGCTAATAATATGCATTCCGACTGTGACCATACCATCTGGGAAGGAAAAAAGCTTCACGGTTACCCTGTCCAGACCTACTTAAGAGGAACGCTCATTTATGATAACGGGGCATTCACAGGAATGCCCGGGCAGGGACGGTATCTGAAGCGGAAAGCCCGTAAGGCGAGTCGTGGGGGGGGGGCGCAATGATTTTGGATTTAAGTAAGTAACTGTGGTGGGGAGGTTTGGTTTTATGAACAGGCTGTGGGAGGTCTTTGGATTTCTCGCGGCTGTTTTTATTTCTCAAATTGTATGATATACTTAATTAAACATTTCCTCTAGTGGCAAACGCGAAGATTCTATACACAGGAATTGTCTGTTGATGGATACTAAGTAATTAAGAAGGGAACTATAGCGGATATGGAAAATAATAAATATGAAATGAATCAGATGACAGTATTACCAGCCAATCATACATTTTATGAGAATGCCGCAAATTTAATTACAGAATCAAGAAAAATGGTTGCTTCAACAGCGAATACCGTAATTTGTGTCACAAATTTTGTGATTGGCAGGATGATCGTACAGGAAGAACAGAAAGGGCAAAATCGAGCGAAATATGGGACAACTCTGATAAAAGCATTATCGGAGTATTTAACCTTACAGTTTGGCAAAGGTTTTTCAGAAACAAACTTAAGGAGTTTTAGAAAATTTTATTTAACGTATAAGGAACAGATAGAGATAATTCCGTTTGAGAACTCAGCGAAGAGCGATTTGGCAATTCAGCAGAAGGCTTCTGCTGAATTTAAATTGAGTTGGTCGCACTATCAGGTTTTGATGAGAATTTCGGATAAGAAAATACGAAAATTTTACGAGCTTGAGGCGTACCAGGGTCAATGGTCTGTACCTCAGTTAAAACGGCAGTATAATAGCAGTCTATATGAGCGCCTTGCCTTGAGCAGAAACAAAGAGGAAGTTTTAAAATTAGCAAATGAAGGTCAGGTAATAGAAAAACCTCAGGATGTTCTGAAAAATCCTTTCGTGTTAGAGTTTTTAGGAATGGAAGAAAAGGCGACATACTCAGAAAGTGATTTAGAATCAGCGATTATATCAAAACTACAAAACTTTTTACTGGAATTGGGGAAAGGATTTTTGTTTGAGGCACGGCAGAAGCGTTTTTCGTTTGATGAGAAAAACTTCTATGTAGATCTTGTTTTCTACAATCGTTTACTGCAGTGTTATGTTTTGATTGATTTAAAAACCGAAGAACTGAAACATCAGGATTTGGGGCAAATGCAAATGTATGTCAATTATTTTGATAGATATGTAAGGCAGGCGTTTGAAAAACCAACAATAGGTATTTTGCTTTGTAAAGAAAAAACAGATAGCATTGTTCAACTCACATTACCGCCGGATGCCAATATTTATGCATCCGAATATAGTTTATATCTTCCTGATAAGCAACTCTTACAGGAGAAGCTGGATGAATGGACACATGAATATGAGTGTAACCAAGATAAACAATAGCTATGCATAATAATAACCTCTGTTGCTGGCTGAAAACATTGATACAGGGTTATGAAGCAGATATCATAAAAATACTAGAAGGAAAAATTCAATGAAAAACCATGAGATGATTGACGGCAGGCTGCTTCAGACAAATAAAAAATACGCACATTTAAAGCTGAAGCAGAAGGAAAAAATAGGCGCGTGGATGTATGAGGCAACGAAAGCGTACTATGACGAATATGATGCTTTTCCCACGGATAAGGAGCTGGATGATATTGTAGAGAAGGTCTATGGAAAAATCGAACGTGCGGAAATCTGGATTCCATATTCCGAGGTGTTTAAGCGTTATAAAAGCAAGCGTGCAGCAATCCATAGCCGTATCCGCAGGGAGAGAGGGCTGGAAGTGCGCACAACGACGCAGCCGGTCCGGTTTATGAATATGTGTATGGTTGAGGACGGCAATGGGAACGTGCTGGTCCTTGATAAAGTAAGCGACAGTTACTCCGGGATTACATTTCCAGGAGGCCATGTGGAAAAAGGAGAATCCTATACAGAATCTGTTATCCGGGAAGTGCAGGAGGAAACAGGGCTTACCATAGAAAATCCGGCACTTGCGGGTGTATACCATTGGGAAGAGAATGGAATACAGCATGTGGTGTTTTTATACAAGGCAGACAGATACGCAGGAGAGTTGCATTCTTCTGAGGAAGGGAAGGTATTTTGGCTGCCGCAGGAAGAATTTTTGGAACAGAAGTTGGCAGTGGGCGCAGAGCGTGTGTGGAAGATTATGCATTCAGATTTTAGCGAGTGCTATATGAAGAAAGAGGGCAAAAACTACACACCTTATCTGCTTTAAAATTCGCCTTAATTTGCAAGGCCGTGGTGTTGTTTTGGGCGATACATGTAATTTAAGTTGTGGGGCGAAGTGAAATAAAAAGATGAAATGTGAGCCAATCTTGGCCTGACTATGTGGTATCATAGCGGACCAAGATTTTTTGTATCATTTTATCATAAAATAGCACTCCGACTTGTTCTATAAGAAGGAATATCTTTTGCATATAATACCAAAAATCTTTCAGCAGGGGGCGGCCAATTGAATTCCGTTATGAAGCCGCCGCTATATGAAAGATGAAAAGTTCTATATACCGGGAACTTTTCATCAGGCCCAAATGTCTAATTAGTAAAGACCTTAAAGAAAAAGATGATAAAGGAAGAGCCTAAAAAGGAAAAATTCTACAAAGGAACAGTCAACAAGGGGGAACCGTATGGATAAGATAGCCTTTGGAAATTTAATTATGGAGAACGAGGTGCAGCTATACAGGATTGCCAAGTCGATTCTGAGGAATGATGAGGACTGCATGGATGCCGCACAGGAAGCGGTTACCAGGGCTTTTGAAAGGCTGGATACCCTTAGAAATGATTCCTATGCAAAAACATGGCTGATACGTATTTTAATCCATGAATGCTGCAGGCTTGCGAAAGAAAAAAGGAGGACGGTGCTTATGGAGGAGGCATGGCCGGATGATGTGATGCAAAAGCAAGATTACAGCAGTCTTTATGACGCGTTATCCGTTCTGGAGCCGGAATTCAGAATCGTGCTGGTGCTGCATTATCTGGAAGGATTTCAGATTCAGGAGATTGCCGGAATACTGAGAGTTCCTCAGGGCACGGTGAAGAGCCGCCTTTACAGAGGCAGGGAGAAAATGCGCAGGTTGTTGTCAGAGGAGGATGTCTGATGGAGAAAAGAATGTGGGAACAGGAATACCCGAAAATGCCCGAAGCTTTCCACAAGGCATTGGAGGACACGGTGAAAGAAAATGTACAAATGGAGTTAAAGGCACAGACCATGGAAAAACCCGGCAGGAGGAAATACAAAAAAAGATTTTTCTTTCTTGGTGTTGCGGTGGTTCTTATGCTGGCAAGCCTCACTACGATTGCAAAAAAGAAATTTGATTTTAAAGAATACCTGAGACTGGACAAAAGCCAGGCTATAGATGAGATTTTCCAGTACAACATAAAAGTGAAGGTAGAAGAGGAACCCAATCTGCCGGAATGGATTGACAGGGAGTGGGTAAAAACCTGGGAAAAGAGGGAGGATAATGCCCCCTTGCTGGATGTGAAGGAAGTGATGTTTGACGGAGGGCAGCTCTGTATATACGGTACACCTACAGAGTCTGGCAAGGAGTATGATTTATATACCCATCGCTTGGTCATTAATGGTAAGCAGTTGGATGACCCCATAGACACTTGGGATGATGGAGACAGAGGAGAGGACTATATTTTTATTGCAGATGTACATAATCTGGACCTTGAATGTCCCTTTGAGGTTACTTTGCCGTTGTCAGTATTTATCAGTGGGAAAAATAAGAGGTCAGAAAACCAGGATTTGACCTTTACCGTGGATACAGAAGCAGCAGTTACGGCTCTGCCGGACCAGCAATTTGTTTTTGATGATTATACTGTGAATGTCACAGGGTTGAAAAAATCCGTTACTTCATTTTGGGGAAAAGTGTCCCTTGACTGGACAAAAGAGCAGCAGAAGGCCAGCATGAAGGAAAAAGGAACGAGCATATGGCCAACGTTTGAACGTAAGGACGGCACTTTTATACAGAGCTTGTCTGTGACCGATGAGGAATCACAGTCGAGCAGAAATAATCAGTGGTATTTCCGGGAGAGGCTGCCTTCTGCTGACGAAAAGTCGGTAATGCTCTGCCTAAAACTGATGACAGGGGTGCCGCCTGAGGACACTATTTTTGAAAACGGCGGAGAACCCAAGGAACCAGAGCATTTGGGAGAGGATATGGAAATTTCCTTAGAACCATAAAGAAAGTTTCAAAACCCAAACCTCCCGTTTGTTTTGTTAATGGTGAAAACCTGTCGGATATGTTAAAAATATCATAACAATTCAAACAAACAGTAGGAGGATACTATGAAACGAGAAACAGTGAAAAGAGGAATTGCCTGTGCAGTAGCAGCGGCCATGACGGTTTCCATGACTGCCGGCTCTGCTTTGCCGATTATGGCGGCAGATGAGGCACAGGCGCAGAGCGCCGCCTTGACAAATCTGAAGGTAGAGGGAAAAAACAATCCTATGGGCGTGGACACCGCCGCGCCGGTATTTGCCTGGCAGATGGCTTCGGATGCAATCGGCGCATCCCAGGTAAATTACCAGATTACAGTGGAGAAGGCGGCTGACGGAACCCAGGTGTGGGATTCCGGCAAGGTAGAGTCCGGGAATTCTGTGGACATATCCTATGAGGGGGAGGCGCTCGAACCGTGTACAGGGTATAACTGGACTGTGAGCGTGGAGGATAATGAGGGAAATGTTCTGACAGGAACCTCTTTCTTTGAAACCTCTAAGCTGAGTACAGAGCTGGATACCTGGGAGGGCGCACAGTGGATCGGAGCAGACGAGCTTTCCCTGGATGCTGCTGCTTCCACCTTGTTTGATATCACAACCAAGGTACAGATTCCAGAAGGAAGCACCAAGGCGTCTGTAGTGTTCGGTGCAGACGATTTCCGTTATAACAATGAACTGTTCAACCTGTACCAGAAGGCAGGGGAGAACTACTTCCGCATGGAGCTTGACGTGGCAAACGCAGGTACGGAGGAAGGCGTTGCCATCAATATTTACCGGGTGGGATTTTTTGAAAACGATACGCCGGATAAACCATATATGACAATCAACCTGGCAAATAACCCGAATACCAACCTGAACGAATTAATTACCGCAGAGAACAAAAACGCAGAGCATGAACTTGAGCTTAGCATGAGCACCTGCACTTTGACTGTTACCATTGACGGAACTGCTGTAATCACCGGGGAAAAGACAGATGATTTCACAGGAGAATCAAGCCCGACAACAGATATCGGACTGGCAGACTGGGGCTCCTCTGACGTAATGTCTGTGCCCAACCTGAACAGCATCGGCTTTTCTGCAGAGCCTGGGGAAACCGCAGTATTTACGGACTTTGAACTGCAGAATCCCGGCAATGGCACAGGGACGCTCTTCGGAGAGCAGGCAGGGGCAACCTATAGCATCTGGGAAGGCAAAGACGGAGTTTCTGTGGAGGGAAATAAAATCACGGTAGACGGCGGCGAAAGCGGCATTCTGGCTTACGCAGATCCGTCCTATGCATCCGAGCCTTATGTGCGCACGGAATTTTCTCTGAAAGATGATATCCAGTCTGCAAGGCTGTATCTTGCTTTCCAGGGAATCGGTGATTTCTATATTAACGGAGATGAGGTTGCACCGGAGGAATGGTTTAAGCAAGGATCCATGGAGTTCCGTGATGAAATCGGATATAATGTTTATGATGTGACCGATTATGTGGCATCAGGCGAGAATGCCATGGGCGCTGTCATGGGCGAAGGCTGGTGGACCGGACATGCACAGACCTATGACGATAAGATTTACAATTATTACGGAGATAAAGAGGCTCTTCTTGCAAACCTGGTAGTCACCTACGGCGATGGTACCACAGATGTGATTACTTCCAATGAGGATACCTGGCAGTATTACGGGGACGGTCCTGTGAGACTTGCATCTATCTTTGAAGGCGAGCGTTATGACGCCACAAAGGAAGCGGCTGTGGAAGGCTTTGCAACTGTGGAATATGATGAGGCTGCGGCCGGATGGAGAGCAGCACAGGCTGTGGAAACCAGAGCTGCATTTGCAGGACAGGACCTGGTAGTCCGTGAGGATGAAGAGGTTCATGTAATCCGTGAACTGGACGCAGAACTGGTAGGCGAGACGAAAGAGGGAAGCGGAAGCTTCATCTACGATTTCGGTGAGAACGTGGCAGCAGTACCACAGATTACCATTCCCGCTGATTATGCCAAAGAAGGCGAAACACTTACCATCCGTGTGGCAGAGATTCTTTACCCGGATTTGGAGGAATATGGCGAGCTTTCCGGAAATCTTCTCCAGGAAAATTATCGTGCGGCTTTAACAACAGATTTCTATACCATGAAGGCCGGAGAGCAGACCTTTGTCCCGGATTTAACCTTCCATGGATACCGCTATATAGAGATTACAGGACTTGAGGAAGCGATTCCGGCAGAAAATCTGAAATCGCTGGTACTTTCCTCTATCGACAATACTGCCACCTATGACAGTTCAAACGAGCTGGTAAACAGACTGTTCCTGAACGGCCAGAATTCCGAGGCCAGCAACTATATCACCCTGCCAACAGACTGCCCGCAGAGAAATGAGCGCATGGGCTGGATGGGCGACGCCAATGTGTATGCCCTTGCAGGAAGCTATAATGCAGATACATACCAGTTCCTCCGTCAGTGGCTGAACTGCGTGCGCCAGAGCCAGGGCGGGGACGGAATGACCTCTCATACCTCACCCAATTATCCCTCCTATGACCCGGAGACAGGCGTGGTGAATGTGGGCGGAATGTCCTTCGGGATTACCTGGAACAGCGCTATTGTGTTTATCCCATATTTCCTGTACCAGCAATACGGTGACACCACGATCATTGATGAAAATATGGATGCCATCTACAAATATATGGAGAACCTGGAGGCAAATCCTCTGACCTATGGACCGGAGGATGCACAGGTGACCGAGGCGGCGCTTACTTCACAGACAGGCTTCCTTTGCGATCATCTTTCCGTGGTTTCCACAGACGGTGCAATGCTTGGAAACGCAATGTACACCTACTGCCTTGATGTGGTAGCTCAGATGGCTGCCGCTGTGGGCCAGACAGACAAGGCTGAAAAATATAATGCTATGTATGAGGCTGCTAAGGCTGCATGGAACTCCATTTACATTGACGAGGAGACTGGAAAATCTTGTATGGCAGACGGTACTGTCATCCATACACAGGCATCCTATGCATCACCTCTGAACTACGGTGTGGTAGCTGAGGAAAACAAGGCACGCTTTGTGGACAATTATATTGATACCATAGAAAACCCGAAGGCAGACGACGGCTCCGACCTGACGCCTTATACCCTTACCACAGGCTTTAATGCAACGCCTAACCTGCTAAACGCCTTAAGTGATAACGGAAGGGCTGATGTGGCTTACAAAATGCTGGAATGCACAGATTATGCTTCCTGGCTGTACCCGGTTGTACAGGGCGCTACAAGCATCTGGGAAAGATGGAATTCCTACACAGTAGAGGACGGCTTCGGCGGAAATAATGGTATGAACTCCTTCAACCACTATTCTTTGGGCGCAGTGACCTCCTGGATGATGGATTCCCAGCTTGGAATCAAATATGATGAAGAGAACCCGGGATATAAACACTTCATCCTCCAGCCAACCACAGGCGGAACCTTTACTTATGCAAACGGAAGCTTTGAATCTGCATACGGAACAATCCGGAGCGGATGGGAAGCAGCAGAGGGCGCAATGACTTCTTATGAAGCAAGCGTACCCGCCAATACAACGGCTACCTTATATCTGCCAGTGACTGAGGCACAGGCAGAAGCCATCACCGCACCGGAGGGCGCATCCTTCGTAGGAATGACTGAGCATAACGGACAGACATGTGCACAGTATGAACTGCTCTCCGGCAGCTACAGCTTTGCGATAGTGAATTAAAGAAACCTGTAAACCCCAGAAGCTGCCATGCCAATGATTGAAAAATCAGAAGTGTGGCAGCTTCTTTTCGTATCTTGGCGGTACAGCCGTGCGCCCCTTTTGCGTCCCATAACAGATTACGTACCGAAAAGTACGGTTCGCGTCGGCGGTGTGCACAGGGCTGAATCATGTGATAAACTAATGCCATCTTAGATACAGAAAGAGTATTACACAAGAAACCAGGAGGGAAAGAAATGAGGAACAAGAAAATGGCAAACGCCATGCGGGGTGTAGCTTCGATAACGGCATCCCTGCTTACTCTGTCAATCCTTGGCACAAGCATTGCGGATTCGTACAGAAAAAATCTCGATGATGTACTTGGAACTACAAGCTATATTACATCAAATGATAAGGACAATGCACGCTTCGTAAGCGATTACGGCACAATCGAAGAAATGGCGGAAGCGGCAAAGGATATCGCGGTACGTGAGGGCGAGGAAGGAACTGTTATTATGAAAAATGATAACGACGCGCTTCCGCTGAACACAGAGAGCGTCGCCCTGTTCGGTCTGGCAGCCTATGCCCCGTATCCGTATAACGCCGGAGACTTGAGAGGCGGAAACGAGGATGCGGTTGATTTGCTCCAGGCGCTTAAGGATGCGGGCGTTCAGGTCAACGAGACAATGGAAGACATTTACGTAAACAAATTTATGAACGCGCATGAGGTGGTAACGGAGAACCAGTGGACCGGAGCCGAGGAAGTTTCTATTGGATATGATAACATATACAATACCTCTGTGGGTGATATGGAGGATTTCGCCATTACGGAAATCCCACCGGAAAAGTACGAAGAGTACGGTGCTCCCAAGGACTGGAAATCAGACATTGACAAGGATAATACTACCGCAGTCTGCGTCTTTGCACGTCCGGGCGGAGAATCAAATACATATGCGCCGGGCTCGGCAGTGAATTTTGCAGGAGAAAAAACAGGTGAGGACCCGCTTGCATTGTCTGAGGACGAGCTTGCAGTGATCGACGCGGCAAAGGAAACCTGCGCAAAGGTCGTAGTTTTGATCAATTCCGGCAATGCAATGGAGATTAAAGAGATTGCCGAGGGCGGAGCGCATGAGGTGGACGGCATTGCATATATTGGCTGTATCAATGATTATCAGTGCATTGGTATCGCAAAGGTGCTTACCGGAGAAGTAAATGCAACAGGCGCGCTTACCGATACCTATGTGGCGGACAGTGCATCCATTCCGGCCGTACAGAATTTCGGCGGCGATTATTATGCGGATTCCGATATCGTTGCGGCAAATGCGGAAAACGGATACGATGACCGCTACCCCAAGGTGGAAATCTCAAACCAGAGCGGCGCAAGCTCATTTGGCGGCGGAAGCGCCACCTACAGCGCGGGGCAGTACATTGTAGAGGCAGAAGGAATCTATGTGGGATACAAATATTATGAGACAAGATATTTTGATTCCGTTGCAAATCCTTCCTCCAATGCGTCGGCCGTAACAGGAGCCACACAGGGAGATTCCTGGAATTATGGGGATGAGGTCGTATATCCCTTCGGACATACGGTTTCCTATCTGGATTACGAGCAGAAGGTAAAGAGCGTAGAGGTGGACAAGTCTGAGGACGGCGAGGTTACGGCGGTTGTCGAAGTGAAAAACAACAGTGACAAGGACGGATATTTCCTTGCACAGCTTTATGCACAGCAGCCGTACACAGAGTATGACAAAGAAAACAAGGTAGAAAAATCAGCAGTCATGTTCCTAAACTCTGCAAAGGTGAATGTCGCCGCAGGAGCTTCCGAGGAGGTTACCATTACCGTTCCCACGAAATATCTTGCAAGCTATGATTATACCAACGCAAAAACATATATTCTTGACGAGGGCGACTATTATTTTACAGCGGCAGCCGGCTCCCACGAGGCAGTAAACAACTTCCTTGCAGCCCAGGGCAAAACCGTGGCAGACGGTATGGATGCCGAGGCGGTTGGCACAGCAGTCGTATGGAATGAAAATAAAGAGCTTGATAGCGCAACATTTTCAATCTCCAACGGTACAAAGGTTACAAACGTTGCGGATGATGCGGACTTAAACTACTGGACAGAGGACGACACGGTGACGTATCTTTCCAGACAGGACTGGGATGCAACCTATCCGATTAATTATAATACAGACGCAGAGATTAAGATTTCCGACAGCTCTAAGGCAGAGGAGTGGATTGCAGCGCTTCGCGGACGACAGTACACAATCAAGACAGATGAGCCTGCAGAGGAAGGAAAAGATAACAACGTGCGGTTCAGCGTAGAGGACATTCAGTACGAACAGCTGGATAACATCGACGATCCGTATTGGGATACATTAGTCTCTTCTATCACCATTGACGAGGCAGTAGGAGCGGTAATCCACGGCGGAAGCCAGACGGATACCCTTACCAATGTAGACAACCCCATTGTACTTCAGAACGAGGGCGTCAACGGCTTTACAACAGCCTACAAGGATGCTGAAACAGGAAAAGAGTATCACTTTAATGTAAATTCCCAGACCCTGCTTGGTTCCTCCTTCAACCCGGAGCTTGCATATGATTGGGGCCTTGTGGAAGGAAATTCAGGTCTGTGGCTTGAACGCTACGCTTTATGGGGAACCGGGCTTACCCAGAGAAGAACTCCATACAATGGGCGTAATTACGAATATATTTCTGAGGACCCAATGCTGACAAACAGAATCGGCTATGGATTAATGAAGGGCTGTACCGAAAAAGGAATCTTAAACGGGCCGAAGCATATCGGATTTAACGATCAGGAGCATAACCGCAACGGCGTGGCAGCCTATATGAATGAACAGAAATTCCGTGAGACAGATTTACGAGGTTTCCAGGGTGCTCTGGAGGATGCAAAGGGCCTGGCGGTCATGGTAGCCTTTAACCGCATTGGCGCCACCAACGCTTCTCACCATGTGGGAATGTTGAAGACAATCCTTCGTGAGGAGTGGGGATATACAGGCGTTATTTCCACCGATATGATGAACAACTCCTATTACTTTACACCAGAATCCATGATCATGTCTACCGTGACACAGGTTGCTGATTTCGGCGGCGACGATAACCATATCAATCTCGGGGACGGCGGCGTGGACGCTGTATGGCCTTATATCTCCATGAAGACAGTGGAAAATGACGCCACGCTTGTAAATCAGGCAAGAGAGAACCTGAAATATCAGCTGTACAGCTTCGCCAACAGTGCGGTTATGAACGTTTCTACGGAAAGAGTCAACGTGTGGTGGGATACAGCGTTAAGCATGATTAAAATAATCAGCGGCATTCTCACGGCGGCAGCAGTTCTCTGCTGGCTTGGAGCGACCCTTGCCCCGAAGAAGAAAAAAGAAGATTAACGGAAACGGTTATCAATATGCCCCGGGAAACGGGCAAAAAGGAGGAAACTATGAACATGATGAAAAGGCAGACAGCGGGCAGCTGGATTACTTTTATAACACTGGTTCTGGCTGTTGCGTCATTAATCGTCTATAACGTAAACGTAAATGGAGAAGGATATTTCCAGAACAGCACGGTACCCCAGGCGGTTACCTACATGATTCTGACGGTTGCATTACTGGCAGCGGTGGTTATACTGGCGCAGATAAATATAAAAGGGATTGGCGGGACAGTCCTGGAGCTTATTGCGGGAGCTGCAAAAATAGCGGCTCCGGCCGCGGCAGTCGCAGCGGTTATGACTCTTGTCTCCAGCAGAATCGAAGGCTTTGCATTTATCTATATGTCAAATGAGGAGGTTCTGCATGAGGTGCAGACTGCTGCAAACCTTTCCTCTGCACATGGAGCAATCGCCAATATTGTGATACTGGTGGTCGTGGCAGTATGTGGAATGACAGCGGCGTTTTTCAGACTTAGAAAAGACAGCGAATAGTTATTGTTTACAGCAAATCAAAGGATGGGCATTCCCTTTCAGAGCCGGCCGGTAAGTCCGGTCCTGAAAGGGATTTGTTATAGGACGGGTAAATATGAAAAAACTGGATTTTAATACAGACTGGCATTATAAACGCCTGGATGAAACGGGAACAGGCAGAAAAATTACCGTTCCTCACGACGCAATGTGTACGGAGAGACGTTCGCAGCATAGCCGGGGACAGCATAATATCGGATGGTTTTTGGGCTGTGATTATGAATACCGGAAACGTTTCTTCGTGTCCCCGGAATATAAAAACGGGGCGGTCCTGCTGGAATTTGAAGGTGTGTACCATAATGCCGAGGTTTATATCAACGGGAAAAAGGCCGGGTACAGGCCCTATGGATATACAAATTTTTACGTGAATATCGCGCCGTTCCTTGACTTTGAGCAGGAAAATGAGATTCGTGTGATCGCCAGGAATGCAGACCAGCCCAACAGCCGATGGTATACAGGCTCAGGAATATACAGGCCTGTATGGCTGTATGTGGCCAAGGAATCGTATATTCCGGTGAATGGCGTAAAAATCCGCACAACAGGATATGACAAAAAGGAAAAAACAGCCCGGCTTGAGATCAAAGTGGAAACCTCTATACCGGGAGAACCGGCCATTACCATCCTGGATGCGGCTGAACGAGAGGTTCACACGCAGCAGCTCGGGTCAGGACAGCAGGGTGTGTTTTTGGCAGAGATCTCTGATGCAAAGCTTTGGAGCGTTGAAACGCCGTATCTCTACACCTGCGTTGTGAAATTCGGAAAGGATGAGGTGCGGGAGCAGTTTGGAATCCGCATACTTCAATGGGATGCAGAAAACGGTATTACCATAAACGGCAAGCGTGTAATTTTGAAGGGAGCCTGTATCCACCATGACAACGGCGTTCTGGGAGCCTGTGCTTTCCCGGAGGCTGAGGAGCGCAAGATACGTATCCTTAAGGAGAACGGCTATAATGCTATCCGGAGCGCGCACAATCCTTGCTCAAAAGCACTGTTGGATGCCTGCGACAAGCTTGGAATGCTGGTGATGGATGAATATACAGACATGTGGTATATTCACAAAAATGAATATGATTACGCAGGTTATATGCAGGACTGGTGGCAGCAGGACTTGAAGGATATGGTGGAGAAGGATTATAATCATCCAAGCGTCATCCTGTATTCCACCGGAAATGAAGTGGCAGAAACAGGACAGAAAAAAGGTATCGACCTTACCGGAAAGATGACAAGGTATCTGCACTCTTTGGACGACAGCCGCCCGGTAAGCTGCGGAATCAATATTTTCTTTAATTTCCTGTATTCTATGGGCTTTGGCGTCTACAGCGACGATAAGGCCAAAAAAGAAGCGCAGTCAGCCGACACGGGAAAAGGAAAGAGGAAAACCGTGGGAAGCGAATTTTATAATACCCTGGCCGGACTTCTGGGTGATAAGACAATGAAAATGGGAGCCACGCTGCATATGTGTGATGTAAAGACAAGAGATGCATACGCAAATATGGATGTGGCCGGATATAATTATGGTATTTTCCGCTACCGTCACGACTTGAAGAAATACCCGAAGCGCCTGATCCTGGGAAGCGAGACTTTTTGCAGGGACGCCTATGATTTCTATGAACTGGCGAAACGCGAACCGAGAATCGTGGGAGATTTTGTCTGGGCAGGAATGGATTATATGGGAGAAGCAGGAATCGGCGCGTGGGAATATGCAGACTATGCGCCCGGTGACGGAGAAGAATGGGGATGGCTTACCGCCGGAAGCGGCCGCGTGAATATATTGGGCTTTCCAAATGGAGAGGCGGCGTATACAAGAGTTGCCCTGGGGCAGGAAAACGGGCCGCTCATTGCCGTAAGGCCGGTTTACCAGAAGGGAAAGCATTCCCCGTCCGCCTGGAAGATGACGGATGCCATGGAAAGTTGGACCTGGCCGGGCTGCGAGGGCATGAAGGCAGCAGTCGAGGTGTATGCAAGAGCCGCCTATGTGGGCTTGTATTTAAACGGAAAGTGCGTGGGTAAAAAGAAGCTGAAAAACACCTGCCGGACAACCTTCCGGGTCCCATATGAAAAGGGAAAACTGACAGCAGTAGCCTATGATGAAAAAGGGAAAATAACCGGAAAGTATTCTCTTCACACGGCGGCAGATGCCACAAGGCTTTCTGTTTTGCCGGAGCAGGAAAGAATTCAGGCAGGCGGCCTTGGATTTATTCAGCTTCGTTACACGGATTCACATGGAATCTGGAAACCCATGGAAAAGCATCACATCAAGATTACCGTGGAGAACGGAACCCTGGAAGGGCTTGGAAATGCCTGCTCTTACAATAAGGACGGTTATTGGAGGGACAATACAAGTACCTATTACGGCGAGGCGCTTGCCGTTGTCCGGGCCGGCCAAAGAGGTTACGTGAAGGTAACAGTGTCGGATGAAGGCGGGGATTACAGTGTGGAAATCCCCATTAAAGAAAGAGAAAGGGATTGAGAAGCGCTTATGCTGAAGGTCAGAAAATTTACATGTGAAAATTTGTCATATGGCTGTGTCACGGACGAGCAGCATCCATGCTTCTCCTTCTCTGTGGAGAGCGACAGACAGGGCGCCAGTCTGCAGAAAGCCGTCCTTACAGTGGGAAACTGGTGTACAGAGACTACAAGCCAGATTGCAATTCCGTACGACGGGGAACCATTACAGCCGTTTACAGCCTATGAAGCGCAGCTTGAGGTCTGGGACTACGCGGGCGAAACAGCGCGCGGGAGGGTAAGCTTCGAGACGGGACGGATGGACACTCCCTGGAGTGCAGAATGGATTACAGACGGCAGCTATTCCTTCACGGAAAAGAAGATATCGCCCGTTCCCATGAATTTTCGCCGCAGCTTTAAGACGGAAAAAAAGGTGAAAAGTGCAAGGATTTATGCCACCGCCATGGGAATTTATGAAATCCTTCTGAACGGGGAAAAGGTAGGGGATGAATACTTTGCGCCAGGCTTTACTTCTTATAAAACAAGGCTCCAGTACCAGACGTATGATGTCACCTCTTATATCGGACGGGAAAACAATCTGGATGTTGTGGTGGCTGGCGGCTGGGCTGTGGGCTCCTTTGTTTTCACCAGAAAGAACCGTATCAGTGCGGACCGCCAGGCTCTGCTTCTGGAGCTTCGCATCACATATACAGACGGCAGCGAGGCTGTGATTGGAACAGATACGGACTGGGAGGTAACAGAGGAAGGACCTTACAGAGAGGCCGATTTTTATGACGGTGAGACTTATGATGCAACCGTCTGCCCGGAAACAATAAACTGGAGAAAGGCAGCTCTGGAAAACTTAAGAACAGTCCCCCTGATTTTTGCAGCCTGTGGCGCTCCTGTGAGAGCGCATGAAAGGCTGTATCCCGTAAGCTGTACGGAAACAGAGCAGGGGCTTGTCTATGACTTCGGACAGAACTTTGCCGGAGTGATCGAGCTTACCCTTCAGGCAAAAAAGGGGCAGAAGGTTATCGTAAGACATGCGGAGATTCTGAATCCCGACGGCACCTTAAATACGCAGTTTTTAAGAACTGCCAGGGCGACGGCTGCCTACATCTGCAGGGAGGGAAAACAGAAATATTCTCCAAGGCTTACATACATGGGGTTCAGGTATATCTGCATAGAAGGAATCCAGGAGGAGGATGTAGAGGTCTCTGCAAGGGCTCTTTACTCTGATCTGGAAAATAAGGGAGAATTCAGCTGCTCTTACCCCGCGCTGAACCGGCTGCAGAGCAATATTACATGGAGCGCAAAATCCAACTTTATGGATATTCCCACAGACTGTCCACAGAGAGATGAGAGGATGGGCTGGACCGGAGATATTGCGGTTTTTGCGCCTGCCGCGTGCTACAATTTTAAAATGGACCGTTTCCTGGATAAATGGCTGGCGGATATGGAGGCCGAGCAGCTTCCCACCGGAGGCATCCCCAATACAATTCCGGCGCAGGGCTATGGGTTTCCGGCAACCATGCCCACGATAGCCGTAGAATTTTGGGGAGACGCCTGTATCCTGGTTCCTTGGGCACTGTATCAGGCTGAGGGCGATCCGCGCATTCTGGAAAAATATTATCCCATGATGAAAAAATACGTAAACGCCTGCAAATTCTGGGCGGGCCTGTTAAGCGCCGGAAAACACAGATACATTTGGCATACCCCCTCCATGCTTCATTTTGGAGACTGGGTGGCTCCTGACGTACCTAAAATGTCCCAGTGGCAGAAGCGCAGCAAATGGACGGCAACGGCAAGCCTGTGCCATTCAAGCCACCTTCTTTCGCAAATTGCGGAAATTTTGGGAATGGAGCAGGATGCCGGGAAGTACCGGATGATGAGTGAGAGGACGGCGGATGCATATCGCAGTATTCTCACAGACGGGAACGGAAAATTAAAAGAAGAATTTCAGACCGCCTATGTGCTTCCCTTATATTTCGGGATTTTTGACGGCGCTGCAAAAGAGAAGGCCGTTGACAATCTGGTGAGACTGGTACAGGAAAACGATTATTGTATCGGAACCGGCTTTCCGGGGACGCCGTATATTCTGTTTGCCCTGGCAGACAACGGCAGGGCGGATGTGGCGTACAGAATGCTTATGAATGAAAAATGCCCTTCCTGGCTGTATGAGGTAAAAAGCGGAGCGACTACAATCTGGGAGCGCTGGGACGGACTGGATGAAAACGGGCTCTGTCCCATCGGAGATGACGGTACAGACCAGATGATCTCTTATAATCATTATGCCAGCGGCGCGGTCGGCGATTTTCTCTATCGGAGAATAGCCGGAATTGAGGCGCAGACCCCCGGTTATGAGCATTTCAAAATAGAACCGGTGTTAAATGAGGCGATTACATTTGCAAGAGGAAGCGTGGAGACACCTTACGGCAGGATTGTTTCAGACTGGAAGAGGGAAGGCGATCGCTTCACAATCCAGGCAGAGGTTCCGGTGGGATGCAGGTGCAGCCTGAAGCTTCCGGACGGAACAGAGGAGATGCTGGAGAGTGGCAGGTATGAAAGACAGTGCAGGCTTAAGTGATGGGAGAGATAAGCGACGGGAGAGATAAGCGATGAAAAACAACAAAAAAAGTATATGGGAAAATCCCCTTTTTAACTCGAAAATCAAATCCGATCAGGTTAAAATGCCGGAAATGCTGTTGGGGTATTTTATTGGACCGTTTGGAGCCTTGCTGGCGTCCGGCATTTTCACCAGCATTCTTCAAAACTATTTTACGGACGTATTAAAACTGAATCTGACATTTCTGACCACCCTGCAGCTGGTATCCACTATTTTTATCGTGATTTCCAATCTGGTTGTAGGACAGCTGATTGAAAGAACGAAGACAATGGCGGGAAAGGCAAGGCCATGGATTCTTCTGTCTGCCCTTACCCTGTCGGTTGCAAGCGTGCTGATGTTTATCGTGCCGTTTGAAGGCACTGCCAAAATGGTATGGGTGGCGGTTGCGTATAATTTGTTTTATGCGGTGGCCTATCCTATCTATAATACGGCCAATTCCACTCTTATACCGTTATCCACAAGAAACAGCAAGCAGAGAGGCGCACTTGCGTCATTTACTAATGTTGCGGGGCTTGGTGTCATGGGTACGGGTTCCATGGTGTTCCCGGTACTGGTTTCCTTCGCCTTGAAGGAGAACCAGGGGCTGTGGTTTATTGCCATGCTGGTGATTGCCATTTTTTCGGCTCTTACCATCTATCTTCAGTACATGTTCACCAGAGAACGCGTGACCGAGGAGCTGGAAAAAAGAGAGGCAGAGGAGACAGAAAAAGGGTCTGCGCCGTCTATGGGCAGTCAGCTGAAAGCGGTAGTCAGCGAAAAAACCTGGTGGATTGTCATGTTTTTCTATATCGGCTTTCAGTGGAGCGGAGCCATGAAAAACGGCTCCATGTCCTATTACTGCAAGTGGGTGCTCGATAATTCCTTTTTTGGAACAGCAGACGCCTGGGGTGCTTCCCAGTCCCTTCTTTCTATCATGGGGGCGGTTCCCATGGCCCTGGCGGCGATTGCAGTGGTTCCGCTGTGTAATAAATACGGAAAGCGGATCATATGCATGGCCGGAATGCTTCTGGGGGCTTGCGGAGGAGTGATCGCCATTATCGGGAACGGGCAGATTGTACCGGTAGCCATCGGCGTGGGCTTAAAGTGTCTGGGATCGGCTCCGGCCTGCTATATGATTCTGGCGCTGCTTGCGGATGTCATTGACCATATAGAGTATAAGAGCCATATCCGTACGGACGGAATGACCATGTCCATTTACAGCTCCATTATGGTGGCGGGAACGCCCATCTGCAATTCCATTTTCAGCGCTGTTCTGGGGATGAGCGGCTATAATCAGAACGTGGATGTGGCGCTTGGAACCGCCGGACAGACAGCCGCGGCCCAGGCGGCTATTTCCGCCAGCTATATATGGGTGGAAACCATTGCGTATGTAATCTGTGCGGTACTGATCCTGTTCTTTACCATAGAGAAAAAGCTTCCGGAGGAACAGGCGGCCATTGCCGCGAGGAAAACGGCATAGGAAGCAGGCGGACATTGCAGCGCGGAAAACGGCATAGGAGGCAGGCGGACATTGCTGCGCGGAAAACGGCATAGGAGGCAGCTGGCCATTGCCGCGCGGAAAACAGCATAGGAAGCCGCCGCCCTGGAAGCCGTCGCCTCAGGAATCGGTTTCGGGAGACGGCTTCCGGGCGCAGGATGATCGGCAGGATGACCGGAAAATCTTCCTTTTCATAAAATATCATATTTGATATAATGAGGTAAAAGAAAACGTGCAGCTATGTACGTGCCTATGTACAT
The DNA here is from genome assembly GCA_000702025.1 of Blautia schinkii DSM 10518. GTDB lineage: Bacteria > Bacillota > Clostridia > Lachnospirales > Lachnospiraceae > Blautia_A > Blautia_A schinkii. The sequence goes on from JNKJ01000006.1 coordinate 332,260, forward strand.
GCTTATGTATATGCGTAAAGCACCTCATTGGACATTAAATATACATTTTGAAATCAGGGAGAAAAAGATGATTCGGATTGCATTGGTGGAGGATGACGCCCAGTACCGTCAGGAGCTGTTGGGTTATCTGAAAAGATACGAGCAGGAAAGCAGGGAGAAATTTCAAATTACCGTATTCACAGACGGAGACGAGATTGTAGAAGATTATAAAGCGTGCTATGACATCATATTTATGGACATTGAGATGGCCTTTATGGACGGAATGACTGCGGCGGAGCATATCCGCAAGCTGGATACCGAGGTTGTGATTTTTTTTATCACAAATATGCCCCAGTATGCCATAAAGGGCTATACCGTAGACGCGCTGGATTATGTGCTTAAGCCGGTCAGTTATTATGCCTTTACGCAGAGACTGGAACGCGCGCTGTCAAGAATGAAAAAGCGCGTAAAAAAATACGTGGTGATTGCCAACCGCGGCAGACTGAAAAAGCTGGATATTTCAGAGATTACATATATTGAGGTGCAGGATCATGATCTTGTTTACCATACCGCAGACGAGGACTTTATGACAAAGGGCTCCCTGTCGGAAGTGGAAAACGACCTGAAAAAGCATGGATTTTTCAGGTGCAACAAGTGTTATCTGGTTAATCTGGAATACGTAGAGGCTGTGCAGAATTCAGACGCCCTTGTGGGAAATGAGAGAATCCAGATCAGCCGCGCGAGGAGAAAGGCATTTCTGGAAGCGTTGAATGATTACATGAACGAGGTGAGCAAATAGTGCTTCAGGTTACCCCGAATTTAAACAATACCCCGGGCATTTATTATGCCATTGCCTATATTTTCAGCACTTTCCTGTATATCAGCATCAATAAGAAGCGGCAGAAGGGCGTGCGGCGCGCGGCAATTCAGGCAGGCTGCGCTGCTTTGCTGATTGTTTTTATGCTTGCCACAGACCAGATAGCGGTCAAATGGTTTATCCCTTGCGTTTTGACGGAAATAGGGCTGATCTGGCTGCCCATTCATCTTTGCTGCGAGATGGACTGGAGAAAGTCCGCTTATTTTTGTATCCGGGCGTTTATCCTGGGAGAGCTTGCTGCTTCGCTGGACTGGCAGCTATTTTATTTCGGGCTGATGAACTGGAAGCTGGAGCTCAATATGATGTGGAACCTGCTGTTCCTGGCGGTGTCCTACGGCAGTGTCTTCGGGCTTATGTACTGCCTGGAGCGGAGGCACCGGAAGGAAAACGAGGAGCTGCATATAAGCGGAAGGGAGCTTGGGATTACTGCTTTTCTTCTTCTGCTGGTGTATATGACGAGCAATCTGAGTTATGTTTTTTCAAATACGCCCTTCAGTACCCAGTTTCCGGCAGAGATGTTTACAATCCGCACACTCGTGGATCTGGGCGGGGTTGGTATTCTTTTTGCCTATCATATGCAGATACAGGAAATAAATGTAAAGGTGGAAAATGCATATTTACAGAATATGCTTCACGCCCACTATGAGAACTACAAAATCTCAGAGGAAAGCATTGCTCTTGTCAACCAGAAGTACCATGATCTGAAGCACCAGATTGCGTTTCTTCGCTCATCCATAGACGATGGGGAGAAGGAAACGTACCTGGATCAGATGGAGCAGGAGATTAAATTATACGAGGCGCAGAATAAGACGGGAAATAAGGTGCTGGACACGATTCTGACGGCGAAAACACTGCAGTGCCAGAATCAGGGAATCAGCCTCACCTGCGTGGCGGACGGGCAGGCCATTGAATTTATGCATCCCATGGATATTACTGCCTTGTTTGGAAATGCGCTGGATAATGCCATTGAAAGTGTGAAAAAAATCGCTGACCCGGAGCAAAGGCTGATCCACATGGTGGTGTCACGGAAGAAAAATTTTCTGCGCATCAAGGTGGAAAATTGTTACCAGGGAAAGCTGGAATTCGAAAACGGAATGCCGAAAACGACAAAGCTTGACAAAAAGTTTCACGGCTACGGCATGAAAAGCATTCATAATATTGTAGAAAAATATAGCGGTTCCGTGACCGTTCAGGCGAAGGACGGGTGGTTTGAGCTGAGGATATTGATTCCGCAGCAGTGAAAGTTTCAAAAGCCAAACCTTCGGTTTGTTTTGTTAATGGCAGAAACCTCCGGGATATGTTAAAAATATTATAATAAAGCAGGGCTGCCGCACCAGATTCATTATCATAGGTGCGGCAGTTTGTCTCCCCGGCCATACGAAAGGAGCGCATCTCCCCATGAGAAATCCTTTTAATTCACTAAAACCCCTAATTTCAAACCCCCTAATCTCAAAACCCCACATCACCGTAAAAATCCTGCTGCTTATGCTTCTCTTTGTGGTTCCGTTGAATGTTATTTCCATTCTTTCCTCCCTGGAGTTTTTCCGATATTATGCGGCGCAGGTTGAGACGGGGTTGAAGAATATTACAGATGTTTATATTAACACCCTGGACTACCATACGGAGCGAGCGGACCTTTATCTGTACGAAATGCTCAATAACAGCCAGGAGTGTGCCATTCTGGAACGGCAGGGCGTCCTGCCTTATGAATATGAGAACGCGAAGTACCAGTGCTACAATATCCTCTCGGCACAGATGGAGCAGGAGGAGGTAATTTCCGGATACTTCCTTATACCAAAGCGTACAGGGGATTGCATCATGACACTGGATGGGACCCTTGGAAACGGACCTGAAATCAAAGAGTACATAACCGGAACAAAAGAATGTGACAATCTCTGGCATGTGGTTCAGCTAGGTGATGAATGCGTACTGCTTCGGACAGCATCGGAAAAGAATTTTTACTACGGAGCGGTCATCAGTCTGACCAGCCAGCAAAAGGAGATAGAAGAGCTTGGAAATTATTCCAGCCAGAGGGTTTCTTTTACGGAAGGACTTCCTGACACAGAGAGAAATCGTATTCAGGCTTTATCGAAATCCAGGCGTATGAATCTGGTGCTCACCATGGATGTAAGCCGCAGCGAGTGCTATAAAGGGATTTCTTTCTGGAACCGGATTCTCATTGCGTTTACCTTTATTTTCATTCTTGCCGTGCCTGTCATCTACACATATATGAAGAAGCTTATTGTCCGGCCTTTAAACCGGCTAAACCAGGGCTTCTGTGAAATAGAAAGCGGGAACCGTCATTATACAGTGGAGGATAAGGCGGAGACCCGGGAATTTCAGGATGCCTATGATTCCTTTAACCGCATGGTAGGCAGCATGGAGAGCCTGCGTCTTGACAATATTGAAAAGGAATTGGACAAAAAGAAATTGGAGCTGGACAATCTGAAGCTACAGATACGCCCTCATTTTTTATTGAATACCTTTAACCTGATGTATTATCTTCTCCGTTCTCCAGACGGCACTGGGGAAGTGCGGAAGCTGATTCTCTACCTGTCAGATTACTTCCGTTATCTGTTCCGCAGTGACAGGGATGTGGAGCTGTTTGATAAGGAACTGACCTTGATTGAAGGCTATGTGGAGGTGGCGAAAATCCGGTATCCTAACGGACTGGATATTTCCTATGACATAGACCCGGAGGTAAGACTTATCCGCGTTCCCCCTCTTTTAATCCACAACTTTGTGGAAAATGTGGTCAAGCACGCCTTGTCTGTGGGGAAATGTGTGCATATCTTGCTGACGGCCCATTATGAGGAGGGCTGGGTCCAGTTTGAAATCAGCGACGATGGAAACGGAATGTCTCAGGAGCAGGTGCGGAAAATCAATGAACGTTTATGGGAGCAGGAGGAAACAGACCATATGGGAATACGAAATGCAATCCGCAGGATTGAATACTTGTATGGCCCGGCAGCCAGGGTAAGGGTGCGTTCCCAGACAGAGGAGGGCACCACGTTTACCATAACCTTTCCTTATGAATTGGAGGTGGAGGAAGAATGACGGTTCTCATTGTGAATGATGAAGTGTGGACAGCAGATATGATGAAAGAAGAAGTGGACTGGACCGGCTGCGGGGTGGATGAGGTGAAGGCCGTGTATGATGCGGACGGTGCGAGAAAAGAGATTATGAAGGGAGACATTGACATTCTTCTCTGCGATATAGAAATGCCCAGGGAGAATGGCATTGAGCTGCTTCGCTGGGTGAGGGAAAAGCAGTATGATGTGGAATGTATTTTCCTCACCTGCCATGCGAATTTCATCTATGCCCAGGAGGCGGTAAAGCTTAACTGCCTGGACTACATCCTTATGCCGGCCAGGACAGAGGAAATCCAGGAGGTCCTGTGCAAAGTGGTCCGGGGAATCCAAAAGAAGAGAGACAACCGCCAGCTTGAGCAGTACGGAGCCAGATGGGTGGAGAGCCAGAAGGAGGAGGCCTATGAGGTCCAGGGGAGAAAAAGCAATGAGGATATTATCCGGGATTGTGAGCAATATATTCACCAAAACCTCAAGAACAGCGGTCTGTCTGTAAATCAGGTGGCTGATTTCTGCCATTTGAACCCTATTTATCTTAACCGTATCTTCCGTAAGGAAAGAAACATAAGTATTGGTCAGTACATCATACGCGAAAGGATGACCCTGGCGGCAAAGCTTTTGAGCGACCCTGGCATTTCCGCCCATACAGTTGCGGAAAAGACTGGCTATATGAACTATTCTTATTTTTCTACTGCTTTTAAGAAGTTTTATGGCTGCTCGCCCCAGCATTATGCAGAAAGGCGGAATGATAGAATATGAAAAGAAAGAAACGGATCATTATAATGCTCTGCATTGTTTTGTGTGCGGCTGCCTTTCTGCAAACGCGTAATATATGGTCAGCAGGAAAAACGGACGGGGAAGAGCCGCCCTATGAATTGGTTATGCAGTGGCCTGCCTCCGGTAAGGTTCCGGCGGGACTTAAGGATGTGGAGCAGGCTTTGAATGTGATTACGGAGGATGAGATTGGTGTTACAATCCGTCTCAAGGCATGCCAGTCACCTGCCTTTGAAGCAAATCTCATGATTGCGGCAGGAGATAAGCTTGATTTGTGTGTCTCTATGTTTGGAAGTATGCCGGAGCTTATAAATAATGGATATCTTATACAGCTTGACAGCCTCATGGATACGAAAGGGCAGGAGCTGAAAAAGGTCTGCGGCGTGCAACTGGAGGGCGGATATTACCAGGATCATATTTACGGGATACCTACTGTCTATTCCGAGGGATGGAGATACGGAATGATCTGCAGGACAGATTTCATGGAGAAGTATGGCTTTGAGACAGAGGAAGGGAAATATTACTCTTTTGACGAGCTGGAGGAATTTTTCCAAAGAGTTAAGGACGGGGAAGGAGAAGATTTTTACATACTGGGCGGTAATCTTACTTGTGGAGGTGATTTGCTGGAAAGGTCAGGTTACGCCTTTGACGTGCTGGGAGCCGGGATAGAGACAGGCGTTCTTCTGCTGGGTTCAGATAATAATCCAGATAAAATCGTGAATTTTTATGAGACAAAGGAATTTGAAGAATTTGCCCGCAGAATGTACAGGTGGCAGAACAAAGGCTTCTTTGTGCCGGATACGGCGATATCAGAGGACAGCCCAAACCTTCTCATGAGGGATGGAAGGACTTTAGGATGGTTCTTTCATAATGTCCCCGGTGAAGAAAAGGAGAATACCTCGGACAGCGGCCTTGATGTTACATTTATTCCCACAATGGAGGCTGTGCGGACTACGGATACTTACCAGACTGTCCTGTGGAGCATCCCCATAACTTGTGAAAATCCGGAAAAGGTCATGGAGTTTCTGGAACTTTTATATACGGATGAAAGAGTGTGCAATCTTTTGCAGAGGGGGATTGAAGGTGCTTCCTATGTGGTAGAAGAGGAAAATGAGGAGGGGAAGCTGATCGCTCTGCCGGAGGGTGAAACCATAGACACACTTCCGTATTATGCGCACCTGGGCGTATTCGGCAACAGACTGGACGCATATACCTGGGTCCCGGGTGAGATTGACAGAAACCGTAGGATTAAAGAATTCAGCGACAGTATCTCCCGTACTTCACCTGCCTGGGGCTATGTGTTTGACCAGGAGCCAACAGCCCTGGAAATTTCCCGGGTGAAAGAGGTGATCAAAAAGTATATTGGTGTGATTGAAACAGGTGCCGCAGATCCTGATGTTGAACTGCCGATGTTTCTTGATGAGCTTAAGGCGGCGGGGATTGATAAAGTGATTGAAGAAAATCAGAGACAGTATGACTTGTGGAGAGATGCCTCCGGCAGATAACAGAGCGCCTCAAATGTACAATGTCATACAAGTCCGCATGACGAAAATAATCTTAATAGTTGTAAAAAATAAATGCATGTGAATTAAAAAAATAACATGACATTTTTAAGCCATCCGGGTAGACCGGGTGGCTTTTTTTGTGACATCTGTAGACATCTTTGATAATATCTTGATGCAATTTGTGCAATAACCTGTTCGATTTATGATTCGTACCGGAAAAAAATGACGTCGTATAATGATATCAAAATAATACTATTTATACCCAGGAAAGGAACGGTAAAAATCATGAATCAACAAGGAATCATATCAGAAAAACCAGGTATCACTATACTTGATATCAGAATTGCTGCCGCGGTGGCAATCTGTTGTATTACATCCACAATATTAAATCATTTCGGGCTGAAGCTTACATACGTAGAAATGCATCTGGAGATTATTCAAAAAATGACAGCCTGTATCGCCTGCCTTCTCTGCTGTCAGGATACGGTTACGAGCAGCAAAAAAGCAGGCATCAATCGTCTGATAATCACCGCTATCGGTGGAGCTGTGGGTGTCGGCGCCGTATTGCTGGACAATGTATTGGGAAATGAGTGGGCGATGGCGGCAATGGTCGCTGTGGGTGTTCTGCTGACACTCTTTTTGTGTAAAATGGCAAAAGTGCCTTATATCAACGCAAGAATCGGCGGTGTTACTTTTATCCTGGTTTCCTGTACATTGGCAGGCAATGCACGTATCTGGTATGCAGTTCTGCGCTTTATTTCCACCTTATACGGTGCGCTTGTGGTTCTTTTGGTAACCTGGATATTTGAATATTTTCAGAGAAAAGAGTGATTGAGTGAAAGAGAAAAAGCAGAGCTTTGTACAGGATCTTACAGTAGGTAATGTTGCCCGGCAGCTGATCATGTTTGCCGCACCACTTTTCCTCTCAGGACTGCTTCAGACAGTATATAACATGGCCGATATGGTGATTGTGGGGCAGTATGTGGGAAAAGAGGGGTTATCGGCGGTTTCTGTGGGCGGTGATGTACTGGCGCTGCTCACCTTTGTATCCATGGGTATCTCTAACGCAGGACAGATATTGATTTCCCAATATGTGGGCGCTGGCAGAAACGATAAGGTTTCAAAGATGATTGGCACGTTGTTTACTTTTTTGCTGAGCTGTGCGGTGTTTATCACCGTGATCTGTCTTTTTATCCAAGATAAGATTATAGAATGGGTAAACATGCCGGAGGAAGCTGCGGGTTTTGGGAAAGCTTATATTTTCGTCTGCATTTTAGGGCTGGTATTTATTTTTGGATACAATCTGGTGAGCGCGGTATTGCGGGGAATGGGAGATTCCAGGCATCCGCTTTTATTTATTGCTATTGCCTCATTGATTAATATAGTGCTGGATTTGGTACTGATTGTCTGTTTTCATATGGGCGTGCTGGGAGCGGCTCTCGCTACGGTGTTTGGGCAGGCGGTGAGCTTTTTGTGGTCCCTTGTTTACCTTTACCGGAGGAAAGAAGCGTTTGGTTTTGATTTCCGGTGGGAAAGTTTTCGTATAGATCCGCAGGTACTTCGACCGCTGCTGACTCTGGGGGTGCCAATGATCCTACAGTCCGCTGCAGTGACCTTTTCCAAGCTTTTTGTTACCTCCTGGGTGAATACCTATGGGGTGGTGGCATCGGCTGTGACAGGGATTGGCAATAAGCTTCAGCTTGTAACCAACGTATTTGCCCAGGCCTTGTCCACTGCGGGCGGTTCCATGATTGCTCAAAACATAGGGGCGAAAAAATACAAAAGAGTTTCCAGTGTGGTAAACATTTCATTTGTACTGGACGGGGCAGTGACGGTCGTTCTGACGGCAGTGACGGTGGCTTTTCCGTATACAGTTTTTGGGATTTTCACGAATGATGTACAAGTGCTGAACATGTGCATTTCTTTTATTCCAGTGGCAATCGTACTCTATGCCGGATGCGTGCTGAGACCTCCCATGTCAGCTCTGATCAACGGTACCGGGAGATCAAGGCTGAATCTGACTATAGCGCTTTTGGACGGGATTGTTGTCCGTATTTTTCTGGCATATCTTATGGGAAAGATCTGGGGATTTGGTATCTACGGTTTCTGGATGGGAAATGCACTGGCCAGCTGTGTGCCGTTCCTGGTGGGAATGCCATATTATCTATCTGGAAAATGGAAGAATATCCGTGCCTATAACTAAAAAGTGCAATAGACAGCGAATGAAAGGAGAAACAGAATGCAGAAGAATAAAACAGAGAGTGTTAATCCGCAGGCGGGCGTGCCGGAGCCGCTTGGAAGTGACTGCGGGGATTCAAACCGTATTACCAGAGAGTATCTGGATTCTTTATTGATTGAATACCGCCATATTGGATCCCGGAAACCAGATTTAAAGTTCGAGCTATTCGGAGATTGCTTCCAAACTCCGGTCATGCTGGGAGGCATGGCTGCCATGGTGCCGGGGATGCACGAGGGTGGAATGGCAGAGCTGGCCCGAGGTGTGAAAGCAGCAGGGGGAGTATTTTGGTCAGGGTTTATAGGCGATGATGAATTTGCCCGTGCTGCTGCCACGGGTGTGAGAGCAATCCGTATCATTAAGCCGCTTCGTGATACGAAGGAAATCCTTTGCAGAATCAGGCATGATGAGGAGTGTGGGGCATTGGCTTTTGCTATGGACATAGACCATGGTTTTGATGACAACGGAGAGTATTATCCTGCGGTGCCACATGCATATGGGGAGCTGGGGCCAAAGACGGAGGAGGATTTAAGAATGTTTGTCCAAGCCACACGTCTCCCCTTTATTGCTAAAGGCGTGCTCAGCGTCTACGATTCTTTGAAGTGTGTGCACGCAGGGGTAAAAGGTCTGCTTTTATCCCACCACAAGGGTGAATATAAATATGCGGTACCACCGCTTATGGTTCTGCCGGAAATCCGAAAAGCCGTTGGAAAGGATATAAAAATCTTTGTAGACTGCGGGCTGGTCACAGGCATGGATGTCTTTAAGGCACTGGCCTTAGGCGCTGACGGTGTATGTGTGGCAAGACCGTTTATGAATCCCTTCCGTATGGAGGGTGCTGGGGGAGTGGAGAAGAAGCTGCGGCAGATGACTCTGGAGCTCGCCGGGGTTATGGCAAAAACCGGCAGTGCTGATCTTAAGAATATAGACCCATCTGTGATCATACATAAATCCTGGTGAGGAAATGAATACAGATTCGATGACACATAATTATGGTTAAAGTGAATTCTTCAATTCATAAATCGACTTATAGTTTGCAACTATCGGCTGATAAAAAACAGCCGTGATATTATACACTGATACTATGAAAAGCAAAGGAGCAGGATAATTATGGATAATAAAGTGTTTATGTATGTTAGTTCCTGGGCAGAACACGGAGGTGTACCGGGACTTGGACTCTATACATTTGATCAGGAAAGCGGTGCGATTAAGTTTGTCAGAAAAATCAGTGACCACAACTCCTTTAACGGCTCTTGTGTATATGAGCAAAAGAATAAGTTATATGTGAATAATGAGGTTATGCATTATATGGGAGCCCCCTGTGCTTCCGGCCGAATCTTTGTATACGAGCTTAATCCGGAGACGGGTGAAGCGACTGAGACTGACAAGGTGGTCACCGGCTGTCCTAATCCCGCATATGTAAGCGTGGACCCTACAGGCAGATACCTTTTCGAAGCCCATCATTCATTTCCCATGGGCGTGGCTTTGCACAACAGAAACGAGGACGGTTCCATTGACACGCGAATCACATATGCAGAAGCCGATATCCAGGTGTATGAGCTGGATGAAAAGGGCATACCGGAAGCACTGGTGGAAAATGTGAATCACGGAGATATCACGAAAAAATCAGAAGCACATCCCCACTGCGCGGTGTTTTCTCCCTCGGGAAAGCTTTTGGCAGTGGCAGATAAGGGGGATGGACATCTGTACCTCTACACATTTGATTACGAACAAAAAAGACTTTGCCTTCTAAGCAGGACTCTTACAGACAAAGAGGGGGCATCACCCAGATACGTGGCCTTTCACCCCACCAAGCCATATCTGTTCGTCAACCATGAGGCATCCTATGATGGGAAATGTTATGTGACAGCATTTAAATATGACGAGAACGGTAATGTAAAACGGCTCTGTGTGGAAAATGTGCTTGATACCAGTCTGCCGGTCAAGCAGAATACAAGACTTGAACAGCAGGGCTTTGTCATCAGCCCTGATGGAAAATGTCTTTATACGTTGATAAACGCGGCTGATGTTATCGGTGTCATGGAAATAAATCAGCAAAACGGTAAGCTTACGGCAATCCAGAATATAGATATTCCGGGGACACGCCCCAGAGGACTGGCAATCTCCCCCAACGGCAGGTATATCCTTTCCTCCTGCCTCGTGGGCGGAGAACTGACCTCCTATGAAATTCAGGACGACGGTACACTTAAGGTGGCGTGTAAGGGGCCGGCACAGCCCGGGGCGTCTTATATGTCATTTTACAAGCCGCAGAATAAAAGGGAAGAAAGGGAACCGGTATGAGTGGGGTTAATTTAATAGATTTTTCCTGCCGCCATGATCAGTACATAGCAAATCCGGACGGTACCTTTTCCAGAATGGACGAGCCTTATTTTGAGTCCGAAAGAATTGGGGAGAATACATGGAAAATATACAGCTCCGGAGATTTTTCTTATCTGGCGGCAGGTGATGATGAGGCAATTGCCATTGACACCGGATATGGAGCCGGAAACATTCGTGAATATATGCAGGGATTGACAGATAAAACGCTGCGTTATGTTGTCAACACTCATGACCATTTCGACCACACGGCAAATAACGGATATTTTGACAAGGCATTTATGTCAAAGGAGACAGCGGAGCTGGCAACCATTCCACCGCCCAGCTTTGCCGGAATTGATTTCCCCCGGGATTATGAGCGGGTGGTGATAGATGAGGGATATGTATTTCATTTAGGGAACAGAAATCTGCAGGTATTTAAAATTCCGGATCATGCGGCTGGGAGTATTGCGCTTCTCGACCGCAGGGAGCGCATCCTTTTTACAGGTGACGAGCTTACACCGGACGGAAAGCATTTAAACGGCGGTCTTACTACCTTTGCCGGATACTTACGCAAGCTTAGCGCGCACAGAGGTGAATTTGATTGTTTGTGTGCAGGGCAGGGTGTTTTTGAAGCGGATATTATCGACAGATTACTGCTATGTGCGGAATACATACTTGACGGGCATGAGGGTGAGCCGCCAAAGCCCCGTAAATTCCGACTGCCGGTCATCAAGGCCCCCGACGGCACCCGGGCGTATCACAGACAGATGCCGCATCCGGAGGATATGCATTTTGACGGCAATAACGCAGGGAAGGCTTACGAGAGATGTGTAGAATACGGCGGAACCAGCATTACCTATGATATTAGAAAAAAGGATTTGTGAGATTAAGTTTTGTAACATAAAAGGAGAAAATGATGGAAAAAAGATATTGTGAAATAAAAAATAAGTATGTACAGTTTACACACAGGCAGGGAGGAGTTATTTATTCACCGGTAACGGCGGATGAAAGAAGTAAAATCGGTATTATAATGATGCATTCCGACGGTGATTATTACGGTTTTATACCGGGCCCGGAGCTGGCGAAGAGGGGCTTTACGGTGCTTGGTTCCAATGTGGGAACGTCCCGCGGCCCTTTTGAGGACAAGCTTGAGGATGTAGGACGTGCAGTAAGTTATCTCAAAGGTGTACCTGGAATAGAAAAGATCGTTCTGCTGGGGCACAGCGGCGGCGCTACTTTAATGAGCGCATATCAGGCCGTCGCTGAAAACGGAGCCGGAGTATTCCAGGACGAGAATAAGATTGTTAAAATGCGTAACATTCAGGCACTTCCTAAAGCAGATGCGGTGATGCTGCTGGATTCTAACTGGGGAAATGGCGTTATGACGCTGGTTAGCCTGGAGCCGGGTATTACTGATAATTCCTCCAGCCGTAATTTAAGTCCTGGATTTGACCTCTTCGACCCGGCCAATGGGTTTGACCGGTCCGGTTCTCACTATTCTGCGGATTTTGTGGCTCGTTATCTGAAAGCCCAGGAAGAAAGAAATAACAGGCTGATTGCTCATGCTCTTGAGAGACTGGAGAAGCTGGAAAACAAAGAGGCAGATTTTGATGATGATGAACCGTTCGTGATTGCAGGGGGAGCACAGATGGCGCCCAATAATAAGCTTTTTCCACAGGATGTGCGCTATCTGGCTCATACACAGGATGAATATGATTTGATTCATGGGGATGCGTCTGTTTCTCACGAGGTGATTAAATCATGGAGAAAGCCTCAATTTGACAGAAATATGGTTACAGTCAATAAGATGGCCACGGATATGACCACCATCCGTACCTTCCTCACTTGTTCCTGCGTGCGTACCAACGGATTTGGCTATGATGACTCCCATATCTACGGCGTTGATTATGATTCCTCATTTAGCTGTACACCAGGCAATATCAAGCATGTGACGGCACCGCTTCTGATTATGGGAATGACAGGGAGTTATGAGTTCCTGGCGGCGGAACAGATTTATAAAAATGCGGCCAGTGCAGATAAGACAATGGTATTTATAGAAGGAGCATCTCATAACTTTACTCCCCAGAAGGATGCGGAGGAGTATGAGGGACAGTTTGGAGATACAGTGAAAAACTGCTTTGACTATGCGGCTGACTGGCTTGTAAAGACAGAATTCTAAGCATAAATATTAAATAAGATAAAATTTTTTGGAAATCATTGCCTTATGTTGATAATAATTTGCCGGTTTGCTATAATTATACACGAGATAAAGGAAGAACACTGTTGTAATATGCCGTCGTAACTGTTCCGTAGTTGTGTATTGTGAAGCGTTGATTCTAAAGATACCGGATAGTTACAGGCTGCCTAAGATTAGAGGGTTTGTATATGGAAACCAAAAATATTCAGGATTTTTTAGCGCTTGCCGAACTGGGAAGCTCATATGCTGCGGCAGAGAAGCTTTTTGTTTCACAGTCTACGTTGGTACGCCATATTCAGTCTTTTGAGGAGGAGTTTGGTGTTGCTCTGTTCGACCGGACCAGAAGCGGTTTTGTATTAAATGAAGCGGGTAAGACTTTTCTGCCTTATGCCCAAAAGATTGCGTATGCCCAGAAGCAGTGTTATATGGCTCTGCACCATGAGGATAATGAAAGCAGTGTTATCAAAGTAACTGCCTTCGGTAAAATTATTGATCTGCTTATTGATTTCCGTAAAAGATATCCACAGCTTACCGTGGAGTATTACCACCCTGAGAATGCGGAAATGAAGCTTAGAGAAGGGCTTGTGGACGTTGCGTTCATGGCGAACGTGGATAATTCCGATAACGAGCTGGTGAAGATACCCTTTATGAGTATCCGCATGCTGGCGGTGGTCTATGACACACATCCGTTAGCAGAGCAGGATTCGGTGACATTGGAGGAGCTTAAGGATGAGCAGTTCGTTGCTCTGACAGAGGATATCACCTTCAGCGATATGTTCATGGAGTTTTTTAACAAGGTAGGATTTACTCCCAATGTAGTGATGACGGCTCCGGTGGGGCCGGATGTCATGAGACTGGTGAAGGAAAAGTTTGGTATTGCACTTATTCATGGTACACCCGACAATGCTCCCGCAGAACCGGGGCTTAAGATTATCGATATCGTACCGAATGTGGATTATAATATTGAGATGTGTTACCGCAATGATGCAAATTTGCCAAAAGCCACAGAAACTTTTGTCCGTTTTGCAAAGAAGTGGAGGATTACTCACAAGGATGTTAATTTGACAATGCTTTGACGATAAGGAACTTGGAACAGACGCCGGTGTTTCGTACACGGGCGTCTTTTTTTCCGGAATGAACGCCGTATACATGAGTTCTGTGTATTGTGGAGCGTGTTACTGGTCACGGAGAGAATAGTAGCAATAATTCACTTTATGCATTAACGTATCCGGTTTGTGAAGTAATCTTTTAAAAAATAATGTGCTAAAATGTAAATCAAGGTAAGGTATGGGAAGCAGGAAAGGGAAAACAATGTTTGATAAGCGATGGATCAGGGAGAAAAAACGCAGAATACGCCGTAAGCTTCAGGAGCAGGATGCGGATACAAGAGGCTTTCACAGCCGCGGTTATCACCGGCATTTCGAGGGATATACAGAGTACAAAATGCAGGATATCACCGGCCGGGTGAAAATTGTCAGAGAGTATACCGGCTGTCATTACCGCCAGAAGCTTAATACGCTCCAGTACATACTGCTAAGGGGCGGGTATCTGGTAATCTACACTCTGATGATAGGCTTGTTGGTGTCTGCAGGATGGCAGAAGAGAGCGGGGGATGCGGTATGGTATCTCGTTTATGTACAACTGGCAGTTATACTTAGTCTGATGGCCCTGGGTTATACGCTGCTGGTCAATTATGTTCCGGCTCCGAGAAGTATGACTGTGGGTGACTACAAAAGCGCAGCCAAGGGACTTAAAACTGCTTCTGTCGTTGTTTCCATATGCTTCCTAACGGCTGCTTGTCTGACGATTTTTTATATGATTCTTCACCGTGACGTTTCCGGTGCGGCGGATACTGGGGCTGCTGTAAAGTTTATATTAGGCGGGATACTGGCATTTCTCATATATTTTGTTGAGTGCAAGGTACCGTATGAGGAAAGTACGGGAAACACAGAACCCAAAGCAGGAGGAATAGAAATAGAATCTTAAACAGTAGTTCTTCACCTATTGTTTTGAGAAATAGATAACCTAAAATATGATCTCAAAGAGATTACAAAATCATTAAGGAGGATGTTTTCATGAAGAAAAAAGTATTATCATTGATGCTCTCTGCGGCTGTGACAGTGTCACTGTCAGCGGCCACCGCCGTTCCGGCAATGGCGGAAATTCTGGATAACGGCCGCTACGACAAGCTGGTCGTTGCCATAGCTGAGGACCCTCAGGACCTTGAAGGCGATGACGTCAACGTAGGCTCCCGGTATTATTGGATTTACGATGTTTATCAGGCACTGTTCGATTTTGCGGATGATGGCAGCGGGGAATTGAAGCCCTGTATCGCAAAGGAATATGAGGTTTCTGAGGATGGTACTGTATGGACCGTAAAGCTCAATGAGGACGTGTTTGATTCTGATGGAAATAATATTACCTCAAGTGATGTTAAGTTTTGCTTTGACTGGATCATAGACCATGGTCAGGCAATCCGCTTTGATTATTTTGACTCTATTGAGGTGATTGATGATTATACATTTGAATTCCATTGGAAGGAAGAACCACCGGCAATTGCAGAAATCGAGTTCCCGCTTGTACGTACCTTGATCTATTCAGAAAAAGCATACAATGACCACGGCGGAATGACTACAGAGGCGTGTGGTACAGGCTGTTACATCGTGAAAGAATTCGTATCAGGCTCAAAGGTAGTTCTGGAAGCAAATGATGAATACTGGGGACTGGATCATGAGGAACTGCAGGGACGTCACAAAGCTAATGTACAGACTCTTGAGCTGGATGTTGTGTCTGAATCCTCCACCGCAGTGATCGGTCTGGAAACCGGGACTCTGGATGTGTGCCACTATGTGCCCCTTTCCATGTCAGAAGAATTTATTTCAGGAGAATATGCAGAAAAGTATAATGTTGAGACGATTGTACAGGGTGATTACTGGTATGCCGCTCCCAATGGACAGACTGTGAATGCAGACCTGAGAAAAGCTATTTTCTACGCAATTGACAACAATGCTATTGCGGCTGCCATGGGAGGACAGTATGTGCCTGCCACTACATTAGGCAATTCCGCATATAAAGATTATGATGAGTCGCTGGAAGCTACGGGAACCTATATTGACACTATGGATCAGGACAAAGCGAAGGAGTGCCTTGAGGCCTCCGGTTATAACGGCGAAGAGCTTACCTTAATCTGTGTAAATAATGAAGCTGCAACAAAAGCAGCACAAATGATTCAAATCCAGTGTGCCGAGGTGGGAATCAATTTTGCTATCAATGCAGTTACAAACGATACCTACAATACCATTACCAGTCCTGCACATTCAGACGAGTGGGATATGATGATCAATACGCTCGGGGGTCCGTCTATGGTAGGCTCCTGGCATTTGTTAATGGATAATGAGGTAAACAATGGAGTGACCTTCTCACTTATTGAGGATGAAAAGCTTCAGGAGGTATATGAGGCTGCAAATGCAGACGCCACACATGACGCGGAGCATATGAGAGAAGTCATTGACTATGTAATCGATAATGCTTATGTGGATGTGCTTGTCAATGCCAGCACCTCTCTGGTTTACACCAAAGATATCGAATCTATGTACTATCGTGAAGGCTACTACACTCCAAGTGCATCTACCTTCGTCGGACAGGAATAAGAACGAAGCATTCTGATTCAAAGGAGCCGGTTTATGCCGGCTCTTTTCCGGAAAAAGTCCGGTTAGACAGAAAACACAGCGACGGGAGGGTGCTTATGTTTCGATATGTGATTAAACGTCTTTTGATGATGCTTCTTATCCTTTGGTGTGCAGGCCTGGTCATTTTTACCCTGACCTATTTCACACCGGGCGACGTGGCATCATTGCTGTTGGGGAAAGAGGCAACAGTGGATGTCATTGCCCAGAAAAGGGCGTATCTTGGCTTGGATCAGTCCTACCTGGTTCAGCTGGGGCATTATATGGTAAATACATTTATTAAATTTGATTTTGGTGAATCCTGGGTATTCTCAAGCCCTGTGATCACTGAATTGATTATCCGGCTTCCGCGGACACTCATTATCGGACTCACCGCTATGGTGCTCAATGTAGTCATTGGTACTTTGCTGGGAATATTTGCAGGAACTCATGAAGGGAAATGGCAGGATTCTCTGGTTATGATTATTGCTATGGTATTCGTATCTGCTCCGGATTTCTTTGTGGCATTGCTGTTAATCTTATTGTTTGCGCTGAAGCTGCAGTGGGTACCTGCATTTGGTATTGATTCCTGGACTTGCTATATTCTTCCGATTATTGCTTGTTCTCTTGGGGGAATTGCCATCAATGCGCGTCAGGCCAGATCCAGTATGCTGGAGGTGATACGCGCCGATTTTGTGACAACTGCACGCTCAAAAGGGCAAAGAGAGAAGGTCATTGTCAGAAAGCATATGCTTCCTAATGCCATGATGCCTATTATTACAGGAGTCGGGGGCGGACTGGCCACGGTCATAGCCGGTTCACCTGTCATTGAATCCGTATTCTCTATCCCGGGAATCGGAGCTTACCTATTGGCAGGTGTGAATCAGCATGATTATCCGGTCGTGCGTGCATGTGTAATCTTTTTTGCGCTTTTTGCATCTCTTGCGGTGCTGATCATGGATTTATGCTATGCGTTCCTTGATCCGAGGATCAAGGCTCAATACAGCAAAGGAAAGAAGGTGAAGTAGATGGCTGCGAAAACACAAAAGGTACAAAAAACGAACTTGCTGCTGGAGTTTTTTTACCGAATGACAAAATCATTCAGCTCAAAGCTAGGTTTGATTCTTTTGCTGCTGATTGTTCTCCTTTGTCTGGTCGGGCCGTTTTTTTCACCGTATGAGATAAACGGCGTGGATCTGCTGAACATGTATTCAGGTCCTTCAAAGGCACATCTTTTGGGGTGCGATGCCATGGGACGTGATATGCTTACACGTCTGATGTACGGCGGAAGATATTCTCTGGCGCTTGGTGTTTGTGCATCTCTGTTCGGCGCTTTGGTAGGTGTGGTCATCGGATCTGTAGGTGGGTATTTCGGCGGTATTACAGAAACAATCATCATGAGGCTTATGGATGTGTGGTCAGCCCTTCCGGGAATTCTTTTGTGCATCCTGGTGTCCAGCGCCATGGGCTCCGGCTTCTTTGCCACTGTAATTGCACTTACTGTGGGCGGTGTGCCCGGTACTGTGCGCATGATTCGCGGTCAGATACTTTCCGAGAGGACTAAGGAGTACATAGAAGCCGCACAATCCATCAATTGCAGCAGCTTTATGATTATGTTTAAGCATTTGCTGCCCAATGTCATCCAGCCTATTATCGTTACAACGACCATGGGAATCGGTTCTACCATGATCATGGCGGCTTCCCTTTCGTATATCGGTCTGGGAATCCAGCCTCCGAACCCGGAATGGGGAGCTATGCTGTCGGATGGGCGGAGCTATATCCGCGTGTATCCCCATATGATTTTGGTACCTGGTATTATTATTGCTTTGACGGTATTTGCAATCAACCTTTTGGGCGACGGCGTGCGGGACGCGCTGGATCCTAAGCTTAGAGACTGATGGAGGAGGATGAAAAAATGGCTGAACATAATAAAGAAGAATTCCTATCTGTCAGCAATCTGGAGGTAGTATATACCCAGGCCCGCAGAGTGGTACATGCGGTAAACGGCGTATCTTTTAAGGTTCCCAAGGGCTCCACTCTTGGTCTGGTAGGTGAGACAGGCGCCGGTAAAACAACGATTGCCAAGTCAATCATGCGTATTCTTCCTGACCCTCCGGCGAAAATCCTGCAGGGAGAGATTTATCTGGACGGCGAAAATCTGCTGAATAAGACGGAGAATGAGATGCTGGATGTGCGCGGCGGCAAGATTGCCATGATCTTTCAGGATCCCATGACTGCGCTGAATCCTCTGATTACAGTGGGGGACCAGATTCTCGAGGTGCTTCTTCTCCACAATAGTTACTCCAGGGAAGAGGGGATGAAGAGGGCAGGAGAAATGCTGGAAACCGTGGGGATTCCCGCGGAGCGGTACGGTGAATATCCCCATCAGTTTTCCGGCGGCATGAAGCAGCGCGTGGTAATCGCTATGGCATTGGCATGTTCTCCGGAGCTTTTGCTGGCGGATGAGCCCACCACCGCTCTGGATGTGACAATCCAGGCGCAGGTATTGGATCTGATCAATGATCTCAAGGTTAAATTTCAGACCTCAATGATACTGATCACCCATGATCTGGGTGTGATTGCCCAGACCTGCGATAATGTGGCAGTGATATATGCAGGCAGTATTGTAGAGAGTGGTACCAAGGAGGATATTTTTGATCATCCGACTCATCCATATACCAATGGCCTTTTTGATTCTCTGCCAAGTATGGCAGGGGAGGATGAAATGCTCCATCCTATTGCAGGAATGCCGCCGGATCCTACGGATTTGCCAAAGGGCTGTGCGTTTTCGCCACGTTGTCCTCATGCTGTGGATGCCTGCCGTAAAGGGCCGGTTCCGATGAAAGAGATTTCTCCGGGGCATTTCTGTGCATGTATCAGGAAAGGAGGCGAGCTGGATGGCTGAGGAATTGATTCGTGTAGAAAATCTGAAGAAATACTTTAAGGTTCCATCCGGTACGAACCATGCTGTGGATGATGTGAGCTTTACCATTAGTAAGGGTGAGACTCTTGGCGTGGTGGGTGAATCCGGCTGCGGCAAAAGCACCCTGGGCAGGACGCTTATTCATCTTCTGGAGGCTACAGACGGTAAAGTACTGCTGAAAGGACAGGATATTACCCATGTCAAGGGTAAGGAGCTTAAACATGTACGGGAAAAGATGCAGATTGTATTTCAGGATCCTTATTCCAGTCTGAATCCCCGCCTGCGTATCGAGAATACGGTGATGGAGCCTTTGAAAATGTCGGGCCGCTTCCATTCCCGGGCGGAGCTTAAGAGAGAAGCAAACCGCCTGATGGAGCTGGTTGGGATTGATGAACGTCTGCGGACATCCTATCCTCATGAGCTGGACGGCGGGCGCCGGCAGCGGGTATGCATAGCCCGTGCATTGGCTCTGAACCCGGAATTTATTGTCTGTGATGAGCCGGTGTCGGCTTTGGATGTTTCCATCCAGGCGGCAGTGCTCAACCTTTTGAAGGAGCTGCAGCGGGAAATGGGGATGGCATATATGTTCGTGACACATGATCTGTCCGTGGTACGGCATATTTCTGACAATATCTGCGTTATGTATTTGGGACAAATGGTAGAAAAGAGCCCTACTAAGGAACTTTTCAATAATACACTGCATCCTTATACAAAAGCTCTTTTGTCTGCAATTCCCTCAACGGACATCCATACTCCTATGAAAAGGATTCAGTTAAAAGGGGAGATTACAAGCCCGATCAATCCGAAGCCGGGATGCCGCTTTGCTTCCAGATGTCCCTATGCGAAGGAAGAATGCCGGCAACCCCAGGAGCTTAAGGAGATATCACAGGGGCATTTTGTAGCCTGCTGCCGTATCAAGGAAATCAGTTAATGGAGGTAGCTTATGAATACGGTTACTGCTTTTGCAAACGGAAGTTTCGAGCCTGAGGTTTTCGGAAGCTCGGAATACGGTATGAATGCATTCCAGATGCAGTATATTTATAAACGCTATAAGGATGCTCCTATGCATCCTCATGTGCTTAAATATTGGGAAAGTAAAGGGGTAAAGAAGTCTGTATATGACCTGGGAGATGACGGGAGGGCATATTATGTCCTCTCTCCAGGAAGGTTAGAGGAAGGCCGGAAATATCCGGTCATCTATTGTTTTCATGACCGTCCTGACGACGCGTTTTTAGCGGAAACCTACGGGTATACAGAGCTTATAGAACACGAAAAGCTGATTTGTGTGTATCCGGAATATCGACTCCAGGGTTTGTCGGGCGTGGACGTGGATTTGGCCCGGATTCTTAAAGAATTACCGGAAAGGGGCTACCCGGTTGATGAGGAACGGATTTATGTAAGCGGGTTTTCCTATGGAGCCTCAGCAGCAGCCAAGCTCACAATGAAATGTTCGCAAAGGCTTGCAGGCACGGCTATGGTTTGCGGTTCTCATATTTTCCGCGGTGAGATTTTGGCGAAGCGTTTGAAAATGTATTCCCGGATATTGGGAGTGAAAGAGCCTTTGATCTGTGTGGGAGGAAACCGTGACGGCCGTAATAGTTGGCCGCTGGAGAAAGAAGCCTGGACATCTATCATGAAGGACTGGATGACCGAGGTGGCAAAGATTGAGGATTTTATACCGCTGAATCCAGGGGAAGCTCGTCTGCTTTGTAAAAATTCTCCTGACAGGGTAAAACGGGAGTTCGGCTTGGATTTCCACAGAACCTGGGTGGATTATATGGAAGGCACATACTGGTACTGCGGGCAGTTTGAGGATGCCAAGGATATCCCTATGGCCAGATTTATCAGTGTGGAAGGTCTCCCTCATATTCATTGCCGAAATATTGCTGTACAGATTTGGTCCTATCTCAGACAATTCAGAAGAGACAGGGAAACGAAGGATTTAATCTATACGCCGGGAGAAGATACGGAACAGCCATATTGAGAACTGTTTCTGCCTCCTTACGGTATTTTTCCAGCTCCTCGTATATGGAGCGGGTGGTGTCTGAGGTTTCATAGTTAAAGACTGCAGTTTTTTCCGTATCCTTTATTACAATACAGGAGGAAGAACCTGCATTGGCGTATGCCTGATAAACGCCCAGACGGTCGTTTTTCCATAGACCATAGATTTTATTGCCGAAGCCAGTCCCGCCCTCTGTGCATTCACCGTAGTCCATATCTTCGACAAAGCTTAGTTCGGTGATGTCCGTCAGCCGGAAGACAGAAGATGTATTCTTGGCGCCGGTGAAGGTTACGGTGTAGTCCTCAACAGAGAACTGCATAGTGGCAGGGGGCAGGGAGTAAAAGTAGTAGTATATCATGAAACCTGCCAGTACGATAAATAAAAATATGGCATTTCTCTTTTTGTATTCGCCCTGAAACATCTTCTCATCTCCTTATGTAAGTTTCTTAGACTTTATTATAAATAGGATGGCCGGAAATAAGCAACTGTATTTTGCATTAAAGGAACTAAAATCTGCATCAAGATGAGGTTCCTTTTTTTATTACAATGGAGTCAGGAATAAACCTGCCGTTTGGAAGCCTCCAAAGGCAGGGGGCATTTAGAAAAGGAGGACTTATGATTAATTTACGTGAACGGCCTTTCTATTTGGATGAGAAAGGGCAGGAATGGGTGAAAAATACCTTAGAGTCATTAACGCTTGAGCAGAAGGCAGGGCAGCTGTTCTGTGTGATGGGCGGTGATTATGCGCCGGAGGAGCTGGTACGGCTTGTCAAGGAAAGTAAGATTGGCGGTATTTTGTTTCGGCCAGCACCTTCGGAGGTGATAAAAGAGGATTACCGGCGTCTGGATGAGGCCGCGCCGGTACCTTTGTTAAAGGCTGCAAATTTAGAGGAAGGCGGCTCCGGTGCAATCAGTGACGGAACGCTTTTTGGATGGCCGATGACCGTGGCGGCAGCCAATGATGAGAATATGGTGAGGAAATTCGCTGCGGTATGCGCTGCAGAGGGGCAGTCTGTGGGTATCAACTGGACCTTTTCTCCGGTATGCGATATTGATATGAATTTTCAAAATCCAATCACCAATGTGCGTACCTATGGCAGCAGCCAGGAACGTGTGCAGAGAGACACAGAGCTGTACGTGAAAACAATACAGGAGTTCGGAATGGCTGCCTGTGCCAAGCATTTCCCGGGAGACGGCGTAGATTTCCGTGACCATCATCTGCATCCTTCCTATAATTCGCTGACAGCCCGGGAATGGTATGATTCTTACGGGAAGATTTACCAGAACCTTATTGAAAATGATCTTTTGAGTGTGATGGTGGGACATATTGTTCAGCCGCAGGTTGAGATGGAGATAAATCCCAGGCTTTCCTTTGAACAATGTCTGCCCGCGTCAATGAGCAGGGAGCTGCTCACCGGAGTCCTGCGGCAAAGATTTGAATTTAATGGTGTTATTACCACGGATGCAACGATTATGGGCGGATATTGTATGGGCATGGAAAGGCGGAGGGCTATTCCGGCGTCCATTATGGCAGGCTGTGACATGATCGTATTTAATACAAATCTTTATGAGGATTATCAGTACATTCTCGACGGTCTTAAGGACGGCATTCTTACGGAAGAACGGCTGAATGAGGCGGTGATAAGGATTCTGGCGCTGAAGGCGAAGGTATGCTTCGCAGATGCGGGTGTGAGACAGGAAGCGGCCCAAACGGGAATGCGAACGGATGCGGAACTGAGACAGGACATATTAATGAAAGCAAAGGACTGGCAGCGGGAGTGTGCGGATAGGGCAGTTACGCTGGTGAAAAACAATGCGCCGCAGATTTTTCCGGTCACACCGGAAAAATATCCGCATATCCGTCTGATTACGCTTGGTAAAGATGAAATCCTTGAGGGTAGTGTTACGCAGAGTGCCGTGGAAGCGCTGAGAAATCGAGGGTTTCAGGTGGAGCATTATGAACCCTTTAAGGATGATCTGCACGGGAGTGAAGAACTCCCCAAGGACCGTTTGACTCTATATTTGGCAAATTATGAACAGGCCAGCAATCAAACAGAGGTACGTATTCACTGGTGTCCTAAGCATGCGTTAGATATTCCCCGTTTTGTCAATGAGGAGGATTACATATTTGTTTCTCTGGCAAATCCCTATCATCTGCAGGATATTCCCAGGGTGAAAACCTATATTAATGCTTACACGGCGACCAAGGCCGGAATTGAAGCGGTAATCGAGAAAATTATGGGCAGAAGCGAGTTTGTGGGAATAAGTCCGGTAGATGCGTTCTGTGGTCTGCCGGATACCAGATTATAGGTGAGGTGGATACGTATTTGGAGGAAGATATGAAAGCAGTAATTTTTGATTTAGACGGAGTATTAGTTCATACAGATAAATACCACTATCTTGCCTGGAAAATGCTGGCTGACAGACTGGGCATTTATTTTGACGAAAAAATTAATGACAGACTTCGGGGAGTGAGCCGGATGGAGAGCTTAGAGATTATATTGGAGAAATATAGAGGCAAACCACTTTCTGAAGCACAGAAGACGGAGCTGGCGGATGAGAAAAACAAGGTCTACAGGGCACTTTTAAAAGGCATGACACCTGCGGATGTATCCGAAGAAGTGCGGCGGACATTGGAAGTGTTGAAGTACAGAGGGTATCAGATGGCAATTGGTTCTTCCAGTAAGAATGCGCGTTATATTGTGGAACAGACAGGACTGGATAAAGAATTTGATGCTGTGGCTGATGGTACGAATATTTCCAGGTCCAAGCCTGACCCTGAGGTATTTCTAAAGGCGGCAGAGTTTATAAGTCAGGTCCCGGAGGAGTGCCTGGTGGTGGAAGATGCAAAAGCAGGTATACTGGCGGCGAAAAAGGGTGGCTTCAAGAGTGCAGGCCTGGGCGAGGCAAAAAATTATGAGCTGACAGATTATCCGCTGGAAAGCATAGGAGATTTGCTGAAATTATTGGTTTAATGGAGTAGTTAAATGTTATGTATAGTATTATAGTTAGCCGTGAAAGAATTACGGGTTAGGAAAAACTCTGTTGAAATGGGATAAATTATTTTCTAAAATTTATTTAGGTACCTTGACAAATAAGAGAAAGTGAGGTAATATTAACAAGGTACCTAAATAAAAAGCAAACAAATAAAGAAAGAAGGAATCGATTATGACAACAGAGTTAACTAATTGTACGCAGTGTAACAAGGAATGTCCATTAAATGCGCTTAGGTGCAGAAAGGGCAAAGAATATCTGGAACAGCTTCACACAGAGGGGAAAGCGTTGGATATTGTAAACAGGGAAGCAACAGAGGATGATTATTCATATGTTCATGACGGTGATTTTCCGCAGCGGCACGGCGGCTGCGAAGAGAGCCAACACGGTGGCGGACATTGGCATGGCGGGCACTCTTGCCAATCGCATGGCAGAGATGGTTATGGCAGAGATGGTCATGGCAGAGATGGTCATGGCAGAGATGCGCATGGCAGAGATGCGCATGGAAGAGATGTGCATAACAGTAAGGGACACGGCAAGGGTTGGACAGTAGATGAGCCGGAGGATTTAGATGGTCTTTTGAGAGCCTGTGGCCATTATTTATACCACAAGGCAGCAGGGGCGAAAAGCGGCCAGGGTAAGATTATGCATATTTTGTCCTCACAGAAAGAAATCAGCCAGAAGGAGCTGCAGGAGCATCTGGGTATACAGCCAGGTTCCATCAGCGAGATTCTCTCTAAAATGGAAAATAAAGGACTGCTTCAGCGCATTAAGGATGGGGAGGATCGCAGGAAAACTATTGTCAGAATTACTGATGCAGGAGAGCATCACGTTGAGGAATTTCGTAAAAACGGAAAAGGCGACAGAAACAAAGATATTTTTTCCGCACTGGATGATGGGCAGAAAGAAGAATTGAAGAAGTTACTAAGGATTCTTTTAGAGAGTTGGAAATAGGGGCAATGCCAAATATGGCATTAGCCCCTGCTTTTTACATCACAGGTATGGAAATATCGAACGAACATTTTACAGGAGGGTGACATTTCCCCTCCCTTTTTTCGTACCAGAACGACGGGTACATGAACAGAAGGGGACAACGGCAGTGTAACGACGTTTTCGTGATGAAATACATTGAAATTATTTTTGGGAAGCAGACTGATACCTTCGCCCACAGACACGGCGCTGATAATGGACTCAATTCTTGCGTTTCGCACTATGTTTGCCTTGATTCCTGCATTGGCAAACTGCTCCATACACAGTTTGTAAATAGAGGTGTGGCGGTTCATAAGAATAAATTTTTCGTCTGCCAGGTCCGTTAGCTGGAGAGAACAGTTCTTGCAGGACTGTTTTTCAGACAAATTACTGCCTGCCGGGTTAATCAACGGATGGTCATGGGCAAGGACTATAACAAGTTCATCCTCCATAAGTGTGTAAGATTTATATTTGGCGGCTTGTACAAGATTTTCACGGGCAATGATAAAATCGTAGCGTCCGCTCTCAAGCCCGTTTAACAGTTCCGGCTCCTCAACCTCATCCAGGTCAAGATGAATTTCCGGATAAAGCCGGGAGAAGTCCCGGAGACGGGCGGTGAGATGGTATTGGGTAAGTATGGGAAGTGTGCCGATCCTAATCTGTTTGGTATTGTTCTCTTTGTATTTTTCAAGCTTGCCAAGTGTGCGGTGATATTCTTCTACCAGGCTAAGTGCCTCATGATAAAAAGCTTCTCCGGCTTCCGTGAGCGCAGCATTGCGTCGGCTTCTGTCCAGAAGCTTAATATCCAGTTCCTTTTCCAGCTTCATAATACGCTTGGATAATGAGGACTGTGAAATATGCAGCACATCCGCGGCATCAAAAAAAGTATCATTTTCTACCACAGCAATAAAATATTCCAATTGTTCAAAGGTCATTTCTTTCTCCAATCATTCCATTCTGGAATCAATTGTACCACAACTTGAATTGAATCAACAACCCAAATGTTATAAGTTTAATTTATACAAAATTCAAAAAGTAATGAAAACAGCGAAATGAAAGGGGGACAAGATATAAATGGAAAATAAAGTAAATGATTTGAGAAGCGCCTTGGAACTGCTGGAAGCCCTTCCCGGACAGCTGGTACAAACAGACGTGGAGGTGGATCCCATGGCGGAGCTTTCCGGCGTATACCGTCACGTGGGTGCAGGCGGGACAGTCATGCGTCCCACAAAGAAAGGCCCGGCCATGATTTTTAACAATGTAAAAGGGCATCCGGGAGCCAGGGTGGTCATAGGACTTCTTGCCAGCCGTGAAAGAGTGGGAACTCTTTTAGGCTGTGCTCCGCAAAAGCTTGGATTTTTGTTAAAGGACAGTGTAAGTAACCCGATCAAGCCTGTTGTCATTCCCAATGACCGGGCAAAGTGCCAGGAGGTAGTGCATTATGCTTCGGAGGAAGGTTTTGACATCCGCAGGCTTGTGCCGGCGCCAACGAACACAGAGGAAGATGCGGGACCATATATAACACTGGGAATGTGTTATGCTTCCAATCCGGTGACTGGGGAATCGGATGTTACCATCCATCGCATGTGCCTGCAGTCTGAGGATGAGATCTCCATTTTCCTGCAGCCCGGGGCCCGTCATATCGGATATTTCCGGGAATTGGCGGAGGCTGAGGGCAAACCGCTTCCAATATCTATAAGCATTGGGGTGGACCCTGCCATTGAGATTGCCTCCTGCTTTGAACCGCCCACCACACCCCTTGGTTATGACGAGCTGCAGGCTGCGGGGGCCATCCGTAAGGCGCCTGTGGAGATGGTACAATGTTTGACCATTCCTGAGAAAGCAATTGCAAATGCGGAGTATGTGATTGAAGGAGAAATTCTGCCAAACCGGAGAATCCGGGAGGATATGAATTCCAATACAGGTAAAGCAATGCCGGAGTTTCCGGGCTATTGCGGAGCGGCAAACCAGGAGCTTCCGGTGATAAAGGTAAAAGCCGTTACTACCCGCAAAAACCCTATTATGCAGACATGTATCGGCGCTAGCGAGGAGCATGTTTCTATGGCGGGGATTCCAACAGAAGCCAGTATTCTTGCCATGGTGGAAAAGGCAATGCCAGGAAAACTTTTGAATGTACACTGCTTATCCTCAGGAGGCGGTAAATACGCTGCAGTCATGCAGTTTAAAAAATCAGTTCCGTCTGATGAAGGTCGTCAGCGGCAGGCAGCTCTTCTGGCTTTCAGCGCCTTTGCGGAGCTTAAGCATGTATTTCTTGTGGATGAAGATGTGGACTGCTTTGACCTTAAGGATGTGATGTGGGCCATGACTACGCGCTTCCAGGCAGACATTGATATCATACCGATTCCGGGGGTGCAGTGCCATCCGTTAGACCCTTCCAATAGTCCGGACTATCATTCTGCCATCCGCGGACGGGGGATTGCGTGCAAAGCAATATTTGACTGTACGGTACCCTTTGATCAGAAGGAGCGTTTTGCCAGAGCAAAATTCAAAGATGTGGACCCAAAACATTGGCTTCCGGAAATGTTTTGAGTGTTTGAGAGGCCTTTTATTAAAGCGAGAGAAAAACAGGAGCCAGAATATGAAAAAAAGAATCATTGTGGGAATCACCGGCGCCAGCGGCATACCGCTGGCAGTACATCTGCTGAAGGAGCTGAAGAAGCTTCCTGAGGTGGAGACGCACCTTGTATATACAAAGGGAGCAGAAATGACAGCAGAATTTGAATGCGGATGCAATATGGAGGAAATCCGTGTTCTTTCGGATGTGTGTTACGATAATGAAAATATAGGTGCGGCGATTGCCAGCGGTACTTATCACACAGAAGGAATGATTGTGCTGCCCTGCAGTATGAAAACAGTGAGCGGGATAGCTCATGGCTTTTCTGACAATCTCCTCCTGCGTGCGGCAGATGTGACGATTAAGGAGCAGAGACGGCTGATACTGGCCGTACGTGAGACGCCATTGAGTCCCATTCATCTGGAAAATATGCTCGGCCTCTCCAGACTTACAAATGTGAGTATCATGCCTCCGGTACTGTCTTATTATCATTTGCCTATGACAGTGGAGGACATGGAGCGTCAGCTTGTGGGCAAAATACTCAGCCGGTTTCACATTGAAATGGAAGGATTTCAAACATGGAATTGATACTGCACAAGTCATATGAGAAGGCTGTATGTGGAATAAAGCTTCTCTGTGATATGGTTCAAATGGGCAAAGACCTTACCCTTATTGTGAGAGACAATAAATGCGCGCATATCGGCTGCACTGTGCTCTCCTTGGCCAGGCCCAGCCTTACGGGACGTGGAGTGAGCACTACCACATCGGTGCTTAATTGTATGGGGCATAAGGATGACGTGATTGCACGAAGGTTCGCCGAGGCTGCGGCAGTTAAGGCAAGGGCAACAGTAGTGTGCACTTGTGGGGTTCACATTGACAGTATCACAGAGAAACAGATACATTTGGTATTGGAGGCGTGCGAGGAGCTGTTGTCTATGGTCCTTGAGGATATTGAAGCGCCAATGACAGCGGATTCGGACAACAATGGGGGAAGGATTTGAGAAAGGCATATGGGATATAGGATTGTTATTTCGGATGATGAGAAAAATGTACTGCAGTTGATAAAAAGCCTGGGGCACTGGGAAGAGCTGGATATCGAGATCGTGGATTGCTGCCAGGACGGCAGGACTGCCTTGGAGAGCATTTTGAAAAACAAGCCGGATCTGGTGATTTCTGATATAAAGATGCCGGTTTACGATGGAATCCAGCTTATTGAAAAAGTAAAAGAACGGGGGCTTGATACCCTCTTTATTTTGGTGAGCGGTTACCGGCACTTTGAATATGCAAGGAATGCCATACAGCTTGGGGTCATGGACTATCTGCTAAAGCCGATTGACGAACAGCAGCTCAACGAGACTCTTTTGAAGGTGTGCCGTAAGATAGATCATCTCAGGGAGGAGAGGGAAAAGGTCCAGGCCTATGATATCCGGGCAGAACAGGATATGATGAAGCAATTCTGGGAGGTTTTGATCCACGGAGATGAGATACAGGGAGCAGAATATTTGAAAACTGAGAAAGACTGTAACAGGGTCTATGGAACAGAATTTTCGAATCCCTGCTATCAGGTGCTGAGTATGGCGACCAGCCTAAATGCAATGCTGGAGCATAAAAATTCTCTGTTCAGCGACAAGGTAAGAAGCTTTGTGAATGCCTGCTTCGGTGAAATCTCGACGGTTTATTGTCATACGACCTATCGAGGGCACATCATTATTCTTAATTTTGAAAAGGGCAGAAATAGAGATATTAAGGATGCCATCTCTGTCTTTTTTTGTAATGTCCGGGATTTACGGAATATTTATGGCGATTTCAGGCTGAATATCGGCTGCAGTGAGGTGCATGAGGAGATAGGCGAACTTCGAAACGCGTTTATCGAGGCCAATGCTGCAGAGTGGGGCAGGCTTGTATTTCTGGGAAATAGCATTGTGCAATATAGCCAGGTACGCTATTTGAGCAGGTTTAACCAGGAGGAACTGATCAGCATCGGGGAAATGAAGCAGCTTCAGGAGTGTATAAGGTTTATTAAGCAGGAAGAGGCCAGCCGGCTTTTTGAGGAGATATATAAAAGAGCGGCGGCTTTAAATAATGCGAACCCTCAAGATATGAGGAGAAAATATTGGGATATAACATGGAAGCTTTTGGAGAGCTTTGAGGGTCTGCCGGAATACACAAGTATGCAGGAACGCTTCTATTATGCATATTTAGAAGCCAGGAACTTCCAGGATATTTTTAAGAACATCTATCTGGTAATAGAAAATTATATACTCGGCGAAAAAGAAAAGCTTAACGAACAGTATGGAAAAGTGATGAAAATTGCGGTTTCGTATATGAAAGAGAATTATATGAAGCCGATATCCCAGGACGAGGTAGCGCAGGCGGCAAATGTATCCAGCGGATATTTGAGCAAGCTTTTCAAAAAGGAATTAGATATCGGCTTTAGTGAGTATCTGACCCAGATCAGGATGGATGAAGCCATGCACCTCCTGGCTGATACGAATTTATCAATCAAGGATATCACCCAGAAGGTGGGATATCCAAACGAAAAATATTTCTTCAAATTATTTAAAAAGAACACCGGAATCCGGCCCACGGATTATAGAAAGCTTTACGGATAAAGACCTGAAAGGGGATTATATGAAACCGGATAAAATTTTATATATCATAGAATATTTTGTATTCTTCATGCTTTTGACAGCAATTTTCTTAAAAGCACAGACGTGGCTAATCTTGCTGCTTACGGGAGGGGAAATGCTTATGACAGGAATCAATATCCGTGAAAGTATGCGAAAGGATAAACTCATCCGTTTTATGACTGCTAATGAAAAACGCTCCAAGTGGTCACAAAAGGACGAGGAGCGTCTGAATATTATCCGCAGGCGCATTGAGTTTTCCGCGCTCCAGAGCCAGATCAATCCTCATTTTCTATATAATACCCTGGACAGTATCAGAGGAAAGGCTCTCATTGACGGAAATAAAGACATTGCAGTTATGGCGGAGGTCCTTTCAAAGTTTTTCCGTTATTGTATCGGTAACGAGGAAGGGCTGATTAAGGTTCGGGAAGAAATCCTGCATATCCAGGATTATTTTTTTATACAAAAGTGTAGGTTTGAGGAGAGGTTTTCTTTGGAGGTGATTGCGGAGGATGAAGGGATTTACGATTATTATATGCCCAAGATGACACTGCAGCCCCTTGTGGAAAATGCTATGATACATGGCTTGGAAAATGTAGTCCGCAAAGGAAATATAGTAATCCGTCTATCGCATACAGAGAAAAAGCTGATGATCACCATTGCCGATAATGGAGCCGGTATGTCACAGGAAAACCTGATGAAGCTGAATGAAAAAATGAAGGGACAATTTATCAATGTAAATAAGAAAAACAGCAGGCATAGTGGGATTGCACTTACAAATGTCAATTCCAGAATCAGGATTACATTTGGGGAAGAGTACGGGATACACTACCGGTCCCTGTTAGGCCATGGCACAGAGGCAGTACTGATGCTTCCCTGTGTAAACGAGTTTGAGCGCATAAAATACGAAAATATCTTAAGGGAAGAGGAAAAGCGATAAGTATGAGAGAGATACTTAGGATAGACCATGCAAGAATGGAATATGACAGAAATGTGGTCCTAAAGGATTATAATTTCGTAGTCAATGCCGGAGAAATTGCTTATGTACAAGGGTTCTCAGAGAGTGGTATCTATGCGCTTTTAGATTTATTTACAGGTATCAGGCAGCTTGACGGCGGCAGGCTGTATTTGCATGAATGCCCTGCCCCTTCTGTAAGAAAAGAAATTTTGCGTTCTTACGGGATATACACCATCACGGCAGAGCGGGATCTGGTTAAGGGTATGAGCGTAGCGGAGAATCTTGAAGCTGTGCGTTGGGTCCGGTTTCCTTTCCGGTTTTTGAAAAAAGAAAAAATGCGCAGGAAAGCGGAGGAATACCTGGGAGAAGAGGGCTTGTCTGTGGATACCTCACAGATTTTAAATCAATGGAGCAGTGTGGAGTGTCAAAAGCTTAGCATTCTTAAGGCTAAAATGCACCATGCATCTCTGATCATTCTGGACTGTATGAAGAATCCGGGAGATTATGAAGGTAAAAATGCAGAAGCAATCGGGTTGATGATAAAAAAGCTGAGCGAGGAAGGGATTGCCTTTATAATTCTCGCCGGTAAATATCTGCCCCTTTGCGAGATTGCGGATCGTGTGCAGATTATTCATAAAGGTATTGATTTATTTGAGTGGAATCCTGGGGATAAATGTTTCGGCAATGATATCCTGCTGGGAGCCGGCTATCTTACATCAAACCCGGATATTTTGGAAGAAGGCTCACTGCACATGACAGGCTTTTTTGACTTTGAATGGGAGAAGGAGAGAGGGATTTGGAAGTATCTGGAGAACATCCGCCGCTATGCTCCAAAGCTTTGGCAGGAGAGAATAGGGATAGAAGTTCCCTTAGACGGAGTGTGTTTTGACGGTCATACTGCGGTCATACCAAATACAAGTGAAAATACATTATTTCCGGAGATGACAGCCGGAGATAATATAATCATGTGCGCGTCAAAAAGAGTGGGGCGTGGTACATACGGGATTGTCAAAAAAAAGTTCCGTTCCCTGTTGGTACATACATTCTATGAGATAACAGGTATTGATGAGAGTATAAAATACCTTTGGCAGATGAAGCCGGTACACAGGAAGATTCTTTCTATTTACCGATGGGAGATTATGAAACCCAAGGTCATCATTATGGAAAGTCCCTATATTGGACTGGGGCAGGATGAAATCCAGGAATTCTGCCGTTATCTGCGCCATTTGGAGCAAAAGGGAATGCGGATTATCTTTTTCTCTAAATCCATGGAAGAGATGCGGAGTGTATGCAGCGAAATCATTGTAAGTGAGAATGGAAGAAACGTGAGGTATTTACAGCAGTATTTGCCAATGCAGTCTATTCAGCCTATGCACAAAAATTGATACCATATTTGAAAAAATTGCACCTCTTTACATAGGTGGGACGTGATAGCATAAATCTACAAGAAAACGGTTACTGAGATAACGTAATATCTGATCGGTAACACAAACAAAACTACGAATAGTATTAGGAGGAAAAAAATGAAGAGAAAATTAGCAATGTTATTAGCAGGAATGATGGTACTTGGAAGTACAGCAGTGCCGGTAATGGCAGAGGATGCAGATATTTCAGGAAAAACGGTGGGATATCTTATGCCCGATACCTCTGAAAGCTTTCTTTCCTGGCTTTCAAACGGTGTAAAAGAAAAGTTTACAGAAGATGGAGTCACAGTGGATATCGCAGATGCAGCAGGGGATTCCGCAAAGCAGATCAGCCAGATTGAAAACTTCGCAGCGGCAAAAACAGATTTAATTATTGTTATGGCGGTAGACCCCACAAGTGTGGGAGATGCTCTGAAACGTGCGCAGGAAGCAGGCACCATGGTAATGGTTGCAGGAAGTGACACCGGTGTTTATGACGCTTCCATGATGACGGACCAGTATGATGATGGCTGTCAGATGGCAGAAATGGCGGCAGCCTGGATTGATGAAGTATATCCCGACGCGGAGCCAGGCAGCATTGAGGTAGCACTTTTAGAATCAAGAGATACGCCGGAGGCCAGTTCCAGATGTGACGGTATGAATACCATAACCGAGCTTTCCGATAAGGTAAATATTGTGCAGACCGTAGGCGGAATTAAGGATAACGCCAATGCCCAGGCGGCAATGGAAAATATCATGCAGGTGAATCCGGATATCAAGGTTGTTCTGTGCTATAATTCCGGCGCTGGAATGGGAGTCAATGAATTTGCCATGCGTGCCGGCTCTCCGGTAAAGGATCCGTCCAAATTTGCTGCTTTCTCGTCAGATACAGACGATGCCTCTCTGGAGCTGGTGGCGAAATCAGCGACAGATGAAGCGGTACTGCGCGGCATCATTAAGTTCGGTAGTAATGATCTGATCGGCGATACCTACGCTCTGGCTAAGAAGATGCTGAGCGGAGAGGATTATGAAGTAATGAATCCGGACCCACTGACAAAGATAACACCCGAAAATGTAGCTGAATTTCAGTAAATAAGCCATGAATGGGGACTGCCGTTAAAGAACGCTTTGACGGCAGTTCTCTTGAAAGAAGAATTTGTGGAGATGAGGAATCATATGGAGAACATATTGTCATTAAAGAATATTACGAAATTATATCCGGGTGTGAAGGCTTTGAATAACTTTTCCATTGATTTCAGACCAGGGGAGGTACATGCGCTGCTGGGAGAAAACGGAGCCGGAAAATCTACACTTATCAAGGTCATCTCCGGTGCTGTGGCCCCGGATGAGGGAGAGATTGTTTTCAAAGGCAATTCCTATAAAAAAATGACACCGGCAATTTCCCGCAAAGAGGGGATTGAAGTAATTTACCAGGAATTCAATTTGGTGGATACGCTGTCTGCTGCTGAAAATATATGTTTGGGAGAAAAACATGGCCGCTTTGTGGATTTTGCTTATATGGAAAAGAAGGCTGCTGATATTTTCCGGCAGTTTCATATTGATATAGATCCCGGCACCCCGGTGGAAAGGTTATCAACTGCCCATAAACAGATTGTTGAGATATCAAAAGCAATATCCAAGAATTGTGACCTGCTGATCATGGACGAACCAAGTGCGCCGCTCACTGTGAATGAGGTGGGGGCCATGTTTGAGATTGTGCGGGCCTTGAAAGCCAAAGGAATCACGATCATCTATATCTCCCACCGTATGGATGAAATTTTTAATATTGCGGACAGGGTTACGGTTATGCGTGACGGTGAGTTTGTGGAAACGCTGGACGTCGATAAGACAGACCGGAACCAGTTGATCAGGCTGATGGTGGGGAGGGAGCTGAGCGGCAATTATCCCCAGCCAACGAAGCCGTCCGGGGAGGAATTGTTCCGCATTGAGAATGTATACGGAAACGGTGATGAGGATGTGTCGTTTACTTTGCACAGAGGAGAGATTCTCGGGCTTGCCGGGCTGGTGGGCGCGGGCCGGACAGAGCTTGCGCGGCTTCTCTACGGTGCTGACAAAATGGAGAAGGGAAGACTATATCTGGAAGGTCAGGAAATACATATATCCAATACTTCAGATGCAATCAGAGAAGGAATCGGTCTGATTCCCGAGGATAGAAAGGAACAGGGCTGTTTCTTAGAGCAGACGATTGAATGGAACATAGCGTTTAATACAATTAAGCAGTTTTCCCGCCAAGGCTTTGTAAATGACAAAAAGGTGGAGGCAGCGGCACAGAAATACCAGGATATCCTGCGTATCAAAACACCGTCCATACAGCAGTTGGTGAAAAACTTAAGCGGCGGAAACCAGCAGAAGGTAGTGATTGCCAAGACACTGGCAGCGCAGTCAAAGGTAATTATTTTTGATGAACCGACAAGGGGAATCGACGTAGGAGCTAAACAGGAAATCTATGAATTGATGTGTTCATTAGCTGAGGAAGGGATTGGGATTATCATGATTTCTTCGGATATGGAAGAGCTTTTGGGAATGTCACAGAGGATCCTTGTGATGGCGGAGGGCAGAATTCAGGGTGAATTGGAAAGGTCTGAATTCAACCAGGAAACAGTATTAAAATATGCGTCGGTTGGTTAAAGGAGATAGATGATGAAAGTGAAAGAAACGGCAAAAAAGTTTACGATTTTATATGTGCTCATTGGGTTGATCGTTTTGTTTTCCATACTCAATCCTGTGTTTTTCTCAATCCAGAACCTTACTAATATTTTTGTCCAGCAGTCTTACGTGATCATTGCAGCTATTGGTCTGGCATTTATTATGATCAGTGGAGGCATGGACCTGTCTGTGGGATATCAGATGTCTCTGGTGGGTGTGATCACGGCTCTTGCAATTATGTGGTGGGAGCTTCCTGTACCTGCAGCTGTGCTGATCGGATTGGCAGCCGGCATTGTGCTTGGTCTTATCAATGGGGTTGCGGCCGTATATTTAAAGGTTCATCCGCTGATCATTACCCTTGGTACCATGACTATTTTTCAAGGTGTGTCTTATATTATTTCCAACTCTAATCCTATTTTTGGTCTGCCGGATTCCTTTAAATATCTGGGGCAGGGATACGTTCTGGGGATTCCTGTTTCCGTAATTTTGATGGTGCTTATCGCTGCGGCAGCGAGTATAATATTGAACAAGACCTACTTCGGGAGATATGTGTATGCCTTGGGAAGTAATGAGGAGGCTGCACATCTGGCAGGTGTTAATGTCAGATTTATGAAAATATGTGTGTTTATGATAAGCAGTTTTTTTGTTGCGATTTCTGCGATTATTTTGGTGGCAAGAGCCGGGTCGGCCACATCAGCCACAGGAGTGGGAACGGAGTTCACCTGTATGACCGCAGCAGTGCTGGGCGGGGTAAGTTTTAAGGGCGGAGCCGGTAAGGTCTGGGGAGTGATTACAGGCGTGCTTATTTTGGGCGTCCTTTCCAGCGGCATGCAGATTATCGGTCTCGGAACTTATCCGCAGTATGTTGCAAAGGGGCTTGTGCTTCTGGCAGCAGTGGGCTTTGATACTTATCAGAAAAGCGGAAAAGTGAAAAAGTAAGAATATAAGACGCTCACGAAAGTGGGCGTTTTATTCCCGTGAACAATTAGTACAGAGTTGCATTAATTTCGAAGTAAACAGTGATTGATACTTTCTTCAGCACAAGGCAGAGGAAGGAGACAATGCGGCGGCCTTGCCTGAACTGTTACCATTAAAAGGAGAAAATGATGAGACAATATGACAAAAAGCTTGCAGAGCTTTTGAAAAAAACGAGTAATATAATCAATGTCAATGGTGTAGAGATGGAGGTTAAAGACGTGCCGGATGGACATGATATGCATGAACTTGACCCAAGAGCACTCTGCATTGAACTTAAAAGGCATAAGGTTGAGCTTGAAAGGCATAAGAATGAGGATGGGAAAGAGGACTTTGATCTTGAAAAAGAACGTGCCTGTATGGGCGGCTTTAATTATAACTTAAATGAAAAGATGGAGATATACACAAAATACTTTGAAGTGCAGACATCTGTGGGCACTGTGCCTGTATGGAAGTATTATCCAAGACATGGCCATACGGATAAGCCTGCACTGCTGTATGTTCATGGAGGCGCTTTTTTAGGCGGTTCTCCCTTTACGTTGGAAAATCAATGCAAACTGATTGTTGAACGGGCAGAATGTGTCGTGTTAAATATCGATTACAGTCTGGCGCCGGAACATCCTTATCCGATTCCGTGCACCCAAATATACGAAGTTCTATGCTATGTGTACGAACATGCAAAGGAGCTCCTTGTTGATAAAAACAAACTGGCGATAGCCGGTGACAGCGCAGGAGGAAATCTGGCAGCAGTATGTGCACTTATGGACAGAGACAAGGGTACACATTATCTGAAGGCGCAGGCCTTACTTTATGCAAAGCTTGCATTTACGAATCATGAGCTGCCGGGATATGCAAGAGATGAGACGGTATTTGAAATTTGTGAGGAGCAGAAGGCGCTGCTTCCCGGGATGCTGGGTATTGGCTCGGACGAAGCAAATGACGGTGATGAGAAAATATATGTGCAGGGCAGATATGATGTCAGGGAACCATATATCAGCCCGGCGTTCGGTGAAAAGTCAGGGCTGCCGCCGGCATTAATCTTACTTGCTGAGTACGACGGGTTAAGGCTGGAGGGAGAATTTTACGCTATGCAGCTTCAAAGGGCAAAAGTCCCGGTGAAAGTAATCCGGTATAATGGAATTTGTCATGGATTTTTTGACCGTCTTGGTATATTACCCCAGGCAGAAGATGCGGTTCATGAAATAGTAAAGATGATAAAAAATATCTAAGAGAGGATTCTGTGATGATTACATTCCAAAGTCAAAAGATTTCAGAACGTGTTACAAGAATCATGGCGCCAAGTGAAGAACTGATGTATCTGGTGGAGGGGAGTGAGAGTGCTGCTTTGATTGACACCGGCAGCGGAATCGGAAGCCTGGGCGGTTATGTACGATCATTGACAGATAAGCCGCTTGTGGTCCTGCTCACCCACGGCCATGTGGATGATGCCATGGGAGCTGGTGAATTCGACCTGGTGTATATGAACCGGGAGGATGATTATATTTATAAAAGGCATGCAGAAGAAAAATTCCGCAGGGATGGCTTGTTTTTGTGCACTCAGGCGGAGCAGATAGAGGATGGCGATATTCTGCCGCCCATGCCACTGGAATGCATCAGAGATATGAAAGAGGGGGACAGTTTTTCTTTGGGGGACATTACTATAGAAATATATAGCTGCCCGGGCCATACAAGGGGCACTCTGGTCATGCTCATTAAGGAAGAGAGGGCGTTGCTGCTTGGAGATGCATGCAATGATTTGACCTTTATGCACGAAGATTACTCTACAACCATTGAGGAATATAAGGAAAGTCTTAGACGTCTTAAACCAATGGTGGAAGGGAAGTATGATAAGGTGTACCTTTCCCACGGCAGCGGAGACGGCGCTCTGAATTTGATTGATGGGGTAATGGGAGTTTGTGACGATATTATGAATGGAAACACAGATGACGTGCCGTTTAGCTTTAAAGACTCTAAGGGCTATATTGCCAAAGAAGTTGACGCTGCGGGGAAGCGGAAGGATGGTGGGGTTGGAAACATTGTGTTCCGTAAAAGCTAAAGCGTCGGAAGCGGTATGTTAATGCAGTAGGGAAGTGTGGTCTTCAATACTTTACTAATTATGTGGTTATGTATAATCATCAGATAATAGGAAAAGGAAATGAAATACGAGTATGAAGCTATGTCTGATAAAATACAAACCTCTGGTTTGTTCTGACGCTGAAAAGTCATAATTGGTAGTGATACAAAGCTGTTTTTATGTTAGAATATAAAGAAATACGTTTTTATGCATTTATATTTTACATAATTTTGGTCTTTGTTTCAAATGTATACTGATAATCTGTATTTACTGAGGCGTTATATCAAAAAGGAAAAATATTATGACTTTACGTGAACTAGGTACCCTTGTAAAAGGAAGATTTGTTGATCCACAATATCCTTTTACTGACCGTTTATATTTTCTATTTGGAACAGCAGGTACGGTCAGTGCGGGTGCGGCATTTGCGGCGGCGATAGGAAGCGGGCTTCCATGGATAGCGGCCGCGGCAAGCCTGACCAGCTTTTTTGTGATGCTGATTTTGATGGCGGTTTCCTTCTTTATGAAGGATATTGCTAAAAATAGAATTTTCTGCAGTGTTTTTTTGAACTTCTTTATGTTTCCCGTGCTTTTCTGGGTCACGGGCGGAATAAATTGCGGGATGATTTTCTATTTTATATTGGGCTTAAGTGTGGCGGCATTGATTTTGGAGGGGAAATGCAAGGCTATCGTGTTAATCCTCTCCATTGTTTTCTATAGGATTAATTTACAGCTCGGTTTTAAGCATCCGGAATGGGCGTATCCTCTGAGTTATGAGGAACGTTGGATGGACACGATGTCCAGCTTCTTAATCGTATCCGTTTTCGTTGTAGCCGTCATTATTATTATGTCCGTAGAATACGGAAAAGAGCACGATAAAGTAGTAAGTCATGCACAGATGCTGAGTGAACAGGCCATCACAGACAATCTGACCAAGCTATATAACCAACGCTACTTGATGGATTCCCTAAAAACCATGATTGAGTCATATGATTCAGAACAAAAAATTGTCTCTCTAATTTTATTTGATATAGATGACTTTAAAAAAATCAATGACACTTTCGGACATCTGCGCGGAAATCAGGTACTCAGCCGCCTTGCAGCAATACTGCAGGAGAAGGCCGGTGATAAATATATAGCCGGGCGTTATGGCGGTGAGGAATTTATGCTGGTGCTCCCGGGCTGTTCACGGGAAGTGGCGCTGCAGTTTGCAGAAATGATACGGCTCGATGTCTACCATGATAGTGTCTTGTCAGAATTAACCCAGAACCGGTTTTCGATTAGCGGCGGTGCCGCACAATACCAGCCGGGTATGTCAATAGATGATTGGTTCCGCAAAGTGGACGAAAATTTATATGAGGCGAAGACTAAGGGGAAAAATAGAATAGAAGGTTAAGCGTTCAACAAAGTGCAATGGTATTTACGATATGGTATAGGTATTCGAGGGATGGACCAAAAGTAAATTGGAGACAATGCTTTATACTATAACAGGCATCGGATTAACAGTCCGATGCCTGTTTGCATGTATAAAAATATATTTTTTAATACAAGTAAAATAAAATGTATTTAGGAAAAATGAATATTAAATAGATGTAAAATATGTATAATATATAGAAAATAGTGATGCATAAACAAATTAAATTGACAATTAAGATACAATACATTACAATACAATTAAAGGTGAAATAAAGCATATCGATATGAAGTATCAAGCCGGATAACAACGAATCCAGGCAGCCGAGAATTGCTGCCTTCTTAAACCAAGGAGGGAATCAGATGAAAAAAAGATGTTTTAGTATTTTGCTTATTACAGCTATGGCGAGTTCCGCGCTTGCCGGCACTGGAGCTGCACAGGTTTGGGCTGCAGAGGAGAAACCATATGACGGTACAACAATCAGAGTAGCTATGCAGTCCCATACGTGTACGGATATCATTCAAGAACTGTTGCCAGAGTTCCAGGAAAAAACGGGGATTACAGTTGAGGTGGATGTAATACCCCAGGAAGAAATCATTGATAAGGCCCAGGTTGTCCTGGCTGCAGGTTCTGCTGATTATGATGTAATTATGTATGATCATATGTATACTACACAGTTTGCAGGGGCCCAGTGGGTAGAGGATTTAAAGCCTTATATTGAAAAGACAGAATATGATATTGACGATTTTATGCCTGGATTTGTTGATTCCTTGTCTTACGATGGAGGGATTTATGGAATCCCGATTTATGGCGAAAGCTCCATTCTTATGTACAATACGGAATTGTTCGAAAAAGCCGGGATAGATGGAGCGCCAAAGACAAAAGAGGAATTTGACGAAGCTCTTAAGAAACTTGACGAGGCAGGAATACCGGCTATTGCCCTGAGAGGAGCAAAAGGCCAAGGCTCTAATGTACAGCCATGGACGGGCATGTTCCTGGAAATGGGCGGGGATTGGTTTGATAAGGATGGTAAGCTTGCTGTGAATTCGGAGGCAGCAGTCACAGCATTGGATTATTACATTGATTTAATGAAAAATCATAGCTGTGATGGCGTGGAAAGCTTTACTTGGGACCAGGTCCAGCTGGCAATGCAGCAGGGGAAAGTGGCAATGTGTATTGATGCTACAAACTTTTCTTCCAGACTTGAAAATGAAGACAAATCTACTATTGTAGGTAAGGTTGGATATACCGTGGTGCCGGATGGCATGAGCATTGGATGGACAGCCACATGGGGGCTTTGTATTCCTACAGCGGCAGAAAATAAGGATGCCGGATGGGAATTCATTCAGTGGGCATTGAACGGAGATACGCAGCTCACCTCCTGCCT
Organism: Blautia schinkii DSM 10518; assembly: GCA_000702025.1. Lineage (GTDB taxonomy): Bacteria > Bacillota > Clostridia > Lachnospirales > Lachnospiraceae > Blautia_A > Blautia_A schinkii. The sequence goes on from JNKJ01000006.1 coordinate 373,866, forward strand.
TCAGGGAGACCGGTGTGACCCCACAAGAATCAGTGTGATGAATTCAGAGGAATTTAATGAAAGATATAATTATGCGGAAGGACAATGGGTTGAACAAACTCTAGCGGCATTGGACAGTTGTCCTCCGGATTACAGACCGAGAATTGCGCAGTGGCCGGAGCTTGGCGAAGCAATGGGTACAGCCATCAGCAGTGCACTTGCAGGAGATGACCCAAAGGAAAGCTTGGATGCAGTGGAGGAACAGTTTTCCCACCTGGAGGATCCTAACTACCAAATGTTTAATAAATAAAAAAGATTAGAGTCTTGCTGATGAAAAGAGGCAGTTTTCCCTGTAATGTCAGAGAAAGCTGCCTCGGACAAAATGGACAGAAAAGTGAGGAGAGTATGGAGAACATAAAAATGAATCGGAAACAGAAAATTGTAAGGTTTCTCACGCTGGAAAGCCCCAACTCATGGAAATTGCTGTTCTATCCAGGCCGGATTGTATTGCTTTTGATTACTATGGTGCCTACGGTTTTTGCTCTGGTGTTCAGCCTGCAGGACTATAACCTTGCGAAAGTGGCAAGCAGAAAATTTGTGTTCTTGAAAAATTATATAGACATATTTCAAGATGACCGTTTCTGGAATTCTCTGAAAGTAACGGTGGGTTTTACAGCAGGGAGTTTGGTCGTAGAGCTTATACTGGGAATGCTTATTGCTATTTGCCTGTCAAAGAAGATTAAAGGTAAGGGACTCGCTCAGATTGGTATCCTACTTCCAATGATTATTACACCGGTAGTTGTAGCTTTATACTGGAAGATGTTTTATGACCCTCAGTTTGGAAATTTAAACTACTTTTTGTCTTTGGCAGGTTTGGGGACAATAGACCCTTTATCTTCAAGGAGCTGGGTGCTGGTGGGAATGATTGTGGTGGATATCTGGGAATGGACTCCGTATGTGGCCTTAATTCTACTTTCCGGGCTTCAGGCGCTGCCACAGGAACCATATGAGGCAGCCCTTGTGGATGGTGCCACAAAATGGCAGACTTATCGCTACATTACGTTACCTCTTTTGAAGCCGATTATTAGCATTGCAGTAGTTTTCCGGTTCATGGATTTGTTTAAATGGATGGATACTGTCTACGTGATGACAAGCGGCGGTCCGGGGATTGCCACGGAAACCTTGAGTTATTATGCATACATCAATAATTTCAAGTTTCTAAATGTGGGTTATGCATCAGCCATATGCATTATTATGCTGCTGATTGTTCTTGTTATCTGTAATACGGTGGGCAAAAAAATATTGATTAACAGGCAGGAGGAATAGATTGATGGGAATGTATAAAAAAGAAAAAGTCTGGTCAATATTCCGAAATGTTTTTGTATGGTGCTGTGTGATTATTTGTGTATACCCTGTGTACTGGCTTGTGACAACGGCCCTGAAGACAAGGGTAGACGCTTTTGCTGTACCACCTAAATGGATTTTTACACCTACACTTGAGAATATTAAGGCAGTATTACTTCAAGGGACGTTTATGAAGAGCTATAGGAACAGTATTATTATATCTGTGTCAACTACATTATTGGCAATGATACTGGGAATCCCAATGGCATATGCTCTTGCCAGATTTAAAATGCAAAATAAAAAGGGAACGATGATGTGGCTGTTATCAACAAAAATGGCTCCCCCCATACTGATTGCAATTCCTTACTACGTAATTTTCAAATTTTTGGGAATGCAGGACACCTATTTGGGGTTGATAATTGTTTACCTTATGTTTAATCTTGCTTTTACGGTTTGGATGTCCAGGGGATTTATTGAAGGGGTTCCAATAGAACTGGAAGATGCTGCGAGAATTGACGGAGCAACGAGACTAAGAGCATTCTGGGCCGTGGATATACCATTAATCAAGGGCGGAGTGGCGGCTACAGGCATTTTATGCTTTATTACTGTGTGGAATGAATTTCTTCTGTCATTGATTCTCAGCGGTTATCATACAAAAACAGCGCCGGTTACCATCACCAGCTTTATATCTTTTGAAGGAATACGGTGGGGCGAGATTGCCGCAGCGGGTATTTTAGTAGCAATGCCGGTTATTATTCTGGGGATTTTGGTGAGGAAGCATTTGATCAGCGGACTGACCATGGGGGCAGTGAAGTAGCTGTATAACAGCCTTCAGTGGGGTGCCGGGCTGCACAGATGTATGAGGTCATGCAAGGATGTGCGGCTTGTGCAAGTATGTTGGAGTGTACTTGAATTTTGAGAAAAAATGGAGGTTTTTTATGAAAAGCTTGGCAGTTACAAAGGATCATCGTTTAGAGATAGTGGAAGTACCTGTACCGGAGATAGATTCCAGCAGTTTTTTGATTCAAAATCTGGCCTGTGGGATATGCAGCGGAACAGACACAAAAATTTTACATGGTAAGTTTAAGGGTGTGACCAAGTATCCGGCTCTGTTGGGACATGAGGCTGTGGGCAGGGTGATAAAGTGCGGAAAAGACGTGGAGCAGTTTAAGGAAGGCGACCTTGTTATATCGGCCAATATTCCGATGTCGGTTGGAGGATATGAGTCTGCCTGGGGCGGTTATTCAGAGTACCTGGTAGGCAGGGACTGGAAGGCTATGGCCAGAAATGGTTCGGGGCCTTTCACACCTGGATTTGAAGAAAGTATTTATACGCAGATGACCCTTCCACAGGATTTCGACCCGGTTAAAAGTACTATGATCGTAACTTTACGTGAAGTGTTGGCAGCCGCACTGCATTTCGGTTTCCAATGCGGGAAAAGTCTGGCTGTTTTCGGCGCAGGCCCTGTAGGGCTGACTTTTATCAAATTTGCAAAGCTTCTGGGAGTGTCGCCAATTATTGCTTTTGATATTCTCCCGGAAAAGTTAGAGGAGGCTACGGCAGCCGGTGCGGATTTTGTGTACAACAGTAAGGGCATAGCACCTGGTACGGCGGTACGCTCCATTTGTCCCCGGGGTGTGGATTTCGTCCTGGATGCCGTAGGGGTGAACGAGATTATAAACCAAGGGTTAACGGTTGTAAAAGACGGAGGGGAAATACTTGTGTATGGCATATCCCCGGAAATGCGGACAGACATTGACTGGAGTCTCGCACCTTACAATTGGAAGCTTCAGTTCCTGCATATGCCCATTAAACCTAAGGAGGCAGCGGCACATCATATGATTATCAATTGGATTCACATGGGATTGATTAATCTTGATGATTATATTTCTCATGTTTTTGCTTTTGATGATATCTTAAGTGCATTTGAAATCGTGGAGAAACATCTACCATGTAAGAAAATTGTTATTAAATATGAGCCATGAAGGTGTGATAATGATAGAAAAAGATATTGATGTTATATGTATAGGGTTTGCAGCACAGGATATTGTAATGCTTGGAATTCCTCAGGATGCGCTTTTGAGAGATTCTGTGACGGCACGTAAGACAGAGATTACCTCCGGAGGAGATGCCAATAATCAGGCAGTCGTATTGGGGCGTTTGGGAAGCAGAACAGCGCTTTTGGTAAAACTGGGTGCAGATGCTATGTCCGATTCTATTTATTCGGAACTTGAAAAAGAACCGGTGAATCTTTCTTTTGTTCAAAGGTCTGCAGAGGTGCAGAACCTGTTGGCTATATGTGTCTGCAGAGATGATGGACAGAGGAGCTTTCTTCTCGACCCGGGAAAAAATTATCATTGGAGCCAGGAAGAAATCGCGGACAGTATTTTGGACAGGACAAAAGCCATATCTTTGGGTAGTCTTTTTCATCTTGGTAAGCTGGATACAGGAGACGGGGAAATTCTCTTCCGAAGGGCGAAAGAGAGGGGAATCCTCACGTTTGCGGATATGACAGCGGATATCGGACAAATCGGGCCAGACACTGTAAAGGGGATATATCCATATACTGACTTTTTGATGCCAAGTCTTACAGAGGCTGTTTATATAACCGGAGAACGTGAGCCGGAACGTATAGCACGTTTTTTTCTTAAGTCCGGTGTGCAGAATGTGGTGATTAAGCTGGGAGATAAAGGCTGTTATTTTAAAAACCTTAAGGAAGAGTTCTATATGGATGCATTTTCTGTTCCAGTGGTTGATACCACAGGATGTGGTGATAACTTTGTCGCGGGATTTATACACCAGGTTTTAAAGGGGGCGTCTATGAGAACTGCGGTGCGGTTTGGCTGTGCTGTGGGGGCCGTGAATGCTTCGCAGGCAGGGGCACACCATGCTGTGGAAAATGAGGCTCAGATAGAAAAATTTATACAGAAGTCAATATAGCATAGTGTTGGACAGTGAGTGGAAAAAAATTCCTTGCCCAACCCAACTGAAATGGAGTTTTGTATTGTAACTGTGAAGGCAGTGAACAGTTACGCGCTATAAATATAAGTGAATATAAGGAGTAAAAAATATGGCATTTGAGAAGGTTAGCACAATATTAAAAATGGTTGATGAAGCAGATACAGCCGCGCTGGCATTTGACTGCGTAGATTATAATACCGTGTATCCGGTAATCAGGGCGGCCGAGCAACTGAAGAAGCCTGTCATTGTGATGTTGTATCCGGAGCACCAGTATTTAAACCAGCTTACAAGCCTGGGAACTTTCGCAGGTATGGTGAAAGAGCTGGCAGAAAAAGCAAAAGTGCCGGTAGGCCTACACTTGGACCATTGCAGTGATTATGAATACATTCTTCAGGCAATTAAGGCGGGATTTACCTCTGTTATGATAGATGGTTCCATGTTGCCTTTTGAGGAAAATATTACAATCACATCCAAGGTCACAGAAACAGCCCATGCATTGGGTGTTGATGTTGAGGCAGAACTTGGGCATGTGGGCATTGCCGCCAGGGGAGATGGTGAAGTAAAGGACCTCTATACACAGCCCCATGCTGCTGCAGAGTTTTGTGCCAGAACAGGGGCGGATTCTATAGCGGTAGCCATTGGAAGCGCCCATGGGGTATATATGACTGAGCCAAAGCTTGACCTTAAAAGGCTGGAGGAGATTAATGAAGCAGTGAAGGTGCCTCTGGTGCTCCATGGAGGAAGCGGCATTCCTAATGAACAGATGGCACAGGCATTTCGAAAAGGCATTAATAAGCTTAATGTAGGAACCGAATATTTTCAGCTCTATCACGACACCATTTGTGATTATACGAAGAAGGAGGGGGCTGGCGGAAGTTTATTTGATATTGGCACATACACTCAAAAAGCTTTATATGAGTATTTGTTAAAGAAAATGCAGCTATGTCAATTTGAATGTAAGTAATTTATGGGGTAACAGGGGGATAAGATGAAAAAAATACTGGTTATTGTGGACTATATAGTAAAAGATGGACAGATGGAGAGATTTCGAGAGTTTGAAAAGTATGGATATCTGGTGGAGTTTGTCCGCGACAGGCCGGAAATCACAGATCATGAAACATTCAGCCAGATGTTTCTGCAGTTTGAGAAATATGGTCCGGATGTCCTGCCTGTAAATCAGGAAATGGCAGAAAAAATGAGGGACGCAGAAATAGTAATTTCACATATAAGCGCCGTCAGCAGTCAGGCTATACGGCAGGCAGAATGTTTAAAGGCTATATGCATTATGAGAAGTGGTGTGGAGAATATCAATTTAAAGACAGCTGCAGAAAAGGGCATTAGGGTTATCAATTCGCCAGGAAGGCTGGCAGTTCCTGTTTCTGAATTTACTGTGGGACTTATCATATCCGAGATGAAAAATATCGCCAGAAGCCATAGAAAGATATATGAGCATGACTTTGGAAAGGATTTCCCAAACTCCGCTTATTCTTATAATATCTGTGATAAGCAGGTAGGGCTGGTGGGCGGGGGAATGGTAGGGAGACGCGTCGCCGCAATTATGAACGCTTTTGGCGCGCATGTTTTAATATATGATCCCTACATGACAAAGGATGAAATAATGGCTCTTGGCTGCGAACCGGCAGAGCTTAATGAATTGTGCCGAAAATCTGATGTGATATCTGTTCACTACAGACTAACAGATGAGACAAGAAATATGATTGGCAGGGAGCAGTTCGCACTGATGAAACCAACTTGTTTCTTTATCAATACGGCAAGAGCCGGGCTTGTGGAAGAAGAGGCTCTGCTTGAGGCTCTTCAGCAACGGAAAATCGGGGGAGCCGGGCTTGATGTATTTCACCAGGAGCCCTTGCCTTCAGACCATCCTTTTTTTAAGCTTGACAATGTGACCATGACAGCCCATCTAGCCGGGACAAGCGCTGACATTTTTGAAATGACTTACAGAATCATGGCGGATACGTTGCGGCATTATATGGAGACAGGGGAGTGGCTTAACGCAGTGATTTGATAGGGGGTGAGTTGAATAAAAGAGGGAATTTTGACAGTGGATTTTGGGACAAGCAGTGTGCGGGTGTCTTTTATTGAGGCAGAAGATGGAAGTGTTTTGTTTTCTGCTTCCAAACATAACTGTATTGTTTCGCCGTGCAAGGGATACGCTCAGTTAAATCCGGAACAACTATGGGATAATTCGGTATGTTGCATGTCGGACGTAGTAAGCAAATTGGATAGAGAGAAGATACAGATTTCAGCGTTGGCTTTCTCATTTTTTGGAGACAACCTGATTTTGTGTGATGAAACATATCGTCCTTTAACTCCGTTAATTTTGTCTTTTGATACCAGAGGGGGCGGGCAAATTTCCACATTGTTAGACGATATGGGCTATGAAAAGGTGATAAGAAAAATCGGCAGCGTTCCGGACTGGTCATCTGTGCCGGCAAAATATCTTTGGCTTTGTGAAAATAAGCGTGAAATAATAGGTAAGACTGCCTATTGTATCACAAATCAACAGTACATATTGAGAAAGCTGGGGCTTGCTCCGGTAAATGACAAGACAATGGCGTTTCGGAAATCGCTTTTGAATTTAGAGTCCGCTTGGTGGGACCAAGAGCTTCTGGAATATCTGGGACTTACAGATATACAGCTTGGGGAAATTGTAGAATCAGGAGAGGTTATAGGGTCAGTTGTAGAATATGGCAATGTTAGATTTCCCTATCCTGTACCGGTCATACCGGGAGCGCATGACTGCAGCCTTGGATTTGCAGGACTGGGTTTAAATGAGAACACAGACACACTTATGGGGAATATTACCGGCACTTTTGATCATTTCGGTTTTTTTCGTAAAGACATAGTTATGAATGAACAGCTTCTCAGGCAGAGGAAAAACGAGGTGCTAACAGGTTGTGGTTGTTTCAATAAATCCTGGATTGTAATGGGGGCTATTCCTGCATATGGGACTTATCTAGAGTGGGTAGTACGCACATTTTTCCAAGATGCCAACCAGGAAACATTTGAAAGGTTATGGGGCCAGGTACAGTTCCATGGACCAAAGAGCATCTTCATTTATCCTGCCAGTACCGTAGAAAAAGGGCGCATGGAAGGAATGGAGTTAACGACTACCGGTGTAGATATTTTTGCTGCGGCGGTTGAAGCTTTGACATATGAATCCCGTAGAGTCATGGAGCTTTGTCTTACTTGTAAAGGGGAACGGCCATCGGAAATAAGAATAGGAGGAGGAACTTCAAGGTCGGATATCTGGAACCAGCTTCGGGCGGATACGATGGGAATTCCCTTCGCCTGTACTCAGAATACGGAGGCGTCATCTATGGGAGCGGCAATCCTGGGAGCAGCAGCTTGTGGTATATTTCATGATGTGGAAAGTGCAGCAAAAGAAATGATTCAGGTTACAAAGATATTTGTTCCCGATAAGGAGAATAACTCCAGATATGAGATGGGATATCAAAGATATATGGAAAAATATTATTAAAGTCATATTTCATTAGTTAAATGTTGATTTTATTTTCTGGGAACGATACAATAACTCATAAGAATAACTTCCATTATTTACCAAATTACTTAGGATAGGATGGAATCACATATGTATATGGATATTGATAAAAATTCACAGACACCAATTTATCAGCAGATTATTGATTTGTTTACAACGCAGATGCTGAACGGTGAGCTTGTTCCCGGAAGCAGGGTTCCTTCAGAAAGCGAGATGCAGGAAAGATACGGAATCAGTCGTGTGACAGTGCGAAGAGCTTACAGTAAGCTAATGGAGGATGGGTATCTCATCCGTAAGCAGGGAAAAGGAACTTTTATCAAGGGTATTCATTATAGTGAAAGTCTTGCATCTACCAGTTTCAGTGCAACGTGCAGGATGCTGGGATTTAAGCCTGGCAGTAAGGTGATCAAGGTAGGATTTACTAAGGCAACAGATCTGGATGTACAGAAGTTAAAGGTGAAGGAAGGCCAGAAGATTGCTTACATGGAAAGGCTTCGTTTTGCAGACGGGATTCCTATCCGTTTGGAACGTAATTACTACGCGGCGGCATACTGTGATATAATTAAAGAAAATATGGAACAGTCTGTCAGAGCCTTGCTGAAGGACAAGTACGGGCTAACTGAGGTCCAACAGATGCATTTTACTATAGAAATCGGATATGCGGATGAGGAGGAAGCCGGGCTTTTAGGAATTAAAAGAAAATCACCGCTTCTTAAAGTTAATGGGGCTTTGTATGATATGAAGGAGGAACCTATATACCGCACAGAAATGCTGCACTTGCCGGACAGATGTGTTTTGGTGGTGTGATTCTAACAGGTATTGTATGTCTTAGGCTGTGCTAACGGATTATCAGCTAGTGTCTCCCGGCGCAAATGCATGGTGTATTTACGCCGGGAGGCACTAATAGCATTACTATATCATATTGGCCTCCGCGAAGCCGCGACGCATACCTACTCCAAAAGCCAGCTGGCCTCAACTTCTTTTTTTAGCCTGCAAAACATATCATAAAAATCTTCCTTTGCCTGCTTAATAATTCCCAATGCAATCTTCTGATTATAGGAATGGGCCACATTGTTTCTCTCCTGCAATGCCCGAAGCCATAAGCCTTCATCTTTAATCATTCCGGCTTTGTACGCTGTTTTAAGAATTATTTTTGGAGAGCCTGTAGACCCTTCATCATAACCGTGGGCCTCCAAAAGTTCCTTCATCATTTTCCAAGACTGCTCAAAGCATATTTCGTATAACCCTACTAAGCCTGTCAAAATAACATTGTCAAAGGGTTCTTCATAATTATAAATCTCCTTCATATTTGATAAAGAAGAACAAAAATTCTCATACTTTTTCATAAAGTATTTTCCCCTCCTTTTTAATGGACTCCTTTAGTTCTTCCTGGATATCCCTATTTAAATCAATAATATCATATTTCAAAAGCGTCCATGTCTCCTCATCCACATCCAGCGCAAAACGGACAAAATCTCCACCTTCCACTGCCAAATCGATATCACTGGTTCTCTTGTAATCCCCACGGGCACGGGAACCAAATAAGATTACCTTGCTGACATTATATTTTTGGGCCAGACTGCAGATTTCTTCAATTACCCGCTGGCTAATTCCTGTTGCTTCCATAAATTATGTCCCCCTTCGCCGTAAAAACTATGATGTTATATGTTTTTATCATATCATGCCACTCCATCATTTCCAACCCAAATGTTTGGCAATTCCAATGTTTTAATGTCTGCTATAAAATCAGAGAGTTATCTACATTTTTTAAAGTTGAATATATAAATCCCCCATTCTATAATAAATTCATAATAAAAACCAGAACAAACAAAGGGAAAGGGAGGTAGTTACAATGAAAAAGCGACGCATTTGTACAATTTTGGGGGCTGCGGTTATGATTGCGGCTATGAGCAGCACTATGGTTCACGCCGAAAGTGAGCCGGTGACGATTTCATGGGCGGTTTTTGAGACGGACAATTATACGGCGGATTATTACCAGCACATTATTGACACGTTTGAGGCTGACAATCCGAATATTAAAATCGAGAAGGTGTTAATGACAGGTGATTCCAGGCCGCAGTTCTTGAAAACCATGCTGTCAGCAGGAAATATGCCGGACGTGAACATTGACCCTGTGGATTTGGCGGATATCGAAGGGGTATATGCAGAGGTTCCGGAGGAGTTATTATCCAAATATGAAGACGGCTACATTGTTACTAATAATGGAAGCAAAAACCTGATTCCTGCATACACGGCCCTGCGCAGTCAGGTGTACTATAACAAACAGCAGTTTGAAGAAGCAGGTATTACAGAGGTTCCCAAGACCTGGGATGAATTTACAGCAGCCTGCGATAAGCTGACAGAGGCTGGTTTCACACCTTTGATGGGTGTGGGTGCTGCGGACAGCTGGGCCACAAGCTTTGGTTATTGGAGTGGTGTGGTGAATGCGGAAGTGGAAGCAGCTTATCCGGAATTTAATAAGCAGGTTCTGGCAGGTGAGGTTTCCTGGACAGATTCGGTAATTGAAGAGACGCTTGTTAAATGGCAGGATCTCATCAATGCAGGCTATTATCATAAGGGCAGCATGTCCTTCAGCCATCCTCAGGCATCAGCGGAATTTTTGTCCGGAAGCGCAGCTATGTTTATGGATGGGGCCTGGGCTTGTGCTACCATCGATTCTGATGAGGCGTACAAGGATAAGTTTGGTGTATTTGTAATGCCGACTCCTTCCGGCGCGTCCAGCTATTGTACCATGCCGGGATACTGGGCAGTTTCCGAAACCTGTGAAAACAAAGAGGCAGCGTTTACATTCTGCGAATATGTTTTAGGTGGAAATAAGGATTTATACAGCTATTATCTTCAGGCAGACGGAGTTTACTCGGTGACAAAAGAGCCGGTGACTTATGAGATGGGCACCCTGCAGACAGAGTTCCTTGAAAATTATGACAATATGGAGGTAGTACCTGAAATTACCAAGCTTGTAGGTGATTATAAGCTTCCGTCCGGATTTGAGGATTATACCTGGAAATCCCTTCAGAATGTTTTTACAGGTGCAGACGTGAAAACGGAATTAGAAGCCTGGGATGCGGAATTTGCACGGATGCTGGAAGGATGATATAAAAACGCGGCTGTCAGGAAATGGAATGCAGGTTATTCGTTTCCCGGCAGCCCACTTTTTTAAATGAGGAAAGACATCATGAAGAAAAAATCTATTTTATTCGTTGTTCCTGCAATTTTGATTTACACGGTTTTATTAATCATGCCTATTATCGGCGCATTTTTCCTGAGTCTCACAGACTGGAACGGGATTTCCCAGCAGTTTCATTTTGTGGGTCTTAAAAATTACGCATCCATGCTGACAGACACAAGATTGTTCGGTGCTATCGGAAATACGGTGAAGATTACCTTATGTGTAGGCATTGCTGTAAATGTGGGCGGTCTGGCTGTTGCTTTTCTATTAAATAAAAGGGGAAAGCTTACCAATGTTGTGAGAAGCGTTTTCTTCTTACCTTATGTGCTGAGCACAGTGGCGATTTCTTTTGTATGGATGTCCATTCTGTCGTATACGGGAATATTAAATACAGTATTGGAATGGGTCGGTCTGTCCGGTCTGGTAAGTGATTTTATCGGAAACGCAAAAAATTCTATCAGAAGTATCTGTGTGGTGGAAATCTGGCGTACCATAGGTTTTTATATGGTGATTTATCTGGCTTATCTGCAGACCGTTCCGGAGGAGCTGTATGAGGCCTGCATGATAGACGGGGGGAATTCCCGTCAGCAGTTCCGCTATATTACTCTGCCCATGATTGTTCCGGGAATTACAATCTGCACGATTATGAGTATTATGACAGAAATGAGACAGTACGACATTGTTAAGGTTATCACCAACGGCGGGCCGGGTTATTCAACGGAAACAATTACCTATAACATTGTCACACAGGCGTTTGGCAATAATATGCTAGGTTACTCCTCGGCAATCGCTGTTTTTTTATTTGTGTTTATAGCCGGGATTTCTGTTTTACAGCTTAAGGCTTCGAACAAGATAGGGGGATGATTATGCATTCAGTTGTGAATACCAAAACAAGGATACAGCAGTGGGCTGCCCGTCTGCTGATTGGAATGCTGGCGGTTTTGACTGCGGTCCCTCTTTATCTGGCCTTTGTCAATGCGTTTAAAAGTACGGCAGATATCACCAAGTCACCGCTTTCTATCCCGATTCCGCCTACGTTTGATAATATTACAAAAGTTTTGAACAGCCCGAATGTGCATTTGGGCACCATGTATTTTAACTCTATCTGCATTGCGTTTTTCGGAACGGCGATTTGCCTTGCAGTGTCTGCGCTGGCGGGTTATTATTTATCCAGAGTGAAAAATAAAATATCAAAAAGCCTTTACGTTTATTTCCTATTTGGGCTGATGGTGCCTTATGTGATCGTGTATGTTCCTCTTGTGACCATGTTTAAAGGAAGCGGCTTTTTAGGTACACTTCCGGGACTGATTTTGGTTTTTGTATCGGGGAGCATTTCCTTTTCGGTGTTTATGTTTGAAGGATATGTGCGCACGATTCCGGTAGAGCTGGAGGAGGCCGCGATTCTGGACGGTGCCGGGCAGTTTGAAATCTTTGCGAAGGTGGTTTTGCCTTTGATCAAGCCCTGTACCACTACGGTAGCCATTTTTATCGGGTTATCTATGTGGAATGACTTCCTGACGCCGCTGTTGATTGGGCAGAAGGTCACGATTACAGTCGGGATTTATACGGCGATTGGTCCGTATGCCTCTGACTGGGGGAGCGTTTTTGCCTATGTGCTTTTTGCCACAGTGCCCATTGTGGTGATTTATCTGCTGGCCCAGGAGCAGTTCATTTCAGGTTTAACAGTGGGGGCTGTTAAAGGATGAATTTATGATAAAAAAATTCAAAAATATCAGTGTATTTTATAAGATCGTAATTCTGTATATTATTTTTATCTCTACGGCAGTGGCATGTACTACAGCGTATCTGGTAAAGGACAGTATCGAGATTCTGGAGGAAAAAGAGATTGCCCTGGGCAAAACCCAGCTTGATAAGGCAACGCATTATCTGCAGACAAAGTACAATATGGTCTATGACCTGGCGAACCATATCCACAGCAGCGAGCTGTCGAGAATCCTCAGTGCGATCAACGAGGATTCCGAGCGCAGCCGGGATTATTCCAACATTAGCAATATCAACGCATTTTTTCTCGGCGTGAGCTCTGCGGATTCAGATATTAGTGACATTGTACTGGTGACCCTGGAAAATTCTGTGTTTTCTTATAGCAGTGAGGGTTATGCGGAAATCCGGCCCAGCTTTCCCTTTGGTGAATCGGAAATAGTGAAAAAGCTTGAGGAACATGAGGAGGATATGTATATTGCCAGGGATAATCCGTCTGCTTATACACTAAAGGAAAGAGGAGATGTCATCACCTTTGCAGGTAAGATATTTGATTCTTCTAAATTTCCGAGAAGGATTCCGGTTGCGTGGTATCTCATCTGAACTGTACCCCTTGTCAAGGACATTTTTGAAAGTGGGGCGATTTAGTTTTGCCACCTCTTTGGTGCCTGTATCCTGTGCCCAGATGTCCTGTTTTCTATTATCATGGTATTCTATGATGTTTTAAGTAGCTATTGTGCCTTGAAGCACCCCGGCGCCTAATTCCTCCGGTTTTTTGGCGATCACCGGACAGGCCGGCCTGCCAGGGATATCCAGCGGATATTCCCCGGTGGTGAAAAATTCATAAAACTCGTTTGGGGAAAGCTTTGCAAGATCCCACTGGTAACGCTCATTATTATAGTAATCCATGTAGCTGTCTATGACAGACTTTACTTCGCTGAATTC
>JNKJ01000007.1 GCA_000702025.1 Blautia schinkii DSM 10518
GGGGATGTTTAGATTTAAGGGTCAGACGAGAAGGTCTGTCTAAAGAGAGGGGCCCCCCACTTTTCAATGTGTCCACACTTATGGGTACATTATAATCAATGTGCCCACAGATAGGCTGGACTCCCTTTTTCAGGAGAGTGCAACAGAGAGTGAGGGTAAAATCCAGGTTCATAACCGTTTAGGCGAGTTGGTTTATACAACCCAGGAAGGCGGAGAGAAGGAGCAGCGAAACGAGAAGGAGCAGCGAGACGAGAAGATGCAGCGAGACGAGAAGAAGGAGCGGGGGCAGGGAGAGGAAGCTTTCTACAGTGAACAGGAGGCTGGGACTTCCGGGCTTACCGTTTCTTACAGTCTTGCCCGCGAGGTGCTGAGAAGCCGGGTAAGGACAATGAACAGGCAGGCGGTGGGAATTGTCATTGGGATTTGTATTTTTTCCGCAACGCTGGGCATCCTCATCAGCCGTCAGTTCCACAAGAGGATGAAGGTGCTGGTAGAGGCCATGGAGCAGGTGGAAAGCGGCAATCTTGCGGTGAATGTTCCGATTTTATCTAATGACGAAATCGGAAAAATCAGCGCGTCTTTCAATGAAATGTGTAAAAAGCTTCAGGATTACATTAACCAGGTGTATAACGCGGAAATCCAGCGCAAAAACGCAGAACTCAATGCACTGCAGGCACAGATCGACCCACATTTCCTATACAATACATTGGAAAGTATTAAAGCCCAGGCGCTCAAGGCAGGGGATGAAAAGGCAGCACAAATGGTGTGTCTGTTGGGGAATTTATTTCGCTGGAGCAGCCGTTATAAGGAAAAGGTGGTCTATCTTGAGGATGAGCTGGATTACGTGAAATCCTATCTGGAACTTATGAATTACCGTCTGGATAATCGGCTTGATATCGATATTGTAAGTGAGGACAGATATCTGGACTATGGTATTCCGAAGCTGATTTTGCAGCCCATTATTGAGAATACCATCCGCCACGGTTTTTCCGGAGAGGGAGAGAAAAGAATCGTGGGCATTGTGGTGAAACAGAAGCAGGAAAAGCTGGAGATTACCGTATACGATAACGGCAAAGGGATTTCACCGGAAAGGCTCAGCCAGATAAAGGAAAACCTTGAGGAAGCAGCTATCAATGAAGAAGGCTCCAGTGTGGGAATCAGGAATGTCAATCAGAGAATCCGGCTGATGTTCGGCAATGAGTACGGAGTGATGATCAGAAGTATTGAAAAAATGGGAACTGCAATAAAAATCGTGATTCCGGCGATACAGAAAAAGGAGATGGAACGCCTTGTACAGGATGATCATAGCAGATGATGAGAAGGAAATACGGGAAGGAATCTCGCGGATGCTGGTTTGGGAGGATTATGGAATTCAGATAGCGGGCATGGCCGAGGACGGAGAAGAGGCCCTGCGCCAGATCATGGAATTTCACCCGGAAATACTGATAACAGATATCCGTATGCCTAAAATGGACGGGCTTGAACTCATCAGCAGAGCGCTTCAGGCAAAGGAGCCGTGCAGGATTATTGTCCTGAGCGGTTATAACGATTTTGAGCTTGTGCATCAGGCAATGAAGCTGGGGGTCGCGGATTATCTGCTGAAGCCCTCATCAGAGCAGGAAATGGCAAAGGCTATTGAAGAAATCCTGGACAGCCTTTCCGATAAGGTTATTTCGAGATATGACAATCGTGAACATTTTGAGCTTTTGAAAAATAATGTGATGAACAGGATTCTTCAGGGGACTATCACATCAAGAGAACTGCGCAGCAGGCTTGATTTCCTGGAATTGGATTTTGATGAATATAGCTTTGTGGCAGCAGTCGTTCAGTGTATGCCGGGCGAGGAGGAAACCAGGAAGCAGGAGCATGTAATTGATATTTTCAGGGTATGTGAGGAGATGCTTGAGGAATCGGGGCTGGGTATCGTATTTACAGACCACCAGTCCAGGACCGTCGTTTTTTTCAGGGAAAAACATATTTCAGCGGACTTTGAGCGGGAAAAGGATATCTTATATCAGTGCATCCGCAGGATTAACAGGGAACTTCACATGAATGTATCTGTGAGCATGGGGGATAGCTGCGACTCTCACAGGCAGCTTGCCAAATCATATGCACAGGCAGTAAAAATGCTGGAATATCAATATGTTTTCGGACAGAATGTGGTGTTGCTTTTTACGGAAATTGAACAGTATCTGGCAGGTGATTCGTATCATCTGGAGGTGGATTTACAGGAGTTTTCTGACTGTATGCGAAGCGGAAAGCTGCAGGAGTGGAAGGCCTGCGTGGAAAAGGTATTCGGAAGGTTTGGCGGCAGAGAAAAACTTTATGATCCTTTTGCCATACGAAACGCTTCTTTGGAAATCTTGTTTCATATATTCGAGCGGTTTGAATCCTATCCGCTCTGGGACCGGAACCGGATTATGAGGATGAAGTATGAAGCACTGAATGAGATTTCGGAAAAAACTACGGTTGAGGGAATGAAAAAGGTGCTTATGGGAGTAGGCGAGGCTCTCCTGGTGGAAAAGACCTATAGCCGTACTGTGAAATATGTGCTGGATTATGTGGAAAAGCACTATGATGACAGCAATCTTTCGCTGGCCTTTCTGGCGGAGCTGCTTCAGGTGAATACAGCCTATTTAGGACGAGTTTTTAAGAAGGAGTATCAATGCAGCTTTAATGATTATCTGAATTTATACCGGATAGAAAAAGCGAAGGAGCTTCTTCGCAGCACGAGCTTTAAGGGCATGGAAATATGCGAGATGGTGGGTTTCGTAAATTATAACTATTTTTACATTATCTTTAAAAAGATTACAGGGAAAAATCCTTCGGAGTATAGGAGAGAGGATTAGAAATAGATAAGTGAAAAATAAGACAAAAATAAGAGAGATAAGAGAGGGCTTATGGGAATTCATTTTGAAAAGGAAAGGTATCGGGAGCTGGGTGATATTTATGACAGATGGTGGGAAGGCAGACTAGGACGGCCGCTGGTAAAGGTGATGGTCAGGGATGCATTCCAGCCTGAGCGGGAAGAGCCGAACGTTCCCCTGTTGTCACAGGCAAATTGTAATCAGCTTCAGTATACGCCGGAGGAGATTATTGACCGCATTGACTACGAACTGAGCAAATGCGCGTTTCTTGGGGATGCGTTTCCAATGGTAAACATGTGGACGTTTGGGCCGGGAGCTTTGGCCGGTTTTTGCGGAGCGGAGCTTAAAAATGATACGGGGTCTGTGTGGTATCAGGCACCTGCACGGGAACTTTCGGATATACATATTCAGTATGACCCGGAAAATATTTGGGCGAAAAGGATTAAGGATTTATACAGAGCGGGAATGGAACGGTGGCAGGGCAAGGTGGTTTTAGGAATGCCTGATTTGGGCGGTTTCCAAGATGTGATTGCCAATTTCACAGGAAGCCAGGAATTAATTTTCGCACTGATAGATGAGGAGGAAGAGGTACACAGGCTTCAGCAGGAGGTTTATGAGGCATGGATGGCTGCGTACAGAGATTTGGCAGGTGTTCTTGCGCAGGGAAATCCGGGATATACGGACTGGGGCGGGATGTTTAGTACGAGTCCGTCATACATTCTGCAGGATGATTTTGCTTATATGATCGGACCGGATATGTATATGGATTACGGATACCCGGAGATTAAAAGAGCAAGTGAGGAATTGTCCCACACGATTTATCATCTGGATGGCGTGGGAAATCTGAACCATCTGCCTGCGCTGCTGCGTACCCCGGCGCTGAATGCGGTACAGTGGGTGTATGGCGAGGGGCAGCCCTCCGCCAGACATTGGATGGAGGTGTATGAGAAAATTTATCAGGCCGGGAAAGGGATTGAGGTCATTGGAGATTTAGATGATTTCTATGCACTGCACAGTAAATATGGCGACAAACTGTTTTATCAGTGTACTGTGGACGGCGGGGACGGTATGGCAGCGAGACTGATGGACGAAAAGGATTGTATACACAACTACCGGGTTTTTCCCAGGGAGATGCTTGGGGAAGTTATGAAGCTGTTAGAGTTGGTGAAGAAATACGCTGTGTGACTTGACGAAGTGTTAATAGACCGAGGGAGATGTTATGGGGAATTGTATACAGGTGAAAGAGTATAACTTTGGGGATATAATAGTTTGTCTGTGTATACAGGAGGATGGACAGGCTGGATTTTCTTTGTACCCGGCTGTGAAGCGGGACATGACTGGCATTATTGAGAGGCAGCGGTATCATCAGGATAATTGTGTGCAGGTCCGTGTAGAGGGAGATGATTACCCTAACGGATTTTCAAACGGGCATACATACCGGAATGGGCAGACGTCCAAAGAGCTGGTTTATCAGGAAGATTATATGGAAGAGACTGAGAGCGGTCAGGAACTGCATGTTGTGTTAGCATCCTCCGCAATCAGGGCAGAACATATTGTCCAATACCGGTGCGGAGAGAATTTTTTGCAGGTGTCTACGGCGGTGACAAATACGACTGACCGGGATTTGGCGCTGGAAATGCTCTCTAGCTTCTCGATAGGAGGTATATTCCCGTCAGAAAGATATGAAGATATAGGGAGTGTAAAGGTCTGCAGGCTTCGGAGTAAATGGAGTAACGAAGGGCGGTTGGAGAAAATTCCTCTTGAGGATTTGCAACTGGAGCCCAGTTGGTCAGGGTATGGAGCTGCCAGTGAACGGTTTGGACAGACAGGCTCCCTTCCGGTGAGGCGGTTTTTCCCCATAGCCGGGGTGGAAGATGAAGCGGCCGGTGTTGCCTGGGGGGCAAAGCTTTCCGTGCCATCCTCATGGCAGATGGAGTTTTACCGGAGAGAGCAGGAGCTGTGCTTTTCCGGAGGACTGGCGGATTTGGACTTTGGACATTGGAAAAAGCTCCTGCGTCCGGGTGAGCGGTTTGAGTCACCGAAGGCTTATTTGACTGTGTGTACAGGCGGTTTTGAGGAGGTTTGCCGCCGCCTGGTAAGCTCGGAAAAGAAGCCGGATCGATGGAAAGAAACACAGCTTCCTGTGATTTTCAATGAATTTTGTACCACCTGGGGAATGCCTTCCGAAAAAAACATAAAGGATATTCTTGCCAAAATCAAAGGCAAGGGTATGGACTATTTTGTCATTGATGCCGGATGGTATGCTGACGAGGTAAAGGGCTGGGAGATGAGTATGGGCGACTGGAAGATAAACCCTTCTTTATTTCCCGGAGGGTTTAAGAAGTGTACCGAAATGATTAGAGATGCGGGTATGAGGCCGGGAATTTGGTTTGAAATCGAAACGGTGGGACAGGATGCGCAGGCTTTTGAAAATACAGACTTGCTTCTGAAAAGAAATGGGCATGTGATTACTGTGGGCTGCAGGAGATTTTGGGATATGCGAAATCCGGAGGCAATTGCTTATCTTGCGGAGCATGTGATTGATTTTTTGCGGAAATATAGTTTTTCTTATTTAAAGATTGATTATAACGACAGCATTGGAGTGGGCTGTGACGGTGCAGAAAGTCCTGGAGAGGGTCTGAGGCAGGCGGTGCTGGCTTCCAGGGAATTTATTAGGCGGATACGGGAAGAACTGCCGGATCTGGTGATTGAGAATTGTTCTTCTGGAGGGCATCGGCTGGAAACATCAATGATGAGTATTTGCGACTTTCTTTCTTTTTCTGATGCACATGAGGTGAAGGAGATTCCGGTAATCGCCGCAAATCTGCACAGGGTGCTGCAGCCTTCTAAGAGCGAGATTTGGGCAGTGCTGCGAAAGACAGATGACGCGCGCAGATTGTATTATTCTATGTGTAATACATTTTTAGGCGTGCAGTGTTTGTCGGGAGATATCCATGAGCTTAGTCCCGAACAGTGGAACATTGTAGAAGACGGAATTGCATTTTATAAGAGAGTTTCCGGCGTTATCCGGGATGGGGAGACATATCTTAAGCAGGAAAATGGAAAGAGTTACCGCCATCTGACCGGCTGGCAAAGTGTGATGCGGGTCGGGGATGAGGGGGCGCAGATTTTGGTCGTCAGTCACAATTTCTGCGAACCTGCGGCGGATATCGTTTGGAAGCTTCCCGGAGAGTATGAAGTAGCGGAAGTGTTTGGGGAGGAGATGAATTGGAGCGTTAGTGGTAATATCCTAAGCGGAATGCTGATTGGGGAGTTTGCGGCGTCGGCGGTGTTGCTGGAGCGGAAAGATGGGAGTTTAGTGCAGGATTAATCGGGGGAAAAGTTTCCTTAAAAATGATAATAGCCTGAGCGGGAAAGCTCAGGCTAAGTTTTTTGCTGGAGTTGCAATTTTGGATTTTTATTACTTGTAATTTCACATGTGAAACCTTCCAGCAGGAAGGGGGTGATATGGTGGAGTACTAGCTTCCTGTTATTATCTGCAACTTTTTTAATCTTTTCTTCCATTTCTTTTTGCAGCATATTCATTTAATTCCTCAATTCTCCTAAAGTACTGTTTTTTGCCACTTTCTGTCCTGGCTCTGTAACCTAAGATTTATCTTTGCTAGGGTGAAGTTTTATACAGATGCATAACCAAGATTTACCAGAAAAAATCTTCCATACAAAACAAAAAGATCAAATCCTTTATGTTAAAATAATTCTAGTTCATAATTTAAGCACTTAGGAATCTGAAAAGGACTTACTCCGAAAGCTATCCCGGTACTGAGAAGGAGAAATTCCTACAGACTGCTTAAAGGCTCTGGAAAAGTAATATTCATCGCGCATTCCTACATAAGAACAAATCTCTTTAACTGTGTATTCCGTCCTTTCTAATAGGAGCCGTGAGCGGGTAATCCTGATATTCAGCAGATATTTCTGGGTGGTAATACCTGTGTACTTGCGGAAAATTTTTGAGAAATAACTCCGTTCCAAGCCAACATGCTCTACCACATCCTGAACAGTAATGGGATAAATATAATTGCATTTTATATAGGCCTTCGCTTTTCCAATATGGCCAAGGATGCCAGCCTGGTTCTCCTTTGTATAATTGTGGGAGAGATTATAGGATTCCGCAATATTGGCAAATATGGAGAAAAGCAGGGATTGTACGGTGAATTCGTTGCAGTAGCCGACTGTCTCAATCTGTTCCACCAGGCTTCGGATACCCTCATCTATAGAATACTGTGGGTGCAGCCTGCGTACAAGGCGGTCTTTAGAAAAGCCTAACCGTTCAATGAAAGTCGTACTGTTTTCACAGGTAAAGGCAAACCAGGAAAAGTGCAGCGGTGCATCCGGGGAGGTGTGGTAGCTCACAAGCTGTGAGGGAAATATTATGAATATATCATTGGCGCGCAGGGGATAAGTTTTGCCTTCACAGATGTAAACTCCTTCACCACTAGTTACGTAATGGATTAAATATTCGGAGCGGGTATGGGGCGGCATTTGAAAAGCCTTGGTGCATTCCTCATATCCGCAGTATTTGAGATTTACCTCCTGGGGGTATCTTGAAGCATAGTATGATTCAATTTTCATAAAAACATCCCTCCTTTTTTGTATTATATTACAAAGGTGCACAAAAAACAACATGAATCCATTATAAGGACACGCAGAGGTATTTTGTTTCAGGCCAAAAAAATTATAATAGAATTACAGAAACACGTAACCTGCCTATGGCAAAACCAGTATAGAGTCTGATTACTTTGAGGACGCTGTACCAGGACTAAATCTTAAACAAGGAGGAAAGCAAATGAACAGAAAGCAAGTGGCGACAGGTATCTTAACAGCAGTATTGGCCAGCACATTTGTGTTTGGAGGATGGGGCGCAGACATTGTAAAGGCAGAAGGCGAAAAAACGGTAGTCCGGTTTATGGTTGGGGGATCCGCGGCAGAACTGGAGCAGTACCAGAAAGCTGTGGACGCTTTTAACGAGCAGAGTGAGAATACGCAGGTAGAGTTTGTCGGTGTGCCGGGAGATAATTATAACGAAAAAATTATGACACAGCTTCGTTCAAGGGAAGCTCCAGATTGTTTTTATTCCGAGGAAGCATCCTACGGAGAGCTGAACAAATCTGATATGCTGTTGGACATCACAGGATATCTTGACGATTCTGAATCTAATCTCAAGCGCAGCGATATACCAGAAAATCTTCTGGAGAATTATACCTATGGAGACATTATTACAGGCGTGCCGGTTGATTGTAATCCAATGGTTATCTACTATAATGCAGATTTATTTACAGAGCTGGGATTAAAGACGCCGCAGGAATATGTGGATGAAGGTAATTGGGATTTTGCGGCGCTCCAGGAGTTGTCGGAAAAACTGCGTGATGCCTCAAAGGTGGGATTTGTATATGAAAACTGGTGGGGACCGTTGTATTCCTTTATGTTCTCGTCAGACGTGTCTGTTTATGCTGAGGATATGAAATCCTCTTCGTTTGATACAGAGAGAGCAAAGGCCGGATTAACTTATCTGGATAACAACATCAAGTCAAAGGCGTTTACCTTTGCGGGATCACTGACAAGCGGTGAGTCACCGGATACACTCTTCGTATCAGGACAGGCCGGAATGCTGTATGCCGGACGCTGGTATGTGGCGGATTTTACGGACTTAAGCTTTACTTACGATGTGGTGCCATTCCCTTATTATGAGGATGCATCGCAGACGATGTGTGCTATGCCTGCGACACCGTTAGTGATTAATAAAAACACAGAAAATCCGGATGCAGTTTGGGAGTTTGTTTCCTATTACTGTGGGGCACAGGGACAGAACATCCGTATGGAAGGTCAGGGAAATGCAGTTCCTACAGTTGATGGTCTGGAGGAAATTGTATTGACCGGAACTCCGGAGCATGCTCAGTATTTCCTGGATGCAGTAGATACTGCGCTTGTTTATCCCGAAGCGGAAGCGCTTCATCCCGGAATGACTGACACCATCACAGGTGAGGTTGAGAAGCTTTTGGTTGGTGAGCAGGATGTGGACCAGACACTTGAGAATATTATATCCGAAGTGGATAAAGAACTGCAGAAATAGTCCAAAGCAGAGGGAGGGATAAACCGTATGAAAAGAAGTAAGCTGGAGAAATCCAGGAACAGATGGGGAATTGTGTTTATCCTTCCCCAGCTCATAAGTCTGATATGTCTGGGTTTTATACCAATTATCATTGCATTTGTCCTCAGCTTTTTTGAATGGAATGGATTCAGCGCCCCGGTATTTGTAGGGGCAATGAATTTCAAATCTGTTTTCACAGACCCGGATACATTTATTGCGCTTAAAAATACGATGCTTTATACACTAATCTATGTCCCATGCTCCATTATACTTGCGCTGCTATTGGCAATGTTGCTGAATAAGGCATGGGGAAAAATGTTTTATCGCGCGGTATTTTTTCTGCCTCAGATTGTGACATCGGTGGGAATTGCAGTAGTATGGTCTTGGATTTATCAACCCCAGTTTGGAATCCTCAATATGGTTCTTAAATTCTTTGGGCTGGAGGGCAGAGAGTGGCTGCGCGATCCCTCGACTGCAATGGGGGCGGTGATTGTAATGAGCATCTGGTGGGGACTTGGATATAATATTGTACTGTTTCTTGCCGGACTCCAAAATGTTCCGAAAACCTATGTGGATGCGGCGAAAATCGACGGAGCCAATGAACGGCAGGTCTTCTTCCATATAACGATTCCCTTGATTTCCCCAACTACACTGCTGGTGACAATTACGACAATGATCAATGCATTTCAGGTATTCGATCAAATGTTTCTGCTTACGTCGGGCGGTCCTGCAAAGAGAACATACACAATGGCGATTCATATTTATCAGACTGCTTTTAAGAAATATGAGCTGGGTGAGGCGTCAACGGCTGCTTTGATTTTATTTGTCCTTGTGGTGGCTGTATCGGTGATACAGTTTAAACTTTCAGATAAATGGGTGCATTATGGAGAGTAGGTGGAGAAAAAGATGAAAAGAAGGATGTATACATTGGGAGTCCAGATTATTCTGATTATCATGGCAGCTTTAGCTCTGTTTCCGTTTTTGTGGATGATTTCCACCTCACTTAAAGGTTCGGAGGAAGCGTTTGCTTATCCGCCGAAGCTGATTCCGGAGGTGTTTCATTGGGAAAATTATAAGGAGGCCATGACGGCTCTGCCTTTTGGCAAGGCTTATCTGAATAGCTTTAAACTGGCTGTAATCAATGTAACCGGTCAGGTACTTACCTCTGCAATGGCAGGCTATGCGTTGGGAAAATTGAAATTCCGTGGTTCAAATCAGATATTCGGGGGCTTTATTGCTGTGATGATGGTTCCCTATACTGTGATTTCCATACCGTTGTTTTTGATTTTTAGTCAGTTTAATTTAATTGATACCCACCTGTCTATTATTTTGATGACAGCAGCCTATATGCCTATGGGAGTGTTTTTGTGCAGACAGTTTATTATGGCGCTTCCAGATGAGCTGATAGAAGCGGGAATCATAGATGGGGCAAACTATGGGTCTATCTTTTTCAGGATTGTTGTGCCTCTTGTAAAGCCGGCATTGGCTTCCCTCGCTATATTTTCTTTTATGTGGAATTGGAACAGCTTCTATACTCCGCTGATTTTTCTCAATTCACAGGACAAATTTACGGTTCCTCTTTTGTTAAATATGTTTAAGGGAAAATATACGGTGGATTGGTCTTTAATCATGGCAGCATCTACCATCGCTGTGATACCTGTGCTGGTGGTTTATATGTTTGCCCAGAAATATATAATTGAAGGAATTACAATAACGGGAATGAAGAGCTGAGGTATACATGACAACAGCGGAAGAGTACTTAAATGAGAAAGAAGGAGGACATTATGCCAAGAGTTGCTTTTATGGGAGCAGGAAGCACAATATTTGCCAAGAGTGTATTGGGCGACTGCATACTTACACCGGAGATACCGGAACTGGAGATCGCCTTGCATGACATTGATCCGGTACGCCTGGAGGACTCCAGGAGAATGTTGGAGAATATTGCTGCCAATGTGGGCAGAAATGTGAAAATTGAGTCCTGCCTGGACCGCAGGGAGGCACTGAAAGGTGCAAAATACGTGGTAAACGCTATTCAGGTAGGCGGTTATGATCCTTGCACCATTACAGATTTTGAGATTCCGAAAAAGTATGGCCTGCGCCAGACAATAGCCGATACCCTGGGAATCGGAGGCATTTTCCGCGCTTTGCGTACAATTCCCGTGTTGGAGGATTTTGCAAAGGATATGGAGGAAATTTGCCCGGATGCCCTGTTTATCAATTATTCCAATCCAATGGCAATGCTTACAGGATATCTTCAAACTTATACAAATATCCGTACCATCGGGCTTTGCCACAGTGTTCAGGTGTGCGTCCCTCAGCTTTTTAAGGCTTTGGATATGAAGGAACTGGTGCCGGAGACAAAGTGGGAGATTGCAGGGATTAACCATCAGGCATGGCTTTTAAAGGTTGAGGACGGCAAGGGGCAGGATTTGTACCCGGAAATTAAGAAAAGAGCGTCCGCTTTTCTGAATGGCGAAGCGTCCTATGATGCAGACTGGGACCGTGTGAGGTATGAGATGATGCTCAGATTTGGTTACTATATTACTGAATCTTCAGAGCATAATGCGGAATATACGCCTTGGTTTATCAAAGAAAAATATCCGGAGCTGATTGAACGCTATCATATTCCGCTGGATGAGTATCCAAGACGTTGTGTGAAACAGATTAATGACTGGAAAGATATGAGGGAGAGTCTGGTAAACAACTCGAAAATAGAGCATGAAAAGAGCCGCGAGTTTGCTTCCTTTATTATCAGCTCTATGGAAAATGATATTCCGTACCGTGTACATGGAAATGTGATTAATCATGGACTTATTCCCAACCTTCCACCTAATGCGTGTGTTGAAGTACCATGCCTTGTGGACAGAGCCGGAATACATCCCTGTTATGTGGGAAATCTGCCTGAACAGTGTGCCGCAATGAACAGGACAAACATCAACGTACAGCTTCTTACTATTCAGGCAGCCAAAAGCCGGAAAAAAGACGATGTGTATATGGCAGCCATGATGGACCCCCATACTGCGGCAGAATTGTCTATGGATGACATAAAAGCAATGTGCGATGAGATGTTTGAGGCTCATAAAGGCTGGATGCCGGAGTATCGGTAGTAATTAACGATTATAGAAAAGACAGAAAGTCAGGGAAAAATTTTATGGAAAAGGTATTAAAAGCAGGGGTGCTTGGGATGGGGAATATGGGAAAGGCCCATGCCCGAAGCCTTATGAGAATGGAAAATGTAGAGCTGGCAGCCCTTTGCTCAAATCCGCTTAAGGACGCGGAAGAGTTTGCCAGGGAGAACGGTCTTGCATGTGCAGTGTTTGAGAATGGATTTCAGATGATTGAGGAAGCAGAGCTGGACATTCTTTATATTTGCCTCCCGCCATTCGCACATACAGGGCAACTGGAGGCGGCAGCAGAAAAGGGCATCCATGTGTTTATCGAAAAGCCAATTGCACTGAATGTTGAGCGCGGACGATCTATGGTGCAGGCTGCGGAAAAGAACGACATCATTACACAGGTTGGTTATCATATGCGTTTTGGAAGTGCAGTGAAAAAATTTAAGAAATATCAGGAAGATGGCACGGCAGGTAAGACCACACTTTATATGGCAGATTATGAATGTAACAGTCTTCACGGCCCATGGTGGAGAGATGTCACAAAATGCGGCGGTCAGGTGTTTGAGCAGGTGATCCACCTCTATGATATGAGTTTGTACCTCATGGGACCGGCAAACTCTGTGAATGGTTATGTGGCGAATCTCTGTCATAACGATGTGGAAGGCTACACTATTGAGGATACCAGTGTATGCAATATACGGTTTGAAAATGGAGCGCTTGGTTCTATCTGCGGCTCGAACTGCTCAGTGAAGAATCAGTGGAATGGGAAATTCAGGGTAATCTGCGAGCATATGGTGGCAGATTTTACAGACCATAACCATGCAGTATTTACCTTTACACAGGAGGAGACTCCGAGGATAGAGGAGATTAGCGAGGAAGTGGATGTCACTTATGAGGAGGACTGTGATTTCATACAAAAAGTGCGCCTGCATCAGAAATCTGTGGCAGATATACGGGAAGGCTTATGTGGACTTGAACTGGTCAGTGCGGTGGTAGACTCCTCATTATCAGAGGGGTGCACGATTGTTATTGAAAACTGATGCATTTGCACAAGCACACAGGACTAAACATAAAAGGAGAGATAGAGATGGCGAAATTAGAAGTTATTTCAACTGAGCCAAGAAAGGCATTTATCAGAGAATATGAGGACGCGCCCTTGAAGGACCATGAAATAAGGGCAGAGGTACATTATGCAGCGGCCAAGCATGGAACAGAATTTACCCACTTCCGTGGCTTGGACCCTTTTTTGGAACATGTTTTTGATGAGGAGCTGCTTTTGTTCCAGAAAAGCCAGGAGGCAGCGGAGAAGCCATTTTGCATGCGCCCGGGCAATATGTGGGTCGGACAGGTTACAGAAATCGGGGCTGGCGTTACAGGGATTTCGATAGGAGAAAGAATAGCAGGCTATGGGCCGTTTAAAAGTACACATACACTGAAGGAGCATGAGGCGTTGAGAATGCCGGATAGAATGACCTGGAAAGAGGCAATGTGTTATGATCCTCTGCAGTTTGCTCTGGGGGGAATTCGAGACGGCCAGGTACGGGTCGGAGATAATGTGGTAATATCAGGGCTGGGAGCAATCGGCCTTTTGGCAGCACAGCTAGCCCGTCTCGCAGGGGCGGCCAGGGTAATTGTGTGTGATCCTATTGAAAAACGGCGTCAGACAGCATTAGATAATGGGGCAGATATGGCCTTGGATTCCTCAGCGGTGGATGTGGGGTTGGAAATCAAAAAAGCCACAGATGGACGCGGAGCGGATGTGGCTGTTGAGACGAGCGGAAACTATCATGCTCTGCAGCAGGTGATCCGCGGGATTGCCTATAATGGCAACATAGCTGTGGTGGGATGGTATCATGAATGCAGCGGAGGCTTGGATTTGGGAAGAGAGGCGCATTTCAATCAGCCCAACATTTTGATTTCCAGAGCCTGCAGTGAGCCGAATCGTGAGTATCCCAGGTGGAGCTTTGAGAGAATCTGTAAGACGTCCTGGGACATGCTGGGAAAAGGGATGCTTAAATGTGAAAACCTGGTAGACCCGGTAGTACCGATTGAAAAGGCCGCGGATACATACATGGAAATAGAGCAGAACCCATCCGGCAGTGTGAAACTTGGGGTGGTGTTTGGAAAGCAGGGTTAATTTATACATCTTTTTTGGCGGGGGATTTATCTAAGTAAATACGTACTTTTATTCAAGCCGGGGCATTTGTAACATGTGCTCCGGCTTTTGTCGTACATGGCTTAGGAAGGGCTGCTTTTCTTTTCAGGACAATATTTCCGATAAACCAGAGGGGTCAGCCCCTCTATTTTTTTGAACGTTTTGATAAAATATCCAGGTTCATTAAATCCAAGTTCGTCGCTGATCTGAGTGACAGATAAATCCGTTCTTTCCAGGAGCTGCTTGGCCCAGCTAATCTTTAGCTTAGAAGTATAGGCAGAGAAGCTTTCGCCTGTTTCGCGGGTGAATATGCGGCTGAAGTAGCTGGGGCTGAGATGGCAAAGCTCGGCCGCTTCGTTTAAAGTGACCATTTTCCCTTTGTTACTGTATATGAAATCAAAAGCGGGGAGCAGTACCTTATGCTTCAGAGTCTCCTCGGAAGGGACTTCTGACTGAATATAGGCATTTGTAACTACGTTTGACAGGGTATCTTTCAGTTGGGTAATGTATTCGCTTTCGGGATTTTGGAGGCGGGGAGCTCCGCTGCTGACTGCGGAAAGGTTCTCATACATTTCCAAAATATAATTTTTGTTTTTGGCTTCATCTACAATATAATTGCACAGACGGGACAGCATTTCGGAGATGCTTTTTATTTTTTCAAAAGGAAGGACGGGGATATCATTGTAGAGCTTTTGAAGTTCGTCGGAATCCGACAGTGCGGCAAGGCTGCTGCCGGACTGCAGGATCTGTTCAAGCTCTTCATGCAGTTCTTCGTTTTCGGTGCGGATCTGTCCGGCCATTAAGGCACCGACATATTTATCGGAAACCGTGATGGGAATTGCAATATCAATGATGTCATAATGGCATTTATATATGTAAGGCTGGTTTATCCGAACTGCTTCCAGACCACCTCTGGAGTCACATCTCTGACACCGTTTGAGCAGGTGGGGATTGTCGCGTACCTTCTGACAGAACGGGGTGCAGCTACTGTGGATTGTGATAGGAATTCCCTTGTAATCCACAGTGATGATTGCCATCCCGGTAACTTGTGCCAGGGAATCCTGGAGGGCCTGCCACTTGCTGATATCCAGTATCTTTTCCAGGTGAAACATAGATTCCATCATAGCAGAACCTCCATAGTGAAATTGTGATAAATGCACATAAAATAACGAATTTTCATGCCGTATCAATACAATATGTCAAGAAATCACAATTGATTATTTTCGATGACATAATAATACCATAAAAAATTGTAAGAATACAACATCTAATTCCAATGATTTTTATCTATTGTGCATTTATAATAATAACAACATAAAAACAGAGATAAATTTGGAGGTATTTACCATGAGAAAAGCGTTTATATGCCCTACGAAATATGTACAGGGAGAAAATGAAATCAAGAATCTTGGCTATTTTGTGAAAACATTCGGTGAGTCAGCACTTTTGATTGCTCACCCGGATGATGTAAAGAGGGTGAAGGACAAGCTGGATGAAACAAGCAAGAAATACGGCGTCACTTTTGTGGAAAGTGATTTCCACGGAGAGTGCTCCCGCCAGGAGGTGGCCAGGCTTCAGCAGACCGCAAAGGACCATAAATGTTCCTGTACCATTGGCCTGGGCGGAGGGAAAGCGATTGATACAGCCAAATGTGTAGCGGAAGGTGAAGCTCTGATCATTGTTCCGACCATTGCGGCGACAGATGCACCCACAAGCCATTCGGCAGTTTTATATACACCGGAAGGAGCCTTTGATGATTATGCTTATTTCAAACAAAGTCCAAGTGTTATCCTGATTGATACCACGGTTATCGCTCAGGCGCCTGTACGCTTTCTGGTGTCCGGTATGGGAGATGCACTTTCCACTTATTTTGAGGCACGGGCAACAGCTTCCTCTTATTCCAATGTAAATGCAGGACTTCCATGCGGCGCAAGAGAGGAAACATGCTCACCAGCCAAAGGTACAAATACAGCGCTGGCACTTGCAAAGCTTTGTTACCAGACGCTTCTTACGGACGGAAGAAAGGCAAAGGCAGCCTGCGAGTGCGGTCAGGTTACACAGGCATTAGAAAACATTATCGAGACAAATATTCTTCTCTCTGGTCTGGGCTTTGAAAGCGGCGGTCTGGCAGGCGCACATGCCATACATGACGGCCTCACCATATTAGAGGGAACACACAAATACTTCCACGGTGAGAAAGTGGCCTTCGGCACCATCGCGCAGCTTGTATTGGAAAATGCTCCCAAAGAGGAGCTGGAAGCCGTATTGGATTTCTGCCTGGATCTGGGGCTTCCTGTATGCCTGAGGGATATCGGCGTTGAAAGTATTACAGCCGAAGAACTTCAGGAAGTGGCAAAGAAATCCTGTATCCCAGAGGAATCCATTCATGCGATGCCGTTTCCTGTGACGGAAGAGGCTGTAGCAGCAGCAATCATAACAGCAGACAGGATTGGAGAAGCCTATAAAGTAAAGAGAGGCGTATCAGCATGAAAAAGATTATAAACAAACCCGAGCAGGCGGTTATGGAAATGTGCAGGGGGATTGCACAGGCAAACCCTTCTGTGGAGCTTATCACGAAATATAAAGTAATAAAGAAAAAAGAGATAAATCCTTCCAAGGTTTCTTTGATCAGCGGAGGCGGCAGCGGCCATGAGCCGGCTCACGCGGGATTTGTGGGAAAAGGAATGCTGGATGCGGCTGTGTGCGGCGATGTGTTCGCATCACCATCCCAGATTCAGGTGTACCAGGCGCTTAGGGCAACCGCAAGTGAAAAAGGAACCTTGATGATCATCAAGAACTACAGCGGGGATATGATGAATTTTAAAAATGCCGCACATCTCGCAGCAGAGGATGGGATTCAGGTTGATTATGTAAAGGTGGACGATGATATTGCTGTGGAGGACAGTTTGTATACTGTGGGACACAGAGGTGTGGCGGGTACGGTGCTGGTTCACAAAATTACAGGCGCTGCCGCTGAAGCAGGTGCAGAGCTTTCCGAGGTTAAGAGGATTGCACAGAAAGCCATCGATCATGTGAAAAGCATTGGCTTTGCATTTTCATCCTGTACAGTTCCGGCGAAGGGAACCCCCACTTTTGAGCTGGGTGAGGATGAGATGGAGTATGGCGTGGGTATCCACGGGGAACCTGGAATCAGCAGAGAAAAGGCAGCAAGTGCTGATGAATTGGCAGATAGAATGACGGACAGCCTTTTGAAAGAGCTGAACATGGATGGGGATTCCCAAGAGGAAATTGCGGTGCTGGTAAATGGCTTTGGCGCGACGCCCTTGCAGGAGTTATATATTCTGAACAATTCTGTAATGAAGCGGTTGAAAGCGCACGGTGTGAAAGCAAGCCGTGTTTATGTTGGGAATTATATGACCAGTATTGATATGGAAGGCGCATCTCTGACCTTTATGAAGCTGGACCAGGAACTGAAGGGCTATCTGACAGCACCTTCACAGGCACCGGGCTTCCCCGTATTTGGAGATGAGAAGGATGTATCCTTTGTATGTGGAGCTGAGGAAGAGACAATTTCCAGAGAATCCAGCTTTACAGTAGAAACAGCACCGGAATGCAGCCGGATTAAAAATAATAAATTGTCCTTGGGTAACATTGTTTATATGGTTGATAAAATGGCTGAGGTCATCATTAATAATGAGGTGCCGTTCTGCGAGCTTGATTCCCACGCCGGGGACGGAGATTTCGGTATGAGTGTTGCGAAAGGCTTCCGCCAGTTAAAAAGGGAGTGGCCGGAGATAATTGAAAATGGAAAAGACTCCATAGGAAGTTTCCTTCAGGAATGCGCTATTGTAATTATGGAATACTGCGGCGGTGCCAGCGGTCCAATTTGGGGCTCGGCATTTCGGGCAGCCGGGCGGATAGCCGGAGACAGGATGGAAGTGTCTGTCTCGGAGTTTGCAGAGATTATGCAGGCTGCAGTGAAAGGAATTCAGGAAACAGGTGCGCGCTCGTTTGGGCGGGGTGCAGTTGTGGGGGATAAGACGCTCATTGACGCACTTGTTCCCTGTGCGGATATATGGTCAGAGGCATCCCCGGAAGATTCTGTGAAAACTGTGATGACAAGGGCGGCTCAGGCAGCAGTGGCAGGGGCGAAGAAAACAGAGGAAATCGTGGCGCGTATGGGAAGGGCTGGCACGGTCGGCGAGCGAAGTATCGGGTACCCTGACGCAGGCGCTTATGGACTGGGAGTTATTTTTACGGATGTCGCAGAGGCTATGAGCGAGTAATATTAATATGATTTGGTGCTAAAGGTTTTTAGAACAGTGTTAGCTGTGCTGATTGACATTAAATAAATTAAAAATATTTTTTGCGATATTGCAGAGGGGTTACGCCCTCTGCTTTTTTAAATGTCTGTATAAAGTGAGAGGTATCCCGGAAACCGATTTCTTCGCAGATATCATCCAGAGATACACTGCTGGCAGCTAACAGATTCTTTGCTTTATTCATACGCAGGCATACCTGATACTGTTTGAGAGAGAAGCCTGTGTATTTTTTAAATTCCTTGCATAATTTGGCACGGCTAATACCAAATTTATGGCAAAGGAAGGACAAGGTAATGTCTTTGTTAAAGTTCTCTTGCATATAAAACACAATTTCTGCCATGAGACTATTTTGGTGTTTGGAAAGCAAATAAGTTGACTTCGCTGTCAGGATTTCCGTGAGGAGAATATCAAACAGGCAGGAAAGTTTGTATTCCAGATAAGGTGTTGGTATTTGTGATGCCTTAAGAATCTGAAATTGGAGCATTTCAAAATTAGGAACCATTTGTTTGGATATACGCACATTATTGTCAGCGGAAAATTGAGAAAAAATATTTTCAGCCATGAAGCCATCAAAATGAAAAATCGTACTAACCCACTGATTTCCCAGTGTTTTATAGTGATGAGGTTTTCGGCAGTCAATAAAAAAGCCCTCTCCCTCAGACAAAGTATAACTTTTTTGTTCGTATTCGAGGTAGCCTTTGCCTTCCAGGGTGAAACGAAGCTCATAGGCATCTAAACCGGAACGGGTCGTATAATACTGATTGTCTGCATGCATGATGAGAAATGTGAGGGGATGAATTAAATTGTGTCGTGCATTTGAACTGATCAGAAAATTTGGCATAACGTAATTTGTTCCGGATAGCCGGAATTCACCACGGTGTAAATCCTGTAGTAGCTGAACTTTACTTGCATTTAAATATTTGAGCTTAGATTTATAGTATAGATGACAGGTCTCCTGAGTGAATGCAACTGTGCTTTTTATTAAGGGCAGTGCGTCATAATTCATAAAAATCCCCCACTTATATGAATGATACGAAACTTATATTTTTGAAGATGATTCATACTTTATATTACATAAAAACACGTGTAATATCAAGGATAATCAAGAACAATATTTATAGAGAAACCCGAAAATGAAAACCATATTTTGCAGAGAAAGTATTGACAAAATATTGCAAAAGAAAGGACGATAAAATATGAGAGTAACGAACATTACAGTAGAAAATATGAAAACGCCGCTAGGTATTGATATTAAACAACCTGCTTTTAGTTGGCGTATTCAGTCTGAAAGAAAAAATGTTACACAGGTTTGTTATGAGGTGAGAGTAAATAAAGAGGACGGTAGTCTGGTATGGGATTCGGGAAAGGTATCAGGCGACTGCTGTGTGCAGATTATTTATCAAGGCAGTCCGTTGGAATCCCTTACCAGATATTATGTGGAGGTTTATGCAGAGGACAATTACGGGGAGATTGCAGGAGGAAAAACATGGTTTGAGACAGCCTTTATGTCATCTGCAGAGTGGCAGGCATCCTGGATAGTACCGAAACAGATACCGGCATACCATGAAATACCGGCTGCCGACAGAGAAAGCAGGAGAATCCGAAAAAAATTAGAGGATATTTCCATGCAGCCGGCGCAATATATACGAAAGAATTTTTATCTTAAGGAACAGATTGCCTCTGGCAGAATATATATCACCGCTCATGGTGTATATAAAATGGAAATCAACGGCCGCCCTGTGTTAGATCAGGAGCTGGCTCCAGGTAACAGTTCATATCCGGAATATCTGTTCTATCAGACATATGATATAACGGAATATTTACGGCAGGGCGAAAATATATTTGGTGTCACTCTTGCAGATGGTTGGTATTGCGGAAAGGTAGGACTTACAGGGGACAGCTGTTCCTATGGCGATATGCTTGCAGCTATATTTGAACTGCATGTTAAGGACAGCCTGGGAAATAAAACAGTAGTTTATTCTGATAAGAGCTGTGTTAGTTCTACCGGGCCTATTGTATATTCTGATTTGTTTGTTGGAGAGAAATACGATGCCCGTCTGGAGAAGAATTTTACCGGAAACTCTGAGGGTGGTGATGATTGGCAGCCCGTAAACGAAGCAGATTATAGCAGAGATAACCTACATGCACAATATGGGGCGCCAGTTAGGATTGTGAAGTGTTTTAAACCTGCGGCCATTTTAAAAACACCCAAAGGCGAGACAGTGATAGATGCCGGACAGGTGGTGGCAGGGCGGATTTCCATGCATGTAAAGGGAGATGCGGGGACGGTTGTAACGCTAGAGCATTCGGAAATCCTGGATAATAGTGGAAACTTTATGAATAACCTCCACGGACGCTTTTCTCACCAAACAGACATTTACATATTGAAAGGAGAAGGAGAGGAGACTTATACTCCGTCCTTTACCTATCATGGATTTCGTTACATAAAGGTTGATGGATATCCCGGCAGTCCGACGTTATCTGATTTTGAAATCCAAGTGTTAAGCTCAGACAATGCCAGCACCGTACAATTTTCCTGCTCAGAAGAAAGAATTAACAGACTACAGCAGAACATTATGTGGAGCCAGATCAGTAATACACTTTCAATTCCCACGGATTGTCCGCAACGTGAGAAGGCTGGATGGACTGGGGATGTACAAGTGTTTTGCCGTGCGGCTGTGATGAATATGGACGTGCAGTCTTTCTTCAGGCGCTGGCTTATGAGTGTGCGGGCTGACCAAAAAAATGATGGCCAGATTCCCATCATTGTCCCTCATTATCCTGCCTATGATATGGATCGGCTTCATCCAGGGGCAGGGTCACAAACATCAGCCGGATGGGGGGATGTAATCATAGCACTTCCATACGCTATGTATCAGGCGTATGGGGACAGACGAATCTTGGAGGAAAACTACGAGAGCATGCAGCGCTGGGTAGAATATATTCGAAAGACGGCGGAAAGCGAGGGCGCTGATACGAGAAATGGATTGCCACAAATGGAGCAGGAGCACTTAAAATATTTGTGGAATTCCAATTTCCATTACGGTGATTGGCTAACCCCTAGCGTCAGTGTTGATCTGGAAAAAGGTACGGTAGATATGCACCGCAGTGCCGAGGCGACGAAAGATATAGTGCCGACATGTTTTTATGCGTACTCTACTCAGACTATGGCAGAAATTTCGAGTATTTTAGGCAAAAAGGAGGAAAGCAGATATTACCTGGAGTTAAATGGAAAGGTGACAGATGCTTTCAGAAAGGAATATCTGGATGAAAACGGTGTATTGAAATCTAATTTGCAGGGTATATTTGTTCTGGCCCTTCAAATACAGTTGATTCCGGAAAATGATATCAGAAAGAATGTAGACAGACTGGTAGAACTAATTTATGAAAATGGCACACGATTAGATACAGGGTTCCTGTCAATTCCATTTCTTCTACAAGTTTTAGACCGTTATGGATATCAAAAATTGTCTTATGACATTTTATTCCAGGACAAGTGTCCTTCCTGGTTGTATGAAATTGACAGGGGAGCAACAACAGTTTGGGAGGCATGGCAAGCCATAATGCCAGACGGTACAAAAACAAATGTTTCATATAACCATTACGCTTTCGGCTGTGTGGCTGAATGGATGTATCAGAATATAGGCGGACTGCGCCGGCTGCTTCCCGGCTATAAGCGCAGCTGCATTGCCCCGGTGATAGAACAGCGTATTCGTCATGCGAGTGTTTCTTTGGATACACCATATGGCATTTTAAAAAGTTCCTGGAAGGTTTGTGACGGAATGATTTATATGGATGTTGAAATACCTGCGAATACAGAGGCCATAATAATTCTTCCCGGAGCAGCCGGAAAAGCAGTAATGGAAAACGGATATTTGACGGCTGTGGCTGCCAATAGGAAGGATGGTATTCTGTACCGGGGTTCGGGTAAATTCCAATTCAGCTATTGCTGCGATATTTAAGACAAATTTGATCACCGTTAAATCACAGTAACTAAATATATATAAAATGGCCAATAAAAACAAAAAAATGGCGCGAAAAACTAGGAGAAATATGCAAAAATATAGTTACAAGAACCAAACATATTCAGTAAACATTTTTTAGAAAAGGAGAAGGGTTATGAAACGAAAAACAACAAGTGTAATTTTGGCGGCGGCAATGGTATCAAGTTTATTTGTATCGGTAAATGTATATGGGGCGGATGATGCTTCAGGAGGTTCAATTAAATTTTTGAACAATATCACTACTGTTACCGAGGATATGTGCAAGGATTTTGAGGAAGAAACAGGAATCCATGTTGAATACGAATTCGTTGACGCCGCAGATTATTCTGCAAAGTTTTCTGCTTTGGCGGCTTCTGGTGATATCCCGGATGTTTTCTGGACTCAGAGCGCATATTATGCAGATCAAATCGAAGAGGGGTATCTCCTTGATATGCAGGATTATCTCTATAATACAGACTGCTACGAGGGAGGCACAAAGTGGGCGGATACCTATGAAGAGGCTTTGCTGGAGAACTTTGAAAGTCTCGCAGCCAAGAATAATCCGGATGCAGGTTCCGTTGACTTCGGAGTTCCTTATGTTATGACGTCAGTTGCAGTGATGTATGACAAAAATACCTTTGATAAACTGGGTCTTTCAGAGCCTGAAACATGGGATGACTTCATGAACTGCTGTCAGGTACTGAAAGATAATGGTATCACACCATTTGCAGTGCAGAGTGCTACCTGTGACGACTGGATTCCGAGATTTATCTGGGATCAGACCTGCAGGGAGAAGTTGGATAAAAATCCAGGCGCATTTGAAAGTGGCGAAATGAAATTTAACGACGAAACAGTCGTTGAGGGACTTAATGCATTTAAAGAAATGTGGGATAAGGAATATCTGATTGATTCCTACTTTACCTGTACGAATGATGATGTCAGCAGTGCCTTTGTTCAGGGAAATCTGGGAATGCTTGCGGCAACACCTGGAAGAATCACTTATGTAATGGAGAATAAGACAGAAGAAATGGATGTAGCCACATTTGCCTTTCCGGGATATGCCGGGCTTCCGCTTCGGTCATTAGGCGGTGCGGCAAATATTTATGGTGTGTACTCTGAGAGTGAAAATATTGATGCTGCGGTAACATTTCTTAAATGGCTTACATCTGCAAGCACCTTTTCAACCCAGGAAACATTGAAATATGAAAATTCCGGTATCAAAGGGGTGGAACGAGGCGAGGAACTAGATGCTGCTTTTAGTGGCTTTACCAAAGCTTCTGAAGGCGGGTTCTGTCCGGAAATATTTGTCCCCACGACTGTCACAACAGAGATCAATGATGTTTTTAAGAATGATTTACTGCCTAACTTAGCATATGGGAGTTACGATACAGAGTATGTATGTGACACATTACAGGAATTGTATGATGAATACTTAGAATCTCTTAAGTAAATCTATTACTTGGGATGGAGCCGGTAAACCCGGTTTCATCCCGGGTATTTCGGACTGTACAATAGGGATGTGAAGTAGTAGGAGAGCATAATTATGTTTATTAAAGAAAATTTGGAACTTTTCCTGGACAGGCTCGTGCAGGAGCGTATAGCTGGCTGCAGTATGCTTGTGTTGCACAAGGATAAAGAGGTATTCAGGCACTATTGCGGCTATGCCGACTTAGGATTACAAAAAGAAGTGAACGCGGATACCATTTTCAGAATTTATTCCATGACTAAAATTGTTACAGTGACGGCGGCTCTCCAGCTATATGAAAAAGGGTTGTTCTGTATGAATGATCCTCTGGAGTCGTATATGCCGGAGTTTTCAGACATGCTTGTAGCGGATCGTAAGGCAGACGGGACCGAATACTTACGGCCTGCAAAAAATAAAATTTTGGTAAAAGATCTATTTTGTATGACGGCAGGCTTTACATATAACGGATATGATGATAAGGAATCTCCTGTGATTCGCGAGACATGCCGCATGGAACAAAAGCTATCAGAGCAGTATCCGGGGAAAACGTATTCTATCAGTAGATATGCATCTGAGATGGCAAAACTGCCTCTTGCAAATGACCCGGGGACACATTGGCAATACAGCCTTGGCCATAATGTACTGGCAGCTTTGGTGGAGCGGATATCGGGGATACGTTTTAGCGATTATGTAAAAGAAAACATAACAGAACCATTAGGTATGCAGGATACATTTTTCCGCATACCAGGGAATAAAAAAGCGCGATTGGCCAGTATCTATGATTTAGACAAAGAGGGAAAATTAGTCCAAAATACTGGTATGGATGTGGGTTTTTTAGAAGGCGCGGTATATGAGAGCGGCGGAGGGGGACTACTATCCACCTTGGATGATTATGCCAAATTTGCTAATGCATTGTGCAGAGGCGGTACAGCAGAAAATGGCACCAGAATCTTGAGCAGTAATACAATAAACCTGATGCGCACGAATCATTTGGACGAAACAATGCTTAAGGATTATGACTGGGAGAGGCTGGCTGGATATGGCTATGGTCTGGGTGTCCGGACTATGATAGATCTTGTGAAATCTGGAAGTAACGGTAATGTTGGCGAATTCGGATGGAGTGGGATGGCTGGCACATGGGTGATGATGGATCCAAAGGAGAAGCTGACTGTGGTATATATGCAGCAGTTGTGTTCAGAAAAGACAAGCTGCTATATTCATCCTCGCCTGCGGAATCTGGTTTATAGCGCTATGGAAGGGGAGGATGAGAGATGAAGAAAAAGGGCGGACTATTGCATGAGATAAGATGTAGTGTTCCTGCATACATCTGTGTGTTGCCCACAATTATAGTTTTGTTTGTGTTTTTATATATTCCCTTTTTTAATGCATTCCGGATTTCTTTGTATAACTATAAAGGCTTTGGGGAAATGACGGATTTTGTAGGGCTCGCAAATTATATTAAAACATGGAATGACCCAAGATTTTGGATGGCCTGGAGCCATACGATCCGGCTCATTGTTGTGGATTTGGTCGTATCGCTGAGCATTGCGTTTTTCTTTGCCTATCAACTGTTTAAAGGGATCCGCGGAAAAAAATTCTTTAACACCGTTCTTTTTATTCCTTATCTGATTTCAATGGTAGTGGTAGGGTGTATCTGGAAAACAATCTACGACCCTAATATTGGACCGTTAAATCAGATTTTAGATATGGTTGGTCTTGGAAATCTTGCAACCGCATGGTTATCTAATCAGGGAACAGCAATGAATGCCATCATTGTCACATGGGTATGGAGGATCATTCCGTTTAATTTGTTAATTATGTATGCAAATCTTATGACTCTTCCTAAAGATTATTTGGAGGCGGCTGCTATAGATGGAGCAGGTACATGGCAGAAAATCAGATATATCATTCTTCCCTATATGGTACCTACCTTTGTTACGCTGGGAGTTCTAAGTATTACCAATGACTTACGGTGTTTTGACCTTATCCACGTTATGACTGCCGGCGGACCGGGCGGGGCATCCGAGGTCCTCAGTACATATATTTATCAAAAAGCATTTGCACAAAACAGATTCGGACAGTCAAGTGCGGCTTCTATCATTATGATGGTCATCATGCTTACTTTGACCGTGGTCATGAATTTGATAAAGAAGAAGGCAGGTGAAAGAAATGAATAAATCCGTCAAAAAGAAAACAATTGGTGCAGTTTTATTTATTATTGTGCTGATATATGCCCTGATTTCTCTTTATCCATTGATTTGGGTAGTGCTGCAATCCTTTAAAACAGAGCAGGAGTTTTTAAAGAGTATATGGACACTGCCATCCTCTCTTTACCTGGAAAATTTTGCGACGGCATTTAAAGAGGCCAAGATATCTGTATATCTGCTTAACACATTGAAAAATACGGCGGCAACCGTTGTGGTAGACATTCTGTTTCTTACCCTGGCAGCCTTTGCATTTTCTAAACTTTACTTTAAGTTCAAAAAAGC
The DNA here is from genome assembly GCA_000702025.1 of Blautia schinkii DSM 10518. Taxonomy (GTDB): domain Bacteria; phylum Bacillota; class Clostridia; order Lachnospirales; family Lachnospiraceae; genus Blautia_A; species Blautia_A schinkii. The sequence goes on from JNKJ01000007.1 coordinate 26,465, forward strand.
TTTTTGGTATATGATTCTGATCAATATGCTTATTCCAACCGCTATTATATTGATTCCTATGTATATTCAGGTGAATAAGATGGGAATTAACAATACTTTAGCAGCCATAGTTTTTCCGTACTATCAGGGATTAGCTCCAATGGGCCTGATTCTGCTTAAGAATTATATGGATAATATTCCAAATGAACTAATGGAAGCGGCAAAAATTGACGGGTGCAGTCTGCCGAGGATTCTTGTATCGATCATGGTACCTTTGGTCAAGCCTATGATGGTTACAGTGGCGATATTGGCTGGTATGGGTGCCTGGAATGAATACTTATGGGCGTTAGTTTCCCTGACCGATCAAACGAAATATGTTCTTTCTATCGGTATTTCACTGATTCAGAGCCAGACAAATATTTTTGGATATACATCTGTATTTGCAGCACTTACGATCAGTGCATCATTCTTTGTGATTCTGTACCTATGCGCACAGAAAACTTTTGTACGGGCAATTTGTGAAGGCGCGGTTAAAGGTTAAGGGTTGATAATAAAATAAGAGATAATGGGAGGATGCTTATGCGTTTTTTTGCTACAACCCTTAACCAAATGATGCTGCTATTTATTTTTATAATAATCGGCTTTATGTTGAATCGAAGCGGAATAATTGCAAACGGGGCAGATATCGTAATTTCACGGTTGGAAAATTTTGTTTTTGTGCCGGCATTGGTCATTAATTCCTTTCAGACACGTTGTACGGTGGAAAATCTGAGCAAAAGTGCCGGTTCGCTTGTGTATAGCCTCTTAATCCTTGGCTTTAGCGTGATAATTGGCTTTTGGCTGGCGCCGCGGTTTGCGCATTCAAAGGAAGAAATCGGAATATTTCGATATTCTATGGCAGTGACTAATTTCGGCTTTATGGGAAATTCACTTGTTATGGGGCTTTTGGGTGAGGATGCTTTGTTTAATTACTTGATTTTCTGTCTGCCCATGAACTTGTTTATCTATTCTGTAGGGGTTATCTGGCTGACAGCAGGAAAGCGAAAATTTAATTTAGGTATGCTTGTGAACCCAATGTTTATTTCCCTTATTATAGGCGCAGTACTTGGCCTCACGGGATGCCCGCTTCCTTCCTTTCTGTCAAATTCAATATCCTCTGCAGCAGCTTGCTATTCCCCGCTGGCAATGATTCTTACGGGATATGTGATAGCTAAGTTTGATTTTAAAATGTTGTTTTCTAAAAAGAATATTTATGTGTTGTCAGTTCTGAGACTGTTGATTCTTCCTGTGATAATCCTGGTTATTATGAATTTATTTAATGTACCAAGTGAAATAAAGGTTCTGGGGATGTTTGCATCAGCCATGCCCCTTGGGTTAAATACTATAGTATTTCCGGCTGCATATGGAGGAGACGAGACTTCCGGCGCTTCCATGGCCCTGATTTCCAACATCATGGGAATTATAACAGTACCAATACTGCTTGGTGTGGTTCTTAACCTGTAGGATGGATATCTGAAGGAGGAGAAATATGGTAGCTACTTATTTATATCAAATGGTTCCGTTCTGTATATACCATAATAATAATGTCACAGGAAAAATTCATTTCCACAAGCAACTTGAACTTTTTTGGATAATGGAAGGAAATGTTGAAATTTGTACCCCGGAAGGAAGCTTTGTGGCAAAGGAAGGTGACATTGGGGCGATTTTCCCTAACACGAAGCATAGTTTTCATAAAAAGGGGGAGTCAGATATTTTCTTTGCGCTGGTAAGCCCTTCCTTTGTTCCGGAATATCAAATGGTGTTAAAAGAGTATTATCCTTCGGTGCCTATAATTTCGGAACAGGACGTTCACCCGGATATCCGGTTTTGTTTTAACAGCCTTCGAGATAAGGTATTTGGAAAGGATGAGCGTTTACTAAAATCATATGTTTCTCTTATCCTGGGGTTGATGCTTCGCCAAATGGAAATGAATCCGAGGCCGGAACGAAGATCGCTGCTCCTTCCGAACCAGGTAATCACTTATGTAACAGAACATTATCAGGAGGATATCTCACAGCAATCAGTCGCACATGCTTTGGGGATTCATGTATCACAAGTTTCCAGGACGTTTAATGCTACATTGGATATGGGCTTTAGCCGCTACGTAAATTTACTTCGTACGGAAAAAGCCCAACAGCTTCTAAGTAATCCAGAACTGTCTATGATCGACGTGCTATATCAGAGCGGCTTTAACAGTCAGAGAACCTTTAATAGAGTGTTTAAGGAAATAGTTGGGATTTCGCCTAAAGATTATAAATTAATGTTGACAACTTAGTATGTTTTTAAATGCATGCATTTGAAAAAAAGGTGTCGTTCTAACGTTTACTTTATTTATGATTTTTCATTCCTATAGTTTATAGTTTTACATTTTTTTCTTGCACGATTGTATTTATGATAGAAGATGTCTTGAAAATAATTTCGTATTAAAGTACATTCAATATATGGATGTGAGACTCACATGGAATGGAGGATTATATGATGATAAGCAAATCAACAATACAAATACCGGGTGCGGAGCTGGCGAGGGAAAATCCGCTGCCTATGTTCCGTGCAAAGGAGCACCACCAGGCTTACAGAAATGATGGAACTTTGTCAGAGGAAGAGATGAAGGGCCTGGGAATGAATACAGGCTTCCGGGTGCTTCCCTACTGTATGCAGGACCGTTTTTCATTTGAAAAGGTGACGCGCAGCTATGAGGTGATTGTGCTAGAGAACGAGAAGCTGAGAGCACAGTTCCTGCCTCAGTATGGCGGGCGTTTATATTCTCTTTTTGACAAAAAAGAAGAGCGGGAGCTTTTGTTTAAGAACCCTGTGTTCCAACCTGCGAATCTTGCCATCCGAAATGCGTGGTTCTCAGGGGGAGTCGAGTGGAATATAGGGCAGCTTGGGCATGCCTGCCACACCTGTGATGACGTGTTTTTTGCCAAGTGTAAGGATGATAATGGAGAAGAGTTTTTAAGGCTTTACGATTATGTCAGGACTACGGGGCTTTTCTGGCAGGTTGATTTCCATCTGCCTGAGGGGGCGGAGTTTTTATATGCCCATGTGAAAATACACAATGATGGGGAAGAGGCCAAGCCTTTATATTGGTGGACGAACACTGCGGTAAAGGAGGAAGGTGTGCGGATTTTCTCAGGGAGCGGTGAGTTGATTTATATCAAGCCGGATTCCCTGGAAAAGGAGGGGGAGGTCCATGCCTACGGACATGCCGGGATGCCCCACCTGCCCCATATGCCGGGGCTGGATGTTTCTTATCCTCAGAATTTTAAGTATACAAGTGAATACTTTTTCCAGAATCCTTCGGAGGAAAAGGCGCCCTGGGAGGCAGCTGCTTATTCTGACGGCCATGTGTTCCTGGAACGGGCGACACAGCCGCTGCGGATTCGCAAGATGTTCTGCTGGGGAATGCACAGGGGCGGCCGGAACTGGCTGGACCACCTGGCTCTGCCCGGAGAAGGGGATTATGTGGAGATTCAGGCAGGTTTAACGCCGACTCAATCCCATGGCGCAGAAATTCAGGCAGGCGGGATTGTGGAGTTTACCCAGGCTTTTGGAAGTATGACGATGGGGAAAGGAGAGGCCTTTGAAGAGGAATGGGCCTCATCATGTAAAAAAGTTCAGGAATCTGCCGACCGGGCACTTTCGCCGGATATACTTGCGCAGCTGGACAAAATATATTGTCAAAGTGCACTGCTTCCCTGTACGGAGCTTCTTCATCAGGGGCATGGGTATGCGGCGCTTGAGGAAATGCGAAGAGAAGTGGAAGGAGAACCCGCAATTCCCGCTCAGCTTGTTTTTCCAAAAGAAAGCATTGGGGAGAAGGAGAAAAAGTGGGCGGATATTCTGCAGGAGCTGCAAGTAGAAAACACAGAAATGCTGCAGCGCGTTGAGTGCTGGAATCCAGAAGTATCAGAGAGTGCACCATGCTCTGAACCTCAGGTAGCAGAAGAATCAGACCCTTCGCAGCTTCCTGAATCATGGATGACAGACCCAAAATGGCGGAGGATTTTAGAAGCTGCGCTGGCCCGCCAGCCGTACAAAGCGGCGAGATACATAGACTTAGGAGTTTTGGAATACGAGAACGGAAATTATGGGAAAGCTGAGCGGCTTTGGAAGGAATCTCTCAAGCTTAATCCAACCGTCATTGCTCATCGGTGTCTTGCCGCCGCGTTTGAAAGAAAGGGAGAGCTCGAAGCTGCCTGCACAGAGATGGAGCAGGCGTTTGAGTTGGAAGGCGTAAGTCCGTCGGTTTACATAACTGAGGAGCTTATGGCATTGCTGAAGGAACGGGGAAGTTATGAAAGAATGTGGGAAATCTACAGACAGCTTCCCGATTCCGTGGCACAGGATGAAAGAATTATGATTCTTGCTGCGTCAGCCGCTGTCAATATAGGCGAAGAAGAGTTTCTGGAAAAGGTGTATGGACATACGTATGCGGTTATACGTGAGGGGGAAAACCAACTCTGTGACATCTGGTTCCGCCATCAAGCCATCAAACATAAGCGCCTGGGAGATGAAAGAACCTTGGAGGTGATTGAGGAGGAGGTACGCCGAACTCTGGCCCCACCGCAGAATATTGATTATCGCTTGTTATATTAGAAATGAGTGAAACTTTGTCTGACTTAGAGTGATTTTGGCAAAAAAGGAGGTGCACACAATGTGCAGAGGAAGGCTGCTGCACATTGGTGCACAAAGAGTACAAGTCGTTTAATCGTCCAGGATTTTGTGTACTTCCTCTAAAGAAATCTGTAGTTTGTCTGCAATCGCATCGGGTGACTTACCCTGGGTAGACAACGTCCAGACAGTTTTGGCCAACTTTATACCTTCTTGCCGACCTTTTTGCAGCCCTTCCTCCATTCCTTTCTTTATTCCATCTTCCATAAGCATTTGTCCGAGCAGTGTCATAGTGATTTCCTCCTTAATCTCCTTCATTTCTTGTTTATCTAAAACTTTTCCTGCCAGTGCGTAGAGCACGGCCTGCATCTTTTGTGTGTCTTTTTGACTGATATTGGTGTAGGGTTGGTTGAGCCAGGTGAATCCCTGAAGGATTCGTTCCTTCTGAGGGACAGAGCCATCCATGAGCGGGGTTATGAGCAGAGGAACCAGGTCCGATTTCCGGATGCATTCCCTGTCTTTAGAGGAAAGCTGCCGAAATACCTCGTCTGCGTTGAGGGATTTCAGACGGATAATGTTTACCCGGTAAGTATTTAAGCCCTCGGTGAACTGTGACATCGGATTTTTCACACCTGAGGTGCAGATGACAAAGGTAGTCACGGCAACCCCGTAGGTGCGGCTGGTCACGGCCTCGTATTCCCGGAAGCGTTTTAAATCATCCAGGGTAAGGCTGGTGCTTTCAAATTCGAAGTGGAACCAGCGGTTGCCTTTCATCCGGTAATTGAAATCCTCGTACATCTTCCTGATTTCCATATGGATCATTTCCGTTGGTGCGATGCCCAAAGGCTTTTCCTTGATGCCAAGATAGGGAAAAAGTGTGTCGCCAAAGTAAATGGCGGCTGCTTTCAGCGCGGCATCCTCGGCCTGGCTGTAGGTATCAGAGTTTGCTTTCTTTTGCGTGTTTTCCTGCATAAGACCTCCTTTTCAGGCCATGCAGGTATCTGTCTCCATTATAGTATATAGAAAAGGCACAGACAACGGTTTCGTTGATTTTTATAGTTGTTGTTGCGGAAAAAGTTTGTCCGAAGCGGACATGAAGTTTGAGTCAGATAACATCTGAGAGACGTTTATGTAAAAATCCATACTACAATTTATACTACAACAGCGACACCCTGCAGGACCGCCGTTGCCTGTTGATATTACTATAGCATTTGGGGTTTGGGAGGTAAAGTGAAATTTTAATAAAATCTGTATTCAGTATCCCCCAACAAAAAGCAGTGTTTTTCTTTTGTTTTTTTATCTTTTGTCGGGTAGGAATCAAGGCGTTCACTTTATATAATGACTACAATGAATTCTCGGGAAAGAATTTAGTAAACGTAACCATTCAGTACCTTCATAGTTGCTGAAAAACAAAAAATAAAACGCAAGGGGGATTTTTATGGCACTATCATTAGATTCAAAGGTAAAGGATATTTTAAGATCAGAGGAAGGCAGGGCGGTGTTGGATAAGTGGAAACCTGGCGCTTCCAAGGACCCGCGTATGAAGCTTGTCGGGGCGCTGACATACAGAAAGCTTCTCAGCTATCCGGAATCTGCCGAACTGGCAGCGCACGCGGATGAAATCGACGCAGATTTAAAAGCATGCTCGAGGTAATTGATAATCCAACATGACATGAAAAAGGCATTATTTCATTTCTTATGATGAAATAAATGCCTTTTTATGGTATGCCTGTTTAAAGATTGATTCGAGGGCCACTTACTGCTCTGCCATATACTTTTCTATCTGTAGTGCCTTTAAAATAATCTGCATTTTAAGCCTTTCGTCAGGGTCGTTTAAGTCCACAGACAACTCATTTTCAATTCGCGAAATCCGCTCGATCAGAGTGCTCCGGTGTACAAACAGGCGGCGCGCAGCTTTAGCATAGGACATGTTTTCCTCCAGGAATACGGACAACGTTTCCAGATAGGAAATCCCGCCGTTTTCATCGTGCTCCAAAAGCTTGCGGAAGCCATTGGGAAAATAAGCCTGGACAGGAAAACCTCCCAGAGAATTCACGATCATTTCAGACAATGCAAAATCCGAAAAAAGATGCAGCCTTTGTTCCTTTTTATATAACTGTCCGTTTTCTATAGCGGCCTCAGCCTGAAAATAGTAGCTCCGCAGCATATACAAATCCGTAAAGCTGTTGCTCACGCCGACACATAACTGCATTTCCTCAATCATGGAGTCAAGCTTTGCCTCCAGCGATTCCTTCATCTGCTGTTCACTTTCCATACCCTTTAACGGAATCAGGCCCAGAATCGTGTTATTCTGCTCAAAGAAGATGCTTTCAGAAAACATTGATTCCAGAACGGAGCAGATATAGCTTACAGGAAGAGGGGAAAAGCGCTTCATATAATGGATGGATACGCAGGTGTAATTCTGCTTATAGTTTGAAGAATGCAGCAGCAGCTTCTGGTTCTGGCTCAAGGGCATCTCGTTCATAATGTTTTTTAAAATTTCCCTCAGGGAATTGTGCTCATTCTGCAGGAGAACAGGGGTTGTCTCGGAAATCTTTTCTATCATATGCGCCAGGAATTCCACTAATTTATTCTCACCCTCCACATAAGGACAGGACATCTGGTCAATACACAGACAACCAATATATCCGGAGTTTGCATTAAATAAATTTACACAGAGCACATTCCCGGCCTCCAGTTCCAACAGGAAGGCACCTCTCTTATCCATGATCAAGTCTTTTTCCTTTAAAAATGCAAGAAATTCTTCCGCGCCCAAGGTGCCCTGAGACTGATTCCAGGTGCTCCGGCGCAGGTTCCCTGACGGATGGACAGAAGCCACATACTGAAAAGAGGTATCCAGCACAAAAATAGAGCGCTGAAATAAGGGATATGTACAGTCCAGCACATCCTGTATGGTAGGAGATTCCATGAGAAGCGCCAGAAGCCGGCTTTCCCATGCTTGGAACTCTTCATAAATATCCTGAAGGCTTTGGTAAACTTCAAAAAAGTCAACCTTCTTTTTAATCAGTAGAACGGTGGCATGTTCTCTATAATAGGAAAGCCGGGCAGTCTCGCCAATACAGACCAAAACCACATTTTTCTCTATCACAGGCCGCGGGGGTAAATGTTCTGCCGTGGCAAGATAAACATGACCTGTGTGAAAACGGAGTGTATGGTCGCGGTACAGCTCCGGTGAGACAAGAACCATTTCGCGGCTTACCTCCCCATATATTTTGACTGGATATTTTCGTTTCAAACGTTCGTAAATGATTTCCGTATTCAGCTTCATGACTGCACCTCCCATTACTTTTTATTATACACGAAATAAAGAACCACACAATATATACCCCTCATTTTTTAGGGGTAATACATGGAAAAAACATACAGGCGGGAGGATATCTAAGTCAGTCAGCGGCCTTTATAATAGCAGATAATATTCATTCCCGGGAATACAGTGAAACAAGCGGACAGATGCGCTATGCGGTTAAATGAGAAAATGCGGTTAAGGAGAGGGTTAAACTATGGATTTTGACATGAATGAAGCAAACAAAGAAATGCTAAGAAACTACATCAATATGGCAAGGCCAATGGAGGAAATGTTTTCAGTAAAAGGCAAGACCGCCATTGTGACCGGGGCGACTTCAGGCTTAGGCTTTAATATTGCCTTAAGGCTTCTGCAGGGCGGCGCGAATGTGGTGATTTCGGGAAGCTCTCAGACAAAGGGAGACTACACCATCCCGATTTTGGCGGAAGCAGGTTTTGGACCGGATCGTGTTGTATTCTGCCGGACCAACGTCACAAAAGAGGAGGATGTGGAAAACCTTGTAAAAACAGCGGATAAGGCCTTTGGTTCTGTGGATATCTATGTAAACAGCGCCGCGGTCTGGAGCTATGCCCATATCTATGATATGCCGGCAGAGGAATTCCGCAGGGTTATGGATACAAATGTGAACGGTGCTTTTCTGTGCATCAAGCATGTGAGTAAATATATGATTGCGCATGAAATACCAGGAAAGATTACATTGATTTCCTCAAACGCGGCATGGCTTCCTTACCCGGTGTTCGGTGGGTATCCCCATTATACAGCTTCCAAGGGCGGCGTGAATGCTCTTGCCATTGAGGCGGCGAAGGAGCTCAAGCGCTTCGGTATCATGGTAAATGTGGTTGCACCCGGCGGAATGGTGACGGCAGGCGCATCCAGCAATATGTGCGTCAAGGAGCTTTCAGAAGAGAAGCAGGATGAATTCTACGAGGAATTGATGGTTTGGCAGAATGACGGGACACAGCCTGTGGATACGGTCGCCATTGTTGCCTATGCCATGAGCACCCCCATGTCAGACGGAATGACGGGCGAGATTGTGGTTGCAGACGGAGGTATGAGCCATAATATCGTGAAATACCAAGCAGCCATAGACCAATACCCGGAGCAGATTGACTGATGCAGACGGACCAATGCAGACGCATCAATGCAGAAAGAGTAATTAATACAACAATAACAACGAATACAGAAAGTAATGATACAGAGAAAGGTGGACAGACATGAGCAAGAAAATAGATGAAAGAATACCGCAAAACAGCGGCGAGGGCGCAAATTTCAAAAGCTATTACGGCATTCAGTCGCCGTGGAATAAAATCTATTCCTATCAGGATGCCCTTCACTATGCCAGCAGATTCGAGTCTGTACTGAGCGCTGCCACAACCCAGGCCCTTAGGATTATCGTACCGGATTATCAGGAGCGGGCGCAGCTTATGTGTGAGGAGGCTTATCAAAGACTCTACACCACAGGGAAATATTACGGGGATGACGATGGTTTCGGCATTCATCCCTTCATGTGCGGCCAATATGCAGGCGCGCTCATTGGGGACAAGGGTGACGATGCGCTTCTGATGTGCGGCCGCTGTCAGGATTTTGGCAGCTACCGCGCAGAAAAGGAGCTGGATGTATGCGACTGGGACATCTGTGGTTCAGAGCTTTGCCGCACCACCACCATGTCCCTCCAGGGTCAGGCTGCGGCCTCCGCTGAGCGCAGAAGAAAGGGGCCGGGCATGGACTATATGATGGTGGAAGCAAAGGGCTGCGGCGACCGCCATTGCCGTATCATTGCAGAATCCAGGGAAAAATACCCCGCGCCGCCCCACGAGCTGTGGGAAAGCTTTGGCCCTGCAGTCACGGAGGATATGAAAAAGTATACAGAGGAAGAGGACTGCATCAGCGAGTCCATGATGTTCCGTGAGGAATGCGGGTATCGCTTTGCCAACGGCACAAATAACGAGACGGATTCCAGCAATCAAATGATCAATATGTCAACAGGAGCTTCCCTTTACATCCTGCCCGCAATCGCAGAGACAGTGAAACGCGGTTATGTGACAAGGAAACAGGCGGACCACATTCTCAAATGTGTGCTGGAGGCAGCGGGAAAAGCCATGTTCGGTGAGCGCTATGCAATCCGGGCGTGCAGAGAGTGGCTGGGTGTACCGGACACCATCGGTGAGGACGGCCGGGTAATGGGAGCATTGATTGAAATGCTTCTCCAGTCCCTTGTCTGTGAATATGAGGTGGAAGCGTTTAACGAAAAAGAGGTGATCCTTGTGATTGACCGGAGCGGTCTGGAGATCACCGCCACAAAGGATGTTCCGGAGACACATCTCTGGATGTGGGGCGGCATGGTAAAGACCCTTGTCAACGCACAGTGGTCCCTGTGGGAAGAGGATTCCCCGGAAAATAAGATGCGCATAAAAATCGCCAAAAGAATTGACGAGTTTATGTAGGAACGGAGGGAGAGAACATGTATAAAAACATTTTTAAATATGATGATATGAAACGTTCTGAGCATATGTCTGTGAGAACTACCGTTGGCTGGTATTTCTGGACACATCAGCTTTTGGAGATAACCGGACCGGATGTTACCGCTTTCCTGGATTATATCTTTCCCAACAATATCGGCTCACTGGCAGTGGGAAAAGACCGCTATACGACCATGCTTAACGAGCAGGGTGAGATAATTGATGATGTTGTGGTGATGAGAAGGAGTGAGGATATCTATTGGGTTTCTACACTTTATGCCACAAAAACAGACGACTGGTGGTATTTCCATCAGGGCGATTATGATGTGGAGTGGAGCGAGATTACGGATGAATGGAGCATGTACGCGGTGCAGGGGCCAAAATCCCGGGACCTGGTGTCGGGGCTTGTGAAAAAGCTTGAGGAGGACTCCGTTGAGGGACCCGTCGATGATTTAAAGTTCTTTTCCCATATGGAGACGCAGATTCACGGAATCCCCTGCATTATAAACCGTGGCGGGTTCAGCGGAGAGAAGCTTGGCTATGAAATCTACGTTCATCCCGATGACTGTGAGTCTTTAGAAGGATATCTCAAGCCTGCGGCCGAGGCGCTGGGTGGAAAAGAGGTAACAGAATTCCAGGTGATGGCATGGACCCTTCCCACAGAGGCGAATTTCTACTATATGAGGGATTTAGCCCATACAAATCCGTTTGAGGTGGGATTGGAAAAGAACATTAAGTGGGACAAAGACTTTATCGGAAAGGAAGCACTCCTCAAGATTAAGGAGGAAGGTCCAAAACGGGAAATGGTCGGCTTCGAGGTCCCGGAAGCAGACATCTATATCCGTTCCAAGCAGTACGGAGGCCCGGGAGAGGCGGTATATATTGATGGGGAAGAGGAGGAAGTCGGGCGTGTATCAAAGCTTGTGTACTCCTATGTAAAGGAAGTCAATATCGGATACATCCTGGCGAAAAAAGGTGCGCTGCATATGGGGGATAAGATTAAAATCCATGGATATGATGCAGTCATTACGAAGATGAATTGGTTGTAAAACAAACACGGTCCGCCAAGACTGGTTCAAGTTTTTCTATAATACTTGAAACGGTCTTGGCGGATAATAGGACAGAGTCGTGTGCTTTAAAGTTCTCCTTTATTTTCATACTCAACATAGGCATCCACTTTTGATTGGGAAGAACAACCGGGAACAAATTCGTTAAAAAGAAAAGCGTCAATTAGTTCCTGACGTAATTTGGGGCCGGTGGTAAAAGCACCGAGACACGCAATATTAGCATTGTTACTTAAACGCGCACGTTTAGCTGAATATATATCGGATAGCAGAGCAGCGTAGGCCCCTTTTACTTTGTTGGCAGCAATGGAAACTCCAAGTCCGGTTCCGCATATTAAAATGCCACAGTCGTGTTCGTTAGAGGCTACTGATTCTGCGACTCTGATTGCGGTATGCGCATAAATGGGGTCGTCGCTCCCGAAATCAGTAATTGTAAGATTCTCTTTTGTACTCAAATATGTAATCAACTCTTCTTTTGCGCTTTGCGCATTTGGATCACATCCTATTGCAATTTTCATAAATTTCTTCTCCTTTTGAAAATATAGGTGAACTGTTGAGTTTTCCCTTTTTGCTGCGTTTAAACAAGAGGCTGTGTGTCATATGCCATCACTGCATCGCGTATTAAGGTGTTGAAGTTTTGAGCGTCCCAGGCGCTTCTTCCGACAAAAAGACCGTCAATATCCGGCTGGACAATTAATGAGGCTGCATTATCTAAGTTAACGCTTCCTCCGTAAAGGATGGGGATGTCATTTCCTTGTTTCCCAAACAATTCAACCAACGCAGTTCGGATTACCGAATGCTTTTCCTGCGCATAATCCGTGGTGGCTGGTCTGCCGTTTATGCCAATTGCCCATACTGGCTCATACGCAATCCAGAGTTTCCCATAGTCTTGTTCTTTTACATCCAAAAGAGCCGTTTTTAGCTGGATTCTGAGTATCTCATCGCTAATTCCATAATCCTTTTCATCGCCTGTTTCCCCGATACATAGTAAAGTAGTAAAACCATGGGATAAAGATGCATTTACTTTGCGCCTCAGCATCTCGTTGCTTTCTCCGAAGATGTGCCGGCGCTCGGAATGGCCAAGCTCGACAAGCTCTAAACCAAGTTCCTGGAGCATTAACGGAGAAATTTCTCCTGTAAACTGCCCCTGTTCTTCCCAACACATATTTTGTGCGCCTAGTTTGATGAGACTTTGATTAATTTTTTTACATGCCTGTTCGTGAGAGGTATAGGAAGGGATAATAAATAAGGTATATTTCTCTCTGTTTAAATCTGCGGTTAATTGCTGAAGCTGTTCCAGATAAGCGATGGTATCATGCACATTCTTGTACATCTTCAGGTTTGAACCAAAATATAATCTCTTTTTCATGATTTCCTCCGTATGGTGCCTGATAAATAAAAGGGGTTCTTATAAAGGTTATTTTACTTTCTTAAAGGTGAAAAAACCAGACTTAAATTTTCATAAAAATGTATAACATTAATTGTGATATTTTCATAAAAATATTAAAATCATGAAAATATGATTGCGTTATTTGGGGATGTGTGGTAAATTGATTTTATTGCTAATCGCAACAAAGTGAATAATTAATCGTAAATAATTGGTATGAATGCACAAAAATGCTTTGGTTTACCAAAACTTATATTTTTGTATTTATATATGAAATTATGAAAATATTTTTCTTGGTAATTATAAATGTAAGGAGAACAGAGTGAACGATAAAATTGTTAAAATAAGAAAATTTTTATTGGAAAATGATTATACCGGAATGATTTTAGCTCGTCAGGATAATTTTAATTGGATTACGGGCGGAGGAAACAGCAGAGTTGTTGTTCCGAAAGATACCGGCCATGCTGCAATTGTAGTTACACAGGAATGTGTATATATGATTGCTCAAGTTATGGATGGCAAACGTATTATGGACGAAGAGATGCGAAATCTTGAAGCAGAGCCGGTTTTCCTATATTGGTTTGACGAATCCGTGCTGGACAAAAGCTATTGTCTGGCGGGAACCCGCCCGGTCAGCGATGTGCCTGTTGGAGAGGCTGAGGTTTGTCTGGATCGTATATACAGCCTGCACTATCCAATGACAGATGAAGAATACAGACGTATGAAAAAGCTTGGTGCTCTAAGCGATTACATTTTTTATAAGATTGCAAAGGAAATCAAACCAGGCATGATCGACTATGAGGTTGAGGCTATGCTCCTATATGAGTTCGCAAAGGAAAACGTCCAGTGCGATGTTTCTTTGATTGGAACAGATGACCGTATCTTCAAATACAGACATCCAAATCCATCAGGCCGAAAACTTGGAAATTATGTACTGTTACATACCGCGTCACGTTTAGGCGGACTCCATTGCAATGTTACCAGATCCATATATTTCGGAGATCAAATTCCGGAAGATATTGTAAGGGCGTATGATATAAGCTGCAGAATTGAAGCGTTTTGCATGTCACAGTGTAAAACAGGAAATCATTGGGCGGATATTCTTAAAGGCCAGAAAAAACTTTATGCAGAAGCCGGAATGCCTGAGGAGTGGAAATGCCACTATCCCGGAGGCAGGACAGGGTATTTTGTCGCACAGAGTGATCTGTCTTTGAATAGTACAAACCAAATCCAGAACAGAGAAGCCTATGACTGGTATATTACAGCAACCGGTGCGAAGGTGGAGGAACTGGCAGTGAATTGGGACGACAGGCTGGAGATTTTATCTCACACGGGAATCTGGCCTTCAAAAAAATATCATATTGAGGAGGTGTTTGACTTACCACAGATTATGCAATTGTAACCCGTAAACAAATTTACTTACTAATTAAAATGAGAGGTATTGAAAGGAGACAATTATGAAAATCAGAAAACTTACGGCAATGTTACTTGCAGGTGCAATGGCAGTATCCGGAACATCAATGACAGCCATGGCCGCAGAGGTTGGAAAGGTTACAGTAGAGGACGGCCTTGATTGTGATATGACGGATATGACAATCGCATTTATCTATCAGGATTTGGAGACAGAATTTTGGGTAGAAGCTTACAACTGGGCAATGGCTAACATGAAAGCCGCAGGTGCTACGATCATAGAATACAATGCAAATCAGGATGTTAATAAACAGCTTGAGGATGTCATGGATGCTTGCGCACAGAATGTAGACGCTATTCTCTGTGTACCGCAGGATTCTGACGCTGCAGTTACTTCTGCACAGGCGGCAAATGAGTCAGATGTTCCTATTGCATTTATTAACAGAATACCATCTGATATGGAATCCGTAAATTCTATTGCATGTCAGGCTGACAATGAAGCGATTGCCCAGGGCGCTATGGAATACTGCATGGCCCAGGCAGCAGCACGTGCAGAAGAGACAGGCGAAAAGATTAATATTATTGATATGGTGGGTGACCTTGGTGATGTAAATGCGGTTGCCCGTGAACAAGGTTTCCAGAATGCGATTGCGCAGTACAAGGATCAGGTAGGAGAAGTCTACACTGTAAAAACAGACTGGGATGCAAATACAGCACTTGCAAACCTTCAGACAGTTCTTCAGAAAGATACAAATATCCAGGTGCTCTGCTGCGGTTCTGACTTCCTGTATCCTCAGATCCAGTCGGCATTAGAGGAAGTTGGTCTTTGGAAAACACGTGACGAAGAGGGACACGTATTTATGTGTGCGGTTGACGGTGACTCCGGAGCGGCTGCACTTATGGATAAAGGTTATGTGGATGCAACCGGTGTTCAGGATGTGTACAATGAATGTAAGCTTTGCATAGAGGCTCTTGTAAAGGCAGTTGAAGAAGGAAATACTCAGCCGAACGAGCTTCTTATTGACGAAGGTCTTGCTCAGACAGCAGAATCTATGAAAACAGACCGTTCAGCAATGTGGGGATTCCAGGTATTAGATGCAAAATAAAAGACGCAGGATTTCAAACAATCTGGCAGTCATAATACTTGTACAAATTATATCGCAGCCATTCCGGAAGGGGATGGCTGTGATAGTAAAGGGAGGATTAATAAGTGAAGGCTAATTCGAGCAAACAGATATTTGTTAAATTACTCACGTCTGAATTTTTCATTCTTATTATGAGTGCCGTTTATTATGTGGTGATTGGAATTATCAGTCCCCGAATGTTCAGCGGGAATATGATCAACAATATCTTTCAGAATATGTGGCCGCTACTGGCGGGGTGTTTGGGACAGACCTTTGTTTTATTACTTGGGGGAATTGACCTTTCACAGACATCCGTTATTTCATTATGCTCTGTGGTTTCGGGAATTTTATTAGGAGGGAAGTTCCAGGAATTGAAGTTCGGAACCTCTCCGTTGTGGGGGAATTTAATTAAAGAATCAGGCGGCGTATTTTCCGGTTTGCCGGAAATTACAGGTACTGTTCTCGCTATTGTTGTTGTTTTGCTGGTAGGTACTCTTATTGGCTGTATAAACGGCTTGTTCATTGCAAAATTGAATATGCCGCCGTTTATGACAACCTTGATTTCTCAGATGTTGTGGGCCGCTATCGCATTATGGCTGGTAAGCTCACAAAATTGTACAGGCTTAAATCCCAGTTTTAATTTTCTTGGAAAAGGGAAATTGGGTGGATTTATATATATGCCGTTTCTTATTGTGATTATATTACTTATCATTTGCGAAATGCTTCTTTCTAAAACTGTATTTGGAAAATGGATTTACTGTGTGGGCTCTAATTCCAGAGCTGCAGTTGTATCCGGAATCCCCAAAAACCTGGTAATCGTGTGTGTTTATAGTATATCCGGTTTTTGTGCTGCAGTGGCCTCTGTTCTCTATACAGGACGTCAGATGATGGGGCGTCCCACCATTGGTGACGGAATGCTTAATGATATTCTTGGGGCTACGGTTATTGGCGGTGTTTCCATGTATGGAGGAAAAGGAAAAGCTGTCTGGGCACTTTATGGAGTCTTGTTTTACTGCATTATGACGACTTCTATGAATATGCTCCATTTGAATTCGTTCCTGACCCAGGCTGTTAAAGGCTGCATTATTCTTCTCGCAGTATCATTGGATGTAGTTAGAACGTCTATCCAGCAAAGGATGACGAAGTAAGCGTTATATAAAGAAAGTAGGAGGCAGATGATATGGCAGAAGAACAGGTATTACGATTAGAACATGTGAGCAAAGATTTCTTTGGAATATATGCAATTACAGATGTTTCCCTTGAACTAAATAAGGGCGAGATTCTTGGCTTGATTGGTGAGAATGGAGCAGGAAAATCTACGATGATGAATATCGTTTGCGGAGTTCTCCCGCCTACAAGCGGTTCTCTCTTTTTTGAGGGAAAACCTTATGAACCTAAAAAGCCAAGCGATGCAGAAGCGGTCGGCATTTCGTTTATCCATCAGGAACTAAATCTTTTTAATAACTTGAATGTGATCGACAATATGTTCATTAACGGATTCAGGCACATCAAAGGGCTTCCGTTAAACAACAATAAAGAAATGGCAGAAATCGCAAAATCAGCTCTCGCACAAGTTGGATTGGATATTTCTCCGTATACAAAGGTTGAAAAGTTGTCCATGGGTGAAAGACAGCTGATAGAGATTGCGAAGTCTATTCTGGGAGATCCTAAGGTTATTATTTTTGATGAGCCAACCACATCTCTCACAAATAAGGAAACAGAAAAATTATTTGCAATCATTGAGAAACTGAAGGCAGAAGGTAAATCTATCATTTATATATCTCATATTCTGGAAGATGTTCAGAGACTGACGGATAAGATTGCTGTTCTTCGGGACGGAGTAATTACAGCGACCGGAAAAACAGAGGAGTTTACCATTGATAGAATGATATCCAATATGGTTGGCCGCAGCATTACGCAGATGTATCCGCCAAGAATTGAAAATATAAGTGATGAAATATTGCTAAGCGTGAAAAATCTCAGTCAGCCCGGAGTTGTAAAGGATATTAACCTGGAATTGAGAAAAGGTGAGATCCTGGGAATCTATGGATTGATGGGAGCGGGAAGAAGTGAGCTTGCAAACATTCTGTTCGGCCTTGATGAGTATGAGAGCGGACAGATTATTTTTAAAGGAAAGGTTTTAGAAAAGAAGAATCCAATTGAACGTATCAAGGCAGGTATGGGGTATGTTACGGAGAACCGTAAGGAAGAAGGACTTTTTCTTGAATTTCCTGTAGCTGAGAACATCAATATTACAAGTTTGAGGTCGTTATCTAAAAAAGGAATTGTAAATAAAAAAGAAGCATTGAAGAATGCCCAGGATTCCAAAAAGATGTTTGGCATTAAATGTGAGGCGGTAAATAAGCACCTTGTGAAAGGGCTGTCCGGTGGAAATCAGCAGAAGGTTGTTATTGCTAAGTGGGTTTCTACAAGACCGGAGCTGCTGATCGTCGATGAGCCTACGCGTGGTATTGACGTAGGCGCAAAGAGCGAGGTTTACAATATCTTGAACGAGCTTGCGCGTGCAGGTACGGGGATTTTAATGGTGTCATCAGAGATGGAAGAGCTGATCGGTAACTGCAGTAGGATTATTGTTATGAATAAAGGCATGATCACGGGCGAGTTGAATAATCAGGAGATATGTACAGAATCATTACTTCATGCAGCATTCATTGACACAGCAGGTATGTGACCAGGAACAGGAGGTTATTTATGAGTGATAAAAAGGGTATGAAAATAAAGATATTACAGTACATGTCATTTGAACTGTTTGTCATAATTTTCGTTATGTTTGGACTTTTTTCGCAAAACTGGTTTACGTTTTCTAATTTTATTATGATCATCAAGCAGTCATCTTATGTGGGCATTCTTGCTATAGGTATTACTTTTCCGTTGATAACAGCAGGAACTGACCTTTCTGTAGGCGCAGTAATGTTTATGGGGATGTCCTTTTCCGCAATGCTCTTGGATAAAGGTGTTCCATTGCCTGTGGCAATGTTAGTAGCGTTGATTATCGGATGTGTGATTGGTATCGTAAATGCATTTTTTGTAGTAGACGTGAAGGTTATGCCGTTTATTGCGACTCTGGGTACTATGACCGTTATCCGTGGCATTACTTTAATTTTTACCGGTTCCCGAGCGCTTAATATTCCGGCTTATTTGACAACAGCATTTGGTTCCGGGAAGCTTTTTGGACTGATACCTTATCCGGCAATCGTATTTATTTTCCTGTTGCTGGTGTTTCACATTGTACTGACTAAAACAGCGTTCGGCCGCCGTATATTTGCCTGCGGAAATAACCTGGAGGCAGCAAAAAAAGCAGGCCTTAATACGCGTTTGGTTCTTTATATGGCGTATGTGATCTCTGGTGTACTGGCGGCAATCGCAGGTTTTGTTTCCGCATCGCAGATTGGAAATGTTCCGGCCGGTTTTGGGGAAGGGTACGAATTTGATGCGATTGCAGCATCGGTGTTAGGCGGAACCTCTCTTCTGGGCGGAACAGGCAGTATCCTTCCAGGTGTGCTGGTTGGCGCAGTTACCATACAGATGATCAAAACGGGATTGACTGCTATGCAGATTAATCCATACTTAATTGATATTTTCCAGGCATTATTTATTCTTCTTGCAGTAATGCTTGACGGTATCAAAAATCAGGTTATTGCAAAAAGCCAGTCGCGTCATATTCGTGTGGCAGAATAGAGGAGGATGAGTATGACGTCTTATGAAGCAATTTGTGACGATATCATTTCCGTAGGGAAGGAAATGTATCAACGAGGCCTGATCATTGGCACAGATGGGAATATCAGTGTGAAAATGGATGATGGGAATATTGTGATAACAGGTTCCGGTTATTGTAAGGGGAAATTAAAACGGGAAAATATGTCTTTGATTACTCCCGAAGGAAAAGTTCTTGCGGGACCTAAGCCGGCGCGGGATGTGAGAATGCATCTGGCTGTATACCGCACCTGCCCGGATATAAATTCAGTAGTTCACGCTCATCCGCCTGTGATCACCGGATTCTCAATGTCTCATTATGATTTTGAGAAGATGGCGCTGCCGGAGGCTATGTTCAATCTGCACGGTGTGGCATGCACTGATTATGCAGTACCTATATCCGTGGATGTTGCCAGAGGGATTATGAAGGTAATACGCGAAAAACCGGAATGCAGGGCGATCGTTATGGCAAATCACGGCGCACTCACATTTTCTGAGGATATTTATGATGCCTTTTACAAGATGGAGACACTGGAGTTTTTTGGAAAATCTTTATTAGTGTCAAAGCTGATCGGGGATACTTACTATTTGAATTTTGAAGAACAAAGTATTGTAAATCGTCTGATGCGTGGTGTGGATCCGGATGATATTGTACCACCGGATGCCACCGGATTATAAAGGAGTAAATATGGCTGCATATTTTTTAGGACTTGATTATGGAACGGGTAGCTGTAAAGGCTGCATTATAGATGAGGATCTGAACGTAGTTTCCTATGCAAACCGTGAATATGATATTTTGACAAGGCACGGAGGGATATCGGAGCATGATGCTTCAAGGTATTGGCCTTTAACCTGCGAGATAATCAGTGAATGCCTTATGAAAGCAGGGATTAAAGGAGAGCAGGTAAAGGCAGTAGGAACCTCTTCTGCACTGCCATCCCTTGTCATGATTGACAAGGAAGGCCGGATTTTACATAAAGCGTACAATTTGATGGACCGCAGGGCCTATAAAGAGAAAGAATGGCTTGAGGAAAGACTTGGAAGCAAGAGGATTTACGAAATCACGAAAAATAGTATTAGTGATCATCCTATTCTTGTGAATCTTTTATGGGAAAAAAATAACAGGCCGGAATCTTTTTCAAAAATCGGGAAGGCCTTGACAATTGATGGCTATATACGTTTTTGTCTCACAGGGACAACCACAGCGCACCTTTCAGCTGGTATTTTCTATGGCGTGGCCTACGATATCTTTAAGAGAGAGTTTGATCAGGAAATTCTGGATTTGATTGGTATTCCCAGAGAAATTCTTCCAGACTTCTGTAAGTGCGAATATATTGTCGGTGGAATTACAGAAGAGGCAGCTCTGGAATGTGGGTTAAAGGCAGGAACTCCGGTTGCGGGAGGACAGGTAGACTGTAACGCGGGATGGCTCGGTGGAGGAGCAGTCACTCCGGGAGATATTCAAATGAACCTTGGTACGTGCGGTAATTTCGGAGTGATCAACCGGGGTGAGGCGTTTATGCCTGAAATGTTTAATCTGCCGTATACTACAGATGCTGAAAATCACTTTATTACAGTTGCAACTACTGTGACCGGCGGACAATCTCTTCGATATCTCAAGGAAAATTTTGCAGATGTTGAAGTAATGGCGTCAAAGACAGTTCCTGGATTAGACCCTTATGATTTGCTGAATATGGAGGCGGAAAAGATTGAGCCGGGCAGCAATGGTCTGCTTATGCTTCCTTATTTATCGGGAGAAAGAACTCCGATTTGGGACAATGAAGCCCGGGGAGTGCTTTTCGGCCTTAGCCTTAACCATGGCAGACCACATATGATTCGGGCAATGATGGAAGGTGTTGCTTATGCATTGTATGATTCTTTTCGTTATTTTCGTGACAGAGGAGTAGAGATTCATTATCCGATTGTCATGAATGAAGGTGGTGCAAAAAGTAAGCTCTGGAGAAGGATTATTACAGATGTGTTCGGAGTTCCTACCGTACTTGTAAAAAGCAGGGTCGGTGCGCCCTATGGGGATGCTCTGCTGGCTGCGAGAGCGCTCGGGTTCATCAAGGATTATGGAATTGCGAAAGATAAAACAGAATATATCGAACCGATGGAACCAATTGGTCAGACTCATGATCTGTACATGGAGTATTTTGAGGTATATAAAAATCTGTATGCGCATTTAAAGCAGGACTTTAAAGATATTGACAAGATTAAGAAAAGACACATGAGAGCGGATGAATAGCATACGGTGGACTGAAAGGAGGAAAATATGATTTCAGTAGAAGAAACCAAATCAGAAGTTCAAAGAGCGCTTGCGATAGAATCGCAGGCTATAAATAACCTGATGGATGACCTGGATATGGAGGTGGTAGTGAGGGTGATACAAGCAGTTGCGGAGTGCAAAGGGCGCATTGTTGTGTCTGGATGTGGGACATCTGCAACAGCCGCAAAGAAGATTGCGCATTCCTTATGTTGCATAGAGCGCCCGGCTCTGTTTTTGAGCCCGGCAGATGCGGTACATGGGGCTTTGGGAGTTTTACAGCCAGGAGATATTTTTATTCTGATCAGTAAGGGCGGCAATACTTCCGAGCTTGTTCAGATGATACCCGCATGTAAGACAAAAAAGGCTACGTTGATAGGTGTTTCAGAGAACCCGGATTCTATTATAGCCAAAGAAGCCGATATTTATCTGAAAATTAAGGTAGAGAAAGAACCCTGTCGTTTTAATATGCTTGCTACTGCCAGTACATTAGCAGTTATTTCCACATTTGACGCAATATGCATTGCATTAATGCAGTATACCGGATATACAAGAGAGCAGTTTGCTTTGATTCATCCGGGAGGTGCTGTTGGAGATCGTTTGATTCATAATAAAGCGTGAGGTGTCCATATGAAAGGAACAATGAAAGCAGCAGTTTTTAAAGGAATTGAAAACATTGTTGTAGAGGAACTCCCCATACCTCAATGCCCTGAGGACGGAATCTTAATTAAGGTTCATTTTTGCGGAATCTGCGGTGGTGACATCCGTAATTACAGCAATGGCTTAAGAGGTGGTGTGAAAGAGCAGATAATGGGACATGAGATCAGCGGGGAAATTGTGGAAACCGGTGTAAATGTAACATCGTGGAAGGTGGGCGAGAGAGTCGCGCTGGCTCCGGATGTAAGCTGCGGAAAATGCTGGTACTGTAAACGTGGTTTGGTAAACCTGTGCCAGGAGCATAAAATGCTCGGTACCCACTTTCCGGGTGGTTATGCTCAATATATTGCGCTTCCCAAAGAGGTTATGGAAAGAGGATTTGTTGAGAAAATTCCGGATGAAATTTCCTATCGTGAAGCTGCTTTTGCTGAGCCGGTATCAGGTGTTGTCGCTTGTCATAAAAGGATAGGGACCTCTGCTGGTGATACGGTAGTGATCATTGGTGACGGCCCTATTGGGTGTGTACATATTGAAGTTGCTCATGCATTTGGGGCAAAGGCGGTAATTCTTGGAAGGAGAAAACTGGCAAGAACAGCTCAGTTTGGACCTGACCTAATGGTTCAAAACAGCAATCCCGAGAGTGCGGTTAAAGAGGTGTTGGATTTTACTGAGGGGATTGGTGCGGACTATGTCATTGTTGCAGCTCCTAATGTGGAACCGCAGATGCAGGCGTTGAAAATGGTGCGTAAGCGGGGGACGGTCGTAATATATGGAGGTGCGCCGAAGAATGCATGTATGGCACAGCTCGATTCTAATTTGATTCACTACAATGAAATAACAGTTACGGGTTCCTTTTCTTATCCGGCAGTTGGATTGGAAGACGCATTGTATATGATCGCAGACAAAAAAATTTCAGCGGAAAAATATTTAAATGCTACTGTCTCACTGTATGATATTGCGGATGGAATCCGCAAATCAAAAGAAGGTGAAGCCATTAAAGTACTGATAAATCCGTGGCTCAATGAAAAATAAAACATTAGATGGAGGATTATGACATGTATGAAATAGATACAAAACTGGAGGCATTAGAGAATGCCGGAACGCCGATCCGTGTAGGTTTGATAGGCTGCGGCCAGATGGGGAAGGATATTGTTGCACAGATTTCAGCTATGAAGGGCATGAGATGCAATGTGATTGTTGACATTAATGTTGAAATCGCGAAAGATGCCTTGGCGCAGGCAAAATACACGGGAGAAATTGTTGCAACAGATTCGGTACAGGAAGCAGAAGCTGCAATCGACAGAGAGGCTGTTGTAGTGACTACAAATTATAAGATTGCGGTGGCTGCCAGACAGATTACAAATGTCATTGACGCTACAGGTTCACCTGAAATGGGTGCCCGGGTAACAATGGAGTGTATCCGCTATCAGAAGCATATTGTTATGATGAATGTGGAGTGCGACATTACGGTTGGACCAATCCTCCGCTCTCTTTGTGAGAAAGCCGGAATTGTATATTCTCTGACAGCCGGTGATGAACCTGGCTCCATCATCGAAGTTTACCGTTTTGCAAAAGCTCTTGGTTTCGAAGTTGTGGCAGCAGGAAAAGGAAAGAATAACCCTCTGGATTACTATGCAACACCAGATCAGGAACCATGGGCAAGTCAGGCTAGGGAACGAAAAATGAATCCCAGGATGCTGGTAGAATTTGTAGACGGTTCCAAGACAATGATTGAGATGTGTGCGGTTGCAAACGCAACAGGACTTTCCATAGACCAGCGAGGAATGCACTGTGCAAAATGTAAAGTAGATGAACTTACGAAGGTATTTTCCCTGAAAGAGCAGGGAGGAATTCTAAACTCCACAGGCGTGGTGGATTTTGCCATCGGTAATGTTGCACCCGGCGTATTCGTGGTAGTTACCACAAAGGATCAGAGGATAATCGAAGGTCTTGTGCAAAGAGACATGGGAGAGGGACCGAATTATCTTTTGTACCGTCCGTATCATCTCTGCTCAATTGAGACACCGATTACCGTTGCACAGGCAGCTATTTATGGTGAATCTACAGGACATCCCATGGATCATCTGTCATGTGAATGTATTACGATTGCTAAAAAGGATCTTAAGGCAGGAGAGGTTTTGGACGGGATAGGTGAATTCTGCTATCGTGCTTCTATTGAAAAGGCTGATATTGCAAGAGAAGGAAATATGCTTCCGGTAGGACTGGCTAAGGGAGCACGTTTGAAAGTAGATGTAAAGAAGGATGAAGTAATCACCTACGATATGGTTGAGCTGAATGAGAAATCTGTGTTGCTGCAGCTGCGCAGAATGCAGGATGAAATGTATGTAGAGAAATGAAACTTATCATATGAAATTTTAGGAGGAATGAATTATGGCAATGAATCACAAAGTAAAAATCGGTTATGCACCTACCAGACGCCGGATCTTTAGTGTTGAGGATGCACTTAAGTACAAAAAGCTGATTGCAGATAAACTCACAGAACTTAATGTGGAATTTGTTGATATTGAGGATATCAATGAAGAAGGACTTCTCCGCTGTGCAGAAGATGTAAAGCCGGTTGTAAAGAAGTTTAAAGAGGCAGAGGTAGATGCTGTATTTTTCCCACACTGCAATTTCGGCTCAGAGCATAGCTGCGGCAAGGTTGCAAGAGCATTGGGAGTTCCGGTATTATTGTGGGGACCACGGGACGAAGCCCCGTTAGAGGATGGAAGCAGACTTCGCGATACACAGTGTGGGCTGTTTGCAACCGGTAAGGTCTTTCGTCGTATGCAGATTCCATTTACATATATACCAAACTGTCGTGTTGAGGATGAGAAATTTGAAAAAGGTCTGCTGAATTTTGTGGCGGCGGCTAATGTTGTCAAGGAGTTCAGAAGTGCGAGAATTCTTCAGATATCCACAAGACCGGCTGACTTCTGGACCATGATGGTGAATGAGGGCGAGCTTCTCGAGAAATTTGGTATTCAGGTGTTCCCGATTTCTATGACCGAATTGACGGAAAGAATCGTTAAACTTGCGGAATCTGACAATAAAGATGTCGATGATACCATCAAATTTATTCATGAAAATATGAAAGTGACAATTCCCGAAGAATCGGTACGGATTGTTGCTTCTTTGAAAGTAGCGATGAAATATTTTGCGGATGAGAACGAGTGTAATGCGGTAGCGATTCAGTGTTGGGATTCTTTACAGCAGGCGCTTCATATAATGCCATGCTGTGCAAATGCTCTACTGACAGAGGAGGGAGTTCCTGTTGTCTGTGAATGTGATATTCATGGTGCCATAACCGCTATCATGGTACAGGCGGCAGGTATGGGCAAAACGCCCAGCTTCTTTGTGGACTGGTCTGTAAGGCACCCGGAGAATGAAAATGGGGAACTGTTGCAGCATTGCGGTCCATGGCCGGTATGTCTTGCGAAGGAAAAACCGATTCTTGGACGTCCGTTTGCATTTGACGAGCATTGTCCAGGCTCTGTTGCCGGCGAGTTAAAATCGGGAGAGCTTTCCATTCTTCGATTTGACGGCGATAATGGAGAATACGGAATGCTTATGGGGAATGCCAAGACGATAGATGGTCCGTGGACAAACGGCACATTCGCATGGGTAGAAATTCCAAACTGGCCGAAGGTAGAATCTATGATTGTAAAAGGTCCGTATGTTCATCATGGTGTCGGCATTCATGGAAATATTCTTCCGGTTATATATGAAGCATTAAACTACATACCTGGTGTACGTGCAGACTTTTATGACGACGAACAGAAAAAAGAAACCTTAGATTTTTACTTTAAATAAATTCCTTTCAGCAGAGACAGGAGAAATGCTTATGTATCTTATGGGCCTAGACGTTGGAACTACCGGAGCAAAGGCAGTAGTGTTCGATGAAAATGGAATACAAAAAGGTTACGGATTCCAGGAATATGGCATTACGTATACAAAGGAAGGTTATGCACAGCAGGAGCCTGAGAATATATGGCAGATTGCAAAGCAGGTAATGCTGGAGGCTGCAAAGGAATCAGGACAATCGATTGCGGCTGTCAGCTTATCTGTACAAGGTGACGCCGTGCTTCCTATAGACAGGAACCGTACGGCCATCGGCCCCGCACAGCTGGGTATGGACTATCGCGGAACTGTTGAGACAAGATGGTGTGAGGAGGAGATAGGCGGGGATAAGCTTTTCTCAGTCACTGGCATGCGCCCGCATCCGATGAACAGTATTATTAAGGTTTTATGGGTGAAAAACCACCAGTCCGAGCTTTATGAGAAAACTTGGAAATTTGTTACATGGTCAGATTACATTCTTGCAAAGCTTGGAAGTGATGAGGTTGTGATCGACTATACACAGGCAAGCCGTACAATGGCTTTTGATCTGCATAAAAAATGCTGGTCGGAGGAGATTTTAGGAAAGCTGGGTATTGACAGGGAGAAACTGTCAATACCGGTTGCTTCCGGCACTCAGGTGGGTAAAATCAATGCGCAGCTCGCAGAGGAATTACATATAAATCCGTCCGCTGTGCTTGTGACGGGCGGACATGATCAGACCTGTGCTTCTCTTGGATCAGGTGTGATCAATGAAAAACTTGCTCTGGACTCACACGGAACAGCAGAGGTTATTTCTACTTTGATGGAGGTTCCCAAGCTGACAGAGGGAATGTATAAGAACTATTATCCTTGCTATTGTTCCCTTCTGCCGGACCGCTATTTTACTTTTTCCTTAAACCATACAGCGGGGCTGCTCCTTAAATGGTTTTCGGAGAGTTTCTGCATATACGATTATCAAGAGGCAGAAAAGAATCAGGAAAGTATATATAGCTATCTTTTTGAACATATGCCGGAAGGGCCGTCGGAGGTTATGGTCTTGCCATATATGAATGGAACGGGAACGCCGACCTGTGATGTATCCCAGAAAGGTGCATTTTTAGGTCTGACAATGAATACCAACAGATTCGATGTAGCCAAAGCAATTGTTGAGGCCTTGTCATTTGAATCAAGGTTAAACATGGAGTGCTTAGAGAAAAACGGTATTACTGTCAGTGAACTGAGGTGCGTGGGTGGCGGGGCAAGATCTCCCAAGGGGCTGCAGAATAAGGCTGATATACTCGGAATGCCTGTGTCATCTTTAGCAACACGTGAGGCGGCATGTCTCGGTGCTGCATTGACAGCAGGATTGTCTATCAAAATGTACCACTCACCGGAGGAGGCAGTCCGCGTTGTGACAGTGAAAGATACCTATGAACCAGATATGGGTAAGTACAAGCTGTATACTGAACGATTTATGCTGTATAAAGAAATGTATCCATTATTCAGCAGTATGAATAAAAGATTGTAAGTTTTCTAATGACGGATAAGAAAAAAATGGTATAATATGTAAATAAGGGATGCATAAATGATGTTATTTGTTTAACTCTTTGATATTTAAAGGCACAGGGGAAAAGGAGAAAACAGATGGGAAATGTCGCTGAGATTATCCAGCAGAATCACAGGTTATCAAGATCGTTTTTAATCCGTTTGGAATCAATCTACAATCAGCTTAATACAGTTGAAAAAAAAGCGGTTTCTACAATTTTGGAAAGTGATACAATTACTGAGAAAATTACGATCACAGAACTGTCTGCACTGGCTGGATGCAGTAACGCCACATTAACAAGACTGGCCAGAAAGCTGGGTTTTAAAAAATTTACGGATATGAAACTGGAGATGTTTCGGGCTGCATCCACAGACAAAACCTTTTACCAGAATATTGATCCGTCCGATAATACCTCCACCATTATTAATGAGTTCTTTCAGATTGCAGAAAATTCTCTGGAAGATACAAAAGCTTTGTTAACAGGAGAGCAGATTGACGAAGCAGTAAAGGTGTTAAAGAACTCGACTAAAATATTATTCCTTGGTTCAGGTGATGCATATTCCATTGCTTATGCAGGGTATCTGAAGTTATACAAGGCGGGCTTTGATGTGTATTGCCATTCTGATTATGATGCACAGCTTATTGCTGCTTCTAAGCTAAAAGAGGATGATGCGGTAATAGTTATTTCACATTCAGGAAGGACAAAGCAGACGGATGAGATTTTGAAACTGATCAAGCCAAATGGGGTGAGGATTATTTCCATTGTTTCTCATCCGCTGTCACAAATTGCTAAAATGTCAGACATTGTTTTGCTGACCCCATCCTTTACACACGACATATACAATGAACTGATTGCACAAAGGATACCGGCTCTTGCCATAATAGAAATCCTGTATATTCTGCTGATTTTTAACACGGGCGATGAACATATAGAGTATCTGAAAAAGGCAAAGCTGGCATTGAAAGAGAATAAGCTCTAAAGAACAGGTGAACAATATTTGACTGGAAAATGTACCGGGTATGAAAGCATATATCCTCTGCGGCTAATTGCCGCAGGGGATTTTTATATTAAGACATTTTTACATTTTCTAAATGCATTGCGCTATGATTTTATCCATGTTAGAATGGGATGATACATATATGAGCAGAGTGTTTATGCAATTGGAAGGGGTATTATGACCGGTAAAAAGAGCGCGAGGGTGTTGGCGGCCTGTTTGGCGGGTGTTTTTCTGCTTGGGGGCTGCGGGGATAGAAATGTGGTCAGTTATCAGCCGGCGGCGGAGGAAGTGACCACCCTTCATTTT
The DNA here is from genome assembly GCA_000702025.1 of Blautia schinkii DSM 10518. Classification (GTDB taxonomy): domain Bacteria; phylum Bacillota; class Clostridia; order Lachnospirales; family Lachnospiraceae; genus Blautia_A; species Blautia_A schinkii. The sequence continues at coordinate 55,172 of JNKJ01000007.1, forward strand.
TTCGGAAATAAGTACGAGCCGGAGAATGTAGTTGTGATTGAGGAGATTATTTCCGGCTTTATGAAAGAACATCCGGATATCCGGGTTTCTTATGAGAGCCTGAAGGGAAATGATTATTATACAGCGCTGGCTAAGCGCATGGAGGCCGGCAAGGGTGACGATGTATTTATGGTGAATCATGACACCTTGCTTGAGCTGGAGGAAAAGGGGATGGTGGCAGATCTGTCAGAACTGGATACCATCGACAATTATACAGACGCAATGATGAGCCAGATGGAGGAGAACGGAAAAATCTACTGGCTGCCGACTACGGTTTCGGTGTTTGGCCTTTATTGCAATAATGAACTGCTTAAGGAGCATAAGCAGAGTATTCCCAATAATCTGAAGGAATGGGAAAACGTATGCCGCTATTTCGAAGGCGAGGGAATTGTTCCGATTATTGTAAATAACGATATTTCTCTGAAAACGCTGGCGATTGGACGTGGTTTTTATTCTGTGTACCAGGAGGGGCGGCAATATGAAGTTTTTGAAGATATCAATGCAGGCAAAGATAAGCTGAGTTCGTATCTGGAACCGGGGTTTGCCGTAGTCGAGGATTTCATAAATAAAGGATACGTTGACGCACAGACGGGCTTGAATACGAATAAAACCTCCGATGACCTGGAGGAATTTGCCAAGGGAGAATCTCCGTTTATGCTCACAGGTGCCTGGGCAGCAGGACGGGTGGAAAGTATGGCGCCGGAGCTCGATTTCCAGGTAGTGCCGCTGCCTGTTCTTGAGGATGACAATCTTATCGTTATCAATGCGGATGTGCGCCTTAGTGTGAATGCAAAGAGCCCACACTTAGAGGAGGCTGAGGAATTTATAGAGTATTTCACGCAGGCGGAAAATATAGGGAAACTTGTGCAGCAGCAATCCTCCTTTAGTCCGCTTAAAGGCGGAACTCCGTCTACAATTAAAGAAATACAGCCGTTATTGTCCTGTTATCAGGAGAATAGGAATGTGATTGGCTCAGATGAGCTTTTGAAGCTGCCTATATGGAGTCTTACGGCAGATATATCGAAGCAGTTATTGTCAGGTGAACCTCTGGCTGTTTGTATGGAATGGCTGGATGAGCAGTGCGAACAGGAAAGGGGAACATTGTGATGAGCAAGGAGTCCGGCAGCAGCACAAAGAGAACCATCGCTTTAGCCGGCGTAACAATTGGTATCATTCTTGCGGCGCTTAGTCTCCTGTTTTCCAGTGCGGTGAAAGAGCAATTGTGGGACCAATCAGTGAACACGATTCTGGAAAGCACCCAGCAGGGATGCAATACGCTTAAAGTGCAGTTGAGCGAAGAATTTGAGAATATGAATATCATCAGCACATATATTAACCGCCTGTCTCTGGACGATGCGGATGAGCTGGAGGAGATTCTTACCGGTTATAGTAAGGTGGACCGGGGCGTAAGTCTTTATATTCCTGAAAGTGTAAGCATTCCCGCGGACGTGGAGATGGATGAAAACGCTGCCGTGTTCCTTGAGAACGCAGACTCGGAGCGAGGGATTCTCGACCCTCATATCAGCAGCGTGACAGGGATGAATGTGTTTAACTTATACGTGAAAGTCCGCATGCAGGATGGGACAGAAGGTGTCCTGATGAAGGAATATGAGGTGCAGAGTATCGTTGACAGCTTTAGCTTGTCTTTTTATAAGGATACAGGATTTTCCTACGTTGTGAATGTGGAGGGAGATGTGCTGATACGGCCGCCTCATCCAAACAGCAATAAGACGGTTCAGAACCTTTTTGATATGCTTCCGGCAGATGACAACAGCAGTACTGATCTCGAGCAGTTTGCCAAGGCGCTGGAGGATTCAGGTACAGGGTGGGCTGTTTTTGATTACCAGAATGAAAAGACTGTGTTTTCTTATACGCCTCTTGGCCTAAACTCAGACTGGTATCTGATATCCATTATTCCCAAGAAGGTTGTGGATGCGCAGACAAATGAGATACTTGTGCGGGCACTTCTATTAATACTCAGCATTATCGTGGGTATTGCGGTATTGGTGATTCTGTATTTCCGCTATATGCTGCGCACGAACCGGAAACTGAGAAACCAGGCAGAATACACGACACATCTCTATAATGCTGTGCCTGAGGGCGTGGCCCTGATGAGTTTGGAGAGTCCATATTCGTTTTTGCAGCTTAATAAAGAGGGGCTGCGTCTCCTGGATCATCCGATTGGTTCTTCGGGGGATATATTAAAGGATAAGTGCCTAAAGGATGTGATTCATCCCGAGGATTATGAGAAAACTGCAGGGCTTTTTGAGGATACGGTCTTAAACGACCAGAAAAATATTTTTGAAAGCCGTATACGGAAGTTGGATGGAAGTTACTTCTGGTCGGCGGGTGTAGTGGAAAGAACAAGAGATGAAAACGGTAAGCTTGTCCTGATCACCGCGTTCCACGACATTACTGCAGAAAAACTGGCCGAGGAACAGGCGGAGAGGGAAAAGCTTCAGGAAAGAATGACGCTGGTGAGCGCAATCTCCAATGCCTATCCGGTGATCGTGAGTTTGAATCTTACCCGGGATACCTTGAATTTTATCTATCTGCAGAAGGGACTGATGGTAGAGCTTGGTGAGCAGAATACATATACACAGCTTTACGGACAGATTGCGCGGACGGTACATGAGGAGTACAGAGAAGAGTTTGAGAACCGTTTTGCCCCGGACGTACTTAGGAAAACACTCGGTCAATCCAAGCAGGTAGCCCAGCTAGAGGCGAAAATAATGCTTACGGATAATGAGTATCATTGGATATCCACCCAGATTATCTATGTGGATAATCCTTATTCGGAGGATAAGCTGGCGATTCTTCTTTCCAGCCGGGTGGATGAACGAAGGCATGAAGATGAACAGAAGCAGCAGGCACTGCAGACGGCTTTGGAAAGCGCTCAGGCGGCAAGTAATTCTAAGAGTCAGTTCCTTTCCAATATGAGTCATGATATCCGTACGCCTATGAATGCGATTGTGGGTATGACCGCTATCGCAGCAGCTCATTTGGAGGACCGTGAGCGTGTGATAGAATGTCTGCGCAAAATTAATCTTTCCAGTAAGCACCTTTTAAGCCTGATCAATGATGTACTTGATATGTCTAAGATTGAAAGTGGTAAAATTTCTCTCAGAGATGAGCCCTTTAATTTTGCCGAGCTGGCTGCGGATGCCATGGAACTGGTATGCCCACAGGCAACTGCAAACAAGTTGAAATTAGATATTAATCTCGCACTGCTTAAAAACGAGAATGTCGTCGGTGATCCGCTGCGTGTGCGGCAGATACTGATCAATATTCTGAGCAATGCGGTAAAATACACACTTCCCGGGGGAACTGTCAAGGTAGAGGTGAGGCAGGAGGGCTGTGCGAGACGAGGGTACCAGAGCTATGTATTCCAATGTGCAGATACGGGAATCGGAATGAGCTCGGAATTTATGGAGAAGCTTTTCCAGCCCTTTGAGCGGGCCTATGATTCCACAAGCAGTAAGGTTTCCGGAACAGGTCTTGGTATGGCAATCACGAAGAATATTGTGGACTTGATGAATGGAGATATCGTGGTGGAGAGCAAGAACGGAGAGGGTTCCGTATTTACCGTGACTCTGCCGCTTAAGCTTCAGGATGCACCAAGGGAAGAGGTACCTGAGGAATGGATTGGTGTGCATAGTCTGATCGTGGACGATGACCTGCAGACCTGCAAGAATGCGTCTGAGCTGCTGGAGAGCATGGGCTTTCACGCTGAGTTTGTTACCGAGGGCAGAGCTGCCGTACGCTGTGTGGTCGAAGCCAAGGATGGGCCGGATCCGTTTGAACTGGTGATCATTGACTGGAAGATGCCTGATATGGATGGTGTGGAGGCTGCAAGACGGATACGCAGTGAGGTAGGCCCTGATATCCCGGTGATCGTGCTTACGGCTTATGACTGGTCTGAAATTGAGAATGAGGCCAGGGAAGCCGGAGTGACAGCATTTCTCTCCAAGCCCTTCTACCGATCTAAAATCTGCTACCTGCTCAGTGAACTTAGTGGGGAAAAGAAGCAGGTTCAGCAGCAGAGCATTGCCCAGTGGAAGGACTTCTCAGGCGCACGTGTGCTTATCGTGGAGGATAATGAGATCAACCGGGAAATTGCCCGTACTATTATCGAGGAGCTGGGCGTAAATGTGGAAGAAGCTTACGACGGCAGAGAGGCTTTGGATAAGTTTTCACAATCGCCACAGGGCTATTATGATCTGCTCTTCATGGATATTCAGATGCCAGGAATGAACGGATATGAGGCTACGGAGGCAATCCGTGCATTGGAGCGTGCCGACGCGGCAAAGGTTCCCATTGTGGCTATGACGGCTAACGCCTTTGAAGAGGACGTGCGCGCCGCGCTGCGGGCAGGAATGAATGCACACTTGTCCAAACCGATTGATGTGAAGATGCTTGAAGAAATACTATACAGATATCTTATAAAAGATAAATCAGAAGAGGACTCCGTTTAAACGGGGTCCTCTTCAAAATATACCTGATGCCATACGAGAAAGGCGTAGACAGTCCAGATTTTCCGGCTGTTGTCCGCAATTCCGTTTACGTGCTCCTCAAGAAGTTTCATCAGCCGTTCTGTGCGGAAAAATTGCTCCGCGGCCTGGCTGGTAAAGCGTTCTTTTATTTTTGCATACCCGGTTTCGCCCTTGATCCATACGCGGATAGGGATTGGGAATCCCAGCTTTTTTCGGGCACAATTTTCCTTGGGGAGATGACGTTCGGCCATCTTACGCAGGATATATTTACTGGTGTAATGCTTTGTTTTCTGCTTTGTGGGCAGGCGTCTCGCTGCTTCAAAAACATAACGGTCCAGGAACGGCACGCGCAGTTCGAGCGAGTGGGCCATGCTCATTTTATCCGCCTTCTGCAGGATATCGCCCGGCAGCCAGCAGGTAAGGTCAATGTACTGCATTTTATCCTCATCTTTCAGATGGGCGGCCCGGTGGTATTTTTTTGAAAGGAGTTCTGCCGGAGTGACTGTCTTTCCGTGGTTTTTAAGAATGGCTTCCCGCTCCTTTGTGGTAAAGATGTTTGCGTTTCCGATAAAGCGTTCCTCCACATCCCGGCTTGAGCGGATGAGATATCCGCGGCCCTTGGTATGAGGCGGCAGCTTGTGCGCCCAGTCTGCCAGGCGTTTCCTGGATTTCTTCGGCAGCCATTTCATGCAGCGCAGTGCTTTCGGCTCCAGGTAGATGGGATATCCGGCGAAAAGCTCGTCCGCACCTTCGCCTGAGGTAACTACCTTCACCTGCTCTGCGGCCTCCTGAGCCACAAAATACAGAGCTACCGCGGATGCGTCGCCGCTGGGCTCATCCAGATGATACATAACCTTGGGTACGGCGGCCCAATATTCGTCTTCGCTGATTGTGCGGCAGGTATGCTTAAGACCTAACTGAGCCGCCAGGGAGGCTGCCTCGCTGCATTCGCTATAGTGTGCACCTTCTGAGGGAAAACCTACGGTAAAGGAACGGTTCCCTGAAAAGCATGAGGCGATCAGGCTGGAATCCACTCCTCCTGAAAGGAAGCTGCCAACCTCTACATCACTCACCATATGGCAGCGGATGGAGTCCTGGATTACATTGTCCAGCTCGTCGGTCAGCTCTTTTTCATTCCCCCTTTTTTCCGGGCAGAGGAGAGGGTCAAAGTATTTATGGATATTTACATGCCGGTTTTCATAAGTAAGATGATGCCCCGGCCTCAATGTATGGATTCCCTTGAAAAAAGTTTCATCCAGCACGGAATACTGAAAGGAAAGGTACTGCTCTAAGGCCTCCTCGTTTACTTTTTTCTCATAACCCGGGAATTCCAGGATGCTCTTGATTTCTGACGCAAACACGAAGCTGCCGTGTATGACCGCATAATAAAAAGGCTTGATACCAAAGAAATCTCTGGCTGCAAAAAGTCTTTTATTCCGGTCGTCCCAGATTACAAAGGCAAACATTCCGCGAAGTTTGTCAAGGAGTTCCTCGCCATATTCTTCATATCCGTGAAGTAGGACCTCAGAATCGGAATGGTTGGCAAATACATGACCCTTTTTCTCAAGTTCATCCCGCAGTTCACGGTAATTGTAAATCTCCCCGTTAAATACCAGCACCAGTTCTTTTGTCTCATTATACATAGGCTGGCTGCCCGCCTCTAAATCGATGATGCTGAGGCGGCAGAAGCCCAAGGCAGTTTCTTCAGAAAAATATGTTCCCTGAGAGTCTGGTCCCCGATGCTTCATCGCGTTCATCATATTTGCAAGTATCAGTTCTCTGTTTTCAGTTTTCGTCCCCACGAATCCACTGATTCCGCACATATTTTATTCTCCTTTAATCGTTTGTGAAATACGGTATGCTTTATTCTACTATATGAACAGGTGGTTTTTGTATCGGTAATATTTCCCTGTAGAAATAACGCTTGAGGCAAAATATACAATAAAATCACCAGATTATTGAAAAAAATTGGTGCTTTTAAGAATAGATGATGGTAAAATGAAATTATACAAAATTTGGGGAAAATGTGCTGCCAATTGTGGCAGCAATGGGGATTTGTTATGAAAAAGTGGATAAAGGTGGCAGTTCCTCTGGTATTGCTGGTGGTTTTGACGGTTAGTGCGCTGTCAGCCAGCTCCATGTCAGATATCAGTAATTACGGAAAGCTAATCAATTATGTGGGGATTGTCAGAGGCGCATCACAAAGAGTAGTCAAGCTGGAGACAAATGGCCAGCCTGACAATGGATTGATTAATTATGTTACGGAGATTCTAGAAGAGCTTGAAAGTGGAGATGGCAAATACGGTTTGCAGCGGACAGCGAACGAGGAGTTTAACGAAGAGCTGACTGCCTTATCCCAGGAGTGGGAGGCAATCAGGGACGAGATAGCCAGGGTCAGAGATGGCGCAGACCAGTCTGTTCTTCTGATTCTAAGCGAAGAATTTTTCACAAAGGCGAATGACACAGTATTTTCTATCGAGGAATATTCGGGCAGGCGCTCGGCTGCTCTGGCGACCCAGCTGATCATTACGGCTGTAATTTGTCTGATCATTAGTATAATGGTAATCATATTCTATGTGAAAAGGTATTTTGAGATGCGCCGTACCGCTGAGCTACTTGCAGATCAGGCAGGCCGTGATAAGCTTACGGGTGCGCTTAATCTGGAACGTTTCCGTGAGGACGCACAGAAAATCATAAACGAGCATCCACAGTCGAAATTTGCTGTGCAGTATATAGATTTTGATAATTTTAAATATATCAACGATGTGTTTGGCTATGATGTGGGGGACCGCATTTTAAAGGAATATACGAGTATAATGCAGGAGTCCCTTGAGGAAAACGAGCTGTTTGCCCGCAGCGTAGCGGACTGTTTCATTGTTCTGCGCTGTTATGAGGATAAGGGGCAGATGCTCCGGAAGCAGAGGGAGACAGACGGTGAATTTTTGAAGACTGAGGTGCTGCCGGATAAGCATAATATGCGTGTTGCGTGCGGTATATGCTGCGCGGAGGACGTAGTGGAGGAGCTTGATATCCAGGACCTCATCGACCGTGCGAATTATGCAAAGAAAACAATTAAAAATGTGGCCGGCAAGTATTATGCATTATATAATGAGAATATCCGCCGCAAAATGTTTAAGGAAATAAAAATCAGTGACAGTATGGAAAGTGCTTTGGCAAATGGGGAATTTCTCGCTTATTTTCAGCCGAAGGTCACTCCGTCAGATGGTATTATTCGCGCTGCAGAGGCGCTGGTGCGCTGGAAAAATACGGAGGGCGGCTTCCATATGCCTGGTGAATTTATTCCCATTTTTGAGAAAAATCATACCATTGGACTATTAGATAAATATATGTTTGAAGAGGTATGCCGGTTCTTAAGTGACCGTATTAAGCAGGGAAAAAGGGTGGTGCCTGTGTCAGTCAATGTGTCAAAAATCCGTTTCTATACGCCCGGATTTGTGGAGTCTTATACGGAGATCAAGAACCATTATGGGATTCCGGATAATATGCTTGACATAGAATTTACAGAAACCGTGGCGTGCGAAAATCCCCAATATATGCTGCATGTTGTGAAGCAGCTGCATGAGAATGGTTTTCTTTGTTCTCTTGATGATTTTGGTAGTGGATATTCGTCTTTGGGTATGCTGAAGGATATGGCTATTGATGTGCTTAAGCTGGATGCGCTGTTTTTCCGAAACAGTGTGGATCCAGAAAAAGCGGAGATAATTATCCAGGGTTTGCTGCAAATGATACGCAGGCTGGATATCTATACTGTGGCGGAGGGGATCGAGTCAGCGGAGCAGGTTGAGCTGCTTAAAGAGGGTGGCTGTGATTTGATCCAAGGCTTCTATTTTTATAAGCCTATGCCTGCGGAGGAGTTTGCGCAGAAGCTGGATGAAGGGGCTTGATATTTCGCTCAGAGACTGGATGAGGGAGCTTGACATTTTGCACAGAGACTGGATGAGGGAGCTTGAGATTTCTCACAGAGGTCGGATGAAGGTATCAGATATTTCATCCAGAGGCCTGGAATATAGAAGCGGGAGGCGGGTTTATGTATAAAATTATGGTTGTCGAGGACGAGGATCAGATCCGCCAAGAGCTTAAGGTAATGCTGGAGAATGCGCTTTATCAGGTGGCGCTTGTCACTGAGTTTTCCGATGTGGCTGCACAGGTGGCGGGGGCATCGCCGCACCTTGTGCTGCTGGATATTTCCCTGCCCGGGGAGGATGGGATTACCATATGTAAAAATATCCGAAAGATTTCGGATGTGCCGGTAATCTTTCTCACCAGCAGAAATACGGCGATGGATGAGCTGAACGGAATGACTATGGGCGGGGATGATTATATTACGAAGCCTTTTTGTGCCCCCATCCTGTTGGCCAGAATCGCGGCGGTTGTGAAGCGCTCAGAAAAGGGCGGCGGCGAGCAGGAGGAATCCGTCCGTTTTACAGTGAAGGGATGCACCTTAAATCTTCTGGACAGCAGCTTAAGCTGCGGGGACAAGACCGTGGAACTTACGAAGAATGAGCTTCGTATCTGTCACTGTCTTTTTGTGAATGAGGGAAGGATTGTGTCCCGGGATGAGATTATGGATGATTTGTGGGAGAACCATCTTTTTATAGATGACAATACCTTAAGTGTGCATATCAACCACATCAGGGCTAAGCTCAGGGAGCTTGGATTTTCCGCATTTATCGGGACAAAAAGAGGGCAGGGGTATCTTGTATGAAGCTTTTGGAATACCTTAAGGATAGGATTATGATGCTGATTCTGCAGGCACTGCTGATGATAGGAAGCTTTGTTTTCCTTAAAATATGCGGGCTGAAGCGGAATCAGCTTTTTATTATTTATGTGTTTTGGATTGTGATTCTGGCGGTGTATCTGCTGCTGGAATGGGTTAGGAGAAGACAGTTTTTTAAGGAGATTTTTCGTACGCTGGAGGGGATGGATAAGCCTTATCTTATATCTGAAGTACTGCCGTTTTCGCATAGGCTGGAGGACCATATATATGGGGAGATTCTTCGGATTTCGAATAAATCTGTATTGGATACGGTACATCATTTAGAACGGGAGCAGACAGAATACAAGGAGTTTATCGAGAACTGGATACATGAGGTAAAGGCGCCTGTCACGGCTATGAATCTGATTTGTGATAACGTGAAAAACGAGGAGACAAGGAAGCTGAAAACACAGCTTTCACTGCTTGAGAATGATGTGGAGAAGGCGCTTTTTTATGCCCGTTCTGATACGGTTTATCAGGATTATCTGATTCGCCAGGTGACTCTCGCACCTGTAATTTATGATGTGATTGGGAAAAATCAGATGTATCTGCGCATGAATCAGATGCAGATTGAGGTGCAGGTGGAAGATACAGAGGTTTACTGTGACGACAAGTGGCTGGCGTTTATTCTCAACCAGCTTGTACTGAATGCAGTGAAATATAGAAGAGTGAGGGATTGCCGTATCGTGTTTTCTGTAAGTAGAGAAAGCGGCCGTACAGTGCTTGTTGTGGAGGATAATGGTATTGGGATTAAGGAGGGAGAGCTCAGCCGTGTGTTCCAGAAGGGCTTCACCGGGACCAATGGAAGGAAAAACAGCCAGTCTACCGGAATTGGCTTATATCTTTGCCAAAAGCTCTGCCGTAAGCTGGGCATGGGGATTGGTATCGAGTCTGAGGAAGGTGCGTATACCCGGGTAAGCCTGGTGTTTCCAGACGGGAGCGAGTATTTTGGGCGGGGATTGCATGAAAAATCTGGTGCAGAAACCAATGCGTAATCAGGTGTAGAAACTAGGTGTAGAAACTGACGCAGAGTCCGATATAGAATCATAATCTTAAGAAATCGTAAGATTGAGTTAAGGTGTTTCAATACTACATTGTGTGGTTTTTCGCTATGATAGGGATAGTCAAATATCCTGCAGTAAGCTGCGGGAACAAAAAGAAAGGCGGGAGCACAATGGAAGAACTGATTTTTGCAGAGGATATAGAGAAATATTATGGCAATAAGAACAATCTGACTAAGGCCCTGGACCGGGTTACATTTCATGTAAACCGTGGGGAGTTTACGGGAATTATGGGAGCCAGCGGAAGCGGAAAAACTACACTTCTCAACGTTCTGGCGACGGTGGATACGGTGACGTCAGGGCATATTTATTATGGAAAGGACGATATTACGGTTCTCAGTGAGGACCAGAAATCAGATTTCCGTATGGAAAATCTGGGCTTTGTTTTTCAGGATTTTAATCTTTTGGACACACTGACACTGGAGGAAAATATCTCTCTGGCAATGTCTCTTACAGGAAAGGGAAAGAAGGAAATCGATACCCATACCAGGGAAATCATGGAGCGGCTTGGCATTTGGGAGCTTCGGGATAAATTTCCTTATCAGGTGTCAGGGGGACAGAAGCAGCGTTGTGCGTGCGCCCGTGCGCTGATTAACAGACCGAGGATTATTTTTGCCGATGAGCCGACCGGTGCGCTGGATTCCAAGTCTGCAAGGATGCTGCTTGAGACGTTTATTCAGATGAATGAGGAGATGAAAGCTACCATACTTATGGTCACGCATGATGCATTTTCGGCCAGCTATTGTAAGCGGATTCTTTTCTTAAAGGACGGGCAGATTTTTCATGAGCTGGTGCGCGGCAGTCAGAGCAGGAAGGATTTTCTTAATGAAATCCTGGATGTGCTGTCTGTGACTGGAGGTGACGGGGATGTTAGGTAAACTCGCTTTCCGTAATGCGAAACGTTCTCTTCACGATTATTTTGTGTACCTGCTTACCATGATTTTGATCACGGCCATGATGTTTGCTTTTGATGCCATGATTTTCTCAGAGGCAATCCGTGAGCTTTCCAGTCAGGCCGGAATGATGGGGATGATGATCGGGCTTTTGACCTTTTTTGTTGTACTCATCATTGTGTGGCTGGTACATTATATGGTAAAATTTATAGCAGAGAAGAGGAGCCGGGAATTTGCGACTTATCTTCTTCTGGGCTTTCGTAAAAAGCAGGTCGCCGCGCTGTTTTTCCGGGAAAATGTGCTCATGGGCATTGCGGCATTTGTGATTGGGCTGTTTCCGGGAATGTTTTTGCAGCAGGTGATCACCACTGCAATCTATGCGATGCTTGAGACGGATTATCAAATCCGCTTTGAGTGCAGCCTGCCCGCACTTGCCATGACGGTGGGGATTTACGCGGGTGCTTATCTTTTGGCCCTTCTGCGTAACCAGCGGCGTTTCCGAAAAATGACAATCAACGGGATGATGAATCTGGAGCGTCAGAACGAGGAGATAAAGACCGGAAATAAGTCGGGGCGGCAGTGGATGTTCTGGGCGTCGCTTGCATTTATTGCCTTGTTTGGGTGGATGATGATTACGGAGAGATTTAACAGCGGGAATATTTATGTGATGATCATTGGCCTGGGCGCTGCGGTTTATCTGCTTTATATGGGCCTGGCGGCTTTTCTGGTGGCGCATGTGCGGAAAAAGGGCGCAGGTGTGCAGCAGGGTGCAAATATTTTTGTGTACAGGCAGGTTGCTTCTAAAATCCGTACTATGCAGTTTACGCTGGGGACGCTTACACTTCTGTTTTTGGTGGCACTGGTGGGGGCGTCCTGGGCGTTGATGCTGAATCAATTCCAGAACACACAGGGGGACGAGAAGTTTGCTTTTGATGTAGCGGTTTACAACCAAGCTGCGGATTATGATTTCCGCAGGGAGCAGGAGCTGATCGCGAAAGAGGCGGAGCCTGTGGATGAGCTTGTGTATTGTGTGTATCAGAACGGCACAAGCGACTGGAATCAATACCTGACCGAGCATAATAAAAGCGCGGAGGAGTATTCGTATTATAAATATGATACTTATATGAGGCTGAGTGATTATAACAGGCTAAGGGCTATGCTGGGCGCGGAGGCAGTGAATTTATCTGCGGACGGGTATCTTCTCCAGACGCAGGAACGTTTTGTGAAGTTGTTAGAGCCGATGACAGAGGAAAGGTGCGTGATTGGCGGGAAGGATTACCGCTTTGAAGGTATCGAGACTTTGGGCTTTGAGCAGGGCGGGCATAATGGGGCGGATTATGTCCTGGTAGTGCCGGATGGCGCGGCGGACAGTATGAAGCCATTTTATTCTTTATATGCGGCAGAGCTTTCCGGTGAGGCACCGGCTCAGCTTCAGGAGGCTTTGGATGAGATAACCATTCAGGCTGTTCCGGAAGGAGAAGCCATGATGCAATATGCGGATATGTATGCGAGCGGCAGGGCCATGGGAAGCGGGGAAATGTATATGTCAAATGCTCCGGCATTTGTGCGTGATACACAGATACGGGAGATGAAATTTATGATGACCTCCATTATTTTTCCGCTGTTTTACATTGGAATGGTGTTTTTGCTAGTGGCAGTCACCATACTTTCCGTGCAGCAGCTCAGTGATTCGTCCAAGTACCGTTTTCGGTATTCGGTGCTTCGTAAGCTTGGCATGAAGAAAAAAGAGCTCAGCCATGTGATCTTTAAGGAATTGTCACTGTATTATTTGTGTCCGTTTATCGGCTCGATTTTAATCAGCGGAAGTATTGTGATTTATATGAGTATGTATTTTGTCACGTATTCCGGTGTGGTGGCACCGGTGTGGCAGTATTTCGCAACGGCGCTGGCTTTGTTTGGCAGTATTTATTTGCTGTATTTTGCGGCGACTTATGTTGGGTTTAAAAGGAATGTTTATGAGGAAAGGGCGCGGAATTAGAAGAAATTAGAAGAAATTAGAAGAAACGGAGGTTACTATGGGATTTCGTGAGGATTTTGTTTGGGGCGCGGCTACAAGTTCTTATCAGATAGAAGGTGCGGCGAATTCAGACGGAAAAGGAATGCACATCTGGGATGTGTTTTCGAAGGAAGACGGAAGGATTTTTGAAGGTCATACCGGGGATGTGGCTTGTGATCATTATCACAGGTTCCGGGAGGACGTGGCGATTATGAGGGAGATGGGATTGAAGGGTTATCGCTTTTCCATTGACTGGTCGCGTGTGCTGCCGGAGGGGACCGGGAAGGTGAATGAAAAGGGGCTGGCTTTCTATAGTGAGCTGGTGGATGAGCTTTTGGCAGCGGGGATTGAGCCTTATATTACGCTGTATCATTGGGAGCTGCCGTATGAGCTTTATAAAAAAGGCGGCTGGATGAATGAGGAGATCGTGGAATGGTTCGGGGAGTATGCGGCGTTAATTTCGAGGACCTTTAGCGACAGGGTCCGGCATTATTTTACTCTGAATGAGCCGCAGTGCTTTATTGGTCTGGGATATTTGTTTGGCGAGCAGGCTCCGGGGCTTAAGGTTCCGGTGCGTGATACCTTTTTGATGGCTCATAATGTGCTCAAAGCCCATGGGCGGGCAGTTCAGAAGCTTCGTGAGTTTGCGAAGCAGCCGTTGGTAATCGGTTATGCGCCTACGGGTGGAATGAGCTATCCGGCTACAGATAAGCCGGAGGATATCGAAGCGGCGCGGCAGCATTTATTTGGGCTGGGCGAGCCTAAGGTGTGGACCTGGAATGTTACCTGGTGGTCAGACCCTGTGGTTTTCGGGCATTATCCTGAGGAAGGACTGCGCCTGTATGAAAGGTATCTTCCTAAAATCACGGATGCGGATATGAAGCTTATTTCCGAGCCGATTGATATGTATGGACAGAATATTTATAACGGCAAATGTATCCGTATGGGCGCGGACGGCAGGCCGGAGGAGGTTAAGCGGCCTCTTGGTGCGGCCAAGACGGCTATGGGCTGGCCTGTGACACCGGAGTGTCTGTATTGGGGACCGAAATTTCTATATGAAAGATACGGAAAGCCGATTTATATTACGGAAAACGGGCTTTCCTGTCAGGATGCAGTTTCCCCGGACGGCAAGGTACATGACCCAGCGAGGATTGATTTCCTCAGCGCGTATCTTGGCCAGTTGAAACGCGCGGCGGATGACGGCGTGGATGTGCGCGGCTATTTCCAATGGTCCCTGATGGATAACTTTGAGTGGGTATGTGGATATTCGGAGAGGTTTGGCTTGGTTTATGTGGATTATGAGACGCAGGAGAGGATTTGGAAGGATTCTGCGTATTGGTATCGGGATTTGATTGCAGGGAGGTTGTAGGGAGTGGGAGATTAGTATTATAAAAAATGAGGAGGCATTTAAAACGGCGTTTGAAAGAGAACACAAAACGGATGGCAAGATGGTAAAGGTATTTATTCTCCGGTCAAGAGAATTGTAAAATAGCACAAAGGAAAGCAGTTAGTCTATTATGATTAGCTGCTTTTTTCGTTAAGAAGTAAACTCTTTATTCTGGAAATATCTGCAAAATCCCATCTATTTATAAAAAAGTAGTTGACAAACCTATCATACTGTTATACTATGCAATATATAGTATGTAATACATAATATGCAATGCATAATATAATACATAGTATTATATGAAAAGGAGGATGTACATGGATACGCAGAGAAAAAAAGGTGTCCTTGATATCTGTGTTTTGTCGGTGCTGCAAAGGGCGCCGTCCTATGGGTATTTGATTGTGAAGGAAGTATCGGAATGTATCGAAATTTCGGAGTCTACGCTTTATCCCATATTGAAGCGCTTGGAGAATGCAGGTACTTTAACGACCTATAAGCAGGAACATAACGGCAGGATGCGGAAGTATTATCAAATCACAGAATCAGGGAAACAGAAAATCGAGGAGTTCCTCTCTGAGTGGGAGGAAATAAAGAAAATCTATATGTTTGTTGAGAATCGGAATAAGGAGGAAGCATGATGGGACGGGAAGAGTATTTAAGGAAGCTAATGGAGGAAATCAAGGATTTCCCGGAAGAGGATAGGAATCAGATTAAGGAATATTTTGAGGAAATGATTTGTGACAGGATGGAGAACGGTGAGACTGAAGAAGAAATCATGCAGGCGATTGGTTCCCCGGAGCAGGCAGGAATGAAGCTGCGCAGTGAGTATGAATCCCGGCCGGAATGCGGTGCGGAGGAGGATAAACAAGACGAAAAACAGGAAGAGGCGCAGGAGGAGCAGCGCACATACCGCGATCAGGATTTAGGAAAGCAGTTTTCGGAGAAGATTATGCAGGCTTCGGAGACGGCTATGCAGATGCTGGAGAAAATCATCCAGGTGCCGGAAAAGATATTATCAGATATTGAAGAGAAACGCAGATCACAGGATATGGGTTCCAGATACGGGCAGCAGGGAAGTGCCTTTAGGGGGCGCAGACAGGATGGGACACATGAACCCGACGCAGACAATGTGGTATATGAGCAGGATGTAAAAGATGTACAGGATGTCGAGGATACGCCCAGCGGCCAGGCGACGCAGACTGGGGTGAATGAGCAGGATGTTCAGGCTGAGGGAAGCGAGCAGAATGCCCAGCCTGAGGTGAATGAGCAGAGTTCCCGGGCTGAGGGAAGCGAGCAGAATGCCCAGCCTAAAGTAAATGAGCAGAATTCCCAAGCTGTGGAAAGTGAACAGAGTGTACAGGCTGAGGAATATGGAAAAAGCTCAGAAAATACCAGACATGAGCAAAACACGCAAACAGAGAAATGTGAGCAGCAGACAAACACAGAGAGAGCGGAGCGGAAGGTGCAACCCGAGCGGAACGTGCAACCCGAGCCGAACGCGCAATCCGAACGGAACGCCCAGAGTAACGAGTGCCGTCAGGAAACCCAGGATCAGCAGCGTGAACAGAGCACAACGAATGGAGGATATAAACAGAGTGCAAATCGTGCCGAGTATGGCCAGGATGCGGCTCCTGACGAGCTTCAATTCATCCGGGTGCAGGCGGAGAACACCAAGATTTATGTGCGGACAGTGAAACGTGACACAGCGCAGGTTCTTTTTCAGCCGCGGGACGGAGTGGATGAAGTTTGGACGAGTGAGGAAGGCGGCGGATTCACCTTTAATCACCGTATACGCAAGTTCTGGTTTTTCGATGTTTGGGATTTCGGAAGAAGTAAGTGGATTACAGTGGAGATACCTGAGAATTACCGCGGCAGGGTGGAGTTGATTACGAAAAACGCTGTGATTCAGGCGGAGAATCTGCGTGGTGTGGAATCTCTGTTGGCGGAGACCAGTAATGCAAGGATAAATGTGGGCCGGTTGGCAGCGGAACATATCTGGCTGAAAACCTCTAACTCATCGGTTACGGTATCTGAGGCAGCAGGCCAGGAACTTTGGGTGAAATCCTCCAATGGGCATGTAAGCCTTGACAATATTCAGTTTACAGAGAACATTGATGTAAAGACATCCAATGCAGCCATTGAGATTTCCGGTGTGAACGGAAAGAACATCTCTCTGCAGACCTCAAACGGGGCTGTGCGCGGGTGGCTTACCGGAAGTATTGCCGACTATGACATTGAGAGCAGGACCTCCAATGCAAGCAGCACCCTGCCGACAAATATGCACGTAGGGAAAGGCAAAAAGCTTAAGGTTCGTACCTCTAACGGAAAGATTAATATTAACTTTTCCGAAAACTCGTAAATCCTAGTCAATTATCAGCGTTCCGGCCAGCAGCTTTAACTTTAACATCCTTATTCCCTTTCGATTGACGAAGTGATGGCATGATAGTATACTACATTCATGTATTCTCTATGATTAATACGATTAGATGAAACGAGCTTCGGAATCGAGGGTATCCGAAGGGGGAGAAAGGATGTTAAAGTTATGCTGAATCTAATGATAATCACCGCGCTCGCCGGAGTTGCGGGTACGGGACTTGGCGGTGTCATCGGTGCATTGTTCCGCAAGGACTCAAACAGGACTGTGAGTCTATTACTGAGCTTTGCCGGGGGCGTAATGATCAGTGTGGTCTGTTTTGACCTGATCACGGAGGCAATCGGAACTGAGGTGGGTGTAACCATTGTGGTAATCGGTATTAGTTTGGGCGTGGCTGTTGTATATCTGCTGAATGCTGTAATTGACAAGCGTACGGACAAAGAGGTTTCTCATATCGACAAGATGCATCCTAAAACTGCTGATGATCTGGATGAGCTGACCCATGCCAATCATCTCAATGAACATCGCAAAAAAGGGGACTCTCCTTCCTCACTGTTTGTGGCTGGGATTGTCATGGCATGTGCGATTGCTTTGCACAATGTGCCGGAAGGAATGACGATTGGCGCATCTTTTGCCAGTACGGGAAGTGTGCTTACAGGTGCGTCCCTGATTTTGGCAGTGCTTATCGGCATGCACAATATTCCTGAGGGCATGGCTGTGGTGGTGCCTTTGGTGAGTGGCGGTATGAATAGAGGTCGTGCGGTGCTGGTCACAGCATTAAGCGGCGCACCTACTATGATTGGTGCTGCTTTAGGCTATTGGCTGGGAGATATCGGCCCGCTGGGGCTTGCACTCAGCTTGAGCTTTGCCAGCGGTGCAATGATTTATGTGGTATTTGGGGAAATCCTTCCCCAGGCAATACTTATGTACAGAAGCAAGCTGCCCACTTTTGCTGTTACGTTTGGGCTGCTGGTGGGACTGTTGATGATTTACGCATAAAATCGAAATTATATAAAAGTGGCTTTTTCTAATTCCTTTAAAGGAAAATAGAATAGCCGCTTTTTTTGTGATTTTTTTAATTTCTATTGACAACTCGGAAGTAATGTTGTATTTTATATATGAACATATGAATAATCATTCATATATAAAAATCAGGAGGGTATTACCATGAAAAAAACTATTAAATTAATTGACCTTGATTGTGCACATTGCGCGGCAAAAATCGAAGAGGCGGTAAAGAAAATTGATGGTGTGAAAAGCTGCAGCGTGAATTTCCTTAGCCAGAAGATGGTACTTGAGGCTGAGGACGAGGACTTTCCCCAGGTGCGCAAGGAAGCAGAGAAGCTGATTCGTAAGATTGAACCGGATGTGACCATTCAATAAATGTGCGGACCATATATCTATGAATAGAATGCCTAGAACTACGCATGCAATGCTTAGAATCTACATGCACGAAACCAAAGGACGGCCCTGCTTAGAGTGGGAGTTGTCAGGAAGGAGTTATTATGACAAAGAAACAAAAAAAGAATTTATACAGGATTATTCTGGCAGCAGTATGTTATGTGCTGGCGGCGCTGCTTCCTCTCGAAGGGCTGGGACGGCTTGCAGCATATCTGGTATGTTATGCTATCATCGGCTGGGATATTGTGTGGAAAGCAGTGAGAAATATTCTGCACGGCCAGGTTTTTGATGAAAATTTCCTGATGACAGTGGCAACCATTGGAGCCATGTGCTTGGGAGAATATTCCGAAGGCGTGGCAGTGATGCTTTTTTACCAGGTGGGTGAGCTTTTCCAGTCCTATGCGGTAAGTAAATCCAGGCGTTCTATTGCGGGGCTGATGGATATCCGTCCTGACTATGCGAATGTGATCCGTGACGGAAATGTGGAGCAGGTGGACCCGGAGGAGGTCATGGTCGGTGAGACGATTGTCGTTAAGCCGGGCGAGAGGATACCCCTTGACGGTGTGATTCTCGAAGGAAACACTACGCTTGACACTTCTGCGCTTACAGGCGAGTCCATGCCGCGTGAGGCAGGAACCGGTGCGGATGTGATCAGCGGCTGCATTAACCAGTCCGGAAGCATCCGTGTCACTGTTTCCAAGGAATACGGCGAATCCACAGTTGCCAGAATCCTCGACCTGGTAGAGAATTCAAGCAGTAAAAAATCGAAATCAGAGAACTTCATCACGAGATTTGCGAAATATTATACTCCGGCTGTGGTCATCGCTGCCGCTGTGCTTGCGGTGCTCCCACCGCTCATCCTTGGCGGCGGATTTGCCATGTGGATACAGAGAGCGCTGACATTCCTCGTAATCTCTTGCCCATGTGCGCTTGTAATCTCCGTACCGTTAAGCTTTTTCGGCGGTATCGGCGGAGCATCGAAATGCGGTGTGCTTGTGAAGGGCAGCAACTACCTGGAGGCGCTGGCGCGTACGGAGACAGTAGTTTTTGACAAAACAGGAACACTTACGAAGGGAAGCTTTGCAGTGACCGGGATTTATCCTTACGAAAATTCCGGAATCTCAAGAGAGGAGCTGCTCGAGCTTGCTGCTTATGCGGAGAATGACTCTAGCCATCCAATTTCCCGCTCTATTAAAAATGCATACGGAAAATCCATGGATGCCTCGAGAATCGGAAGCGTGACCGAGATTGCGGGACGCGGTGTTTCTGTGGAAGTGGACGGCAGTACCGTACTGGCAGGAAACGAGAAGCTCATGAAGCAGTCCCATATTGACTTCCGGCCTGTTGAGGATACAGGAACGGTAGTGTATGTGGCAAGGGATGGTGCTTATATCGGCGCGCTGCTTATTGAGGATGAAGTGAAAGAGGATTCCGCACAGGCAATCCAAAGCCTGAAAGAGTGTGGTGTGAAAAAGACTGTGATGCTTACAGGAGATTCCCGTAAGGTTGCAAAGAAGGTTGCTTCGCAGTTAGGTTTAGACGAGGTATATGCGGAGCTGCTTCCTGCTGATAAGGTCGTGCGTATGGAGTCATTGATGAAGAAAACAGGTGAAAAGGGTAAGCTGGCTTTTGTCGGAGACGGTATTAATGATGCACCTGTGCTCGCCCGTGCGGATATCGGTATCGCCATGGGAGGATTAGGCTCCGACGCGGCGATTGAGGCGGCAGACATTGTAATCATGACAGACGAACCGTCAAAAATCGCCACAGCCATTGCTATTTCCGAAAAAACCCTGCGCATTGTACACCAGAATATTGTGTTTGCGCTGGGCGTCAAGGCAGTCGTGCTGCTGCTGGGCGCGTTAGGCTTTGCGTCTATGTGGGCGGCTGTGTTTGCGGATGTGGGAGTGTCGGTGATTGCCATACTCAATGCCATACGTGCGTTGCGGGTGAAAGAGCAGCAGAGGCAGGAGGAATTTGTGAAGGTTAGTACAGCGATGTGAGGTTTTATCCGCTGCAGAACGAAGGTATTTGTTCTGCAGCGGTTTTTATTTAAATTCGGTTATCCTGCCTGTAGTAGGGGTATGACTGTTTATATAATTTCATTTCAATCTTTATCACTTTTTGCAATTCATTTTTAAACACATTCTGTTCGTCAAAAAAAGAATTAACAAAAATCCCATAAATAATATGTTAAAAACACACAAATTTCAGAAAACTATAAAAATACATTTGACAAATGGCGGCTACATACATATAATGTGAGTTAAGAAAACGTTTGCGCAAACGTTTCGATGAGAAACGATAAAAAATTATAAAAAACCAGTATAAAGGAGAGCATATGAGAGAGAACCAAATGACTTTTCTAAAAAACCTAACTACAATTTCTGAGGCAAGAAGTGCAAGAGCATCAAGCTGGGACCAGAGCGGCAGAAATAAGGACTATTGGCTGATCAACCCGGGAAAAACCGCAACCATAGCGGAGATTGATGGCCCGGGATGCATTAATCATATTTGGATGACGACATTCTGCCGTAAAATCATCGGCCCCAGCATCCAGGACCCGGTCCTGGGGGCAAATGTGGCCCCGGTAACGGAGATGGAAAACGCGATTGGGGTCAATTGGGAAATTAATGACCCAGATTACTACCGTAAGGTACTGATCAAGATGACCTGGGAGGATCAGGAAGGACCAAGTGTGCTGACACCTTTGGGAGATTTTTTCTGTATTGGGCATTCCATGCCGGCCAGCTTTTCATCAATACCATTCCATATTTCTTCCAGGCCACAGGAAGAATGCACATTCGGCGGCACAGCGTCCATGAACTGCTATCTTCCCATGCCGTTTAACAGCAAAGCGAAGATTGAGATAATCAACGAGAATGACCGTCCCCTTGGCTTGTTCTTCCATATAGATTATGAGATTTATAAGGAAAAAATGGAGAATTTGGCTTACTTCCATGCAAAATGGCACAGAGAGAAGCCGTGTGACGGATGGGGCGCCGACCTGGCGGTGAACACGCCGGAGGTAAACAGCGTACCGAATCTTGACGGTGCGGAAAACTATGTATTTTTAGATGTAGAGGGAAAAGGACATTTTGTGGGATGCAATCTTTCGGTTGCACACTTCCAGGGCTCCTGGTGGGGCGAGGGAGACGATATGATATTTATTGATGGCGAGGAATACCCAAGCATCAATGGTACAGGCAGCGAAGATTACTTTAATCATGCATGGGGCATGCAGAAGAATACTTCTCTTTACAGCGGAACTATTATCCATGAGACAACAGTCCAGGGCTATCAGGTGTCTTACCGTTTCCATATCACAGACCCTATACACTTTGACAAGCATATCAAGGTTACTATGGAGCATGGACATGCGAATCATCTGTCTGACGACTGGGCTTCAACCGCCTATTGGTATCAGACGCTTCCCTCTGCTCCTGTGTCAATCCAGCCCGTGGAGGAGAGGATTGCACTTAAGAAAATACAGGAAGTTCCGCAGGCTAAGCCCTTCCCTATGGATGAAAATATGAAGGCGGCAAAAGAGACATCAGCAAAACGGCACGAGGAATTTATGAAAGAAAAGCAGCATCAAATAGATCTCAACGCGGCACGTACAGCAGAGTCAGAGAACGGTAATTATCAATTGGCAAAAAAAGTTTGGGAAGAATATCAGCAAAAATAAATGAAGGAGGATTTTGACTATGAAGATGAAGAGATTGGCGGCAGCAGGAATGGCAGCCTTGATGGTAATGACAACAACAGCAGGTGCGGTTACCGTAAGAGCAGAAGCCGAGGAACCGGTAACTTTAAAGTTCTGGACCTTTCAGGCAGGGGAAGAGGCAACATATCTGGAAAAATTTGTACAGGAATGGAATGATACACATGACAGCGTAAAGGTAGAGCAGACAGTCGTAAATCAGTCTGACTATATTACCACACTGATACCTACAGCATACGCGAACGGCGAGGCGCCGGATGTTTTATTCGTAGAGCCGGCAACATTTAAGAAGTACGCTGGAAAAGGAATGCTGGCGGATTTGTCGCCTTATTATACTGAGGAATTGAAGGCGGACATTCTTCCCTCTGCGCTTGAAGCTTCCACTTATGACGGAAAGCAGATGGCACTTCCATATGAGATGGAGACACTGGGGCTTTTCTATAATATAGATATGCTTGAGGAGGCGGGAGTGGAGCCGCCACAGACCTGGGATGAGCTGTATGAAGCGGCAAAGAAGCTTACGACCGATGATGTTTATGGGCTTGTATTACCGGTGGAAAAGACTGGATATACCTTGTTTAATTTCTGGCCGTTTGTATGGATGGCCGGTGCAGATATCCTCAATGAGGATGATTCACAGTGTCTTGTAGACTCAGAAGAAATGGCAACGGCACTGGATTACTGGGGAAGATTTTACCAGGAGGGATTATCTCCCAGTTCTCTGCAGATTGGGCCGTATGATATCGGTAATGTAGGAACAGGCATGGCAGCTATGCAGGTTTCCGGTACATATGTCATTAATGCCGCAGAATCTACATATGGCGATGTCAATATCGGAGTTGTTCCGCTTCCGCATCCTGAGGGGAAAGAGTCTATTACAGTAGCAGGCGGACAGAGACTGGCTGTGAATGCACAATCTGAACATGTGAAAGAGGCTGCCGAATTCATTTTCTGGTTATTCGGAGATGAGGATACCACACGTCTTACCGAGTGGACAACAAAGGCTAAATTTGCATATCCCGCAAGACAGTCTGTTATTGACGGCAATAAAGACATTTTTGAGGAGGGCCTCCGAAAAACCTTTACCGAATTTTATGGAACTGCTAAACCGGAACCAAGCTATTCCGCAGAAGTTACAGATGCGCTCAGCGATATGCTGCAGGGAGTTATGTTTGGAGGAAGCACGGGAGCCGAGGCAGCGGCAGCGGCAAAGGAAACAATTGATTCTGCTTTGAACTGAACTGGGATGGGCAGGTTCTCCGGAACCTGCCCGATATATTTCACACTGTGAACACTTTGCATGAAAGGATAATATCCATGTCTATAAAGAAATACTCAAAAAGAGAGCGGAGGGAGCATTTTACAGCCTATGCCTTTATACTTCCGGATTTTGTGGGACTGATCATATTTGTGATATTACCAATAGTTTATGCGTTTTATATCAGCCTCTTTAAATGGGATTTAGTGACTGACAAGGTTTTTATAGGGATAGAGAATTACATCCGTATGTTTCACGATAAAAACTGGTGGATGGCCATGCTTCGTACTTTAAAGCTTACTTTGATCTATGTGCCGGGGCTTTTCTGTTTTTCGCTTCTCGCGGCGGTTCTTGTGAGCAGGATTAAGTCAAAAGCGGCGTCCTTTATAAAGACCTCTTTTTTAATGCCATTTGCGATCACTTCAGTAATTGCGTCTACATTATGGATGTTTCTGTATAATGAGAAAAGAGGCTATCTCAATGCGTTATTGAATATGGCAGGTATCAAGGACCAGCCGTTTATCGGTTCCGACAAGCAGGCAATGGGTGCTGTTATTGTGGTGCTGCTTTGGATCAATATTGGATATAATATGATACTGTTTTTGTCGGCGATCAAGGACATTCCATCAAGCTACCAGGAAGCGGCGACGATTGATGGCGCCAATGGCTGGGAAATATTCCGTTATATTACGTTTCCGCTAATTAAACAAACAAGCATTTTTATATTGATTACAACGACCATTGCCTCTTTCCAGGTGTTGGATCTGATCATGGTAATGACAAAGGGCGGACCGGCCAAAGCTACGGAAGTAGGGGCGCTGTATATTTATGACCGTTCCTTTAATATGATGGAGATGGGGTATGGCTCGGCTCTTTCGGTATTTATGTTTCTGGTGTTACTTGTATTTTCCTTTGTACAGATGAAGCTGACACGTGAAGAGTAGGAGGGGAACATGAAAAAGCATAGAATATCTGCAATAGGTCTTGTGTTGGTGGGGATACTTTTTTTATTCCCTATCTACATACTTTTTATGACAAGCTTTAAATCTGTAAGCGAGATATTTGTAGTTTCTCTTTGGCCGCAGAAAGCCACATTGGCAAGTATCCAGGGAGCATGGAAGCCGGACTTTGTACGTTCTATCGGCAACTCGCTTTTTGTATCGATTACAGTTACCGTGGTTGCAATGATTCTTCATGCTATGTGTGGATATGCACTGGCCAGAATGCGGTTTCCCGGAAAGAAAGCTATGTTTTCCACGATTGTCAGTACGCTGATGATACCTACCACAACCATTTTGGTGCCTTTATTTATGATATGCAAGGCACTGGGGATTACAAATTCGTACAGTGGTCTGATTATCCCTGCATTTTTCAATGCCTATGGTATCTTTTTATTTCATCAGTTTTACCTGGATTTTCCGGGAGAATTGGAGGAGGCAGCAGAGGTGGAGGGCTGTTCGAAATTAAAGCTTTTCTTTCACATTGTTCTGCCGCTTTCCAAGCCGATGATCGTTCCTTTAACCATAGCCTTTTTCCTGGGAACCTGGAATAATTATTTATGGCCGCTGATCGTCAATAAAAAAGCAGAATTTTATACGGTGCAGGTTTATCTGGCGAATCTGGTTTCCGGTTACGCCACGCCGTGGAATATTCTGATCGCGTCGGCAGCACTTGCGGCAGTGCCGGTATTTATACTCTTTTTGTGTATGCAGAAACACCTTGTGGATGGTATTAAAGCCACAGGTATCAAATAATAGGAGGTCAACTATGTTTGGAGAAAAATTATTCGAAATGCAGCCTGATGTACATACCCGCTGGGCCAGCTACGAAAATCCTGCCGGAGAAAAGGGCGCCGGAGGAAAGGCAAGAAACGGAAGAAAGGGAGCAGCCTGGTTTACTCTGGAGGAAGGAGAGGCTGTAACGTTGGCGCAGGCAGAGGGCACCAGTGGTATGATACGTAGGATATGGATTACCATGAATAACCGCAGCAAGGAAGCTCTGCGGGGAGTGATTCTTGAGATTTACTGGGATGGAGCCAGGACTCCGGCAGTACATGCACCCATAGGAGACTTCTTCTGCCATGGGATAGGGCGCATGGCCGTTGTCAAGAATGCTCTGTTCTCAAGCCCTGAGGGAAGGAACTTTAACTGCTTCATACCTATGCCTTTCCGCAGTGGGATGAAGGTAGTGGTAAAAAATGAGAGCGGGCAGCAGGTGAAGCATTTCTATTATGATGTAGATTATACATTGGGGGATGCTGTGGATGAGAAGACCATGTATTTTCACTGCTGGTTCAACAGGGAAAATCCGACAACTATGAAAAAGGACTTTGAACTGCTCCCCTATCTGCAGGGCAGTGGCCGTTATCTGGGAGTAAATCTGGGGATTCGCTGTGACACAGACAGATATTTCCAGACCTGGTGGGGTGAAGGTGAGGTTAAGGTGTATCTTGACGGAGACAAAGAGTATCCGACTTTGTGCGGGACAGGTGTGGAGGATTATGTAGCGACAGCCTGGGGGCAGGATTATTACTATGATCTCTATCATGGCAGTCAGATATATGATACAGAAAACATGGAGATTGGTTGTTACCGGCTGCATATACCGGACCCTATATTCTTTCACGAAAATATCAGAGTGACGATTCAGCAGATTGGTGGAATTGATACGGATGATGAACTGAATAAAGCAAAATTTCATTTTAATGAGATTACGAAGGGATACCGGTATACTTCTGTAAATGGCGGAAAAATAGATTTCCCGAAGATTGACGGTACGAATGTGCTGCCGGAGCTTTTCGAGCGGGAAGATGACTGGTCCTGCTGTACCTATTTTTATTATGACAGAGCAGAGAATGATCTGCCGGTACTTGAGACAGAAAAATATATGATTGAATAGGATGTGGCGGCATGAAGGAAAAGTCTTGGAGGGGGAAGTATGAAGGCCTCAAGATACCGGTCCAGTATGGCGAAATTCCCACCAATATGGAGATTGACTGTGACGGGAAGCATGTATATAAACAATGTATCAGCCTCTCAAAAACAAGGATTGACGAATGGAAAATCATACTGCTTCCCCGGTGCCGGGAGTTTGCAGTAAGAGCAGATATAAAAGATAATCAGTTAGAGCTTATCGAACCTTGCAGGTCAGTGGCAGCGTCGTATGAGCAGGCATATGAAAAGGAGCAGCAGGTGTACCATTTCCAGGCCCGGGAAAAGCTTGGCAGGTTGTGGAGTGTGAGTGAGCAGGATGGAATGTGGAGGCTTATTTTCAGACAGAAAGGGAATTATGGAGACAGATGGCTCCAGATAGCCAGTGACAGTCTCCTGGCATGGAGCGCCGCCGAGGTACTTAAAGAAACTGAATGCAATGTAAAGCCCCTTTGTACAGATAAGATTAAGGGCGATATCAGGGATTTCAGCGTGTATGAACTGGGAGATAGAAAAATAATATTTGCCGTTGGTGAAAAGGATCTTTCCATTCCTTTAAAAATAGTATCAAAGGTTGAGCCTGCAGTAAATATGGAGAAACTTAGAACTTGGAAACGTGATTGGATGAACCTGGAGGCAGCAAATTACTTCAAAGCAGACCTGCGTTTCCGTATTGCACCCTCCAACTGGCCGAATATTAGGATTTTGCCTGCAGAAGGAAAAACAGATGATATCTGGGCGGAGGCCCATGAGTTTCACCTGAAAATGAAAGTGGGCATGGCCAAACAGATAAGGTTACAAATATGCGGAATTACTCTTAGTTGGAGCAGAGATATATTTGCGTTTATCAGCGGCCCATATAAGCTTGAATGTCCGCCAAGGGATGGCATTATTTCCATAGATGGATATATTGATAAGGACTGCGGGGAAATATTCAGCGGGGGAGAAATGCTTTTTCTCCATAAATCAAATGACAATAAGGCGGCAGCCGTTGATAATGTGAGTGGAAATTTGGATAAGTGTAAGCTTGATAGCTGTCAGCAGAATACTGTCACTATAACCTCCGAAGGTGACGCTGTCATACTGGAAGAGCTTACAGTATTTGGTCTTAGGAAGCTGAAGTATGAACGGGAGACACAGAATCGGCTTCAGGAAATGCTGCCTGGTAAAGTTTTATTTCAAGATAAGCACTTTTGTGTTTATGATAACCGCGTGTCTGATGAGTATTATGGAAAACCGGACGCCTATGTTCCTGACAGTAATACGGTTATTTCCCTTGTGAGAGCGGTGGAAGAATTCCGTTGGCGGGATACGAAGTGGGGGGATATGGTACGCGTACTTAACCGGGATGAAATTTGGCATCCAGGGTACGCGATCAATAAATATCCGCAGCTTAAGACAGGTATACAGGTAGTTGATGCGGCCTATAACTTGGCGCTGGATACTTTCCGTATCTGCGAAAGCAAGGATTATGCATTGTCCGGGCAAGAGGAAATGTGGTCCGCAGGAGCGTTTCAGGGAAAAGGACAGGGATTTGGAGTCTGGATGCGGGATACAGCACACATTGCTCTCCGCTGTGGGAATCTGATTGATCCGGAAACTGCGAGAAGGACGCTGTTATACACGACCGGTAATGGATTTGACAATGGATGTGACGGGGCTTGTATGTCGATTGTCGGACTTTGGGACTATTATCTTGCCACAGATGATATTACGGCAGTTTATGAAGCCTGGCCGAAGCTGCTTGAGAATATAGAACAAATTGATACTCAATACTGCACAGAACTTAGCTTGGTACATGCACCGCAGTCTACCTCCAACGATGCGTTCGAAGAACCGGAGGGAGGCGGATTTTGTCTGGGCACCGAGGTATATGATATGAAGGCTTATGAGGCTATGGCATATCTGGGGAAGGAAATCAAATTTAACAGCAGCATGGTGGAGCAGTGGGCAGCACGGGGCGCTAAAATCAGAGAACAAATCGGCGCCCTCTACTGGAATGAAGAGTTTGGCTATTTTACCAGCGGACCAAAAGGCAGCGAAGCGTATGAAAACGGATATTGGGAAACCTCGGGAGAGGAGTGCGTACTTTGGGACAAATTCTCTATAGCTGATAAAAAGCAGAAGAAAGAGATACTTGAGCAGATGGAGCATGTCGCAATGTGTGAGTACGGTGTGGTACTGTTTCCCTACAGGAAAGAGCAGAACCACTTTTGCGGCGCTGTCTGGGGTGTTTGGCAGGCAGGGATTGCCGCGGCTGCGTCAGAGGCAGGAAGGGAGGATATCCTTTATAAGCTGTTGTATCAGCAGATTAGAATCTGCATTATGAATAAGACTTTTTACGAGGTCATAGATGCCGGGAACGGTACAGCCTGGCGCTGGCCGGCGCAGCTCTGGCATGCTGCCGGTTTTATATCTATTATTTATTATGGTGTTCTGGGTATTAGTTATGATGAGCAGGGAATGAGGATCAGGCCTTTAATCGCAAAGGAATGGGCGGGGATGCGTATCTATGGCTTTCGCTATGGCCGGGCAGAATTTGATATAATTTCGGAAGGTTACGGCAAGCTTGAGGAGATGCTTATGGATAATGACAGCATAGAATTTATTCCGAAAGGTATCACTGGTAAGCACTGTATCAGACTTAGATTAAATAAGGAAGATTAATCCAAAAATCATTGTTCGATTTTAGTCTGCGTGATATAGTTAGAATAATAAACAAAAGCAGAGAAGAGAGTGTGTAGGTGATGGCAAATATCAAAGATGTTGCAAAAATGGCAAATGTATCAATATCAACGGTATCGCATGTAATTAATGGAACACGTTTCGTCTCAGAGGAAGCGACTCATAAAGTGAAAGAAGCAATGGAAAACCTTAACTATGTTCCTAATGTAGCTGCATTCTCCCTTAGAACAAAAAGATCTAAGAATATTGGAGTGGTCATTCCGATTACTGCAGACGAGACATCCAATGTATTTTTTATGCAGGTGATGCAGGGAATTGAGACGGTGTTGAAAAAAAACGGATATTTTCTTGTTCTAAGTAATTCCCGGGAAGATATTGCGTGTGAAGAGGAAGAAATAAAAAACCTCCTTAAACGCCAGGTGGATGGGTTGATCATTGCCAGCGCCCGGGGAGATCATGGTTTCGTACGTGAGCTGCTGGAGGATAAAGAATACGTATTTGTTGACCGTGTTCCGGAAGGACTGCCTGATGTGGACTGCGTGATTAGTGACGGGGAGGGTGGCAGCTATGATGCAGTGAGCTATCTGATTGGGCTTGGTCATCGTAAGATTGGTGTTCTTTGCGATATCATCGGGGAATATCCCAATTCAGATTTGCGCTATCAGGGTTACAGAAGGGCATTGGAGGAAAATGGTATCCTATTTTGTGAACAATATGTGCAGCAATGCCGTTCCAGCATTGAAAGCGGCTATGCGGGAACCCGGAAAATCATGGAGGAGACGGATATCACAGCTCTTTATGTGGTGAGCAATGTGAATGCCATGGGCGCACTTGAGTATTTTCGTGAAGCAGGTATACGTGTGCCGGATGACATTAGTCTCGTGATTTATGATGATTATAGCTGGACAAAGATATTTCAGCCCCCTATTACTGTTATCCGCCAGGAAGCTTTCGAGATGGGCTGCAAGAGTGCGGAGTTGCTTTTAAGACGTATGGCAGAACAGGGAGCGGCGGATAAGCCGGAGTTTATACGAATGAAAACAGCTTTGATTGAGAGAAAGTCATGTAATCCAGTACATAATTAAGATTGAGAATGTAATAGTGGCTGCAGCATCAGTTCAAATTCTGATGCGGCAGCCACTATGCTTTATTTATAGCTATCGCCTACCGAAAAACATTTTCTTTAACAAGTATGTGTGGGCGCTTGCGAATGAATTTGCTATTTGATACAATGTGAATAATGACTTCATAATAAGTGATACGACAGAAGAAACGGAAAACGTACAGAGCTGAACATTACACAGTGCTCTGAAAAGCTTTGATGAGCTGAGTGTGAAGATGAAAGCCGGATGGAAAAAATATGATTAAATATGATGAGGAGGCGTGAATATATATGCTGGTAAATATGAATCAGGTACTTCTTCCAGCCAGGAAGGGGAAATATGCAGTTGGGCTGTTTAATGCAGTTAATCTAGAGCTTGCCAGAGGAATCATAGCCGCAGCAGAAAGTACGCAGTCACCTGTTATTATGGGGACGGCGGAAGTGTTGCTGCCATATGGACCATTAGAAGAGGTATCCTACTATTTGATACCTATGGCAAAAAAGGCCAGTGTTCCGGTGGTTGTTCATCTTGATCACGGACTAAATAAAGAAACGTGTATGAAAGCATTGGACTTAGGGTTTTCATCTATTATGTATGACTGTTCCACGGATTCTTATGAGGAAAACGTGAAGAAGGTAAAAGAAATGGCCAATATTGCTCATTCCTACGGCGCTACGATTGAGGGAGAGCTGGGACATGTAGGTGATAACGAGGGCTCGGCAGAAGGAAGTTCCCATTTAGATGATATGTCCAAATTCTACACAGATCCTAAAATGGCAAAGGACTTTGTAGAAAAGACGGGGGTGGATGCTCTTGCCGTTGCTGTTGGAACAGCTCACGGAGCATACAAACTTCCGCCGAAATTAGATTTTGAACGAATTCGCACAATCGCAAATACAATAGATATTCCGTTGGTGCTTCATGGGGGGTCTGGCCTCACAGATCAAGATTTCGCCAGAGCTATCCGGGAAGGTATCAGTAAAGTGAATATTTTTACGGATATAAATGTTGCGGCGGTAGAAGCGGAATTCAGAAAGTTTGAGTATATGAGCAAAGGAATCATCGACCTGATACCTGCAGCAGTGGAGGCTGTAAAACAAGAGACCATGAAGAAGATGAAGTTATTTTCGAGTGTGGGTAAAGCTTCGGCGGTAGCATATCCGGAGCTGTCAGGAATAGACATTCATCAGGTGGTGGAGATGGTTGTCGCGGAAATCAAGAAGAATGAGCTGCATAGGTGAGTGGCAATTTAATACACGGTTACGTAAATACAAGGGGCGGTCTGAGAAGAATTCTTCAGGACTGCCTCTTGCGTTTACATATAAAAAGATTTATCACCAAGAATCCCCACCAACTATTGTGCATAATGCATAAAAATAAACAGTATCATTGACAGAATATTGTCATCATGATACAATTAAAACGATTTAACGAAAGGGTTAAGGATGAAAAAAAAGAGAAACTACCGTGCAACGATGAAGGATGTGGCGACCAGGGCCGGTGTGACGATCGGAACAGTTTCCCATGTGATCAATCATACGGCACCCATTTCCGATGAAACTACAAAGCGAGTATTGGAAGCCATTTCGGAACTGCATTATGTGCCAAATACCATGGCCAGGAATATGCGCTCCAAGACAAACCACAGAGTGGGGCTGATGATTCCTAACCTGAACAATAACTATCATGCCCGGATAGCAAGTACCTTTGTTGATCTGGCGGACCGTAATCAGTATATCGTATACATTATGGGATACGAGTATTCGCTGGAGCGTGAGCTGAAGGAGCTGCAGAGTCTCATGGCTTATAATGTGGGGACGATTGTGATTGTTAACGGCTGCGGGGAGGAGGACTATATCCGTGAGCTGGTGGACAGGGGCGTTGATGTAATTCTTGCTGACCGTCACGCAGACATGGAGGGAGTCTCCTACGTAGAGTTTGAGAACCGCAGTATATACCGCCAGACAGTACATATGCTGAAGGAGAAGGGATACCGTTCGATTGGATTTATCTCTGAGCCGTTGGTGCTGACGAACCTACAGGACCGTTTTGAGGGGTACCGGGAGGGGCTGCTGGAGAATGGTTATGAGTTTAGAGAGGATCATATCTTTATCTCCGAGCGTCTGTGTCTTGATAATACCAGAAATGGTTATCTGTATATGAAGGAACTACTGGAACAGCGAAAGCGGGAGGAGCTGCCGGATGCATTTATAATGACTTCTGATCTCCTGGCTATCGGTGTATTGCGAGCAGTCATAGAGGCCGGATATCAGGTGCCCAGGGACTTCGGGCTTATAGGCTGTGATAATCTGCAGATTTCGGGCTATATGCAGCCGCGGCTGACTACGATCATGCAGGACCGGGAACAGCTGTGCCATGAATTGTGGAATATGATTCTGGCGAAGGATCATGGGGAAAAAGTCGATAATATTGTTTTGCCGCAGAGCTTAGTGATTAGGGAATCTTGTTAAAAAAGAAAAATGCTTTTTATTGATGGTATTGTCTGCGTAAGCAGGCATATCCATTTACTATGTTATTAAAACGTTTTAACTATTAAAATCTAATATTAGCCGTGCTTAAAAAATAAAAAAACAGGAGGTGATTTTGACCATATCGTTAAAACGTTTTAACTATAAAATAAGCGTGTATTAGGAGGAAAAAGGTATGATGTGTAAGAAATTAAAAAAACTGGTGGCTGTTTTAGTTGCAGGCACAATGGTAATGGGAATGACAGCAGTAACTGCATTTGCAGACGATAAAGATTATGAGATCGTTGTAGTACCAAAAGATGCTTCTAATCCATGGTTTGTGCGTATGGATACAGGTGTAAAGGAGTATGCAGAAGAGACAGGACTTAATGTATACCAGAAAGGTACGGATGTTATTGATGCAACAAAGCAGGCACAGTTAGTACAGGATTTGATCGCGCAGGGCGTGGACGCTATCTGCGTGGTACCTGTTGACCCCCAGTCCATGGAGCCGGTTCTGAAACAGGCGAGAGACGCGGGCATTGTTGTCATTGCACATGAGGGCGCAAGCCTTGAAAATGTGGACTATGATATTGAAGCCTTTTCTAATGCCGGATATGGTGCATTTATTATGGACAACCTGGCAGAGTCTATGGGTGAGGAAGGCGTGTACACTACAATGGTAGCAGATGTGACTAACGCTTCTCATAATGAATGGGCAGACGCAGGTGTTGAGCACCAGAAAGAAGCTTATCCGAACATGACCTTACTTGAGGATGAGCCAAGAGTAGAATCTCATGACAACGGCGATACCGCATACAATGTGGCAAAAGAGCTCCTTAAGAAATACCCGGATCTGAAAGGTATTATGGGAACCTCTTCCTTTGACGCTCCTGGCGTTGCAAGAGCAATCGAAGAGTTAGGTCTTACCGGAAAGGTATTTACATCCGGAACAGGTATGCCGGCAGATAATGCAGAGCTGTTAAAGAGCGGCGTGGTAAAATCCCTGACACTTTGGGATCCGGCTCTGGCAGGCAAGGCAATGATCAGCCTGGCGCTTAAGGTTCTGAACGGTGAAGAGATTGCAGCTCCTGTGGATCTTGCAGTTGACGGCTATAATAATCTTACATTCCGTGAAGGCAGTGAAACTGTACTTGAAGGCGAAGCCTGGATCGTTATTGATGCTGACAATGTAGATTCTTTCGGATTCTGATTTTAGCAAAAACAGGGGGCGTCGCGGCAGTGCTGCGATGCCCTTTGTCAAAACATCAAACAGGAGGTACTCTATGGGTGAATATTTACTTCGTGCCATTGACATACATAAGTATTTTGCAGGAGTCCGCGCTCTTGATGGAGTCACCCTGGAAATCAAGCCGGGGGAAATCCATTGTCTGGCAGGTGAAAACGGATGTGGAAAATCTACATTAATTAAAATTATTTCCGGAGTTTACCAGAGGGATTCCGGTACGATTGAATTCGATGGGCAGGCAATGAACAGAATCACGCCAATCGATGCCATTATGAAAGGAATCCAGGTCATCTACCAGGATTTTTCTATTTTTCCAAATCTGACAGTTATGGAGAATTTGGCTATCAACAGTCAGCTTGCAGCAAACAAAAAATTAGTAAATTGGAAAAATATGCGTAAGATTGCCGAGGAGGCGGTCGCAAAAATAGATTTTAAGGTGGATCTGGATGCGGTACTGGGAACTCTTTCAGTAGCGGAGAAACAGATGGTCGCTATCTGCCGCGCGTTAATGTTTAACGCAAGACTGATCATCATGGATGAGCCAACCACATCACTTACGAAAAAGGAAGTACAGGCCCTGTTTAAGATTATACTTCAGTTAAAGGCCCAGGGAATCGCAATCCTCTTTGTCAGCCATAAGCTCGACGAAGTGTTTGAGATTTCTGAACGTTTTACTGTTTTTCGGAGTGGGAAGCTGATCAAGACAGGAAATACGGCAGACCTTGACGATAAAAAGTTTTCTTATTATATGACAGGACGCGAGTTTGACGTTAAGACCTTTTCACCGTCAAGAACAACGGAAGAGCCATTGCTGGAGGTGAAAAATCTCACGTTGGATAATTCTTTTGAGAATATAAGCTTTTCGGTGAAGGGCGGGGAAATTCTGGGAATTACCGGACTTTTGGACTCAGGAAGAACGGAGCTTGCATTATCCTTGTTTGGCATGGAGCCTGCGACAGGCGGAGAAATCTTTATCCACGGCAAGCCGGTGAAGATAACAAGTCCTCAAGTCGCGATAGAAAATAAAATTGGTTTTGTGCCTGAGGACCGTCTCAGTGAAGGGCTTTTTCTCCCACAGAGTATTGGGGATAACATTATCATATCAGAAATCGATCGTCTGACAAACGGTATTCTTATGGATAAAAGCAGATGCAAAGAGGAGATTGACCGCTGGGTGAAGGAAATGGCGATTGCTACGCCTGACCCGGGCAATGCGGCTTCTACGCTTTCCGGAGGAAATCAGCAGAGGATCGTATTGGCGAAGTGGCTTGCATGTAATCCTGATGTTTTGATACTAAACGGGCCTACCGTGGGCGTGGATATCGGTTCCAAGCATGACATCCACGCGATTCTCCAAGAGCTTGCGGACAAGGGAATGGCGATCATCATTATCTCGGATGACCTGCCGGAGGTAATGGAGAACTGTTCGAGGGTGCTGATACTTAAGCATGGCAGAACGGCAGGGGAACTCAGTACCCAGGATATTACAGAGTCCATGATCCTGGACAGAATGATGTAGGAGGGAATATATATGCAGAAATTAGTGAGAAAACTATTGCAGCGGAATGAAACATATATTTTCCTGATAATTTTCGCCCTTTCTTTAGTGATTCAGGTGCGTTCCGGGCAGTTTTATACACCTAATAATATTGTAGATATTTTATCTGCAATGATCGTACCGGGGTTGTTCGCGGTAGGTGCTTTTCTTGTAATCCTTACAGGAGGTATCGACGTCTCTTTCCCGGCTCTGGCATCTTTGACTGCTTATGCCACCACCAAATATCTGCTGGATACGAATTATGAGGGAAATATTCTTATACCCATTCTCATGGCACTGGTGATCGGGGCAATATTGGGTGCGGTAAATGGATTTTTTATCGGTTATATGAACCTGCCTGCCATGATCGTGACACTGGGCACTGCCAGTGTTTTTAAAGGCATTATGCAGGGGACTCTGGAGTCAAAGCAGCTCGCGGTAATTCCGTCGGGAATGAAAGATTTCGGTACTTCGTCTCTGTTTACAGCCACCAATGCCCAGAGTGGGCTTTCATCGAGGATGCCGGTTGCCTTTCTTGTGGTGATTTTTGTTTATGTGCTGGCATTTTTTGTACTGCGGTATACCATTCTCGGACGTGGGATTTATGCCATCGGCGGAAATGAAAATGCGGCTTATAATGCAGGATATAAGGTGAAAAGGACGAAGTTTCTGTTGTATGTTTTTGCAGGAATGACCGCCAGCGTGGCTGGTATCATCCGTGTGTGCATGATGCAGCAGTGCCATCCCACAAACATGCTGGGCATGGAGATGAACATTATTGCCGGTGTGGTTTTAGGAGGCACGGCGATCGTGGGCGGAAGAGGAACGCTGACAGGCTGCTTTTTAGGTACGCTTTTGATTGTTATGGTGGAAAATTCCATGATCCTCATCGGAGTGCCGGTTATCTGGAAGGGTGTGTTTGTCGGACTGCTGATCGTCATTGGCACTGCAGTAAGTGCTTATCAGTCCACAAAGGCAGGCACTAAGCGTGCAAAGAAGAGAGAGGAGGCGGCATGATGGAAAACAAACAGGCTGGAGCAGGTTCTAAGATAAAGAATATTTATAAAAGTGACCGGCATATGTGGAGACTTATCATTATTATGATCTTATGGTTTGTTTTCATGGCAGTCACCAAATTCTCTAAATTTTATACTGTTGTGAATTTCCAGACAATGTTTGCCCAGTTTCCGGAATTCGGGCTGATGTCTCTGGGGGTTATGGTATGTATGATTACAGGAGGCATTGACCTTTCGACCGTAGGTGTAGCGAATATGACAGGTATCTCCATGGCTTTGCTTATGCAGTGGGCCAGCGGGGAAAGCCAGGAGCTTTCTCCAATCTGGATACTTATCGTATTTGTACTTGCTATTCTCATCGGTATGGTTACAGGCGCAATTAACGGAATTCTTGTGTCAAAGGTACATATCCCGCCCATACTTGCTACATTAGGTACAGGACAGCTTTTCACCGGCCTTGGGCTGGTGATGACGAACGGAAGCGCTATCAGTGGTTTCCCCAGTACTTATGCATTCAGTATTAATAACCGCGTGGCAGGAATTCCGGTGCAGTTTCTGATTTTTGTGGTAGTAGCAATTGTAATGGCGTTCCTTCTGAGCAAAACGACCTATGGAAAGAAGCTTATGCTTATCGGAACCAACGAGAATGTAGCTAAGTTCAGTGGTCTGAAGGTGGACCATATTTTGATCAAAACCTACACACTTTCCGGTATCTGTTCTGCCCTTGGCGGAATGATCATGCTTGCGAATTATAATTCTGCACGTTCTGACTACGGTTCCAACTATACGCTGCAGTGTATCCTTATTGTAGTGCTTGGAGGTGTCAGCCCTAACGGTGGGAAAGGCAAGATCAGTGGTGTACTGCTGGCAATCTTCCTGGTGCGTGCACTGGAGACAGGAATCAACCGCTTTCCGCAGATCAGCAGTTACTATATTTCTTTGATCTGGGGTGCTGTGCTGATATTTGTCATGGTTCTCAATTATTTTACAGAAAACAATGTGAAACTATTTTCTAAGAAGAAGGCTTGAGTCTAAGAAGAAAACTTGAATCTAAGAAGAAGACTTGATTGTTTTTAGAAAGGGGATTAGAATAAGTATGAAGATGGTTAAGGATAAGGAAATCCTTGTTGCGGCCGATTCCTCAGGATTTCCGTTGAAGGAAGCTGTTGTGGAGCATCTGAAAAGGAAGGACTGGAAGATAACAGATATTGGCGTGCGTTCTGCGGATGAAGAAAATCCGGAAATGTTCCACCGCATTGGCCTTAAGGTTGGGTCTAAGATTGCGGAAAAGGAGTTTGAACGTGCGTTGATCTTCTGTGGTACCGGTATGGGGATACATATTGCCGCCAGTAAGTGTCCGGGTGTATTCTCTGGTGTGGTGGAGAGCGTACCGGCAGCGCTTCGGGCAATCACCGGGAATAATGTGAATGTGCTTGCTATGGGCGCGTTTTATGTTGCACCGGAGATGGGGAAGGAGATTGCAGATGCGTATCTGAGCCATAATCTGGGGG
Source organism: Blautia schinkii DSM 10518 (assembly GCA_000702025.1). Taxonomy (GTDB): domain Bacteria; phylum Bacillota; class Clostridia; order Lachnospirales; family Lachnospiraceae; genus Blautia_A; species Blautia_A schinkii. Next base: position 93,095 of record JNKJ01000007.1, read on the forward strand.
ATGGTTACGAATGGTGGCCGAATTTCTACGAATTCCACAAGCTGGCTTGTGACGAGCTGGACCAGTTCGATTATGAGAAATTCAAAGCGAATGGTTATGAGGTGGAAAGACTGGGCGATTATCCCATTGAACTAATGGATAAGCCTGATGAAGCCTGAGATGTCTGCAGATGAAGCTTGAGAAGTCCGCAGATGGAACCTGATGATGCAGCCCTTCAGCCCGGTGATGCAGTCTGATGGCGCCTGTCGATGAGGTGCAGCAATGTTTCCTTATAATCTTAGAAAAAGCAGACAGATAGTTATGATTAAGGAGGGTTACATTTTGACAAAGATTAAAGCAAAACAAATCACAGCCGAGAATTTCCAGGCTTTCGGCAGCTTCACGGATTTATTGAATCCGCAGGGGTACAGTCTGGGAGATTTTTATCAGGACAGGCTTCTGATGCATGCGTCAGGGCAGATGCAGATGGCGTTTTCACCGCTGTTGATCCGTAAACCGGAGAAGATGATCGTTGATAAGGCAGAGTTCCATAATACCACACAGGAGGGTATTTTGTGTCTGGATGACGATGTGGTGATCCATGTGGCACCTGCAGGCAAAGAGCCGGTGCCGGAGCTTACAGAAGCGTTTTTCGTACCACAGGGCACTATGGTGTGCTTAAAGACAGGTACATGGCATCTGAGCGCGATTCCGGTGAATAAGGAGCTGGCACATGTGCTGATCGTACTTCCGGAAAGGATTTACAATAATGACTGTATTGTTGTAGAGTATCCGCAGGAGAAGTATGTGGAGATTGAACTGTGATATTGTAATAAAGAATTTACACTACCGAAATGATATATAGAATTGCCGTGCTGAATAGGGATATTTAGCATGGCGATTTTTTTATTTACCGGGAAAGTATTCCGATTTGTTCCATAAGATGTACAATATATACACTCGTGCGCCCAAAGAAGTAAAAAAATTATACAAATAGCACTGATTTTTGGAAATACATTACCGAATGATTTATATATAATAAACATATCAAATGAAGAGCGAGTGAGGAGGAGCTATGGAAGAGAAGTTACTGGATATGAAGAATATTAGTAAGACCTTTGGCAGCGTACAGGCGCTCAAGGGTGTTTCCCTGGACCTCTATGCAGGGGAAGTCCTGGCTCTTATGGGGGAGAACGGTGCGGGGAAATCTACCCTGATGAACATTCTGAGCGGTTCCCTGCAGCCTACAGCCGGAGAAATCTATCTGCGGGGAGAGAAGGTTTCTGTACCGGACCCGATTACTGCCAAACGGCTGGGAATTGCCAAAATCCATCAGGAATTGCAGGTGGTTCCGGAGCTTTCTGTGGCAGAAAATATCTTTTTGGGCAGATGGATGACAAAGACCGGACCTGCGGTGGACTTTAAGCAGATGATGACAGAAGCGCGGAAATATCTGGAGATGTTGGAGGTAAAAGTTGACCCTTCAAAAAAGCTTAAAGACCTTCGTATCGGTGAGCAGCAGCTTGTAGAGATAGCCAAAGCCATCTCTCTTAATTCCCAGATTATCATCATGGATGAACCCACCTCCGCAATCAGTGAGAAAGAGGCGGAGAAGCTTTTTACCATTATCCGAAGGCTGAAAAGTGAAGGCAAGGGAATTATTTATATCACACATCGTATGGAAGAGATTTTCCAGATCGCTGACAGGCTTACGGTTATGAGGGATGGAGAGTACATTGGCACGGTACAGGCAGCAGAAACGACCAAGGACCAGATCATTAAGATGATGGTAGGCCGCGACATGAGCGAACAGTATCCCAAGGAGCCCACGGAGAAAGGCGATATCGCCTTGGAAGTAAAAAATCTAACCTACACGCCCCCGGATGGCAGTTTCCGGCGTTCGCTGAAGGACATTTCCCTTTACGTGCGCCATGGAGAAGTTCTGGGAATTGCGGGTCTTGCAGGGGCAGGGCGTTCGGAGTTTTTTGAATGTTTGGCTGGAGTGCATCACGGGGAAACAACGGGTGAGATACGGATCGGGGGCAAACCGGTACATATCAAATCGCCTGCGGATGCGATCCGCGCGGGGATTTCCTTCGCTACAGAGGACCGCAAGGGTACCGGGCTGGTGCTTCCGCGTTCTATCGGGGAAAATATGTCGCTGCCTCTGTTAAAAAAGTTCAGTCCCATGTTTTTTATGAAGTATAAGGAAGAGAAAAAAATCTGGCATGAGCAAATGGAGGCACTGCGTATAAAAGCACCCGGCGCAAAGACTTTAGCCAGCTCCCTCTCAGGCGGGAACCAGCAGAAGGTGGTATTAGCCCGCTGGCTTATGACAAAGCCTGAAATTCTGCTTTTGGACGAGCCCACCAGAGGTATCGATGTGGGCGCAAAGGCTGAAATTTATCAGCTCATAAACAATCTGGCAAAACAGGGGATGGCAATCATAGTGGTTTCTTCGGAGCTTCCGGAGGTTATCGGTATATCAGACAGAATTGTCACCTTCTGTGAAGGGGAGCTTACCGGCGAATTCGCACAGGAAGAGGCGACCCAGGAAAAACTGCTTCAGAGTGCGACAAAGTAGGGAGGGAGAAAAGTGGAAAATAAAGACAAGATGAAAACCATGCTCAAACAGATGCAGAGTGTTATCGCACTTGTGATCATTTTTGTGGTGGCTTCTACCATCTGTGTGAAAAACGGTAAAAACAATTTCCTGGACATCAGGAACCTGATGAATGTGTTGAGGGCTGTATCTGAAAACGGAATTATTGCCATTGGCATGACGCTCATCCTTATTCTTGGCGATATCGACCTTTCTGTAGGCTCTGTTGTAGGTCTTATCTCCACCGGATGTGCATTTTTAATGGTGGAAAACGGATTCGGTTTTGTCCCGGCTATTGTCACAAGCCTCGCCATCGGTGCGCTGTTCGGCCTTTTCAACGGACTGTGTATTACAAAGCTCCGGCTGCAGGCATTTATCGTGACCCTGGCTTCCATGAATATTGCGCGTGGCCTTGCGAGATTCTGGGCAAATGGAATCGGAATTCCGCTTGCATACGGCGAAGGGGAAGGCATGGCTCCGCCGGCGTTCGAAGTGCTGCAGATGAGAATCGGAGGAATCGTACCCGTACCCGCTATCATTTTTATTGTACTTTTGGTCATCTTTCAGCTTATACTGTCTAAGACAAGATTTGGCCGCCAGATATATGCGATTGGCGGAAACAAGCAGGCGGCTTACCTCTCAGGTATTAAGGTTGACAGGATAAAGATTTATGCGTTTATGCTCTGCGCAATGCTGGCTTCTGTTGCGGCTATGATCCATGCGGCACAGATTAGCCAGGGCGGTCCAAATGAAGGACAAGGTTATGAATTAAATGCGGTTGCAGCGTGTGCAATCGGTGGCACCAGCCTTGCAGGGGGCAAGGGAACGATTGTGGGAACCCTGATTGGTGCTTTGATTCTGGGCATGCTTGACAATGTACTTGGGCTTAAGGGAGTCAACTCAAACCTTCAGCTTATGGTGAAAGGCTTCCTGATCATTATCGCCGTATTTATGCAGGCGGATAAGGTAAAAGACTGATCATACATGAACCTGGGAAACATATTCTTTTCTTCCGGCCGGCGGCGGAGGGGAAGAAGTGAAAATATAAAAAGGTGCTGCCGGAGAAAGAGGGTTTTTATGAAAAAGAGAACAATCAGTATCTTATTAACAGCAGCTGTTATCGCCTCCAGTCTTACAGTGGGAGCAGTCACCACCCATGCGGAAGCAGAAAAGAAGGACAAATATGTGATTGGTATGTCACAGTGTAATTTAGGCGAGCCCTGGCGTGTTGCCATGAATGACCAGATTGCAAGAGCGGCTGAGAAATATCCTGAGTTTGAGGTTGTATTTGCGGACGCGGCACAGGATAATTCCAAACAGATTGCGGATATTGAGAACTTTGTACAGATGGGCGTGGATCTGATCATCACCTCACCGAATGAGGCTACCCCACTTACAAACGCCGTAAGCGCAGCTTATGATGCAGGAATTCCGGTAATCCTCCTTGACAGAAAGATTGACGGAGACAAGTACACCCAGTTCATAGGTGCGGACAATGTGGATATGGGACGTCTGGCTGGAGAATATGTGGCAGACACCCTTCTTCCTGACGGTGGAAAAGTTTGTGAAATCAAGGGTCTTGAGGGAACCTCAGGCGGAATTGACAGAGACAATGGTTTCCGCGAGGGCATTAAGAAAAATCCAAAGGTTGAGATTATTGCTGCAAATAACGCGGACTGGCTGCGTGAGAAAGCAATCACTGTAGCGGAAGAAATGCTGCAGACAAACGACGAGATCGACCTTTTCCTGGCTTTGAATGACCCTATGGCAGAGGGTGCTTACATTGCAGCTAAAAATGCAGGAAGAGAGCAAGACATTCTTTTCATCGGCTTTGACGGACTGCCTACACCTGACGGCGGCATCCGCAGTGTGATTGACGGCAGACTGAGCATGACCCAGGTTTATCCTACCGGCGGCGCAGAGGCTATTGAGAGTGCATATCAGCTTCTTGTAGAAGGAAAAGAACTGGAAAAGACCATTACTCTGACATCAGAAATCGTTATCCCTGACAATGCACAGGAATTGTTAGAGAAATATGGCGGCGCTACAGAGGATACCGCAGAAGAATAAATATCCGGCTGTGAACTATACAAAAAAGGGCTGCATGAGCAGTCCTTTTTTGTACCATAGAAGATTACTCCAATTTGTTCCAATCAATCTGTTCTGATGGAAAGGAAATCAATCTCCTATGATAGAAGAACGCTCCGGAGGATGTACACAATGTGTACCGGTCCGAACGGATAAATGGGCACTGCGGGCATTCGTTGACAAGCCGGGGTGGATAACATATGATAGAAACCGGATATGCCTGCCGGAGCAGACGCCAGCAATATTATGAATGGCTGGTTATTAGGTAGTTAATGCTGGGCAACTGATGATGGGCAGCTAATTACAGGCAACTGAAGATAGGCAGCTAATTACGGGCAGGTAATTATGGACAGCTAATTGCGGACAGAGACGGGAGACAATGGGGACAGACATGCTTGAGAGATTAAAGAGAAATTTTAAGCCGGAAAACATGATGTTCAAAATGGTCATTTTGAACTGCGGTATTCTTTTGCTGGTGACGCTTGTCGTGACGATAACCGGGAATGTCATATACCAGAATTCCATTGAGGAGCACTCCTTTGCCAATACCATGGAGATACAGAATCAGGTGCTTAAATCTCTGGACCTGATCTTTAAGGATGTGTCTGATAACGTGGATTTACTTGGAAAAGATCCGGCTATGCAGGCATACCTTAAGGTGGATGAACAGCGGGACCAGGCGCAGCGCGTTCTGATGGAAGGCAGGGTACGTAATCTTCTCCTGCGTTTAACTAATACATATGAGGATTACCTCAACATCGTCGTGGCCAGTGAGAACGGGCAGTATTTATCTAATGATTCCTACCGTATTCAAAAAATCCCGTTAAGTCGTGAGAGCTGGTATCAGGAGGCGATGGATGCAGGGGGCGGTCTTGTGTTAAGCAGTACCAGCTTTGGCCGTAATTTAAAGTCCTGGAGAAATTACAGTACGGACAGTTATGTGAGCGCGGCACAGATGATCTGCGACACAGACACACAGGAACCGGTAGGTGTAATTCTCGTTGATCTGGACATCCGCAGTATCCAGAACCTGGTAGAGGATATCACCATGGGGCAGACAGGGTTTGGCTATATCCAGGACAGCCGCGGCAAGGTCATCTATGCGCCGAAAAATAAGATTGTTTACCGCATGAACCCGGAGTGGTTTACAGACAGCGACAGCGGGCAGGTGCGCTGCAGGATTGGCGGACAGATGTATAATGTGATTTACAGTCATTCCTCCTATACAGACCTGACGGCTGTGGGCGTTTTTGACTGGGGAAAAACCATTGAGGGAGTGGGTCAGGTCCGCAAAGCCTCCGTATTGATCGCGGTTGTGATCTCCGTGTTTGCTATTTTCTGCTCGGTTGCTTTTTCCATATCCTTTACAAAGCCCATATCAAAGCTATCCAGGCTTATGAAGCGTGCACAGACAGGTGACCTCACGGTGCATTTCGATAATCATTATAAAGGAGAGATTGGTCAGCTTGGAGAGGCTTTTAACTCTATGGTTGATAAGATCAATGAGCTACTTGACCTTGTGTATCGGGAGCAGAAGGATAAACGGGAAGCAGAGCTTAAGATTCTTCATGAACAGATCAAACCCCATTTTCTGTACAACACCCTGGATACGATCCAATGGATGGCAAAGACTTATCATGCTATGGATATTGTGGAGATTGTGCTTGCGCTTTCAAACTTTTTCCGGATAAGCCTGAGTCAGGGGAAGGAATATATCACGCTCAAGCAGGAGGTAGCGATGGTGAAAAGCTATCTGGATATCCAGAAATTCCGTTATGAGGATCTTTTTGAGTATGAGACAGAGTTTGATGAAAGGATTTTGAAGTGTGAGGTGCTTAAGCTTTCTCTGCAGCCGTTAGTGGAGAATGCACTTTACCATGGCATTAAGGAATGCGAGAGGGAGCGGGGGACTATCTGGGTGAAGGGCTTTTTAGAAAGTGAGAATGTTATAGTGCTGCAGGTCGAAGATAATGGGGACGGCATGAGTGATGAATTCATGGAACAGATTAACATGTGGCTGGATGAGAAGGAGCGGGGAAATGATGTACAGGCTTTTGCCATCCTAAATGTGAATGACAGGATAAAGATTGCCTACGGCGAAGAATTCGGACTGCACTATATGCAGCGGCCGGGAGGAGGCACCATTGCACAGATTAGGATTAAGCAGGTGAGATAGGAGGGCTTATGTGGAAAGTATTGATTGCAGATGACGAACCCAAAATCCGCAAGGGCCTGAGATGCACATTGGAAACCTTCGGGCTTCCTCTTGTGGTGTGTGCAGAGGCTAAGAACGGGCTGGAGGCTTTAGAGAAAACAAGAGAATTTAAGCCGGACATTCTGATGGTAGATATCTGTATGCCGAAGCTCAGCGGCATTAAGTTTCTGGAAGAAATTAAAAAACTGGGATTTGACGGTAAAATGATCATTATCTCGGGATTTAATGAATTTTCCTATGCAAAACAGGCCATCAGCCTGGGAGTATCCAATTATCTGCTCAAGCCTATTGCCGAAGAGGAATTGTATACCGTGGTTTCAGATATCATTGAAGAATTGAGAGAGACACAGAAATCCCGGAAATTCGTGGAGCTGATGCGTCAGCAGATCCGGCAGAATGAGCTGTATCTCAGGGATGTGTTTTTCAATGACTGGCTGGACGGCAATCTTTCCCCCACAGAATGGCAGGAGCAGATGGAGATTCTCGGGATGGAGATACCGAACACGGTGACGGTGATTCTGGTATCTGTGCAGGCGGACTATGCAGGTAGGATGACAGGCGGGGCGCTGCCCGAGGAACTTTACAAGATGACCTTGGAAAAGCTTGTGCGGGATCTTCTGGGGGAGTATAAGCCTGTGTATGTATTTATGAACCGCTATCAGGATGTGGTGGGGATTATGGGAGGATGCCGGGAAGAGATAGACAGGCTTCACGGCCGTGTGCTTTCAGAAATGGAAAAGCTGGTCGGGGGGCAGTGCTGTGTGCAGATACGAAATTGTCTGCAGAAAGAACTGCCGGGAATTTATGAGATTATGCGTACCCATGCCCGAAAGATTCTGGAGTGCAGGCCGATTGTGCTGGAGGCAAGGAAATATATCTATGCACATTATGAGGAACGCGACTTGGACCTTACACAGGTGGCAAATGCGATTGGGTGTAATTCTTCCTATCTCAGCCGCATGATGAAGCAGGAGCTTGGCATTTCTTTTAAGGATTTTTTGACAAATCTGCGTATCGGTAAGGCAATCCAGCTTATGAAGGATAACAGATTGTCTCTGAATCAGATTGCAGGGATGGTGGGATACAGCAACCAACATTATTTTTCGGCAGCGTTTAAAAACTGTCAGGGTGTATCTCCTTCGGAATTTCGGAGAAATCTCACTCAAGACTAAAAGGAGGCAGAAGAGTATGGGCAAAAGGAAATGGCTTATAAAAGTGTTCGTCTGCTTCTGTGCACTGTTTTTCTCCGGGTGTGCATCTGGAGAAGAGGTGCGTACGGATGGATATAAATATGTCATAGGGGTGAGTTTGACGAATGTGGTGGAACCCTGGCTCAATAATCTGGTTCAGGTGATGTCCGCTAAGGTGGAGAACGGCAAGGACGTAAATTTGATATTCCGGGATGCAGCGGGAAATGCGGATAAGCAGGTTGAGGATATCCGGGCATTGATGGAATGTGGGATCGATCTGCTGATCCTCTCACCGGATGGCAGCGGCGCACTCGACGGCATCATGGAGGAAGTTTACCAGGAAATCCCGATTGTCGTGGTCGGTGTGGAACCGGAGACAGAGGCGTACACGACCGTGATACAGGCTGATGACGAAGGGATTGGAAGAATGGCGGGTAATTACATTCTGGAAAACTTCTATGAACCAGGGAAAAAGGTGGTAGTGCTCGAGGGTGTGGACGGTTCGCCTATTTCCAGCAAGCGGCTGAAGGGGTTCCGGGACACTGTGGACGGACGGATTCCACAGGAAGAAATCACGTATCATTACGGAGACTGGCTGAGGGATGTGGCGGAGCTTCGGATGAAGGATTATCTGGTGGTGAATGATAAGGCAGATATTATTTTTGCGTTTAATGATGAGATGGCTTACGGTGCTTATCTTGCGTGTGAGCAGCTCAGGGTACGGGATACCATCAGTTTTATCGGTGTGGACGGTTTTGAGGGGGAGATTGCAGGATTGAACCTGGTAGAAAAGGGCGTCCTTGATGCGACCATACAAAGCCCGGATTTCGGAGCACTGGCGTATGACACTTCATTGGAGATTCTGAAAGGAAATAAGGTGGATAGGAATATTACTGTAGTGCCGCAGATAATTTCTTGAATTGCAGATAATTTCCTGAATTTTTAATAAGCCGCAGGAAGCACGCGCTCCGCTGCGGCTTAAACTATGCCGGAAAGCCATTTTTTGTGCAGAAGATTTCTATGTATAGGCGGTCTGCCTTGATATTTGGACAATATATATAAAAACTAGAGGCCAGAAGTGTGCATAATTTACAAACATTAAATGCCTACACTCTTCATTATTGACAATATCCGACAAGGAACATATAATTAGCCTATAAATTGGTTCTACCAATGAACCAATGAACCAATATATGGAAATGGGAGGAGCGACATGACAGATCGGAAAGATTTGCTGGCTATGACGCATGTGGGGGAGGAGCCCTCGAAGTATATGAAAGCGGTGACACCACCGATTTTTATGAATTCACTTCATGTGTTTGATTCAGTGGAGGATTATTTTTCAGTTGATATTTTTAAGGATGAATATTATTATGGCAGAGCATCCAACCCCACGGTGAGCATTCTCGAAAAGAAGCTGGCAGCGCTGGAGCACGGCAGCAGAGCTGTTGTTTTTTCAGCGGGAATGGCAGCCTGTGCAGCGGCAATCCTGGCTGTTTGCAAGACAGGCAGCCATATTATATGTATGCGTGAGAGCTACGGGCCTGTGCAGCATCTGCTGAATGATTTCCTGGCGGACAAGATGGAGATCAGTGTTACGTATGTGGAGGGCACACAGCTTGAAGATTTCCGTGAGGCAATCCGCCCGGAGACAGATATGATCATTCTGGAAAGTCCGTCCACACTGGTATTCTCGGTAGTGGATCTGGAAGGTGTGGCCAAGCTTGCGCGTGAGCATGGTATCAAGACATACATTGACAATACCTACTGTACCCCTCTGTTCCAGAAGCCCCTGGATATGGGAATCGATCTGGTCATGCACACCATGACGAAATATATCGGCGGACACAGTGACTTGATCGGAGGCGTGCTTATCTCAAAAGATGAGGAATTTATGGAGAAGATTATGGTCCAGAGAGACTGGTTCGGCGGCGTGCTGGGGCCTATGGAGGCATGGCTTGCAATCCGCGGACTTCGGACACTGGATGTACGTATGCAGCGTCATCATGAGACAGCGATGAAGGTGGCCGAATATCTGGAGAACCATCCGAAGGTAAAACGTGTATTTTATACCGGACTTAAATCCCACCCTCAGTATGAGCTTGCTCGTAAGCAGCAGAAGGGCGAATGCGGCCTCATGAGTATTGAGATTGACGGAACAGCGGAGGAGGCTGCGAAATTTGTGGACAGCCTGAAGCTTTTTGGAAGAGGCTGCTCCTGGGGTGGATTCGAGAGCCTGGCAATTGCCTATACGTATAACTGGAGCGAAGAAGAGCAGGCTTTCCACAATTTAAACAGAAGCATTGTACGGCTGCACTGTGGCCTGGAAGGAACTGAGAACCTGATTGAGGACCTCGCACAGGCCCTGGACAAAATTAGCTGACAGAGGTGGACTATGGAGAAGAGTAACGAAAAAACGATTAAAAAACCGGGCCTGGGCCTTGCGGTGCTGCCGCTGGCATTTATGTTCGTTGTATTATTTACAGGACTGATCATTTACAGCGTGGATATTAAGATACTGCTGCTCATATGTGCGGCATTTACCATTATTCTTTCCCTTGTTCTGGGGCATACCTGGAAAGAGGTGGAGGATGAGATTGTAGCAAAGCTTGCCAAGGCCTTTCCGGCAATCATGATCCTGATTACTGTGGGGTTGATGATCGGTGCCTGGATTGTAAGCGGAACCATTCCGTTTTTAGTGTACATAGGACTTCAGATCATCAGTCCGAAATTTATTATTGTGACTTCCTTTTTGGTGACGGTAATTCTTTCTGTAAGTACAGGTACCTCCTGGGGAGCTGCGGGAACTGTGGGAGCGGCATTGATGAGTGTGGCCGCGGGCATGGGAGCGCCTCTTCCGGCGGTGGCGGGAGCGATTGTGGCGGGCGCATATTTCGGTGATAAAATGTCACCTCTTTCAGACAGCACCAATATGTCTGCGATTGCTACAAATACAAATCTCTACAAGCACATCGGCCATATGTTCTACACGACTGTGCCGGGGCTTATCGTGAGCTGTGTGGTTTATATTATCGCGGGAATGTCCTTTGCAAGTAGCGGCGAAATCGGGCAGGTGGATGCAATCATAGAAACTTTGGCAGAGCTTTTTAACCTCAGTATGCCGGTTGGACTGCTGCTGCTGATTCCTCCGGTGATCGTGGTCATCGGTTCTCTTAAGAAAAAGCCGACCATCCCGGTTATGATGATTTCCTCTGCAGTGGCGGTTTTGATTGCATTGACGATTCAGGGCTTTTCCTTTGAAACCTGTGCGACCAGTATGGTAAGCGGCTTTAAGATGGAGATGTTCGTAAGTCCGGGAGTGGATTTAAACAGCATTGTACAGGAGGTTCCGAACCTTCTTCAGAGAGGCGGAATGAGCTCTATGATGAATACGGCTCTGATGGCGTTCTGTGCCTTTGGTTTTATCGGCGCACTGACGGTTTCGGGGTGTTTGGAAGTGATTCTTTCACATATTATGAAATACGTACATAGTACAGGCCAGCTAATTACAACCACGGCTATTTTAGGCGTGATCATTATTACGGTAATCGGTGAAGCGTCTGTCACCTTCCTGATGATCGGCGGATTGTTTAAGGATGAATATGTTAAGAGGGGATTGGAGACAAAGAATCTTTCCCGTACCCTGGAGGACAGTATCACCGTTGTCGAGCCTCTTGTGCCCTGGTCTCTGGCAGGCGTGTATATGAGCTCTACGCTGGGCGTGTCTACCGCACAGTATGCTCCCTGGGCTTGTCTGTGCTATACAGGCGTAATCTTTGCAATCATCTGGGGCTTTACCGGATTTGGTATCGCTAAGATTAAGAAAAATGGGGACAACTACGAGGATTACGTAGCATTAACAGGGAAAGAAATTACAGAATAGTTATAGTTAAATAAGGAAAGCGCACCAGCAGTGCCGTTTAAACGGATACTGCAGGTGCGCTTTTTGTATCGCAGTAATAAATTTTCTATGATACCGAAACACTCCGGGGGATGCGCACAATGCCCAGAGGTTATACCCGCTCGCCGCTTTTTAATGAGAATCCATAGTTATCAATGATATCAATGGCTTCCAGGGCCGCGGCTGTGTCGCTTGCATTGATTGCCTCAGCGAGGGTGAGGTGGTTGGGCACTGTGGGGAGCCACACAGAATCGTTGCCGCCCTCGGTATCCTCGCGGCGTACAAAACGGTCGTCGCGGATACGTATGATCAACTGAAGGATTGCATTATTTCCGCCCATTTTGTAAAGGCTGGTGTGGAAGCTATGGTCGAGCGTATGGCTGTAAATGCCTTCGTTATATTTCGCGGCCATTTCTCGCGCGATAGAGATTAATTGCTCTTTAAGCTCATCTGTACCGCGGCTGATGGCGTTTAGAACTGCCTGACGGTCAAGGGTCAGCTGCAGTTCCTGGAGCTCCTCCAGGGTACAGTCGCTCAGGCGCAGTGTGAGAGCACTCCTTTCGCCATAGGGATTGCTGATAAAAACACCGCTGCCGGTTTTCACATAGATTAGTCCGCGGTCCTCGAGAATACGCAGGGCCTCCCGGACAGAGTTACGGCTCGTCTGAAGCATGGCTGCCATATCACGTTCTGACGGCAGTTTATCTCCGGGCTGCAAATCGTTGACCTTAATATAACTGTAGATGGAGTCGGAGATCTTTAAATAAAGAGATTCCTTTTCCACGGGTTTTAACATGACTTTTTTCTTTTCCATAAGTTCCTCTTTACTATATTGATTATATAGAAGCATCACACAATTTTATATGTGCAGGATAGTATATCTCAACATACATTTCCAGACAGTTCTCAGTATACGGCAAAGCGGCAGAGGCAGTCAAGCTCCTAAAAATTCGACATTTGAGCAATCGGGCAAAAACGGGCAAAAAACCACATGTTTTTTAATGAAAAACGACTATCCTCTATTGTTACTGCCTTTTGATTTTTTTGAATGGGGAGATAAAAAGGAATAAGTATGCGGTATTGTTAAACAAAAGATAAAAAAGACTAAAGTTTCATGGCAATTTCAGAACGCTTTGTGCATAAATAACGAACAAAGACAATGGAGATTTGTGCTATTTGTATAAAGTGTAATATGAAAAATTATGCAAAACGTATAAACGCTAAAAAAACGGACAAAAAGGCACATCCAACTGTTTACAAAATTGGCAATATGTGTTAATATAAACTCACTAAGGCAATGATACTTTGGTGAAAATATCCAAACAAAAAAGGAGGAAGAAAATGAAGAAGATTATTGCAATGTTACTGACAGCAGCTATGTTATTAACTCCGGTTACAGCATTCGCAGCCAGCGACGACACGAACGAAGCAGCAACAGAAGAGACCACTACCGAGTCTCCTGTAGCAGGAAAGAAAGTTGCGTATATTATGTACATGTCTTCGGCTACAATTTTCCAGATGTGGTCAGATTCTTTCACAGCTACTGCAGAAGCATTAGGAATGGAAGCAAGTACATTCTTCTGTAACGACAACGCCGACACCTGGAAGAGCACCATTGAGCAGTGTGCACAGGGCGGATATGACGGACTTATGGTTTCCCATGGCGGCCAGGAATATGCATATGATTTCCTGACAGGTATCCTTGAGAAATATCCGGATTTAAAAATCGTAACATTTGATACCCCATTCAAAGATGCGAACGGCGAAACAGCTAAGATTGAAGGCGTTACACAGTTCTTCCAGCAGGATGCAGGATTTGCTGAGACCCTCGTACAGAACATCCTTGATATGTATCCGGAGAAAGTTGAAGCCGGCGAGCCGGTAAACATTCTTCAGGTTCAGCAGGGTGCTGGTTACAACAGCCCATTCGACCGTCGTCAGGTTGGATACGAGCCATTTGAAAAAGATGGAAAGATTAAAACTGTAGAGAGAATTGCTCCGATTGACGATCAGAACGCTACTTCCTCCATGCGTGACGTAACAACTGCAACACTGCAGAAATACGGCGAGGGCGAGATTGATGCAATCTGGTGCTGCTACGATGCATATGCTCAGGGCGTATATCAGGCACTGCGTGAAGCAGATTCCGACATTCCTATGGTTTCTGTAGATATTAGTAATGAGGATATTCAGTTCATGCAGGAAGGCAAGAACTGGAAAACATGTGCAACAACAAACTGGACCTCCAATGGCGAATTTGCATGCCGTATTTTAGCTCTGGAAATGGCAGATCAGTATGATGACATTGCTGCAGCATCCTGTTATTATGAGGATCCGGGCGCATGGATGGAGATACCGTCCTTAATCGTTACCCAGGAAATGGTTACTTCCAAAGAAGGCGTTAATATTGAAAACCTGGCTGAAGTAGCAGGTGAAGCTTACTCTGATACATCTTGGATGCCTACCTGTGATTGGATGGTAGCGCTGCTTGGACATTAATCCATTCGTAAAACAGCGGTTCTTAAATAGAAGAACATCTAAGTAAAACAAGGCGTCGGGGGTTTGGCTCCGACGCCATTTTCATAATAAACGGAAAAGAGGGAAGCTATGGATAAGATTACACTTGGAACCAGAAAAGTTTCCATTGAATTTCCTGGTGTTAAGGCACTTTCGGATGTAGATTTTAATATTGAAACAGGGGTTATCCATGCAGTAATGGGGGCAAACGGAGCCGGCAAATCCACTTTGATGAAGGTTCTTGCGGGGTCAAATCCTGACTATACCGGAGAAGTCCTTTATAATGGCAAACCGGTACAATTAAGACATCCTGCGGATGCGAAAAAGCTGGGCATCCAGATTGTGTACCAGGAAGTTGATATGGCATTAATTCCCACGCTGACTGTGGCTGAGAACGTTATGTTTAACGACATGGTTATGAATATGGGCCATAAACAGTTTGTCAATTATGGCGCAATCCGGAGAAAAGCAAAAGAAACCCTTGCGCGCCTGAACGTTAACCTTGATGTACGCCGCTGGTGTGGTACTTTAACGCTGGCTCAAAAGCAGATGGTTCTGATTGCCCGTGCGGTACAGAGCGCCTGCAATTTTTTGATTTTGGACGAACCGACAGCCCCTCTTTCCGATACGGAAACCGAGGAGTTGTTTCGCGTAGTACGCCATCTACGTGAAACTGAAAACATTGCCATTATATTTATTACCCATCGTATTCAGGAGGTTCTGCAGATCTGTGATTCGTATACGGTAATGCGTAACGGTGAGATTGTCGATACAACCCCGATCACACCGCAGACTACCTCAAAAGAGATTGTAGATAAAATGCTGGGACGATCCTTCGAGGAGAATTTCCCGAAGGTTGCCTGCGATATTGGGGAGAAGGCGCTGGTGATTGATCAACTGACCGAAAGGGAGGGCCGTGTAAAGGACATCTCCATATATGTGCGCAAAGGTGAGATTGTTGGTTTGGCGGGCCTGGTAGGTGGCGGGAAAACCGAACTCTGTAAAACAATATTCGGAGCATACCATAAATCCTCCGGCCGCGTTGTGCTGAACGGCAAGGAACTGAAGATTAAGAACCCCACTGACGCGGTGAAAAACCGTATTGCCCTTGTGCCTGAGGAGAGGCGCAAGGAAGGCGTTCTGGTTGCGGAGACAGTAACCTTTAATACTGCGGCTGCATGTCTGGAGGATTACTGCACGCTCTCATTCGTAAACGATCGTAAAGCTGCCAGGCGTGCAAAGGAATTAGTTGAGAGCTTAAGCATTAAGACCCCTTCCGTTAAGCAGAGAGTGGCATATCTGTCCGGCGGAAACCAGCAAAAGGTAGCGGTGGCCAAATGGCTGGCCGCGGACTGTGATGTTTACATTTTCGATGAACCGACAAAGGGTGTTGACGTAGGTGCAAAGCAGGAAATTTTCCATCTGATTAATGAGATCGCTAAAGCTGGAAACTGTGTAATTTACGCAACCTGTGAGAATTCCGAGCTTTTGTCCATCACTGACCGGATGTATGTAATGTTTGACGGGCAGATCATGGCGGAATTGGAGACATCCAAGACTTCTGAGGATGAGATCATGCATTATGCTACCGGCGCCGCCACAAAGTATGCCGGCTGATGGATCAGATAAACAAGACATCCATTTATGGGAGGAAAAATAATATGGCTCAAAATACAAAAATAAAGAACATTGGAAAAGAACTTCTGAACTGGGCTGCCGTGATCGTTTTGGTGATTGCCGTGATCATTTTTACGATAATCAGAGGCACAGCCTTTTTCTCGGTGGCTAATCTAATGAATATCTTGCGTGCAATGTCTGTTGTTACGATTTTCGCACTTGCCGCAACGGTATCCATGGCGCCCGATGGTTTCGATATGTCCGCCGGTACTCTGGGTACATTCAGCGCATACATATTCGCGGCATTGTTCTTGTGGTTCGGTCTTCCTTTATGGCTTACCATTGTACTTACAATTGCTTTCACTATGATTTCATACCTTTTAACCATGTTCCTCATCCTGGTTTGTAAAATTCCGGATATGCTTGCCACTTGTGCTCTGCAGTTCGTTCATGCAGGTATCGGTCTTGCGTTTACAGGCGGTAGCGCCGTATCCGCAGGCTTAAGTGCACCGGGATGGTTCGCGGCTCTTCACGGCGGAGACAACACTCCCCTGCGTAAAGGCTGGACAGAAGGTTCAATGAATATCGGTAAATCCCCATACATTATTATTATCATGATCGTATGTGTTGTTGTATGCTGGGTTCTCCTGGAGAGAACGAAGCATGGCCGTTATTTATATGCAATGGGCGGGAACAAGATTGCTGCCAAATTATCCGGTATCAATGTAAAAAAATACCGCTTTATGGCTGGTATGTTTGCCGCTGTATTTATTGCGGTTGCAGGTATTGTCGTTTGCTCACGTAACTCTGCTGCACAGATCAACAGCTGTGACAGTTACCTGATGAGTTCACTTGCTGCTGTATTTATCGGCCGTTCTGTGGGCGGCGCTGAGAGACCGAATGCTCTTGGAACCGTTGTTGGTGCGCTGCTCATTTCCACACTGGAAAATGGTTTGACAATGTGTGGTGTTGTATATTACGTATTGCCGGCAGTCAAAGGTGCAGTTCTCTGCCTTGCTTTGATCGCAGCTTATATTACTGTTAAAGAAGACTGATTTATAAAATCACAATGGATGGTGCTGCCAAATTGTTTTTGCAGCACCACTAAATTGTGGATATCAATTATAATTGGAGGTAAGGATTATGTCTAACTTTGATACTTATTTTTTAATGAACGCGGATGATGCAATCGAGTATGCCAAGGTTAAGGTGCCTCAGAAACAGTGGGACGTCGGAAGTATGACATGTAAGGAAATCGGCGACGGCAATTTAAATTATGTATTTAAAGTGGCTGACGCTAAAGGAAACAGCGTAATTATCAAACAGGCCGGCAGGATTGCCCGTATTTCCGAGGATATGAAGCTGGACCCGGACCGTAACCGCATTGAATCAGAGATTCTTGAGCTTCAGGGCAAGCTTGCTGCCGGTTATGTGCCGGAAATATATTTTTATGACACGGTAATGAGTGCCTGCGGCATGCAGGATTTGAGTGATCATGCAATCATGCGTACAGCTATGCTTGAGCACAAAATTTACCCTAAATTCTCAGAACAGATTTCTACCTTTATGGCACAGGTTCTCATGGGAACCACGGATATCGTGATGGACCATCAGGAAAAGAAAGCTCTGCAGCGCAAATTTATCAATCCGGAATTATGCGATATCTCAGAGGCCCTTGTTTATACAGAGCCGTACAATGATGAGCTTCACCGGAATCACGTTTTTCCTCCTATCGCGGACTTCGTGAAAGAGAAGCTTTATGATGATGAAGAACTTCATTGTGAAGTTGCGAAACTTAAAATGGACTTTATGACCCGCGCCCAGTCTCTGATCCATGGTGACCTTCATACAGGTTCCATTTTTATTAATGAAGAAACGACCATGGTATTTGACCCGGAATTCTGCTTCTACGGACCTATGGGTTACGACATTGGGAACGTGATCGCAAACATGATTTTTGCCTGGGTAAACGGTGATGCGTATGGTGAGAAGGAGTTCTGCGCCTGGGTAGAGAGCGTAATCGTGGATGTCATTAATCTGACAATGGAAAAATTAAAAGCGTATTATGAAGAACATGTCACAGATACCTTGTGTAAAAATAAGGCTTACGAAAGATATTACCTTGATACGATACTCGCAGATACAGCAGCCGTGACAGGCCTTGAGCTGAACCGCCGTATTGTGGGTATGGCAAATGTAAAGGATATTACCACCATCGAGGACGAGGCAAAACGTGCCCGTGGTGAAAAAATATGTATTACAGCCGCAATTGACTTTATCAAAAACAGAGATCAGAAAAAGTGCGGAAACTGTTTCCTTACAGCATTAAAGAATGCTGTTGAAGCGGTTGACGCTTGATGTGCAGGGATTTTACTTGCGCACGGGGGTGTACTTGAAAGAAAAATACTAGGAGGTTCTGTTATGGAAAATGCTCTGAATCTGGATACTGTCCGTCTTGCAGACAACAAGAAGGAGATTGTGATCCTTGACCAGACTTTGCTGCCAAATGAATGTAAATATTTAAATATTAAGAAAGCTGGAGATATTTGGGAAGCTATCTATTCCCTGCGTGTGCGCGGTGCTCCCGCAATTGGTGTGACCGGTGGTTATGCGTATTATGTGCTTGCGGATCAAATTGAAACAGACGATAAGGACGAATTCGTATCGAAATGTACGGAAATTATGGAATATATCAATTCTTCCCGTCCAACAGCCGTAAATCTTTCCTGGGCATTAAACCGTATGCATAATGTAATGCTTACGGAAAAAGAGAATAAAAGTATTCCTGAGTTAAAGGTACGCCTTATGGAAGAGGCTGACGCCATCCGTGAGGAGGATATACAGATCAGCCGGAATATAGGAAGCTACGGCTTTAAGCTGCTGGAGGAGTTGGGAAAAGGTGTCGGTATAATGACACACTGTAATGCAGGTACCTTGGCTACTGCGAAATATGGTACAGCGCTTGCGCCTATGTACATAGCTCTTGAGAATGGCTGGGATCCCAAAGATGATATGCATGTTTATTGTGACGAGACCCGTCCCCTTCTGCAGGGTGCGCGTTTGAGCGCATATGAGATGCAGGCAGCGGGCATTGACACATATGTGCAGTGCGACAATATGGCTTCCTATACCATGAAAGAAGGAAAAATCGGTATTATCTTTGTAGGCTGTGACCGTGTGGCTGCAAACGGCGATTTTGCAAATAAAATTGGTACAAGCGGTGTTGCGATCATTGCCAAGCATTATGGGGTGCCGTTCTATGTATGTGCCCCGTCGTCCACCATTGATATGACGCTGGAATCCGGCGATGAGATTCACATTGAGCAGAGGAAACCGGAAGAAGTCACTGAAATGTGGTATAAGGAAAGAATGGCCCCGGAAGGTGTGGGGGTGGTGAATCCCGCGTTCGATGTGACTGATCACAGTCTGGTGACAGGTATTATTACAGAGAAAGGTATTGCTTATGCGCCTTTTAAAGAATCCTTTGAAAAGATGGGAATCAGGCCGATTGAGAAGTATGTAGACAAGAAATAATATTTATATAGCGTAACTATTGTGTATAAAAAAATGTGGGGCGGATTTTTGTAATCCGTCCCGCTGTTTTTTTGCGCAATGCTTTGCGGAAATGAAAATACTGCAATAATAGTACCGTAAAAATACTGTGTTAATAGTATCGTACATTGTTGTGATCCAGACATATCTTCCATTCAGGTGAAAAATCCATATCCATGATAATCCCATCCAGCATATCCAGCGGAACCACACGTGAAAAGGAGATATTGTCAAGCTTGGAGTGGTCTATGACCAGAAATTTCTGTTTGGCATGGGCCAGAGCTATTTTATGAAGGAGTGCGGCGTTGTCGCTGGTGTCTGTGACACCGTACTGCATGCTCACGCTTCTGCACGAAATAAATGCCTTGTCTATAAAATACTGCTCTAGATTGCGCACCGCGCCATCGCCTTCGAAGCTCATGGTTTTTCGAGAAAATTCGCCGCCTATGAGAAATAGGCGTATTGTTGGCGAGGTCGAGAGGATGTTGGCGATTTCCAGGGAAGTGGTGACTACTGTCAATTTTCTCTGAGATATTTTCCGGGCAATGAACCAGGCTGTGGTGGAACTGTCAAGGTAAATAAAATCCCCTGTCTGGATCAGCGCGTCACATTTTCTCGCAATCGTTTCTTTTTCCGTGGTTTTTAAGACTTGCCTTGTAGTTATATCAAGGTCATTGTGTACGCCCTCAAGAATATAAGCGCCTCCGTGGGTTCTGATGAGCTCGTTATCCTTTTCCATAGCTCTCAGATCGCGGCGGATGGTTTCTTTGGCCACATTAAGCCGTGAGGCCAAATCCGTGATGGATACACTTTTCTGCTCTTGAAGAAGTTCTTTGATAGTTTTTCTGCGGTCAATAGCTAACATGGCAAATTCTCCTTCCCGATAAAAGGACCGCCACAATAAATGCTCTGCATTTAACGGCGGTCCCTGCCTTACATGGTTATCAGCCACAAATATATTTACTTAATCCGAGTATCTTGTAATATCCGGCAACAGCGCCCTGATCTGCGACGCCTGCGCATTGAGCGGCATGTACCGCGGCCTTACCGAAAACCGGAACCATGTCCTTAGTCGCTTCTACGCCCTTTTCTGCCGCGCCTAAAGCTGCGGTGACCACTTCCTGGAGGGATGCGCCTGAATCAGCAGCGGCACAAGCAGCCTCTGCGGCTGGAAGAATGGAGTCATAAATTGTACGCTGTCCGGCTTCGCATTTTCCGCGTTTCTGAACACCGGCGGCAAAGCCTTTTAAATATGCGGCAAAGGCGGGAGCGTCAAGCTCGGATTTGCCTTTTACTGCTTTTCCGCCTTCCATAATGCCGGTAGACATCAGGAAGCCCATGGTGGAGGGAACAAGAGAAGACATCTTCATTCCGGCTTTCATCAGCAGTTTGCCGATATCGCCGCCGGCGCCTTCGGCTTCACCACGCAGCAGATCGGGGAGCGCCCCATATCCCTTGCTCATGGTCAGACCCAGGTCTCCGTCGCCCAGGCGGGCATCCATCTCACATAATTCTTCCTTTTTTTCAATAAACAAAGCGCCCACGGAAGAGAATAATTCCGGCACCTGCTCAAACAGAATCTTGTCCATTGGCAATTCTCCTTGTTTCATTCTTATTTCTGACAGATAAATGGTGTTTTTACGGGATGCTCCATATATTTTTTCAGCTCGTCATTCATTTTACACATGGAGATGGAAGCACCGGCCATTTCCATGGAAGTCGCATATTCTCCGACAATGGTTTTGTAAACGCGGATACCTTTAGAAGTAAGGAGTTCGGTTACATCATTGGAAAGTATGTACAGTTCCTCTATAGAAGTGGCGCCAAGGCCGTTGATGAGAAGAGCAACCTCCTCACCTTCTGCCACAGGCATATCGTTGAGCAAGGTATTAACGGATTCTTCAGCTATCTCGCGGGAGGTTTTAAGCGGCCCGTTCCATACGCCCGGTTCGCCGTGGATTCCCATACCCATAGCCATTTCGTTCTCTTTTAACTCGAAATTCGGATGTCCTACTTCCGGGATGATACATGGTGTCAGAGCAAAACCTACCGTACGTGTATTGTCCTTGGCAAGCTGAGCTGCGGCAAGAACTTCGTCAAGGCTGCCTCCCTCGTCTGCTCTGGCTCCGGCTGCCTTGAACATAAAATAAATGCCCGCTACGCCGCGGCGTGTATCCGGGTTCGCGTGGGAGTTTACATCGTCAGCGCCTACAATACTCTTGCAGGTGATGTCGTCCATATCGCATAAATCCGTGGCCATATCAAAGGTCATGATATCGCCTGTATAGTTGCCGTATAAATATAAAACACCGGCGCCGGCCTCGACTTCTTTGGAAATATTATAAATCTGCTCCGGAGATGGGGACTGGAATACACCGCCCACACCGCAGCCGTCAATCAGGCCGTCTCCTACATAACCAAGGAACAGAGGCAGATGGCCGGAACCGCCGCCTGTGATAATGGCTACCTTGCCTGGGGTCTTGTTTGCTTTGCAGTAGCAGCGAAGGTCACCTTCTGCGTATTTTACCTGGTCTGCATGTGCGGCATAGATACCCTTTAACATGTCATCTACATAGGTTTCCGGTGCGTTGATTATCTTTTTCATAAATTTCCTCCTATCTCAAAAGATTTGGGTTCACTGGAATCGAAAAGTCAGCTGTGGATAATGGTGTAAAAGGTGTAATATCGCAAGATTTTTATGGCTCTACAGTTGACTTTTTGTACAAATGTTATAGGATAATTGTATAGCTTTTGGAAAGATTTGTCAACAATTTTGCCCGAAAATGTGGGGTTTGGGTGTTGGAATTTGTGGAAAACTCCCAAAAAAGTTGTGCTTTCATTTCTGCCCTCCAATGAGCTTTTGATGTTTCGGACCGGAACGTAGTTGTGCTTTGATGAAACGCGGAAAATCAAAAAAGTTTTTTTTTAGAGCCATTCATGCTATAATTACTTATCAGCTCAGTTATTACTCTCGAAAACATGGTAAAAATAGATAGAGGGAGGTACCGTTGTGGCGCTTGAAAACAAATTAGGCCTTACAGATTCTGCCGAGCTTGCCAGGGAAGAGGAGAGAATCAGCAAAAAGAAGGCTGCGAAACTGTTTGAGAACGGTATTATTGACAATTATCCGCCTGGCAGATTTTCCACATTACAGGCAATACACAAATATTTATTTGAAGATATTTACGAATTTGCAGGAAAGCTGCGTACAGAAAATCTTGCCAAAGGCAGCTTTCGTTTTGCACCGCTTATGTATCTTGAACCGGCGTTGATAAATATTGACGGAATGCCTCAATCTACGTTTGATGAAATTATTGAAAAGTATGTAGAAATGAATATTGCTCATCCGTTCAGAGAAAGCAACGGCCGCAGCACGCGTATATGGCTTGACCATATGTTGAAAACGGAAATCGGCAGGATAATCGATTGGAGTAAGGTTGATAAAGAAGATTATCTGTTGGCGATGGAGCGTAGTCCTGTCAGGGATATCGAAATAAAGCATATTTTAAAGAATGCCCTGACTGATGAAGTGGACAGCCGTGAGATTTATATGAAAGGAATCGACCACAGTTATTATTATGAGGGGTATACAACTTTTAAGACTGAGGAAATTTTTAACGAATGTATGGACGAAAATGGTAATGTTACGTTATAATAGTAAGATTAGAGGGGTATGCTTTGTGTAACTGAAGGAAAGTTAAATACTCCGCAGCAAGCCAAGTGGACATGCAGGCATGTCTGCCAGGCCCGTTGCTCGCGGGAATAAAGTATTGCATTTACAGATAAGAGGGATCATGTGAATAAAAGTAAGAGGGAAGATTACAAACGTTTTATCGTGTTCTGCCTGGCGAGTATGGTCATTTTAGCACAGGCGGCTGTATTTGCGTATGTTTGGTATGATTACTACCGGGAATTGATATTTGAGCCGTTCTGGCGCAAAGGTAACTGGGTGCTCATTGCAATCTATGCTTTGATAGATATGCTGTTTTCCAGACTTTACGGCGGCCTTAAGGTGGGGTATCTGAAGCGGATCGATGTGATTTATTCACTGACGCTGGCGACTATATGCACAAATATTGTGGCATATTTCCAGATCACGCTGATCAACCGTTGGTTCCTGCCGCCGTGGCCTATGCTGGAGATGACAGGGGTGGATATCCTTTTGATCATTATCTGGACCTTTGGCTCCCGGTTTATTTATTCCAGGCTTTACCGGGCAAGGAGGCTTCTGGTGATTTACGGAAACCGTGATCCCGGGGAGCTTATCCAGAAAATGAATTCCCGCAGGGACAAGTATGAAGTCAGCGGCAAGGTGCATGTGGATGCAGGTGAGAAGGTAATCCACCGTATGATGCGTGATTATGAGGGTGTGATCATCTGGGATTTGCCGTCTGCTGTGCGCAACCGATATCTGAAATATTGTTTTGCGCATTCTATTCGCTGTTATATGAGCCCGAAGATTTCGGATATTATTCTTCTGGGCAGCGACCGTATCCATCTGTTTGATACGCCGCTTTTGATGTCCAGGAATCTGGGACTGTCTGTGGAGCAGAGGGCAGCGAAAAGGCTTCTCGACATCGTGGTTTCAGCTGTGGGGATTGTAGTGTTTTCCCCGCTTATGCTGCTTATTGCTATTTTAGTGAAGGCATATGACGGCGGTCCGGTGTTCTATACGCAGGACCGGCTTACCATAAGCGGCAAGCCATTTCGGATATGTAAGTTCCGCAGTATGTGTGTGGATTCCGAGAAGCACGGCGCGCGTCTGGCTTCTAAAAATGATTCGCGGATCACGCCTGTGGGTAAGGTGCTGCGTAATCTGCATTTAGATGAGCTGCCTCAGCTTTTTAATGTGTTTATCGGTGATATGGCGCTCGTGGGACCGCGGCCGGAGCGTAAGGCGATTATGAAAGAATATCAGAAGGAAATCCCCGAATTTTATTACCGTTTGAAGGTAAAGGCGGGGCTCACCGGTTATGCCCAGGTGTACGGGAAGTATAACACAACGCCGTATGACAAGCTGAAGCTGGATTTGTTTTATATCGAAAATTATTCATTCCTGCTGGATATCAAGCTGCTCTTCATGACGGTGAAGATTTTCTGCCAGAAGGAAGTTTCGGAGGGCGTGGAGGATACGCAGGTGAATGCGCTGAAGGATGCCTCGGCCATTTCCGCAGGGGGCACGCAGAAGGATGCGGCATTGGCCCTGGAGAAAGATACGCAGATGAGTGTGCTCAGGGACACTGCGTCAGTGGGCATAGGAAATGAAGATCCGGAAGAGGGAGAAGGTCTATGAAACAGCCATTGGTGTCTGTGATCATGCCCTGCTACAATGGGGAAAAATATATCAGAAAAGCGATAGAATCTGTCTATGGCCAGGAGGTTCCGCTAGAGCTTCTGGTCATAGATGATGGTTCTGACGACGATACAGAGAAAGTCCTGGATGCCTATAAGGGCAGAGAGGACTTTCGGTATTTGAAAAACGAAAAAAATATGGGGGCTGCGGGTTCCCGAAACCGGGGAGTGCAGGAGGCAAGTGGGACTTATATTGCCTTTCTTGACTGCGACGATTGGTGGGAAAAGGGGAAATTAAAGGAGCAGCTTCGCGTCCTGGAAAATACAGGTTATGTCATGTGCTCCACAGGCAGAGAGCTGATGAAACCGGATGGCAGCACCACCGGAAAGTATATCCCTGTCAGAGAGGACATCACGTATAAGGAGCTTCTTAAACATAACTGCATCAATTGTTCTTCCGTGCTGCTCGAGAAGCAGGTGGCGCTGGAGTTTCCCATGGAGCATGACGACAGCCATGAGGATTACATTTCCTGGCTGAAAATCCTGAAGAAATACGGTCATGCCGCGGGAATTGATAAGCCATATCTGAAATACCGGTTAAGTGAAGGCGGCAAATCCAGGAACAAGGTGAAATCCGCCAGAATGACTTTTCAGGTTTATCGGTACGTGGGTTACGGGCCCATAACAAGTGCGGTCTTTTTTGCGTCGTATGCTGTCCATGGCCTGTGGAAATATCGTTAAGAGGAGCGGATATGGGGAAACTTAAGAATTTTTTCATGACCTGGAGCTGCAAACATCAGGTAAAGGAAAAGCCGGATAAAACAATCTGGATTTTTTCTTCTGTGGACAACTGCCACTATAATTACAATTCCAGATATTTGTTCGAATATGTAAAGGATAATCTGCCTCAGATCACCCCGTATTTTGTCATGAATGACGATAAGATGAGGGAAGAGCTAGGCAGGAAGTATGGACAAAATTATTTTATTGA
The DNA here is from genome assembly GCA_000702025.1 of Blautia schinkii DSM 10518. GTDB lineage: Bacteria > Bacillota > Clostridia > Lachnospirales > Lachnospiraceae > Blautia_A > Blautia_A schinkii. The sequence goes on from JNKJ01000007.1 coordinate 119,039, forward strand.
GACAAATACAAAACAGGGCGTCCAAAAGGTGCTGAAAGCGGGTGTGTGGTTTACTTCTGCAGGACTTCCGGTCTATGGGACACACTTGAAGAAAGACCGTATCATCGTGAACCTCTGGCATGGGGTGCCGTTGAAGCAGATTGCACTTTCAGACCCGAATCTGAAAAAAGCGGCCCGTATTTACTTCCATAAAATTTTTACGGAAAATTATACGTACATCCTGACAACCTCAAGCACCCTGGTCCCGGTTATGGCGAAAAGCTTTGATGTGCCGGAATCTATGGTGCGCGTCTGGGGTCAGCCGAGAAATGACAGGATTTTTATGCCGAACGACAGGGAAAAGACGCTGGAAGCGATTTACGGAAAGCTGCCGGAATATGACAAAGCTGTGCTTTATGCGCCTACCTACAGAGACGGTGGAGCTACGAAGCTGTTTCCGTTTCCGGATTATGATAAGACTTCACTGAATGAATTTCTTGAGAAAGAGAAGATACTGCTGTTTCTCCGCACCCACATCAGCGAGAAGACTGCAGCAGGTGAGTATCTGTCAGAGCGAATCCGTTTTCTGGGAAATGAGGAGGCGGAGGATGCCACGGATATTTTGAATGTCTTTGATCTGCTGGTTACGGATTATTCCAGCATTTATATTGATTATCTGCTTACGGAAAAGCCTTTAATCTTCCTTCCTTATGACAAGGAAGAATATCTGGCGGAGAGAGGCATGAATTTTGATTATGAGAAAGTCACCCCGGGGCCCAAGCCTGCGACACAGAAGGAGTTTCTGGAGCTTTTGAAGTCCATGATGACACCGAGCGACCCGTATGAGGAAGAACGTTGCCGGGTAAACAGGTTTTTTAATGAGGTGGACGCTCCCTGTGCCGGGGAAATCTGCAGTCATATATTAGAAGAGATATAGGGGATAACAGCATGAGCGAGTGGAAAAAGGCGGCGGCAAAGCTGGTGAATATCACTCCGGCGGGAAAAGAGCTGGCAGTGAAGCTGTACACAGCTTATAACCGGAAAAAGTATAAAAAATATTGGAATACCTGTGAGGTGGATCCTCATATGGTAGTGTTTGAATCTTTTCTCGGCCGCCAGTACGCATGCAGCCCCAAAGCGATGTATGAGGCAATGGTCAGGGACGAGGCTTACAGGGATTATAAGAAGATATGGATGTTCGAGGAACCTGAGAAACACCAGGATGTGATAAAGGATGAGAATACCATTCTGGTGAAATATCGTTCTCAGGAGTTTTATGAGTATTACGCACGGGCAAAATATTGGATTACCAACTATCACCTTCCTTCCGGAGTGATTAAAAGACCCGGGCAGGTGTATGTCCAGACCTGGCACGGAACTCCGCTGAAAAAGATAGGCTGTGATGTACCTTGCAGAAGTAGCGTTGAGGAGGGGAGGAGCGGCGCCATCGAGAAGGATGGAAGTAGGAGCGTTGAGAAGAATCGAAGCAGCAGTCTTGAAGCTGCTAAAAGAAGGGCGTATAAAGAATATGAAACAGAAGGCGCGCTTATCGACTTCGTCCCATCGCCCTCACCCTTTTATACGGAGAAAATCAAAAGTGCCTTTCGCCTTGGAATCCAGGCAAAGGTATTAGAGATGGGCTACCCAAGAAATGATGCATTATTTACGGTCGGAAATGAAAAGCAGGAGGAGATAAAAAAGGCCCTTGGCATTCCAAGGGACCGGAAAGTAATCCTGTACGCGCCTACCTGGAGGGACAATCAGCACACTGCGGGTACAGGCTATACCTATAGGTTGGGAATTGACTTTGACAAGCTTCAGAAAAACCTGGAAGGAGAGGCCATGATTTTATTCCGGGCTCATTACCTGATCAGCAGCAGCTTTGACTTTGGAAAATACCAGGGATTTATCCGGAATGTGTCGGATTATGATGACATCAATGACCTGTATATGGCAGCAGACATGCTGATTACGGATTATTCCAGTGTGTTCTTTGACTATGCTTGTCTGAAACGTCCCATGCTTTTTTATATGTATGATTACGCGGAATATAAAAATCAGATTCGTGATTTTTATTTTGATATCAGCGAGCTGCCCGGACCTGTGATAAAAGAGCAAAGAGACATCTCGGAGGATATCAGGTCTTTATTTGAATGCTTTGAATACGACGAAAAATACGAACGGTTTAACAAGAAGTTTAATCCGATAAACGCTCCCTGCAGTAGCCGGATGCTTAGAGAGATTTTCGGTTGATCGGGGATTGAATGGTGATTGATTGGTGGTTGATCGGGAGGAAATGATATGGCGGTTAAAAAGCTGCTTAAGTATGCAAAGGGTATGGTTAAGGATTCATGTTATGTATATTTCATGAATCATAAGCCTGTGGACGATCAGATGATTCTGCTGGAATCTAAAAAGGGCGCTGAGGTGGGCGGCAATATCCTGCGTATTTTGGAGGAACTTAGAAGCGGCAGGTATGAAGCGTACAAGGTGTATCTTTCCATTGAGTCCGGCCGGATGGAGTATGCGAGGAAACTGCTTGATAATTATGGAATCAAAGGCGTAAGGCTTGTAGAGTTTTATGGGATTAGGTACTTTGAGCTGCTTGCCACAGCGGGGTTTTTGATCACAGATACGACTTTCCCGAGACGTTTTATCAAGCGCAGCGGCCAGATTTATATGAACACCTGGCATGGAACCTCATTTAAAAAGTTGGGCAAGGACATTCCCTCGGGCGCCTATGCCATTGGAAATGTGCAGCGTAACCTGCTCATGACAGACTATCTCGTATCACCCAGCCGTTATGCTGCAGAAAAGCTGAGGGATGCGCATAATCTGGAGAACTTATACCAGGGCACGTACATTTATGCGGGATATCCGCGGAATCAGGTGTTTTTCCGGGTGACAAAAGGTAAAGGAAGCGATGAGCCGCAGGAAAGCGCCGGGAGAAGTGTTGTGCCGAGGCAGGAAAATGCTGGGATAAATACTGAGCCGTGGCAGGAAAGAGCTGGGATGAGTACTGAGCGCCAGCAGGAGAAGCCTGTCCGGAAGTATTGCTATATGCCGACCTGGAGAGGGGTGGTGACGGAGCAGTATACAGAGGAAATGAAGCGCGGCCAGGTACAGGAGATTAAGAAATATCTTGACCGGCTCGACCGGGAATTAGAGGATTGTGAGCTTTTATACGTACGGTTGCATCCTTTTGTGGGGCAGAAGATTTCCTTTGAGGGATATCGGCACATCCGGGCCTTTGAGGAGTTCACAGATCCGTATGAGACGCTTGCTGAGGCGGATTGTCTTGTCACAGACTATTCCAGCGTTTTCTTTGATTATGCGAACCGTAAGGATGGAAAAATCATATTTTTCCTCTATGATAGAGATAAATTTGCGGCAGAGCGAGATTTCTATGGGGATATCGAAGAGTTTCCTTTTCCGGTGACGCAAAATATAACCGAATTGCTCCATGAGCTTCGCACGCCAAAGCTATATGATGATACGGAATTCCGAAATAAATACTGTCCGTTTGACGGCCCGGATGCAGCAAAGAAACTCTGTGCCATGCTGCTGAGCGGTGAGCAGCCTGAGAGTATGGGGCAGCCTGAGTATATGGAGCGGCCTGAGACTACGGGGCATTCTAAGAGCGTGAAGCAGGCTGAGGATATCGGGCAATATGGTAGAATCCTTGCGGAAAGCGAGGCAGGCAACGGCAAGAAAAACCTTTTATTCTACGTGGGCGCCTTGAAGCGCAATGGCCTCACCACGTCCTTTTTAAACCTGATGGAAAATATAAATCCGGAGGCGTTTAATTATTACGCGTCTTTTCAGGAGGAATATTTGGAATCCGAGCCGCTCCGACTGGAGGTCCTTCCGGGGTTTGTAAATGTTGCCCCGATTTCTAAGGGATGGAACCTTACCTTTATGGAGGCGCTTGCAAGCTTTGTTATTTATAAACTGGGCATGGATGCGCCTTTTTTTCAGAAATATCTAAGGCGTTTTTATAGAAGAGAGTACACACGGAATTATGGATTTGCGCGTTTTGACTGGTGCATACATTTCAGTGGATATGAAAAAAAAGTGATTGGATTTTTTGAGGAAGCGTCGTGTAAGCGTGCGATTTTTGTACACAATGATATGCTGAAAGAGGTGGAGACGCGTCATAACCAGCATTTGCCGACTCTGCGCCGCGCATACCGGGAATACGATCTCGTCGCGGCTGTGACCGAGGATATTTACGAACGTACGCTGCCCATCAGCGGAAAGAAGGAGAATCTCCGTGTCATTCATAATTGCCATGCATGGCAGAAAGTACTCGAAAGGGCAGAGCAGGAGATAAGATTCGATGAGACTACATGTTGTACCTGCAGCAAAGAGAAACTGGAACAGCTCTTGAAGGACTCCAGGCAAAAGCTTATCACCATCGGTCGTTTTTCGCCGGAAAAAGGGCACGACATGCTGCTTGACGCATTTGCGCGGTATCATGAGGAGGTCCCGGACAGTGTTCTGATTATCATAGGCGGAATTGGAGAACTTTATGAGAAAACGCGGGAGAAGGCCAAAAGCCTGGGGCTTGAAGGGTGTGTAGTTTTGATTAAGTCTATTCAGAATCCAATGCCCATTCTCAAGGCGTGCGACTTATTTGTACTTTCCTCTTTATATGAGGGCCTCGGCCTGGTGATCCTGGAGGCAGACACGCTTGGACTTCCGGTGATATCCACGGACGTGACCGGACCGCGCGGCTTCATGACAAAGTATGGGGGATATCTCGTTCCTCCGGACGCGGAGGGGCTTTACCAGGGGATGAAGGCGTTCAGCCGTGGCGAAGTACCTGTGATGAAAGTGAATTACGAAGAGTATAACCACGTGGCGGTTGAGGAATTTATGAGATGTATGGTGGATGGGAGATGATTTTGCAACTGATATACATTTCACGAAGAGCGCAATACGTCTCTTGAAAATACAAAGAATCCCGCACCAAGCATTGCAGGAGCGGGATTCTTTAATTCTCTGTAAGTTTGCAAGAGCAGGCTTTGCGCTGGAATAATCATGATTTTTCCATAAATTCCACATATTCGTCCAAAACCTCTTTGGGGTCGCCGATTTTTTTAATCTCACCGTCATGCATCCACATGACTGTATCGCAGAGCTCCTCCAACGTGCTGAGACTGTGGGATACGATCACAACCGTGCGGTCCTTGTTGGAGATAAGGCTCTTCATTTTATTATAACTCTTTTTCTTAAATTTCTGGTCGCCTACGCTTAACACCTCATCAATGAGCATGATATCCGTTTCCAGGATGGCAGTGATGGAAAAAGCCAGCTTGGAATACATACCGCTAGAATAGGTTCGAACCGGCATGTCTATAAATTTGCCCAGACCGGCAAAATCTATGATCTCCTGTTCCTTTTCACGAACCTGAGCCTCGGAAAACCCAAGAAGCATTCCCGAAAGAACGATGTTTTCGCGGCCGGACATCTCACGCTGAAAGCCCACTCCAATAGAAAGCAGGGAAATGCTGTGTCCCTTTAAGTCAATGACACCTGAATCCGGGGAAAAAATACCAGCCAAAGCATTGAGGGTAGTGGACTTACCGCTTCCGTTTTTTCCGATAATACCAAGGATTTCTCCTTCCCGTACATAGAAAGAAATACCCTTCACAGCAATGAAATCCTCTGCCTTCTGGCGTTGGAATTTCAAAAGATTACGTTTGATGGATGTTTTCTTCAGGTTTCTATAGCTAATGACCAGGTCTTTGACCTCGATTGCATATTTATCTTCCATTTTAAATCACCTTTACATAACTGTTTTCGTTCTTGTATATCTTGCGGATACCCAATGCGGATATTGCCAGTCCGACAAAAAACCACAAAAGCAGAAGCTTTCTGTGCGGTACTCTGCCGTAGAGGACACAATCACGCATGGATGACAGGAGGAATGCGATGGGGTTGCATTTGCCTACATACACATTGTAGGGCTCGGGCAGCTTAGTCATAATATTCCAGAAAATACCTGTCATGTAGAATACAAGACGCAGTACTATATTAACCACATTGGATAAATCCTCCACAAATACGCCGAAATGAAGGAGAAAGCATCCAAATCCGAAAACGATCAAGATCAATGTTATCAGTATGGGAATCGAGTATATCACATTGATGGTGACTGGCACTTTCCATACAAAAAGCATTCCCACAATGATAAGAATCGAGATGAACATTTTAAATCCGTTAACGCCCATCTTAACAAGCAGCAGAATATACTTTGGAAGGTATACCTTTGACACGATTGGTTTATTCTGTTTAACAATTCGTACACTCTGCAGCATGGTCTTATTAAAGAAATCCCACAAGGTGATACCGATAAAGATGAATACCGGGAAGTACTTCTCCTTTTGCTGGAACACTTCGCCGAAAATAAAGGCGTAGATCATCATAAAGCACAGCGGTTCCAGCACCCACCACAGCCAGTTGAGGTATGAGTTGGCAACCTCGGATTTTAGCTGTGCTTTCGTGGAGTATATGGCATACTTCCAGTACTTTTTCATATCCTGTTTAAATTTATTGAACATGATTATTTCACTCCTTTAAAGAATCTTTACCATAATACACCAAGCTCTGCGCATTGACAAGGGTAAACTGTTCTCCGCAGCTATTTTTGTTTTCTGCAGCTGTTTTACTGCTATTTCTGCAGGTCCTGCTTAATCTGAGTGGTAGAGATTTCAGGGGTGCGGGTGAGATACACGACATCACAGAATTCTTTTAGAAAATCAAATTTTCCTTCCCAGTCATCCCCCATGACGAAGGTGTCTACGTGATATTCCTTGACATCAGAGAGCTTTTGCTCCCAGTTTTCTTCCGGAATCACCAGGTCCACATAGCGGATGGCCTCCAGCAGGTGCTTGCGCTCCTCATAGGAAAAATAACATTTTTTATGTTTTTCGTTCCAGTTAAATTCATCGGTAGAGAGGGCTACAATCAGGTAATCTCCGTATTTTTTGGCACGCTGCAGCAGATTAATATGCCCATAATGCAGTAAATCGAAGGTGCCGTAAGTGATGACTCGTTTCATAAACTAAGCATCCTTTCTTCATTCTTTAATCCCTGACACTGAGGATGGGATGATTTCTGCCATTGATTATAGCATAGATGAGCGGCGAAATGAAGAGATTATGGGGAAGTTATTTATGGGGGAAAGGGAACCCCGGAAGGGGGTTGAACGGTGAGCAGAAGGAAATTTGGTGCGGGGGCGCTGACGCTGGCCTTGTCAGGCATTGCTCGCTTCCCTTCAACTAAGTTCTAACTGCGACTAAGCCGCTCACGAAGAGCGTTCGCTGCTAAGTCTCCGTAAGAACTGGATTTTCAGGCGCGCTTCCGCAAAATGCCTGACAAGGCCAGTGTCAGCGCCCCCGCACCAAATTTCCTTCTGCTCACCTACCACTACGTTTCCGACCCTTTCGTATGGGCTGTCGTTTTCGCAGGGAGCTTGTCGATCGCGGTTTAATACGTCGGTTAGGAGCAAGGAATGCGATTGAACTCGGATAAATTTAACTATTTATGACTATATATTACTACATATTACAGGTTATATAGAATTATAAAGGCTTAGCTACTAATTTTTCCGAAGCCAATAAATTGCCGGTAAAAACGACAGCTTCTACGAAGGGGTGGGAACGTAGTGGTAGGCTAGGGGAAGGGGCTTGGGGGCCGGGGCTGGTATTATCCGGGCGGGCTGTTTTGCGGAAGCGCGCCTGAAAATCCAATGCCTACGGAGACTTAGTGTACTGACCCACTTATATCTGGCGAAAATCCGCAGGATAATTTTCCATCGGCAAGGCGGCTGAATGAGTCGATGCGGTGGCATCGGCGATTGAAGCCAACGCTGTCCGATAGAAAATTAGACAAGGAGTTTCGTCAGATATAAGTGGGCCAGTGCACTAAGAGCGAACGCTCTTCGTGAGCTTCTTAGTCGCAGTTGGCATTTAGTTGAAGGGAAGCGAGCATCAGCCCGCCCGGATAATATCAGCCCCGGCCCCCAAGTCCCTTCCCCTAGCCGTTCAACACCTTCCCGGGGACCCCCTTCACCCCATAATAATGTAATATTTGTAATATTTACAACAATATCCCTTCTACCACCCTTAAGATTCACCCCCATTTCCATATATTTCACCCACAAAATACACGAATATTTTAAATTTCTGTTCCAAAAACCCTAAATGTGTGTTATGCTTTAGCTATAATTTTATTACAGGGTGAGTGATGATGAAACAGAGAACGAGACTAGAGACCACACCTTTTTCTTACCTGGTGGATAATATAAAAGTTTTATTGATTTTTCTGGTGGTATTTAACCACATTATAGCTTTCCAGCTTGTAAAGGTGGATCTTGTGGTCCGGTATATCTGGTATGCGATAACGATATTCCATATGCCGGCCTTTATTTTCGTCTCCGGTTATCTTTCCAAGAAGCCGCAGAGCGCGATGAAAAATGTGAAGAATCTTTTGATCCCCTATATCCTGGGATATAGTTTGACTTGGTATGCCCAGATTTGGCTTGGGAAATCCGTGGATTACGAAATTTTACGGCCGTCAGGTACGGTTATGTGGTATGTGCTGGCTTTATTTGTATACCGTTTGACCATTGAGGCTCTGGGTAAGGTGCGTTTTATCATTCCCTTGAGTATCATTCTGGCATTATGGGCAGGTACGAGGCCGGAATTTACCACGTATCTTTCCACGTCAAGGATTGTGGTATTTTTCCCGTTCTTTGTGGCTGGATATCTGTGGAAATGTGAGTACACGAAGGCAGTGCGTGATTTTAAGGGGAAATGGATTCTTATTCCGATTTCCGGGTTCCTGCTTTATGCAGTGCCTAATTATATGATTACGAATGAGATGCCGGTGGATATTTTCCGTGGGAATCATACATATCTGCTGAGCGGACTGACGGACGAGAACGGCATTGTAATCCGGCTTTTGATGTATTTGATTTCCTTTGTGCTGATATTGACGTTCTTTGCACTTTTGCCTGATATGAAGCTGCCGCTTACATTTATAGGAAGAAATACAATGGGTATTTATTTCTTCCATTATCCGATTTTGATAGTGCTCAATGGACTTCTGATTTTGCAAATACCCGAACTGCTTAATGTATGGGCTCTGTTGGGAGTGTCCCTTCTTTTTATGCTTGTTTTGGGAAGCCCGCCTGTGGATTGGCTGTATACAGGTGTGCTGAATCTGATTTCTTTCATCTTATTTAAGAAAGAAAAGAAGGTACGGGATGAGGGTCTGGAGGATGAGTACGACAGTGACGAAAATAAATATGAGACATTGCGCAGGCGCCGACAGGCTATTGAGGAGCTGGCATCCACGCTGGAACCGGAAGCCTCTGTAAATGAATCTGAGCCGGAGGTTAAGCCTGCGGAGAAAAGAGAAGGACAGTCCTGAGGGAGTGTCTTTCTTTGTATCGTGATAAAGTGTAGTGGGTTAGAAAAAACAAATTGTGTAAAAACAGTAGGGGGTATGTGTATGAAGAAATCGTGGGTTGCCTGTGGATTAGCATTGGTTTTGGCTGTTATGCCCGGAGCTGCGGCAGTGAGTGCTGCGGATTTTAATGCCGGAAGTGTCTCTGAGAGTCAGGCGGAAAATTCGATGGAGGATTGGTGCCAGGAGAATACTGAAAATTCGTATGAGGCCGTAATGCCGGGAGATATTGAGAACCCGTATGAGGCCGTAATGCCGGGAGACATTGAGAACCCGGATGGCGCTGGAATGCCGGGAGACATTGAGAACCCGGATGACGCTGGAATGTCGGGCATTATCGAGAACCCGGATGACACCGAAATATCAGGAGACATCGAGAACCCGGACGAGCCGGAGTTTCAAGCTGAACCAGATATTTTTACATCGGGGGACGAGCCGGAGGAGGAGCTGTTCGGTGATGCTTCGGATGCGGACTTGTTTTCCAGCGCGGGTGCGGCAAGTGAATCGGCATCCTTTATTACCTCGTGTACCGGTTACAGTGAGGGGCAGATCCGTGTCACGGCAAAGGTCCCCTATAAGGTAAAAAGTAAGGATGTGTACTATTATCTATTCCGGGTGAATCCTGTGAACAATAAACTCAGTAAGCAAGCAGCCAGGCTAAAGAAGCCTGCCGGAGAGAACAAGAATATCACCTTCAAGCTGAATACCGCGGGACATCCTGAGTACGTGATGTCCAAGTTTGCACTCGCGGTTAAGACTAAGGCGGGCAGCGGGATTTCTGCATATACCCGTATTAGCGGAGCGAGCTATGTGGCGAGCCCGGAGCGAACGGCGTCCAATACCAGCGCCTATGCGGTTCCAAAAAGTAAAAAAGGTCTGCAGACCACTAACATCAACGAGCTCACAGAAACAAAGTGCAAGACAGCCTTTCTCAATCTCCCGGTATCGATTCTGCTTGTAAATAATGCGGAGCGGGTGTCTTACAAATATAATGGCAAGACGTATTATTTTAATAAAATCGGAGGCTACACACAGTTTGTGAGCCAATGCAACCAAAAAGGAATTCAAGTGACTATGCAGATTCTTTTGGACTATAATTCCAGTACCAAGAGCCTCACAGCTTCCGGTTCGCAGGGGTTAAGGTCCTCCTATTATGCATGGAACACGACGAACGCTGCCTCACGGGAGAAAATGGAGGCGCTGTTTTCCTTTATCTCGGAGCTGTTTGGATCACAGAATTGTTATGTCAGTAACTGGATACTGGGCAATGAGGTGAACACCTACAGTGTATGGCATTACCCGGGAAATATGAGCAAGGCTAAGTATATTGAGAACTACAGCGAAACCTTCCGCTGCCTTTATAATGCAGTTCGAAGCAGGAAAGCAAGCTCCAAGGTATTTATCTGTCTGGACCATTACTGGAATTTGTCTGTGCAGGGCTATTCAGCCAAGGATATGATGGATTCTTTTGCCTCTAAGCTGAAAACGATTCAGTCCGGGGTGAACTGGAACCTGGCGTACCACGCCTATCCCTATCCGCTCACGGATCCGCGCTTCTGGTCAGGGAACAACAGCAATTACCTTACTAACAATTCCAATTCGCCTGTGATCAGCCTGAACAATCTCAGTGTGCTGACGAATTATGTAAAGAAAAATTACGGTACGGGTACAAGGGTGATTCTTTCCGAGCAGGGCTTCACTTCAACAAAGGGTCAGGATGTACAGGCGGCAGCACTGGCGCTGGGATACTATATTGCGGCCTGCAATCCCATGGTGGATGCTTTCCATATCCGAAGCTACCAGGATGCAAGTCATGAAGTAGCCCAGGGATTGGCAATGGGGATTAAAGGGAAAAAGGCGTTCAAGGTTTTTGTGAACATGGATTCCAGCAAGACGCTGAATTATACAAAATCCTATCTCACCAAACAGGTGGGCAGCAAGTGGAGTTCCAAGGTACCGGGTTATTCTAAAAAAAGACTATACACGATGTACCGTTCGGAATGAGTGGGTTCTTCCCATGCCAAAGCTTTTATGCTATAATGCGTATGACACTTACATTATTTGTATTATGGCATAATTATATCCACAGATGGCAGAATAGCAGTATATAGCGAGCTTTACCGGAAAGAGCAGGTGTAAAATATGAAGAGAGTCATTACCTATGGAACATTCGATCTGTTTCATCAAGGGCATTACAATATTATCAAAAGAGCCAGGGAGCTGGGCGATTATCTGATCGTGGGCGTAACCAGCGAGAGCTATGATATAGAACGCGGCAAGTTGAATGTGCGCGACAGTCTACTGAAAAGGATTGAGAATGTGCGCAACACAGGCTTTGCGGATGAGATCATCATAGAGGAATACCAGGGCCAGAAGGTCAGCGATATCATCAAATATAATATTGACGTTCTGGTGGTAGGCTCTGACTGGCGCGGAAAGTTTGATTATCTTAAAAATTATTGTGACGTGCAGTATCTGGAGCGTACGAAGAATATTTCCAGCACCCAGCTCCGCGGCGAGGGCACGATTTTTAATATAGGCGTAGTTACCGATGAAGCCAGGGATAACGGCATTGTGGTAGAATCCAAGTATGTCAGCGGACTTCATGTGGAGAGCGTATATTCAGAGGATAAAGAGACAGCACGTCTTTTCTGTGAAAAATATGAGCTGGATTCTTATGGGAACGATTTTGACAGCTTCCTCGAAGGACTTAATATAGTTTATATTAAATCTTCCCTTAAGAAGCGTGCCGAGTATATAGAAAAAGCCATTGAGCACGGGAAATATGTGATCAGTGATTCACCCATGACCCTCCATCCGGACAAGCTCAAGGAGCTGTTTAAGAAGGCTGTGGAGCATAACGTTGTCCTGGTGGAAAAAATCATGCTGGTCTACCTGCGTGCGTTCAACCAGCTTGTGTGGCTGACTCACGGCGACCTGGTGGGAAATGTGGTGAGCGTGAAGTGCGCGATCTCCCAGGATGATTTCGAGGGCGGCAAATCCTTTAATGAGACGGTGGCTCACGCAATCTGCGCCATCATCAAGCTTCTGGGCAAGGACTGCCTGGAGGTGAATACTAATGCCGTCAAGGGTGAGGACGGGCACTTTGTGTATGATATGATCACTATGAAATATCCGCAGGCTTTGGCGACCATTGAGATCGGCACCACCGTGGATGTGGAGGATGAGCTTGTCATCATCGGCAGCAAGGGCCGCATTACAGTTCCAAACGATTGGTGGAATACCGGATATTTCGAGGCGAAGGTGGAGGGGAATGAATTCCTCAAGCGCTTTAGCTTTAATTTTGAGGGCAATGGTTTCCGTTACCTGCTGCAGGAGCTGATGATCATGATCAGCGATCAGCGTACAGAATGTACCAGGCTTTTCTACGAGGAGTCGGAGGCTCTGGTGGATATACTGAAAATAATTAATCAGAGGGGATAACAAATGACGGAGAAACAGGAACATCTGTTAAAGCTTTTCCGGGAGATTGATGAAATCTGTAAGAAGCATAACCTGAGGTATGTGATGGCCGGGGGAACCTTGATCGGAGTGCTCAGAAACGAGGGCTTCATTCCCTGGGACGATGATGTGGACATCTATATGCCAAGGGATGACTGGGATAAATTCGTGGAGCTTTCCAAGACGGAGTTTCCGCCGGACCGAGCCGTACAGTGCGTGGATGTGGATAGGAGCTATACGAACTCCTTTCCGCGCTATGCGTCCACAGACAGCTGTGCGGTGCATAAGCACCAGGTGATCGGAGAGGACAAGGCAGGGGAGATCATTGATGTGCTGACCCTGGACCCCATCCCTGCAGATGATAAGGAGTATGAAAAATACAGGACCCACATGATGATTTATTCTGATCTTGTGAATATTTCTGTTGTTTTCGGCAACCGCTGGGAAATCCCCGCATCCCTGTATCTCAAATATCTGCTCTCCTATGTATTTCTGGGAAAGGACAGAACCCTGAAAAAACTGGAGAAAATCATGTTTTCTTACAAAGAGGAGGAATGTGACCGCTACGCCATGCGCTGGGGCGGCTGTCCCTTCCTTTTTGACAAGGATATGATGTTCCCTGTAAAATATATGGATTTCGAGGGGGAAAAGGTAATGATCCCCCGGCGTACAAACGACTACCTGGTTTGGCATTACGGGGATGAATGGTCTTATATCCCGCCCCACGGCGAGCGGGAATCCCATGATGCAATCTGTGTGGACGACATCACCTACAAGGAATTCCGCAGCGATTATATGCCGAAGGTGCATAAGCGCAAAGCACGGTTTAATGCGGCTGTGCGTAAGTTCTATTACATGGCGACTGCCAAGAGAGCCCACAGGCTGCAGCATGAACGTGACCTGCTTCAGGCAAAAAGTACGGTCATGGACCTCAAGGCACGCATCCGTCAGAATGGACGGGATTTGAAGGAAATGGTGGAGGCACATGAGTTTGATACTTTAAGTGAGCTTTTCCTTAATTATTTCCAGGTGCAGTTAAGCGCCGGGTTTATCGGCAGGGAGGATTTTGCGAATATTTATCCATTTTATCATCCTACACTGCTTGAGGTTGAGGATGAAGTGTTTATGGCAGCTATGATGACTCTTTTTTATACAGAGAGGATATCTAAGGCTTACCGCATGTTTCAGGTGCGGGAGAAGCTCGACCATGTGACACCGGAGATGAAGAAGGTGATGGCTGATGTGGTTTTGTTCCGTAAAGCCACCTGCCATTATGAGTTTAAGGAAAAACAGGAAGCAGAGGAAATTTCCCGGGAGCTTCTGGAACGGTATCCGGGTAATCCAAGCTTTCTTAAATTCCAGTGCCGGTTGGTCATGGACCGCGCGCGTGATGAGGAGAGTGCAAAGGAAGGAGCTTCTGCTCTGACTGAAGGACAATTGGTGAATCGCACAACTGAGGGACGCGTGATGAACCGCGCACATGCAAGCATGGAGGAAGCCTGGGAGTTTGTAGAGGAGGCTCTTGCTCTTTTCCCGGAGGACGGATATTTCCTTAAATATAAGGCTGACCTTCTGTGGATGCGGGGCAGGCGAATGGATGCGCTGAAGCTCTATGCGGATGCCCGCGAAAAGACGAATAACGGAATCGTACAGCTTGAACTTGATAAACTTTTGAGAGATTATAAACGGCAGGCTCTCGACACCTGTAAGAGTCTGATCGACAATAAAATGAAGCAGGAGGCTCTGGAGCTGATGGAGCTTTGGGCCCGCCTGATGCCTGAGGATGAGGAGGTTCATGAATACCTCTGCCTTGCTAAAGTTGCAGCGGTCCGAACCCAGAGCGCCCTTGAGGAAGTGGTGGAGGAAATCCGCGAGAAGCTTGACGACTCTGAGGACGGACCGGATAAAAAGGAACGTCCCAAGGAGAACGATATGTACCGGCAGGCCATGACAAGAGCATGGAAACGCCTGGGGTACCCGGAGGGGCTGGCGCAGCTTCGTACGGAATTGGTTTATACGGATGAGCAGAGTGAGTTGGAATGGCTTGCCGAGCAGATACGCGCTTTCCAGATAAATAAGGACAAGCGTGCCGAAGTGCTCAAGCTGGTAGGCGATGTGCGCAGGAAGCAGGGCCGTACGGAACAGGCATTTAAAAGTTACTTAAAGGCATTGAAATATGCAAAAGAGCGAAGCTACGTGAAAACCGAGCTGGCGAGGATTATTCTCACAGATCTGTACCGGGGCGGAAGAAAGGCTTCTGCGTATGCCATGGGCGGAGACGCATCGGAATTTCTTGACAGCTGGCTGGATAAATATGGCACACTGGAGGATGTTCGGAGCCTTGTTGAGCTTGTAAGCAGATAGGCTTGAAATAAATAAATTAATTGTAGAATGGAGCGAAAACCATTGAAGAGAGAACAACAGGAAGTGTTGTCGCTTCTGAAAGAAATAGATACGATTTGCAGGAAGCATAAGATTGAATATTATCTCTCGCCTCAGCTTACCCTGTGTGCGGTCACGGGACAGCCTTTTCCTATAAATCCGCTGGCCGGGGTGGTCGTGATGAAAATATCTGAGATGGAGCGCTTCCGACAGGTATTTGATGAGGAGCAGCCTAAGCGCCGGGCATTGGAATCCATGAGGAACAATCCACGCTTTCCGGGCTTTTACCTGCGGTATGAAAATATGGATAACCTGTGCTACCGTCTTGATCAGGGGCGTAATTTCCGTTGCCCGGGTTTCGGGGTGGACATCCTGCCTTTGCGAGGGGCGATTCCGTCACGCAAAAAGCATCTTTGGAACAGAGCGCTGGAGGTGGGCTGGCAGCACATTTGCGATAGTTATAATAATAAGCCGGGACTTAAGAATTTCATCTGCAAGATTCCTGTGCGCTTTTTCAGCCTGGGAGGCCGGGCGCGGCTTGGCCGGAGCTTATACGGGAAGTTTTGTAAAAGGCAGGATATTCCCAAACCGGAGGAGTTTATCCTGCGGCTTGATAAGGATATGGCATACTATTATCCGCCTGAGATTTTTGAGAAGACTTGTGAGATTATCTTAGAAGGAGAAAAATTCCTGGCACCGGGCGAAAAAATCTGGTATCTGCAGAAGAGCTACGGGGCAAACTATGAGGAAGAATTGGCAGAGGAATATGCGCCTGATCCCGCAGTGATGACAAGTACGCTTGTGAGCTATGAGGAGTATTTCCAGGAGACGGGCAGCCTTGACCGGCTGCGTAAGGCCCGCCGCAGGCAGTACCTTAAGGATTCAGTGGGACGCCGCCGCCAGCGGTATTATAACTGGTGCTGGAGTTATGCCAAGCTCTGCGCGGCGAAACGAAATCTCGACAAGTTTTACGGCGAGAAGAAGGACTATATCAAGAACCTGTACAAAAACAGTGATTATATGCGTCTGGAGACTATCTTCCGTCCGTATTCAAGAGTGATGCAGCGTTGTCTTAAGGAAAAGGAAATCTATGTGGCAGATGAAGAAATCCTTGAAATCTATCTGTCAGTGCTGGAAAAAACGGGGAACGGGGAGCTTAAGGAACAGGTAGAAAAATATTGGAGGTAGGCTTATGAAACTTACAGATTATATTGTTGAATTTTTGCAGAGAAGAGGAATCCATGATTTCTTTGGGTATCAGGGAACCATGATCGCTCATCTCGTGGACTCTATAGAGAAGAATCCGGATACAGAGAATCATTCCTGCTATAACGAGCAGGGAGCCTCCTTTGCCGCCTGCGGTTATGCCCAGGCCAAGGATGACTGCGCCTGTGCCTATGCTACCAGCGGCCCGGGAGCAGTAAACCTGTTATCCGGTATTGCCAACGCACATTTTGATTCCCTGCCTGTGGTATTTCTCACCGGACAGTTGAATACCTATGAATATTCCGGGATTACCGGGCTGCGCCAGCAGGGCTTCCAGGAGATTGACATTGTGTCTATGGCAAAGCCTGTGACGAAATATGCCGTGCATATCCGCGAGCCACAGGACATTGTACAGGAGCTTAATAAGGCTTTCCACATTGCCAACACAGGCAGGAAGGGGCCGGTGCTCATTGATCTTCCCATGAATGTGCAGAGGAGCGAGATAGAGAATCCGGTTTATGACATGAAATTTGAGGAGGCGCACACAGATCCCAAGACGGCTGACGCTGCGGCAGGTGCCATTGAGGAGGCGCTCCGCAGGGCAAAGCGTCCGGTCATCATGATGGGACATGGCGTGGACAGCAAGAAGAGCCAGAGTGCGCTTCTTAAGATTGCAGAGAAGCTGAACATCCCCGTGATCACAAGTGTGCTGGCGAAATCTGTGGTGCCATTTGACCATCCTATGAATTTTGGATGTATCGGCGGCGCGTACGGGCACCGCTATGCCAATATGATCGCCAATGTGAAAAGTGACCTGCTGCTTTGTTTCGGCATTTCCCTCTGTACCCGCCAGATTGGAACAAAGGTGCACGAGTTTGCCAGGGATGCGGAAATTATCCGAATTGATATTGATTCCTACAATCTGCAGCGGGATATCCACGAGAACGGAGAAAACGAGCAGAAATTCTGTGTGGATACCGCCAGCGTGATCGAGCGCCTGAAAAAAATGGCCTTTGTGGATACAGAGGAGCGCAGAGACTGGGTTGTTGTGTGTGATGAAATTAAGAATAATCTTCAGGCTGTGGATGATAATACGCCTGAACGTTATCCGAATAGAATGATTGCAAATCTCAGTGAGTGTCTGGCTGACACCTCTGCGATCGCGGTGGATGTGGGACAGCATATGGTTTGGAGCTACCAGTCCTTTAAGAACCGTAAGGGTCAGAACCTTCTGTTTTCCGGCGGCCACGGGGCCATGGGGTATGCGCTCCCGGCTGCTATCGGCGCGCATTATGCCACCGGCAGACCGGTAGCGTGTATCTGCGGCGACGGTGCTTTCCAGATGAATATCCAGGAGCTGCAGTGGGTGAAGCGTGAGAATCTGCCCATTAAAATGATCATTATGAACAATGGTGCGCTGGGTATGATTCGTCATCTGCAGAGAGACTATTTTGACTGTCTGTTTGCGGGGACTTCGGATGGCTGCGGATTTTCCTCCTGCGATTTCCATAAGGTGTCCAAGGCATATGGGATTGAAGCTGTGCGTATGTGGGGTGACGAGGTGGAGGAAAAAGCCCCGGGATTTCTGGAGGGAGAGGGACCGAAGCTTCTGGAGATCATGCTGGAGCACGGAACCTTTGCTTATCCGAAAACCTGTCTTGGCGAGCCTATCCACAACCAGCAGCCGTATGCGCCGAAGGATGTGTATGAGAAGCTTTTGGAACTGTAAATGCACAGAAACAGTGTGCAATAAGGAGGAAATATGAGCAGAGTTTCAGTTGTGACTGGGGGGACTTCGGGGATTGGCCGCGGGATTGCGGAGAAGATTCTCGCGAATTCCCAGGACGGAGATTTGATTTTTGTAAATTACGCACACAATGAGCAGCGTGCGCGCAGTTTTGTGGAGAGCCTCCCGGAGAAAGAACGGGACAAGGTTATTCTGGTAAAGGCCGATATGTCAAGCTACGACGCTATGATGGATTTTGTGCAGGAGATTAAGGACAAGGCGGGACATGTGGACTGGCTGGTTTGCAATGCGGGCATCAGCACCTATGCGAAATATGAGGACTATACTTTTGAAGAGTGGACTAAGATTGTAAATACGAATCTTTCCATCCCGGTTTTCCTGGTGAAGGAGTTGCGGCCGATCATGAGCGAGGGCGGCAAGGTGCTCTTCATGGGCTCTTACGCGGGGCAGCAGGCGTATTCCTCATCCCTGGTGTACGGCGTGACAAAGGCAGCGGTACATTTCCTTACCAAATCCCTGGTGAAGGAGTTTGAGCCAAAAGGAATCACAGTCAACGCCATTGCGCCGGGCTTTATCCAGACTACCTGGCATGAGGGCAGGAGCCAGGATAGCTATGACCGCATCAACAAAAAAATCGCACTTCACCGTTTCGGAGAAATTGGGGATGTGGCAGACCTGGCGTATTGTATTTTGACAAATAACTATATGAACGGAAGTATTGTGGATATCCACGGCGGATATGATTATTTTTAAAATCCGGCGGCGCTGGTGTGCGGCACATTGATCTTCAGTCAAGTAGTATGGCGAAATATCGACGCGTCGGCACCCTGGACCGTACGATGTTAAGGGGGAAAAGAATATGATCTACGAAATCAAGAATGAGAGACTTACAGTGAGCGCTGACACTGAAGGCGGCCAGCTCCGCTCTATCCGTGACAATGAGGGACGGGAATACCTTTGGCAGGGCGACCCTGCAATCTGGAAGGAGAGCGCGCCGAATTTATTCCCGTATATCGCGAGGATGACGGATAAATCCTACACCTACGAGGGTAAGACCTATCGCATGGAAATCCACGGCTTTCTCAAATACATGGAGCTTGAGCTGGTGAAATGTGAGGGAGACACAATGGTCATGGCGCTGGAAAGCTCGGAGGAGACGAGAAGTCTTTATCCCTTTGAATTCCGTGTGGAGCTTGAATACCGGCTTACACGCTCTGCTCTTGAGATTACATACCGTGTCATCAACAAGGATGACAAAACCATGTATTTCGGAATCGGCGGACATCCGGGCTTTAATGTGCCGCTTGAGGAGGGCCATGAATTTACGGATTATTATCTTGATTTCGGCGGAGAAAGCGCACCTCTTCGCGTAGGCATGTCGGAGGATTGCTTCGTGACAGGTGAGGATCAGCCTTATCCCCTGCGGGACGGTCGTTTCCTGGACCTCCGCCACGACCTTTTTGACGATGATGCGATTATCCTGAAGGGTATGCCCCGCGCCGTGACGCTTGGCTGTGCAGCAGGCAATAAGGAGATTCGGGTGGAATTCCCGGATATGCCGTATCTGGGTGTGTGGCACAAGCCGAAAATGATTGCTCCTTATGTTTGCATTGAGCCATGGACTTCACTTCCTTCCAGAAAAGGAGTTGTGGAGGCTCTGGAAACGCAGGAGAATCTTATTTCTTTGGAACAGGGCGGTACATACGAGAATAATTGGAGCATTACAGTCGCAGACGCTTCCCGGGAGTGATATTATGATGAAGGTAGTCATCGCTGACGATGAAAAGAGAGTATGCGATCTGATTCAGTTTTTGGTGGACTGGGATGCGCTCGGCATGGAAGTGGTCTTTGTGGCATACAACGGAATCCAGGCTTTAGAGGCCATTGAGAAGTATAAGCCGGATGTTGTAATTACGGATATTCGTATGCCGGGCTACAACGGACTGGAGATGATCGGCCGCGCCAGGAGCCTGGCACCCGAGATTGAGATTATTATCATCAGCGGCTACAGCCGTTTTGAATATGCGAAGGAAGCAATCAAATTCGGCGTGCGTGAATATCTCTTAAAGCCCATCCGGCAGGAGGAGCTGACCGCTGCGCTTAAGCGTATCAGGGACGAGTACAGCCAACGGCAGCAGCGCATGTCCGATGACGAGAAGCTGCGCAGCTTTGAACAGAAGGACCTTGCCCGTACACGCAGCACGCTATTTGAGGAAGTGTTTTTCCAGAAGAAGCTTGCGCGTGAAGAGCTAACTATTGAAAATCTGAATAACTTATACCAATATCATTTGGGGCACGGGTTGTTCCAGGTTGTGGTGCTGAAGATTGATGGTTTTCATGAGGGAAGAGGTAAGGATTTAGATTTTGCCGAGGAAAAGGTACGCCAGCTTCTCCCGGAGTTTTTGGGCAAGGAATGCCTGGAGATGGAACACTATGTGGAAAAGGGTGTTTTCTACGTGCTCCTGAATTTTGCCCGGGAAAAACAGAGTATGCGGAAGTATCTCAAGGCACTTCTTGCAGAGCTTCTTTTGCAGAAGGATATTCTCAAGGACATGGATATTACCATCGGCGCGGGAGAGATTTTTGACGAGCCCAGGTATCTCCGGGAGTCCTTTAAAAGTGCGCTTTGGTCTGTGGAGCAGCGGCTTATTGTGGGTACCCACAGGGTGATTGAAAGTGAGGCGCAGCGCACTTCCCATTTGGCGGAGAGTGAGCTTTTCCATAGCTTTAATAAAAACTTTGCCCAGGTGTTGGAGTGCCAGGATATTGACGGAGTGCACCGGGAAATCCGTGGTTTAAGGGATGCCCTGCTTGCCAGCCGGGAGGTTACCGGGCATGAGATCTTGCAGATGAGCAAGGAGGTCATGAATCTTTATTCTTTGACCATGACAAAAGGCCAGTTTCCTACAGAGCAGCTTGAGGAGCTGTTTGAGACTTTTAATCAGGGGATTTCAAGCTATGGGTCTGTGGCGGAAATTTTCGACTATCTGGAAACTATGCTCTGTGATTCCTTTGCCAGAATGATGGAGGACAAGCGGCTTGCGGATATTAAGCCTATCCGCGAGGCGAAGAAGTATATACAGGAGAACTTTGCAGGGCCGATTACTCTGGAAAAGGTAAGCGAGGTAGCGGGATTTAATCCTGCGTATTTCAGCGGCCTTTTTAAGCAGGAGACGGGCAGTACCTTTACGGAATACCTTCTTAAAATGCGTATGGAGGAGGCAAAGACTCTGCTCAAGGAGACGAAGCTTTCTGTCAGCAGTATCTGTGAGCAGGTGGGGTACTCTGACACCAAGCATTTTACCAAGACCTTTACCAAGTATACCAGCCTCAAACCCAATGAATACAGGAAGCTTTACAGTTGATGGGGGAATGATATGAAGAAGGACAAAAATACCTATCTGCTGCCTGCGGCAAAACGATGGCTCTGGAGACAGGGCCTTGTTAGTCTGTGTGTAATGTGTGCGCTGCTTAACGGCACAATACGTGAGGAGCTGGGGTTTGAGCTGGCTTGCGGGCTGCTTTTATTTACGTTTATCCACGGGTATTGGGGCGTGAAGCATATCCTCATGCCTATCGCACAGATGAACAAGACATTTCAGGCCGTGGCCGAGGGCTACACGGTTCAGGACTTATTTCAATTAGAATATAATCTCACGCCCGAGCATAAGCAGATGCTCACGCGTATCGAGGCGCTTCTGGACGCCAAGGAGCTTTTGGACAGCTCACGCAAGCAGGCCGAATATCTGGCGCTTCAGAATCAGATCAATCCCCATTTTCTTTATAATACGCTGGAGGGCATCCGCAGTGAGGCGCTGCTCTCACACAATCCGGGAATTGCCCATATGACCGAGACGCTTTCTAACTTTTTCCGCTATACCATCTCAAATCTGGATACGATGGTGACTGTGGAGGATGAGCTGCGGAATGTAGATAATTATTATCAGATACAAAAATACCGCTTTGGCGACAGGATGGAACTGCTGGTGGAATATGAGGACGGAGATGAGACGCGTATTAACATGTGCCAGATGCCGAAGCTGATTCTGCAGCCGGTTGTAGAGAATGCCATCCGCCACGGCCTGGAGCCGAAGGTGGAGAACGGGACGATCCGCATCCGCTTCCAGATTACGGATAAGCGGCTGTTGATTTTTATCTCTGACGACGGTGTGGGTATGGAAAAGGAACAGCTTGAGCGGCTGAACAACCAGCTCCGGGGCACGAGGCTGGAGGTCAGAGAGCAGGATTCGCCGCGCCCAAAGGGCGGTATTGCCATGGTCAATGTGAATAACCGCATTAAGCTTATTTATGGGGATTCCTATGGGATGCAGTTCTACAGCACGAAGGGCTATGGTACGGATGTGGAGATTACCTTGCCTGCGGTACAGGGGTAGAAGAGGAGGTCGTCTATGAGGCAGGAAATGCTGCGTATTGAAAATGTGACGGTGGAGGAAGAGGAAGTCACCTATCTCCAGCATTTTAACATGCACATTTTTGCCGGTGAGATCATGGGACTTATGGCGCTTGACAGCCACGGGCTGAAGGTGCTCATCCAAATGCTCACGGACAACATCCCTCTGAAATACGGAAGTGTATATTATAAGGAAAAATTGGTGAACACCTACCGAAAGTCAGCCCAGGGCTACAACCGGATTTTTATCATCGGCGGAAAAGGAACACTGGTGGAGGACCTTACTGTGTCCGACAATATTTTTGTGCTGCGCCGTGGTTTTCACAAATATGTGATTAACCGGAAGGTCCTTGGCTTTCAGGTTGAGGAGCGGATGAAGGAGTTGGGGATTTATATCCGGCCGGACACTCTGGTGGCGGATTTGAGCGTGTTTGAGCGCTGCGTGGTGGAGCTGGTGCGGGCGGTGATGGCCGGTGCGGGGCTTGTTGTGCTGTACCGCATCAGTGAGCTGTTGAGCAATGTGGAGCTGGAAAGGTTTCTTGCATTTATAAGGTCCTATGCTGCTCAGGGGATTTCTTTTTTGTACATCGGTAACCACCATGAGGAAATCTTCCGTATCGCCGACCGTTTTTCCATTATGAGCGACGGGCAAATTGTGAAGGTGTTGTTTAAGGATGAGATGAGTAAGGCCAATCTGGACCCTTTGTTTGAGACTTTTCATGACTTCAGTCCGCCCAGGAAGGAAAAGAACCAGGTTCTGCTTTCCTTTGAGCATGTACGAACGGAGAATCTGAAGGATTTCCACTGCCAGATCCGCAAGGGAGAGTGCGTGGCGGTCCTTGACCGGAGCAATACCATTCTGGAGGATTTGCGGGAGGCTCTGGCCTGCGGGAATAATTATACAGGACAGATATTATATGAAGGCCGTCCTTTGGTCCCGGGCAAAAGCATCGGCATTATCACAGCCAGCCCGCTGAAAAAAATGCTCTTTCCCGGGATGAGTTACATGGATAATTTCTGCTTCTCTATTGACAAGGATGCGCAGTATTTCTACAAGCGCCGCCGCGTGATGGAGAGTGTATATAAGGAGTTTTCCGGTGAACTGGGTGAGGTTATGAAAGCTCCTGACATCCAAAGCCTTGACAAGGGCAGCCTGTACGATTTGATTTATTACCGTGAAATTCTTCTGCGCCATAGGCTTGTGGTCATTATGCATCCCTTTTTCGGGGCGGATATGTACCTGCGGCTGCGGATATCGACCTTGATCCAAAAGCTGAAGGACAGAGGTATCACCCTGCTTCTGCTGACTATGAGTATGACCGATGTCCTGGCTGTTTCCGACCGTCTCCGCGTGGTGGAGGACGGCTGCCTGCTGGAGGAAAACAGCAGCGCAGAAAACCGTTTGATACAGGAAAACTATTACGGCGAGGAGTTTTCCTCGCGTGTTGCTCCATCGCCTGATGAATGACCCCCTATACCTAACGAAGCACCCCTACGCAGAAAACGCGCAGGGGTGTTATACTTTTAGATAGAAAGAGATTGCTGCTGTTTGCGCCCTTAGGCTGTAAAACGCGGCAAAGAGAAGGAGAGGATAAGGGAGATGGAACAGTATATTGTTGAGATGGAACACATCACAAAAGAATTTCCCGGAGTTAAGGCTCTGAATGATGTGCAGTTCTCCTTAAAAAGCGGTGAAGTCCTGGCATTCCTCGGTGAGAACGGGGCGGGGAAATCCACCCTCATGAAAATCTTGAGCGGTGTGTATACAAAGGATACCGGAACCATCAAGGTCGGCGGCCAGGTTATTGATAATATGAATACGCACAAGGCGCAGGAGCTGGGTATTGCCATTATCCACCAGGAATTGAATATGTGCTCCCACCTTACCGTGGCAGAAAATATTTTTCTGGGAAGAGAAGAGTGTAAATCCGGCGTGCTGGCAAATAAAGAGATGAACAGCAAGGCAAAGGCAATCCTTGACAAGCTGAAAATAGACCTGGACCCCACAACTTTGGTTGGTGATTTACAGGTTTCCAAGCAGCAGATGGTAGAAATCGCCAAGGCGCTTTCCACAAATGCCAAAATTCTTATCATGGATGAGCCGACTTCCGCCCTGACATCCAAGGAGATTGAGGAGTTATTCCGTATCATCCGTCAGCTTCGCGATGAGGGCTGCGCAATCGTATACATATCACACAGGCTGGAGGAACTGCAGCATATTGCGGACCGGGTTATTATCCTGCGAGACGGCTGTTACGTGACCAGTATGAATTATGCGGATACAAACCTCGATGAGATTGTTTCCTATATGGTTGGCCGTGAGATTACCGAGAAATTCCCCCGTGTGTACTGCGAGCGGGGCAAAAAGATTTTTGAAGTAAAGAATTTAAATGCAGGCCGCATGGTGCGGGATATCAACTTCGAGCTTTATGAGGGGGAAATCGTCGGAATCGCAGGTTTGATGGGAGCCGGACGTACCGAGACTACCAGGGCGATTTTTGGTGTGGACCCTAAGGAATCAGGAGAAATCATTCTCGACGGAAAGCAGGTAAAGATAGAGAAGCCTATGGATGCAATCAGTGCAGGCATCGTTCTTGCTCCTGAAGACCGGAAAAAGGACGGACTGTGCACTAAGCTGAGTGTGGGTGATAATATCGCACTTCCGAATCTGGACCAGCTCTGCAATAAGCTTGGGGTTGTGGACCGCAAGAAAGAAGCGGGAATGATTGAGAAGGCGGTTAAGAACCTGAAGATTAAGCTCCCAAGCGCTTCTGTGGATTCCGGAAGTCTTTCCGGAGGTAATCAGCAGAAGGTTGTTGTGGGAAAATGGCTTGCAAGAAATTCCAGGGTGGTAATCTTCGATGAGCCTACCAGAGGAATTGACGTGGCTGCCAAGGTGGAAATCTATAACCTGATCAATGAATTAAAGCTTCAGGGAATCGGTGTCATGATCGTTTCTTCGGAGATGCCGGAGGTCATGGGAATCAGCGACCGTATCATAGTTATGTGCGATGGCCGTATTACCGGAGAGCTGATGGCAGAGGAAGCAACCCAGGACCAGATTCTCAAATACGCGACACAGTTTGAAAAGAAGCTGGCATAAAAGCAGGATAAAGGGGTATAGAAGGAGAGAGTGACATGGAAAATAAAAGCTTTATGAAGAGAATTTTGGCAATCCGCGGTATGGGTCAGGTGCTGACGGTGGGAGTAGGTTTGATCATCCTCTGCATCGTTTTCGGTATCTTGAATCCTACCTTCTTTTCCGGAAGGAATATCGGCAATCTGCTGCGTCAGATCGCACCGATTCTTTTGATCGGTATTGGTCAGTCCTACGTGCTGATCACGGGAAACATTGACCTGTCCATCGGTTCTGTGGTGGGTATGAGCTGTATGATTTCCGCAACCCTGATGACAAAGGGCATTAATCCATGGGTAGCAGCCCTTATAACATTGTTTGCCTGTCTTATGGTGGGATTTGTGAACGGACATCTGGTGGCTACCTGTAAGCTGCCGCCGTTTATCGCAACCTTGGGTACGATGACCATCGCCCGCGGTATCGCACAAATTGTTAACGGCAACTACAATACAGACTCCATCGGCGAGGGCGCGAAGCCTTTCCGTGACTTTTTCTACTATGGAAAAATAGCCGGTATTTATAATACGATCATCATTGCGATTGTCATCTGGCTGGTATTTAACTTTATCTTAAGTAAGACAAGAACCGGCCGTCATATTTATGCGGTTGGCTCTAACATAGAAGCAGCGAAGCTGTCCGGCGTATCGGTCATCGGTACAGTGGTTAAGGTTTATATGGTAAGCTCCTTCTGTGCATATATTGTGGGAATCATTATCTGCGCTACCTCAGGCATGGGCACCATGGATGCAGGTAACATGTATGAAATGTATGCGGTTGCTGCATCGGTTATCGGTGGTGTCAGCACACTCGGCGGCCAGGGTATTCTTCTGGGAACCGTCATCGGCGCTTCTATCTGGGGCGTGCTCCAGAATGGTCTGCAGTTTGCAGGAGCTCCGGTAGCTATCCGTAATATCGTCATCGGCGTGATCGTTGTGGTATCTGTGCTTCTTGATGTGGTTGTCCGCAGCGGTAAGCTGAGAAAGAAAAAACAGTCGTAACGGGATACAAAGCCAGGGGGCTTTTATCAATAACTTACAGCAGACAGAATAGGCTGTCTCTGTGCAAAAACTATTTATTAACGGGAGGTTAAATCAATGAAGAGGAAATTAATGAGTGCAGTTCTTTGTGCAGCAATGGTGGGAACAATGCTTACAGGCGTGAGCGTACAGGCAGATGACAACTATAAGGTATATCTGATCACAATGGACCAGATGGACCAGCACTGGAAAAACGTTGACGCAGGATGCCAGGAAGCAGTAGAAGAGCTTGGTGATATTGATTATACCTGGCTTGCTCCTGATGTAAAGGACGATGCAAAACAGATTGAATGTATCAACAATGCAGTTGCAGGCGGCGCAGACGCTATCCTTCTTGCAGCAAATGGTCCTGACGCAGTTACCGCATCTCTGGAAGAAGCGAAAGAAGCAGGCGTAAAGATTATTTATGTTGACTCCGCAGCAAACTTTGAGGGCGAGGCAACCTTCGCAACCGATAACAAAGCAGCCGGCAAGACAGCAGGCGACACCATGATTGAAGAGCTCAAGGCAAAGGGCATTGAGGAAGGCAAGATTGGTATTGTAAACGTAAACGCAGCAACCGCATCTACAGTGGCACGTGAAGAAGGCTTCCGCGAAGCATTCGAGGGCTCCAAGTTTGAAATCCTTGAGACCCAGTACGGCGAAGGCGATGCAGCAAAATCTAAAGATATCGCTACCGGATACATCACCCAGGGTGTTGTAGGTATCTTCGGTGCTAACGAAGGCTCCACAGTAGGCGCAGGAAATGCAATCCAGGAAGCTGGAGACGAAGTGGTAGGCGTTGGTTTTGATAAATCCGATACGATCGGCCAGCTGATCAAAGATGGCTTCCTTCTTGCAACCATGGCTCAGAATCCTGACGTTATGGGACGCGAAGGCATCAAGGCAGCAGAGAAAGTATTAAAGGGCGAAGCTCTGGAAGAAACAGCAGTTGACACCGGCGTTTCTGTACTGACAGCTAAGGATTTTGAGTAATTTGGCACTAAGGACTTTGAGTATTTGTGAAGGTTTAGGATTTACAAAGTTACATTATATGTTTGTATTGTAAAATGTATATCATAAATATGTGCTTCTCACTGAGGGCTGCTGCGCTGTGCAGCGGCCCTTAGTGGTGCGTTTGGTGGTGCACGATTATGCGAGGTTAAAATTTACAGGGCAGCTGTGCAGATAGGGCGGCTTTGTAGGTAGGATGCTTGTACAGGGCGTATGGCAAATGGGAGCATAGTGTGCCCGTGCGGTGTGGGGGCAGATAGCAGATACATGGGTATACATAAGGTGAGTGAATGGCGGACAGTATGGCCGCCGGCAATATAATTTAAAAGGAGTGATTAACATATGAAACGTTCAGAAATAAATGCAGCATTAAAGGATATGGAAGCAATGATCAAGGAGTGCCGTTTCGCACTTCCGCCTTTCTGCGGATTTACCCCGGAGGAGTGGAAGGATAAGGGACACGAGTACGACGAGGTGCGTGACAATATGCTTGGGTGGGATATCACGGACTATGGCCTGGGAAATTTCGACAAGCTTGGCTTTTCCCTGATCACCATCCGTAACGGTAATATTAAGGACCCGAAATATAAAAAGACTTATGCAGAGAAGCTTCTCTATTTAAAAGAAGGGCAGTGTTCACCGATGCACTTCCATTGGAATAAAATGGAGGATATCATTAACCGCGGCGGCGGAAATGTGCTTATCCGCGTATATAATTCCACGGAGGACGGAAAATTCGCTGATACAGACGTGACGGTCAACAGTGACGGGCGCTCTTACACGGTACCGGCAGGAACACAGGTGCGTCTGTGCCCGGGTGAGTCTATTACAATTTATCCGTATCTCTACCATGACTTCGAGCAGGAAAAGGGCACGGGTCCGGTGCTGTTGGGCGAGGTGTCCATGTGTAACGACGACAATACGGATAATCGCTTTTACGAGGAGATGGGACGATTCCCGGAAATCGAGGAGGATGAACCAGCGTATCGGCTGCTGTGCAATGAGTATCCGGATGTGAAATAAAGTGAAGGGTTTTCCAGTTAATAGTCATGAGGCGTTTTCATGTATTTATGCATGCAAACGCCTCATGAGGTTCTAGGACAGCAGTGCGTAAATTCCAGTGAATTCTGCACTGCTGTCCTAGTGCCGTCCGACGTAAATACACCATGCATTATATGGCTGATTTTCCCATAGCCGTCGTTGCTCTCAATCCTAGCCCTTCAACTCCATGCTTGATGTCAGGATTTCCTGCACCATTTCATCGGAGATGTTCAGGTTTTTGGCGATGTATTCCGGTTCCTCGCCCTGAGCGGAAAGCTTCAAAACAGCTAAGGTAATCCGAATACCTTCCTTTGTTCCCTTTTTCATAACATCTTCCAAGAGCATCTGTTCTAAAAGTGTCATCGTAAACGCCTCCTTTAACCCATCTAAATCCTTCTGGTTCAAAAACTTTGCGGCAAGTGCATATAAAGCCGCCTGCATCTTTTGTATATCGTTCTGGCTGATGCCGGGGTAGTCTTTCTTCAGCCAATGAAGGCTCTGATAAATCCGGTCTTTGTCACACATACTTCCGCCCATCAGAGGCGTGAGGATCAGGGGTACCCAATCTTTTTTCTCGACTCGCTCCACTCCTTTGTCAGAAAGTCTCTTTAAGACGGAGTCAGCGTCCGTGTCTTTGAGACGGATCACCTTTACCCTGTAGGTGTTCAGGCCTTCTGTAAACTCTGACATAAGATTCTTAATTTTGGATGAGCATACCACAATAGTAGTTACTGCAACTCCATAAGTACGGCTTATAATCGCCTCATATTCCCGGAAGCGCTTTAAGTCATCTTTTGTGATGCTGTCACTCTCAAACTCGAGGTGGTACCAACGATTATCCTTCATGATAAAGTTATAATCCTCGTACATCTTCCTGATTTCCAGGTGAACCTGCTCTGTAGGAGCAATCCCAAGGGGTACCTCATCAATCCCGAGATAAAGGAAAAGCTGCATTTTACCTCCTTCTCAAGGTCATGCAGGTTTCTGTCTCCATTATAGTATACAGGAAAAAAACAGACAACGGTTTTCTTGATTTTTACACTTATTGCTGCGGAAAAAATTTGTCCGAAACGGACGTGAAATTTACTTCAAAAAGAATTTGAAGTTTGAAAGACAAAGGTATAACCTTTGATATTAAATTCTTTGATGTAAAAACATACTACAACAGCGACACCCTGCAGGACGGCAGTTGCCTGTTGGAATTACTATATCATTTTTTATATAGCACGTAAAGAGGATTATAGAACAATAACTTTATTTGGCTTTTATTGACTTTCCCCCATGTCTATATTAGTATGAAATAAGGAAAATTATGTCGATTGGCAAGCCGCAGAAGCCAGTCGTAAAACCGACCAAAATATACCACAACGCCCCATGTCCTTGCGGAAGCGGCAAAAAATATAAGAAATGCTGTGGAAAAGGATAAGGTTGCCGTTGCTGTAGAACTGCTAATGTTATAGAGCTTCTATTGCTGTGGTATTTTATGTAGCTGGGTATTGGGATGGGAGAGACGCGTATGAAAAATATCAAAAATGTGAAAAGAATTTCAGTGATTATGATGTGTTGTGTTATCTTTCCTGTTTCTGCGGCAGCGCAGGGAAATGGAGATAGCATATATACAAGCACTGTTTACCAAAGGGGTACAGAGGTGGAAGTACCGAATCCGGAAGTACAGGAACCGGCGATTAAGGACGGTTGGCATGTACTAGAGGACGGCAGGCAGCAGTATTATCATGGCGGTAAATTTGTGACAGGCTTTCAGACAATAGGGAAAGCCAGGTATTATTTTGACCAACAAGGGTATTTGATAAAAAATTCCTGGGTTACGGAGAACGGCAAAAAATACCGGACAGATAAAAAAGGGATAATACTGAAAGATAAGCTTATTACGATCAGTAAGAAAACCTACTATTTTAAGCCGGACGGAACCATGCTGAAGGGCTGGAAAAAATTTAAAAACGGTTCCTCATACTTTGCAGCCAATGGTGCGCGTGTGACCGGACTTAAGAAGATTGGGAAAAAGTCGTATTATTTTAATGCCAAGGGAATCATGCAGACAGGGGTGACAAAGGTTAAGAATACCACCTATTATCTGAATGATAAGGGGGTGCTTGAGGCCAGAAAAACGGGCAGTAAATATTACGATGGAAATGGCAAGGTGATGAGCAAGGGGAAGGCTCAGGATTTTGAGACCCTGCAGAATGCAAAGGTCATTGCCGCGAAAATCACCACCTCTAAAATGTCGAAGAGTGAAAAATTGAAAAAGTGTTTTGATTGGGTGATTTCCAAGCCGTATGTGACAAGACGGGTGTTTACCAATTTTGAAGGCTGGCCGGCGGTATATGCCAATGACCATTTTGTTCTGGGAGGAGGCAACTGCATGTCAGATGCATCGGCCTTTGCTTATCTGGCAAAAGCCATCGGGTACACAAAGATTTTTGTATGTACAGACAGTAAGGGGACCAGAGCGCATTCCTGGGCGGAGATTGGCGGTCTTGTATATGACCCTCTGTTTGCGGAATCCAAGAGCTACAGCAGGAATTACGGTGTTTCCTATGGGGTATATCCTTTGACTTCGGTTGTGCATATTGCGATTTAAGGTTGCTTTTTACACGTTTGCCATCCCACAAGGCGCTTCCGTGCAGAATGAGCGGCAACTCTTGAGATAAAATGACTAAAAAACACGGGAAAAGGCTTGACTTACATGCTTGACATATGATACACTTTACAAGCGACATGGAAGTTAGGTCTTTTTTTTATGCCCGAAAATGATGCCGGATACATTGTTTTCCGCAGAGGATAAGACCGTGCAAATGAAAACACTGGAGGTGGAAGTTGTGCGCGTTAAAATTACATTAGCATGTACCGAGTGCAAGCAGCGTAACTACAATATGACGAAAGAGAAGAAGAACCATCCGGAAAGAATGGAGACTAAGAAATATTGTAAGTTCTGCCATAGACACACAATGCACAAGGAAACAAAGTAGTCACAGAGGATTGTGAGGATAGGCTATGCAAGAAAATGAAAAATCTGCTGGCAAGAGCCAGAAGAAAAGTTGGTTTCAGGGACTTCAATCAGAATTCAGGAAGATTATCTGGACAGACCGTAACACCCTGATCAAGCAGACCATTGCCGTGGTTGTGATTACCATCATCCTGGCAGTGCTCATCAGCGTTATGGATGCCGGAATTCTGGAAGGCATTAATCTTTTAATGAAATAAGGACAAGGTGATTGTATGTCAGAAGCAAAATGGTATGTTGTCCATACCTATTCCGGGTATGAGAACAAGGTAAAAGCCAACATTGAAAAGACAATTGAAAACAGACACCTGGAAGACCAGATTCTGGAGGTCCGTGTTCCTCTGCAGGATGTTGTGGAGATGAAGAACGGAACTGCCAAGCAGGTCCAGAAGAAGATGTTTCCGGGTTATGTGCTTCTCAATATGGTGATGAACGACGATACATGGTACGTTGTCCGCAACACCAGAGGTGTGACCGGCTTCGTCGGACCGGGGTCCAAGCCCGTGCCTCTGACAGAAGAAGAAATGATGCCGCTGGGAATCAAGGACGAAAATGTACAGGTGGACTTCATAGAAGGCGACATGGTAGTAGTGACAGGCGGAGCCTGGAAGGATACTACTGGTGTTGTGACTGCCATCAACATGCAGAAGCAGGTTGTGACCATCAATGTTGAACTTTTCGGCCGCGAGACGCCGGTAGAGATTAGTTTCGCAGAAATCAAAAAGATGTAACAAAGGTGACGTTAATATCGTGGGAGGGAAATACCCCCGCCAATACCACATAGGAGGTGCCCGAAAATGGCAAAAAAAGTAACAGGATATATCAAATTACAGATTCCGGCTGGTAAAGCAACTCCAGCACCGCCAGTTGGTCCGGCTCTTGGTCAGCATGGCGTAAATATCGTACAGTTTACCAAAGAGTTTAATGCAAGAACAGCAGATCAGGATGGCATGATCATCCCGGTTGTGATTACTGTTTACGCAGACAGAAGTTTCAGCTTCATAACCAAGACACCGCCGGCAGCCGTTCTTCTTAAGAAAGCCGCTAACATCAAATCTGGTTCCGGCGTACCGAACAAGACCAAGGTTGCTAAGGTTACCAAGGCTCAGGTTCAGGAGATTGCTGAGTTAAAGATGAAAGACTTAAACGCAGCATCCGTTGAAGCAGCCATGAGCATGATTGCCGGTACTGCAAGAAGTATGGGCATTGAAGTCGTTGAATAATTACAGATAAGAAGTGGGAGGGAAATTCCCGCAATTACCACAGGAGGTTATAGAAATGAAACGAGGAAAAAAATACGTGGAAGCTGCGAAAGCAGTAGACCGCGCAACATTATATGAAACCGCAGAAGCTATCAGCTTAGTAAAGAAGACTGCAGTTGCTAAATTCGATGAGACCGTTGAAGCCCACATCCGTACAGGCTGTGACGGACGTCATGCAGACCAGCAGATTCGTGGAGCAGTTGTACTGCCACACGGAACTGGTAAAAAGGTTCGCGTATTAGTATTCGCTAAGGATGCGAAAGCAGACGAAGCAAGAGCAGCAGGCGCTGAATTCGTAGGAGCAGAGGAATTGATTCCGAAGATTCAGAACGAAGGATGGCTTGATTTCGACGTTGTAGTTGCAACTCCTGATATGATGGGCGTTGTAGGACGTCTGGGCCGTGTACTTGGACCGAAAGGTTTAATGCCAAACCCCAAAGCTGGTACTGTAACCATGGATGTTACCAAAGCGGTTCATGATATCAAAGCAGGTAAGATTGAGTACCGTCTTGACAAAACCAACATTATCCATGTTCCGATCGGAAAGGCTTCCTTTACCGAGGAGCAGTTAAGCGACAACTTCCAGACGCTGATCGAAGCTATCATCAAGGCTAGACCGAGCGCACTTAAGGGACAGTTTTTAAAGAGCGTTACTATCGCTACTACTATGCCCCCTCGTGTGAAGATCAACCCGATGAAATTAGCTTAATAGATGAGAATGAAAAAAGACACTTTGCATAGGCAGGGTGTCTTTTTTGCGTGTGGTGGTGGGCCGAATGCCGGTTCGAGGGGGGGGGGGGCAATCTCAGAGTTGCGGTATTCGAGGGGGCAATCTCAGAGTTGCGAAAGCCCGAATGCCCCCTCGAGCTCCCCCTGTTGGGCACGCTGGGTTGTGGTGGGCGGGAGGGATTGGGAGGGAGCTGTTTTGGATGGGACGGAATTGTGGCTGGCCTATTCCGTTTCAATAGAAAAAGAGAAGACTTCGGCGCCGATTCTGCTCACGCTGGTCCTAATTAATGGAGAGGATACGCAGCTTGACGGGACCTATAGCCTTGAGCATTTTGACCAGGAAGCACCAGTGGATTTTAAGAATGAGATGGTAAGCCGTTTCCGTCTTGAAAATAAAATTAATAATACAGGATTTGCGAATATAGAAATAAAAATCCAAACGATGGATGCGGGTGGGGAGAAGGTAATAGGAGAATATGATTTTTTATTTAAAGCGTCGCCCCGGGAGCTTGAGGCAGAAACGAAGGAAACATTCCTAAATGAAAGAATTTCTATTGATGATGACAGGCAATTAGAATTAAATGAATTTCGTTACAATATTCTGGACAGCAGTATTTATGGAAGACTGGATTTTTTGCGGGACGGAGAAGAATATTTCTTGATAGGCGAGGATAACCTGGGAAATCCGATTCAATATAGCGTACAAAGCTATGAGAATCCCGGAATTACATTTAGGTTGGATACCATGGACTTTGAACATGGCAGGATTTCTCCTAAGGCAGGATTTCTTACTCTCCAGCTTTATGTTCTGGAAGAAAAAGACAGGAAACCTTCCGTGTATCATAGGAGCAGTGATACGGAGCCGGATACCTATGGAGTAGGGGAGGGGCGCGTTTATGAAGAAGGGGAAAGTCTGACGGACGGAGCTGTACCAAGAGGGGGAAAATTTGAAATACTAATAAAATGAGGAGGTATAAATATGTATAAAAACTTAAGATTGATTATAATTGGCTGTGCAGCTTCGCTTGTTTTTACAACAGGTATAGGCACGTATAACGGCGGAGTAAAAAGATTTGTAGGTGAGGATGGAAAAGAAATTACTGTTCAAAGTGGTGTTAAGAATAAATCTAATTTGGAAGATTTAGAGTCTAAGAAAAAATCTGTGATTAAAGGACCAGAAAATCCGCTACTTGGAGATATTCTTATTGTAGATGGTGTTATGGAAAAAGTGATTGCTGTGGGAGATGGAGGAGAATATATTACGGAACTTTTAAAATAAGTAGTTACAGTTTTGCGGGTTAACAAATTAAGATGAGGTGGCTAAATATCTTTGGAGGACGTATAATAAGGATAATATATTAGCTATAAATGGTAATATAGTATAAAAAGACTAAAATATTAGTTTTATATGAGGTGAAAGATGTTTAGTGAACTTAAGTTTCCGTAGGAAATTGCAAAGGATATTGCCTTACAGGAAAAGAAGAGAAAAATTAGAAAACTTACACAGGCGGAGTTGAGCAAAAGAGCAGGAATCAGCCTTGCTTCGCTTAAGTGCGTAGGACAGACTGTGGCATAGGGAGGCACACCTCATTATTGGTAGAATATATTACAGTAGCCGGGTATATTAGCGGCTATATATAATTGAGGAGAGTGTGAAATTTCTATGAGATATTATAATTGCGACAATGAACAGGAGCGTCAATGTGGGGGAGCGTCCCGCTGTACGTGTCCGCAGCCATGCCCAGCCCCATGCCCACCACCATGTTGTACGGGAATAGGGCCAACTGGGCCAATGGGACCGCAAGGCCCAATTGGTCCTGCTGGTCCTATTGGCGCAACTGGAGTTACTGGGCCACAAGGCCCGATTGGTCCGACGGGAGCAACGGGAGAACAAGGCCCGGTCGGTCCGGCAGGAGCTACCGGGGTAACGGGTGCACAAGGGACAACCGGGGCTACTGGCCCACAGGGGCCGGCGGGTCCTGCAGGAAATATAAGCTCCGTTAATTGTAGATGTATAGAGCAAATGAGAAATATAATACAACAGATAATTACCTTATATCCAAATAACGATTTATTCATCACTTTGAAGAGTGGTGATGCTGTTGTTGGTCGTCCTGGCCCACTGACATTAGGCCCTAATGGACGTACCGGAGTATTCGAGGTGACGAATTCTCAGAATTTCCCGCAGTATTTGTCAATTTGTAGTATAGACACGATTCAAATAAACAATGCGGTGTATAATAATGCAATTGTTTATTTGCCCGAACCGGATCCTGCGCCGACAGATTGTTGCGCTGATTGCGATGCAGTCATTCGTTCTCTTTTGCCTGTGGGAACCGATGCGAATATCATAACAAGTACCCAAACCCCATCTGCGGGAAGGGTCATAGAAAATAGATATGGTATGATAGTACTTGCTAATGAAACAGCAAACAATATAACCTTTATATCTTCCTGCAATATAGATCTGTTTTATGTTTAAGCTTTGGGTGGACACAATTGTCCACCCTTTTTCGATTGTATGTTAATAGGAATATTGCGTCTGTTGTAAGAAGGGCACACCTCATTTTTGATAGAATATACTACATTAGCCGGGTGATTTACGGCTAGTTAAAGAAAAGGAGAGTGTGATATTTCTATGAGATATTATAATTGCGAAAATGAACAGGAATGTGGGTGTCGGTCCCACTGTCCATGCCCCCAGCCATGTCCGGCGCCATGTCCACCGCCGTGCCCAACCGGAGTGTGTCCCACTGGAGCTACTGGCCCACAGGGTCCTGAAGGTCCACAAGGGCCACAAGGCCCACAAGGACCAGAAGGCCCGCAAGGACCACAAGGGTTCATGGGTCCACAGGGCCCTATTGGTCCTGCAGGTCCGATAGGTGCAACCGGAGTCCCGGGCCCGCAAGGTCCGGCAGGTCCAACAGGACCTCAGGGGCTGATCGGATTGACTGGTCCCCAGGGTCCGACAGGACCGGCCGGAGCAACCGGAGCTACAGGCAGAAGTGTAGTTGTTAATACTACGACCACGGTTGGGAGCGGGGAATCAGCTAATGTAGTAGACCGTGGAGATGAAAATTTGGGGGTTTTGGATTTCTATATTCCCAGAGGTGAAACTGGTGCAGCAGGAGAGCAGGGACCAATAGGCCCGACAGGAGCAACAGGAGCAACAGGAGTACAAGGCCCGATTGGTCCGACGGGAGCAACGGGAGGGCAAGGCCCGGTCGGTCCGGCAGGAGCTACGGGGGCAACAGGTGCCCAAGGTCAAGTAGGCCCGACAGGGGCAACGGGTGCCCAAGGGTTAATTGGTGCGACAGGAGCTACCGGAATAACGGGTGCCCAAGGGCCAATTGGTCCGGCAGGAGCTACCGGAGCAACAGGAGAACAAGGGCCAATCGGTCCGACTGGTCCGACCGGAGTACAAGGTGCGACTGGTGCCACGGGAGCAACAGGGCAACGAGGAGCCACTGGCCAGCAGGGAATAGAAGGCGTCACTGGCCCGATAGGCCCGCAGGGAGAAATTGGTGCCACAGGAGCAACAGGTCCGCAGGGCGAGCCAGGTGCACAAGGCGAACCGGGGCCGCAGGGAGAGCCAGGTGCACAAGGAGAGCCAGGACCGCAGGGCGAACCAGGTCCGCAGGGCGAGCCAGGAGTGCAAGGAGAGCCAGGTCCGCAGGGAGAAACAGGCCCGCAGGGCGAACAGGGCCCAGAAGGAGTGCCTGGCAGAGCGGCAACGATAAGGGTTGGAAACGTGATTACAGTAGAACCTGGTTCTCCGGCAGAGGTTATAAATGTAGGAACAGAGGAAGATGCCATATTTGAATTCTTCATACCCCGCGGTGAGCCCGGTGGTGGAGGCGGCACACCAGAGGTGCTGGCAACCGTAGATACGACAGGGCAGCAGGGCGTTGCGGGAGGTGCGTTGATATTTAACGATACACCGTTGGTATCAGGTACGGCGATTACTCATCAAGCCGGCTCTCCAGATGTAATGATCAACCAGCCCGGAGTTTACCAGGCAATCTTTCAGGGTACGGTATCAGTGAATAGAGGAACAGATATTCCTGCGACGGTGACGGTACGTTTGACACAGGACGGGGCTGAGGTAGCCGGAGGATTTTCCAGCCACACCTTTACCTCATCCTTGGAAACAGCAACTTTATCCTTTGATATTCCGTTCCGTTCCAACGGAGCTTCTAGGATAGAGGTAGTGGTAAATGAGGATGGTTTTATATTTAATGAAATTACCTTGACCGTAATTCGTCTTGGTGACTAAATTTCTATGGGAGTGGACCGCTTAGCGGTCTGCTCACCCTTAAGTTGGGCAAAAAAAGGACAACTCTTCCAATTGGACATGAAATATGCTAAAATTCTTGCCAGGGAGGAAAGATGTATGAAACTTCGGACGAAATTACTCATAATTTTCAGCTTGGCCCTGGTCATACAGGGAATTGTTATTGGGTATCAATTCAATGAGAGGGCAGTTTCTACTGTCTATCAGAATAAGGAAAAGGATGTAAGCGCCATTGTCAACCTGATTGATGCGAATGTAAACACAAAAGTGATGAACATTGAACAGATTCTTCATAATACTACAGACAGCGGGATTGTTCAGGAGATATTTTATTCGGGAAATCAGCAGATGCCTTCAGAATTTACCGAGACGATTAAATATATGGAAAATATCGACGGAGCACTTGGCGGTGGTAACTGCCTTTTTCTGGTTAAGGACGGCAGGGTGCGGCTGCAAGTAAGCGGTGATGAGAGCAGCGTAGAAAACATATCTCTTCCCATTAATTGGAAAGAATTGTGTAAGGAAGCAGCGGAGCGGCCTGACCGGGTTATTTGGGGGAATACAACATCTTCCGTTATAAAAGAAGAAAATACGGTCATCCCTGCGGCCACGGCAGTCCTTGATTCACAGGGGAAAAATTTGGGTTTTCTTTTTGCTGAGTTAAACCCGGATATTTTCAGCAGCCTTCTTGTATATAACAAAAATGATTTTGAGAACCAATATACCTTTATTATGGATAAAAAGGGCAAGGTCCTCTGTTCCAACAAAGGTATGGACGAGGAGTGGGCAGGACGCATGATGAGTATCTTCGGTGAGGGAAAACGGAGATTCCAGATGGTACGTGAAAACCAGAAATACTATGTTTGCGGCCAATATAACGGACTTACAGGCTGGACTGTGTTTTATACTTTGGCTAATCGTTACATATTTCCCGGGGCAAAGGATATGCAGGAATTTTTATATATGATAGTGGTCTTATGCACAGCCTGTGCCGCTTTATTGGTGTTTTTAATGTCATATACTATCACACGGCCAATCAACCGCCTATCCGCAGCGATGAAAAAGGTTCAGGACGGGGATTTTTCTGTGCGCCTTCCCAATAAAAACCATAGAGATGAAATAGGAAAGCTCACGGACAGTTTTAACTTCATGACGGACAAGATACAGGTGCTCATCAGGGAGGTATATCAGGAAAAAATCGCTCAGAAAAACGCAGAAATGGAAGCCCTCCAGGCACAGATCAATCCTCATTTTTTATACAATACATTGGATTCCGTGAATTGGATGCTCATTGATAAAGGGGATTTTGAGACAAGTGAAGTGATAGTTTCTCTGGGAAATCTTATGAAGTATTGTCTGGATAAACACAACAGTATGGTTCCGCTTTCAAGAGAAATAGACTATGTTTTAAGCTATCTTTTGATCCAGAAAAACCGATTGGAGGCGCGTCTTGAGTATGAGCTTCAGGTAGACGAGGCAGTAAAGGCTTGGCCTGTACCGAAGCTTATTGTTCAGCCCCTGGTAGAGAATGCTATTATCCACGGCAGTGAGCGGACCAAGAATCCGGTGAAGGTTACAATTTCCGCCCGGGAATATCAAGGCGTTTTGTCCATTGAGGTCCAGGATGATGGGATAGGAATGCAGCCGGAAGAACTGCAGCGGTTGAAGCAGAGTTTGGAGGACGGCGACAGTACCGGCTCCAGCATCGGACTACGGAATGTGGAAAGACGCATCCGGCTTCATTATGGAGAGGAATATCGTTTATTTATAGATAGCACACCGGGGTATGGTACACGAGTGGTCATGTGTATTCCCCCGGAGCAGGATGAAGGTAGGGAGGAAAATAAATGAATATATTGATTGTAGATGATGAACCTAAGATTAGGAATGGCTTAGAAAAGCTGCTGAGTTCGAAGGAAGGCTGGCAGGTGTGCGGTGCGTTTGAGACTGCCTCGGAGGCTTTGGAATATCTGGAACAAAACCCTGTGGATGTAATGATAACCGATATCCGTATGCCCGGACAGTCAGGACTGGACCTCATCCAGCAGCTTCGCGATGCA
Source organism: Blautia schinkii DSM 10518 (assembly GCA_000702025.1). Taxonomy (GTDB): domain Bacteria; phylum Bacillota; class Clostridia; order Lachnospirales; family Lachnospiraceae; genus Blautia_A; species Blautia_A schinkii. The sequence continues at coordinate 159,277 of JNKJ01000007.1, forward strand.
AACCGCGATATCCGTATCATCATACTCAGCGGCTACAGTGAATTTTCCTATGCGCAGAAAGCGATACAATTGGGCGTAATCCGCTATCTGACGAAGCCCACCAGCCCGAGTGAGCTTTTTGGAGTACTTGAGGAGGTGGATAAGGATCTTGTCCAGGTTCAAAAGAGCGAAGAAATCACCATGGATGTAGAAAAGTCAAATTTGCTTATTAAACAGGCCATTACCTACATAGAGGAGAATTTTGCCGAAAAGATAACCTTGCGCTCAATCTCTGATGCCCTATATATAAGCCCAAATTATCTCTGCCGCCTGTTTAAACAGCAGACAGGCCGTAACCTTATGGAGTATCTTGCCGCCTACCGTATGAAGATGGCAAAACAATATCTTAAGGATGTACACTATAAAATTTCTCAGGTAGCTGAAATGGTCGGCTATCATGATACACGCTACTTTAGCAGCAGCTTCAAAAAATATACCGGGATGACGCCTATGGATTACCGGAATAACGATGTGCCTATTCATCAAGGATAAGTAGCTTCTTTGCGTAGGTCGCCGTTCTGTACAATGAGGTAATACGTCCTCAACAAGTTGCATCGGGACAGACAGGTTAATGCAATATTTTCACATAAGATAATATTTCGAACAAAATGACAATCCTGCCGAATTGTGCGTGAAATCCTCCGATGATATAATGTTTTACAACAACATATGAAGTAATTCCTACTTCTAAAACGTGTTATTACGGCGACGTAAGCCGAGTGAAAACAAAAAAAGGAGGATTTGAAAGATGAAAAAGATGTTCAAAAAAGCGGTAAGCCTGCTCCTGGCAGTTACCATGGTGTTTGCAATGACCTGCACCACCTTTGCGGACGACAAGAAAGAGGCCGGGGATTATAAGATAGTCCTCATCCTGCCGGGCCAGATTAACGACCAGAGCTGGAACGCTACCAACTATGCAGGACTGGTAGCCTGCAACGAGCAGCTTGGAACAAACATGGAATACGTAGAGAACGTACAGGCAGCGGACTTTGAGTCTACCTTCCGTGAGTATTCGGAAAGAGGTTACGACCTCATCCTTGCGGCCGGTTCCCAGTTCGACGAAGCCGCAGCAACCATTGCCCCCAACTACCCGGATGTAACCTTCTGTGTAGTAAACGGAACAGGCTGTGACGGTGACAACATTGCGCCGATTTTCCCGAGAGAATATGAAGCAAGCTATCTGGCATCCATCATTGCCGGAAATATTACCGAGAACGGAAACTTCGCTACAATCGGAGGCTTCCCGAATAAGCCTATGGAACATCTGCTGGATGTATATGAGAAAACAGCAGTGTCCATCGCGCAGGACAAAGGAATTGCTGATGCAAAAGCAACCCGCGCTTACTCCAATAACTGGAGCGATGTTGCCCAGGGCAAGCAGATGACAGAGCAGATGATCGACAATGGCGCGGACGTAGTTTTCGCATATGCCAATGAAGTAGGCCTTGGATGTATCGAGGCAGCGAAGGAAAAAGGTGTGAAATTCGTAGGCTTCTCCAGTGACCAGACCACAGTTGATCCGAACACCGTTGTAGCGTCTGTAGTATTTGATTTTGAAACCTTCTATACATGGGCCATCCAGCAGTACATGGACGGACAGCTCAAGGGCAATACCGTACATGAGGCAGGTATCAACGAGGGTATCTTCAAAGCCGTTTATACAGAGAATGTTGACCAGGAAGTTCAGGATGCAGTTGATAAGGCTATAGAAGAATATAAATCCGGAAGTGTTGACCTTACCAAATTGTTTGAGGACAACAGCGAGGCAGAGACTGCAGAATAAGTTGACTATAGCTGTCTTTCCCAGCCTGTGGGTTGGAGAGATAACTTACCTCGAACCTTTCAGATATGGCGCTCTTTCAAAGGGCGCCATTGTCATCTAAACGTTGCTCTGGCTGAACACGCAGCTTTCATAGCTGCCAAATCAATTGTCTGCCGCAGCAGATACGACTATAAAAATGCGGGGAGTGAAAGAGAATGCAAGTACCTTTTTTTGAAATACAAGGCGTGTCCAAATATTTTGCCAAGGTCATTGCCAATAAGGACATCTCCTTCTCCATTCAAAAGGGTGAGGTCCTGGCGCTCCTGGGGGAGAATGGTGCGGGGAAAAGTACCATTATGAAGATTCTTTACGGACTTTATCGGGCTGATGAGGGTAAGATTCTCATGGACGGAAAGGAAGTTAAGATTACCTGCCCAAAGGATGCCATGAAGCTTGGGATTTCTATGATACAGCAGCATTTTTCCCTGGTTCCGGCACACACCGTGACCGAGAACATTATCCTTGGAAATGTAAAAGGCAGGATTGATCATAAGAAATGCCATGAAGATATGAAAAAACTGGCTGACACATACGGCTTTGATGTCCCGGTGGATGCCAAGGTTTCGGAGCTTGACGTAGGCGTACAGCAGAAGGTGGAAATCCTTAAGGCGTTGTACTTAAATGCCCGTCTTTTAATCATGGATGAGCCCACCGCTGTGCTCACACCTCAGGAATCCGAGACACTGATGCAGTTTGTGAAAAGCTACACGGAAAAAGGAAATTCCGTGGTATTTATCACTCATAAGCTGAAAGAGGTTATGGAGGTTGCAGACCGCATCATTGTTATGCGTAATGGTCGTGTGAGCGGTAATCTAAAAAAAGAGGACACGAATGAGACAGAGCTTTCCCGTCTGATGATAGGCAAGGATCTGGTGCAGCCTGAGAAGGACAGCGGTCCCATGGGAGATAAGGCCAAGGTATGCCTTAAGGTCGAAGGACTGACCATCGAAAAGAAAGGTGAAGCGCCTCTTCTGCGTGATATCAGCTTTAATATCCGCGAGGGTGAGATTTTCGGAATTGCAGGTGTGAGCGGAAACGGCCAGGAGGAATTGTGCGAAGCTATTACGGGTTCTCTCAAGCCGACAGCAGGGCATATCTCACTTAACGGTGAGGATATCACAGGGCTCACTGTACGTGAACGTATTGGCAAAGGAATTGGTTATGTGCCTGTGGACCGTCACCGCGACGGCATGGTAATGCCCATGACAGTGGCGGAGAATATGATGCTGAAGGAGAGCTTTGGCAGTAAATGGGCGAATCACGGGTTTATAGATAAAAAGAAGCTGAATGCCTGTACGCAAAAGGCGATTGAGGACTATCAGATTAAAGCTCCGGGACCTGACGCCAGGGCGGGCGGTTTGTCCGGCGGCAACCAACAGAAGGTGATACTTGCCAGAGAGGTTTCCGTGGGCTCCGAGCTTTTGATCCTCAACCAGCCTACCCGTGGACTGGATTTGGGTGCGATCAACAACATCCATACCGTAGTCCTCGAGGAGCGCAAGGCAGGGAAAAGTATATTGCTCGTATCGACGGAATTGTCGGAAATATTTGAAATGTGTGACCGTATTGCAGTGATGTACAAAGGGAGCTTTATGGGAATCTATCGAAGCGAGGAATTGAATACGGAAAAAATTGGCCTTTTGATGGCCGGTTATGCGCAGGAAAAGGAGGCGGCAGGAAATGAATGACAAGGATAAACTGAAAGATTTGATCATCACCAATTTCCTGGCGATTGCTGCCGGTCTGATTCTGAGTGGATTGATGCTCATGCTCCTGCATATTAATCCGTTTACCGTCTTTGGTGATGCGTTACATACGATGTTTACCGATAAATATACCATGGGGGATGTGCTGCTGAAGGCGACACCGCTGATATTTACCGCACTGGCCTTTGCTTTTACCTTTAAGGCAAATCTCTTCAATATCGGTGCGCAGGGACAGTTTTACATGGGTGCGATTGTAGCCATTGCAGCATCATTGAAAATGGATGGTGTGGTGCCTACTCCCGTACTCCTGCTGATTGTGGTCGTGCTTACTTTTGTGGCGGGCGGACTTATCGGCGCTTTAATAGGTTTCCTCAAGGCAAGATACAACGCCAATGAGTTTCTGGTAAGTATGATGTCCACGTATGTGGTACAGGCATTGATGAATTATCTGCTTCGTACCTTCCTCCTGGAGACAAAGGGGGAATATCCACAGACAGATGCGATTTCCAGAGAGGCATGGATTCCCACACTGATTCCCGGCACCCGGCTTCACTGGGGCTTCGTGCTGGCAGTGCTGGTGGCTGTGGGTGTGTGGATTCTTCTCTATAAGACAACGCTTGGATACCGCATCAGAGCGGTGGGCAGTAATGCTTCGGCCTCGGAAAAGTCTGGAATCAAATCAAAAAAAGTATTCGTGATCGCTTTTTTTATCAGCGGCGCACTTGCGGGCATGGCCGGGTTTACAGAGATTAACGGCGTGCAGCATATGCTGATACAGGATTTTAACACCTCGATTGGTTCTTCAGGACTTGGAATTGCCATTCTTGCAAATGCCAATCCTATTGGTATCATTTTTGCCTCCATCCTTTTCGGCGCACTGGGTGTGATTGGAAACCTGATGGGAAGGATGCCGGGCTTAAATATCCCGTCCAGTATTGTTGATTTGATGCAGGGCTTTGTGATGATTTTCGTCATCGTGTCTTACTTCCTGCGGGCCTGGATGGCTAACCGCAGAGAAAAACGCAGATTGCAGAAGGTGGTGGAAAAATAATGGTAGTTAGTTTATTAGCACGTGCACTGATGATGAGCACGCCGCTTCTTCTGGGCTCCATCTCGGAGGTGATTGCGGAGCGTTCGGGCATGATGGTCACTGCCATTGAAGGAATCTTTCTGATGGGAGCCTGGGGCGGCTTCGTGGGCGCGTATCTTACCGGAAGCTCCTTTGCGGGAATCCTTTTAGCAATGGTCTGCGGACTTTTGATGGCAGGAGTGTATGGATTTATTACGATTCATCTGCGGCAGCACCAGGTAGTAACAGGAACCGCACTCAATATCCTGGCGGCAGGGCTTTGTACATATCTTCAGAGAGTTTTGTTCGGCGTGCCGGTTTCACCGCTGAAGATTTCGCCGCTGCCGAAGCTTGCCATTCCGCTTTTGGGAGATATCCCGGTGATTGGGGAGATATTTTTCCGGCAGAATATACTTACGTACCTTGTGTACCTGATTATCCCGCTTTCTTATTTTCTGCTGTTTAAAACCTCGATTGGGCTGACTATCCGCTCCACGGGTGAGAATCCTGAGGCGGTTGACGTTGCGGGTATCTCTGTCAATAAAGTACGTTTTTTGACGGTCCTTGCGGCAGGTATTATGGGAGGGCTTGCGGGCGCGTTCTACTCTGTCGGGTATCTGGGAATGTTCACCTCAGGTATGATCGGCGGCCGTGGATGGATTGCTTTCGCTATCTGCTTCCTGGGCAACTGGAATCCCAAAGGCGCGGTTATCGGAACATTGGCCTTTGGCTTTACCGAAGCTCTGGCAATCTATATGCAGACCGTGGGCGGCGGAAGCTACTTCCCCAACGAGCTGTTCATCGCGCTTCCGTATATCTTGACTATCGTGCTTACTGTGGCAAGACGGAACTTTAACGTGCCGGCACAGCTTGGGACACCTTATAGTAAGGAAAATTAACAAAAGCAAAATGCAATTACATATGATACAGAATGATATTTACAGAAAGCAGCCAATGGAAAAGTTGGCTGTTTTTTGCTGCTTGTTACTTGGAAATTTGGGTTACAAGTGCCAGAAGGTACAATTTATAAATCGTGTCAATTATCGTGTCATAAATCGTGTCATCTATATTGACCCGATTGACTCGATTTGATATAATATCACCACAGAATAAAAATGAAGGAGATAGCGTTATGGTTTTTCGAGAAAGTGAGACGATAGAGTTAAAAGAAGCCGTTGTGGATGAAATTAAAAAAGAAATCATTGCTTTTGCAAACTGTGATGGCGGCAAACTATACATTGGCGTCCAGGATGATGGTACAGTAGTCGGACTTGATGATCCTGATGGGGTTTCTCTGCAAATCAGTAATATGGTAAGAGACGCAATAAAACCGGATATAACGATGTTCCTGCATTATGAAACAATTGAGGAAGACGGAAAGAAGATTGTCGCTGTGGATATTCAGCGTGGAACAGACCGTCCTTACTATCTTGCAAAAAAAGGGATGCGTCCGGAGGGTGTATATGTGCGACAGGGCTACTCTGCTGTTCCTGCCACTGACACGGCAATCCGGCATATGATTAAGGAAACGGATGGAGATCGTTTTGAGGCTATGCGTTGCTTGAACCAGGAACTCACATTCGAAACCACAAAAAAAGAATTTGGGCTTCGGAAGGTAGACTTTGGCCCACAGCAAATGCGAACACTGAAGTTAATCGACCAGGACAACCTTTACAGTAACTTAGGCTTGCTTCTATCGGATCAATGTGTCCATACGATTAAGGTTGCTGTTTTCCAGGGAACGGATCAGACGGTTTTCAAGGACCGCCGGGAATTTTCCGGATCTCTGATACAACAACTGAAAGATGTATATGATTTTATCGACTTCCGCAATCAGACCCGTGCAACCATAGAAAAATTACTGAGGATTGATGTCAGGGACTACCCGGAAATTGCTGTTCGGGAAGCGTTGCTAAATCTGCTGGTTCACCGTGACTATTCCTTTAGCGCCAGTTCACTTATCAGTATTTATACTGACCGGATAGAATTTGTATCCATTGGCGGATTGATGCCGGGAATTGATTTGGAAGATATTATGGTAGGAATTTCTGTATGCAGAAACGAAAATCTTGCGAATGTGTTCTACAGACTGCACTTGATTGAGGCTTACGGTACCGGAATGGGCAAGATTATGAAAGCATACGAAGATATGGAGGAAAAGCCTGCAATTGTAACTACCAAGAATGCTTTTAAAATCATACTGCCTAACATCAACGCAAAATATGAAACAGGAAATACTTCTGCATTAAAAGCCGAACCAATCACAAGTTTTGATATTAATGCTGAAAATGTATTAAGTACCGAAGAGGAGAAAATATTGGAATATGTCCTATCGCATAGTGCTATTACAAGAAATGATGTAATCAGATTGCTTGAAGTGAGTACATCTACCGCTTCCAGAATCATCAGAAAAATGGTAAAAGGCAACTTGTTGAAGCAGAATGGAAAAGCAAGAAGTACTAACTATACTATAGTAAAATAATTGGAATTCCAAAGTGGGAAGAAACATTTTCAGGATACGAAAATGAGTATATAATGATAGGTGGAACGGCTTGTGATAAGCATTATTGAGGAAAAGAGGAATCATTTTGGCATCAAACAGACGTACAAAAAAGAAAACTAATAAAACAAAAATAATATTCTGCGCAGTCATCGAGATTCTGGTGCTCCTGGCCCTGGTAATCATGATCGGCTGGAACAAAGGCGTAAAAGACTGGATGCTGAACTTCAACCGCCCGGTAGTAAAGGAGCTTGACATCAGCGGCATCAACAGCCCCTACGCAGTGCTTATGCAGGCAAAGGGAGGCAAAATCATCGCAGAAACCAAAGGCGAAGAGCGGATGTACCCCGCATCGCTTACCAAGATGATGACAGCGATTGTGGCAATCGAGGAGCTGTCAAGCCTTTACAAAGAGATCACCTTAAGCGCGGATATGTTCCCGGCTCTTTACGCCCAGGATGCCACCCAGGCAGGCTTTCAGCCGGATGAGACAGTACGAGCGTCCGACCTGCTCTATGGTGTCCTGCTTCCATCGGGAGCGGAATGCTGCATTGCACTGGCCGAGGATATCGCAGGATCCGAGGAAGCCTTTGTAGAGCTGATGAATAAAAAAGCAGCGAAGCTTGGCATGGAAAACACTCACTTTTGCGACACCACCGGACTGCATGACCCGGAGCACTACAGTACAGCCCTGGATATGGCCGTTCTGCTTAAATACTGTCTGCGCAATGACGACTTCCGCGAAATGATAGAGAGCGCCCGCCATTCCACAGCGCCCACCAATATTCACCCGGACGGGATCACATATTACAGCACTATGTTCAAAAGCCTCACTGACCCTGCAGTTACAGGCGGCAGGATACTTGGCGGCAAGACAGGCTTTACAAATGACGCAGGACTCTGCCTGGCAAGCTTCGCGGAAATAGAGGGTAGGGAATACATTCTCGTCACGGCCGGAGCGCCAGGGACCACAGGGAACGCCCTGCATATTGAGGACGCGGTAACTGTTTACAACCGCCTGGGTGCTGCTGCGCAGGCTTTGGAGAACCGTGGGCAGTCATAAGTGAAGGGGGAAAACAAAATGTACACATTGCTGATCGCTGACGATGAACCATTGATTCGTAATGGTGTGAAAAAGATCATCGACTGGGAGTCCTTAGGCTTTTCAGAGATTTTTCTGGCAGAGGACGGACAGGAGGCGCTGGAGATTGTGCGCAGCCATAAGGTGGACCTGGTGCTTACGGACATTGTTATGCCCTTCATGGACGGACTTGAACTCTCTAAAGTCCTTTCAGAGGAGTTCCCGGAAATCCATGTAGTCATCCTCACCGGCCATGAGGATTTCGAGTACGCCCAGCAGTCTGTGAATCTCGGCGTAAAAAACTATATTCTCAAGCCCGTAGGCGCAGAGAGCCTGTATAAGAAAATGTCCGAAATCTGCAAAAAGCTGAATATTGAGAACGAGCAGAAGTTATATATTTCCACCATGAGGAGACAGCTCAAGCAGAGTATTCCCGCCCTACGCGCGCAGATGCTCCACCGTATTGTATGTTCCCCAAACGCCAACTTAAACCGTTACCTGGAGAGCAGCAAGGGCCTTGAGGTGGATTTGACAAAGGGCCCTTACGCAGTGGCCGTGATTGATGTGGATTTATCCGAGACAGCGCCTGAGGATTACGATTGCTATATTTTTGCCTGTGAAAATATCGCGCAGGAATGCCTTGGAAGCGGCCATTACATATTTGGGGACGGCAGCAACCGAATCGTCGTGCTGTTCCGATGCTGTGCGCTGGTGGAGGACTATCATGAGGTAGTTTATCTCACCATGAGCGTGGTGCAGAAAGCCATCTGGAATACCATCAAGATAAAAACCACCTGTTCCGTAGGCTCTATCGTAGACTCTCCCCAAGAGCTAAACACGTCCTATAAGGATGCGAGAAGAGCCATGGACTGTAAATATTCCCTGGGCAGCAATAACGTGTACGACATCACAGACCTGGATTACCTGGAAAAGACCTTTTACTATCCTGTGAAAGAAACGAAGAAGCTTATCAACAGCATTAAGTTCAAGGGCGAGGCGGAGATTGCCGCGGCTGTGAGAGATATCATTACCTCCGTGAGCACAGCCCGGAATCTATCCGGTGCAAACTTAAAGATGATCTATATTGATGTGATCACCTCACTTTTGCGTGAGCTTTCCGATTTAAAAGAGGTATCCGAGAAAATATGGAACGACGGATTTAGTTTTTATAAAATTATCGACCGCATGGGCGGACCTGAGGAGATGGAAGAAAAACTCCTGCATTTTTCGCGAGAAATTTACCAAGAAATCAATTATGTTAAAAGTAACAGCAGCATGCAGATCATCAATAAGGTGAAGGAGTTCGTGGATAAGAATTACAAAAATCCTGACCTTTCCCTGAGTATGGCCGCGGAGCATGTTTCCGTGAGTACGGGATATTTAAGCGGGCTTTTTAAAAAGGAGACGGGTATAAATTTTGTCAAATATCTCACAGACCTTCGGATGGAGAAATCTATGGAGCTGCTGATGAAAACAGACATGAAATCCTATGAGATTGCCTATGAGACGGGCTTTGCCAACTCCCATTATTTCAGCATCGCATTTAAAAAGTATACAGGCATGTCGCCGTCTGATTTCCGTATGAAGGAGTAGTAAAGTGGGGAAGAAAGAAAAGGGAATTAAAAATAAGGCTTTGACCAAGATTACCATTTTGATTGTAGTCTCCATGGTCATTGCGGTGGCTTTTTCCATTGTGATACTGCGCTCCAGGATTATCAAGGAGCAGCTTTCCAATTCCAGGGAGAATCTAAGTAACGTCACCTCCTACCTGGACACTTATATAGAAGAAATAGATGCCATTGCAAAAAATGTAAACTATAATTACGCCCTTCAGAATTATTTGGTAGCCGCAGTGGAGAACCAGGAGAAATACAACCAACCCTCCCGGATTAAGAAGATGAGGGAATACAAAATGAGCTCCCAGGCGTTCAACGACCTTCTGCTCATGCGCACGGATATCTCCTCCATCATGGTGTTCGGACAGGAAAACCTGCTGTTTTATAAGACCATCTATAATTATTGGAATGTTGTCATGGACTATTCCGGGCTTGACTGGTATGCCAAAGCAGTGGAGAACCCGCAGTCTGTAATTGTGACAGGCCCTAATCGTCATGCCTTCCTGGAAAACAACAACGAGCAGACGATTTCGTTAAGCCGGGTAATCCAGAACTACAAGGACGGTTCCTTTCTGGGTGTGATTCTCCTGGACCTGAACCTTAATAAAATCGCAGAAATCTGTGAATCCAGCCAGGGGAATCCTGAGAGCTTTGTATGCGTGCTCAACGATAAGGGCGAGCTGATTTACCAGCAGAAAAAAGGACAGCAGAAGATAAGCCTCGCTGAGGAAGATACTCTCACTACAGTCAACCAGGCTTTGTCCGGAACATCGGATGATAATCTGCGTATGAAGCTTAACGGGGTGGATTATCTGGTTACAAAGAAAAATATGGATGGAACACAATGGACTGCGCTCAGCGTGCTGCCATATTCCGCAATCACTGCCAGACTAAAGGACCCAAGCGTTCTTATTGTATTCTCCGTAGGTCTGACATTAATCTTAACCCTGCTTGCCTTAAACCGGGTGCTTACAAATATTGTCAAACCAATCAAATCTCTGGAGCAGCATATCACTCAGGTAAGCTTTGAAAATATGGACGAAAAGGTTTCGATAGAAAGTGATGATGAAATCGGTAATCTCGAACAGAGCTTCAATGAGATGATGGAACGTATCAAGAACCTCAACGAGCAGATGGTCCAGGAGCAGGAGGAGAAGCGGAAATATGAGCTTCAGGCACTCCAGGCCCAGATCAACCCGCACTTTTTATACAATACATTGGACTCTATTATCTGGATGGCCGAGACACACGATACGAATATTGTACCCATGACCGAGGCGCTGGCAAAGCTTTTCCGCATCTCTCTCAATAAAGGGAATGAAGAGATTACGGTGAAAAAAGAGATGGAGCATGTGAAAAACTATCTCATCATCCAGAGTATGCGCTACGCGGACAAGCTCACCTATGACCTCATCGTGGAAAAGGATGTGGAGAAATGTGTAATCATCAAGCTGATTCTGCAGCCCATTGTGGAAAACTGTATTTATCACGGCATCAAGCAGAAAAAAGGTAAGGGAAATATCATCATTCACACTTTCCGCGAGGACGGTATTCTGAAAATCCAAGTCAAGGATGACGGCTGCGGCATGAGTATGGACATGTGTGAGAAAATACTTTCCGGCGAGGCACCGATGGAGAATATCAGTGGTTCCGGCATTGGCGTTAGAAATGTGAATGAACGCATTAAGCTCAGATTCGGAAACGACTACGGGCTGCGTTATACATCAGAGGTTGGTGTGGGCACCACAGTAGAATATACGCTGCCGTATATCTTAGAGGAGGGCAGGTCATGAGAAAGAAACCGGCAATCGAGATTGTATTGATTTTTCTGCTGGCTGCTCTGCTTTTAGGTATGTATCTCTTTTATCAGGGTGGAAATCGCAGCAGTGGTTCTGATATGGACAAGCCTATGGAGCAAACCGAAACAGAAGGAATTGTGATTGGCGTGACCCTGGCATCAGAAGATTTCGCTTACCAGAAGGAGCTGGGCGATATGATCACAGAGCTTGCAGCCCGGGAAGAGGACTGCACCCTTGAGCTCTGTTATGCAGACTGGGATGCGAATGTACAGATTGAGCAGATGAGAGCGTTTATTGAAGAGAAAGTGGACGCTGTGATTCTTTCACCTGTAAATGCCAAGTCTCTTCTTAATGTACTCAAAGAGACAAACCAGGCGGAGATTCCGGTCATCAATGTAAATATGAAGGTAGATATGGTTTCCTCGGAATATATCACCACCTATGTAGGTGCCAGTACCGAGGAGGAAGCTGAGCTTGCCGCGCAGATGGCGGTGGATTACTTTGACGGAAAAAGCGGCAAGGTGGGAGTGATCGAAGGCGCGCCCGGCAGCTCTCCCCAGATTGACCGCACGCAGGTATTTCTTGAGCGGATTGCTTCTTATCCGAATATCGAGGTGGTGGGAATCGTCAACGGAAAATGGTCAAGGAGTATGGCCGGACTGGCGGCTCTGGACCTGCTTAATAAGAACCCGCAGCTTGACATGATCTACTGCCATGACAGCAATATGGCCATAGGCGCTTACGATATGCTCAAAAGCAGGGGAAAGGAAAAAGACATTAAGGTCATCGGCATCGGGAACTCCGAGAGTGACATGCAGGCAGTGAAGGACGGAAGGCTCTACGGAATCGTGAGCCAGCCAGCGGATTATGAGGCTTACTACGCACTTGTGTGCGCACGCAAGGCCATATCCGGCAGCACCTTGCGCCCCTGGTACAAAAATACTGTAGAGATTATCACCCGGGATAACGTGGATAAGTATAAGTCGCCGATGGAGGGTGAGAGCTTGAAATATTGAATTTCTGATATAAAAATGAAAAATTAGACCAAACCCATGAAAATATTGAATTCATATTTTCATGGGTTTTTCTTATAATGAAACCATCAAAAAACGGATCTACAAATCAGGAGGTAGAAAATGAAGAAAAAATTAGTAAGTGTAATGTTATGTGCAGCAATGATCTGTGCCCTGCCAATGGCTGTTCACGCAGAGGACAAAATCACCATCGGTTCCGTGATCATGAACAACTCCGGCGAATGGTTTGCTGAGGTTATCAAGGGCCAGGAGGATGCCGCTAAGGAATTAGGCGTAGACTTCTCCATCGTTTCATCCGACAACGAAATTTCCAAAGAATCCGACAATGTTGCTACTTTTATGGCACAGCAGGTAGACGCTCTGGTAATTTCCCCACTGGCAGTGGACGCTTCCATCGCAGCAGTTGAGACTGCAACTAAGGACGCACAGATTCCGGTCGTTACCTGGAATACCACCGTAGATACCGACGTTACCAGCCACGTAGGCGTAGTTCCTTCAGAGCTTGGCGGAAATACAGGTAAATACGCAGTTGATTATATTAAAGAAAACTTCCCGGATGGCTGTAAGCTTGCCATCATCGGCGACAGCAACTACGAAATCGGTATCGCAAGATGTGACGGCTTCAAAGAAGCAATCAAAGAGCTGACCGACGCCGGAACCGTAGAAATCGTAAACGAGCAGGATGCTGAGCTTCAGGAAGAAGGACTTGACATTACAGAGCAGATTCTTACCGCTAACCCGGACGTACAGGTTATCTGGTGCTGGAACCAGACCTCTCTCTTAGGCTGTGCTGCAGCTCTTGAGAACGCAGGCAAGAGCGACATCGTTCTTATGGGAACCGATATGTCCGTTGAGCTGGCAAAAGATATGCTGGGCGATTCCATCACTCTGCAGGCGATCACCACTCAGATGCCTTATGACATGGGATACCAGGCAGTAGAAAACGCTGTGAAAGCTGTAAAAGGCGAAGAAGTAGAAAAAGAAATCATGATTCCTACCTACACCTACACCAAAGACAACATGGATGAGATTCAGACTTACATCGACGAGCATGAGGACCTTGTAGGATAATAACACTTGAAAATAAGCAGTGAAAGATAAAGGGTGTTCGTCAAAGGAACACCTTTTACCTTGTAAGCAGATAACACTACCGCCTAGTGCCGCCCGGCGCTGGTACAGCGAATGCTTATTATTCAATGTGCCAGATAGGCGGAGTGTACTTGAATGAAAAAAGGAGGAAGTGCACGTGCCGGATATTGTATTACAGGCGAAGGGCATTACCAAACGGTTCGGCGGCATTACAGCCCTGGAAAATGCCGAACTGGAAGTGCGGGAGGGTGAAGTACATGCCCTTGTTGGCGCGAACGGGGCAGGTAAAAGTACCCTAATCAAGATTATCACAGGGGCTTATTCAAATGACGAAGGCAAGGTATATCTGGACGGAAAGGAAGTAGACATCAAATCCACGTTTGACGCACGTGCCAAGGGCATCAGTGCCGTTTATCAGGAGTTTTCATTGATCAATACGGTTTCCGTGGCAGAGAATATTTATATGGGCAAGCTTCTGTATAATAATGTAGGCCCCATCCCCCGGGTAGACTGGAAAAAAATCAATCAGGAAACACAGAAGCTTCTTGACAGCCTGGGAGTGACGAACATTAAGCCGGAAACGATCGTTGGCAGGCTGAGTGTAGCGCAAAAGCAGATGGTGGAGATTGCCAAAGCACTTTCCAACAAGCTGAAGGTGCTGATCATGGATGAGCCCACGGCCTCTCTTTCCGATAAGGAAATTGATAATATGTTCAAGATTATCAAGGACCTGAAATCAAAGGGAATCAGTATTATTTATGTATCCCACAGGCTTGAGGAGCTGCCCATCATTTGTGACCGCATCTCTATCTACAGGGATGGCCGTTACATAAAAACAATGAACATTGAGGATGCACCTAAACAGGTCATTATCGAAAACATGGTAGGCAGAAGCATGACTGCCACCGAGCAGGTGAAATGCTATACTGACGAAATACTGCTGGAGGTTAAGAATTTCTCATCAGGGAAAAAGTTCCAGAACATTAACTTAAAGCTTCATAAAGGGGAAATCCTCGGCATAGCCGGCTTGGCGGGAGCAGGGAGGACTGAGTTTGTCCGGGCACTCTTCGGAGCTGACCCCAAGGATTCCGGGCAGGTGTTCATAAACGGGCAGGAGGTACATATCAAGTCGCCTCAGGACGCAAAACATGCGGGAATCGGCTTTATCACAGAGGACCGTAAGGAGGAGGGCCTGATTCTCGGAATGGACCTTCATACGAACGTGGGCATGACCATTTTGGACAGGCTGAAAAAGGGTTTTTCATTGGATTTAAGCAAGGAGATTGCTCTTACAAATGATTATATCAAATCTCTGAGCATCAAGTGCCGAGACGGAAATCAGAAAGCCAGAGCACTTAGCGGCGGAAACCAGCAGAAGGTGGTTATCGCCAAATGGCTGGCCATGGAGCCGAAGATTCTCATCATGGACGAGCCTACCAGAGGTATTGACGTGGGCTCCAAGAACCAGATTTATGCGCTGATCAACAATCTGGCACAGCAGGGAATCGGTATTATCATGATTTCCTCGGAACTGCCGGAGGTTCTGCAGGTATCGAACAACATTATGGTTTTTGCTGCCGGCAGAGTTACCGGAGTGTTGGAAAATAAAGACTTGACCCAGGATATTCTGCTGGACTATGCGACCAGCCAGAAAGCTGTGTAATTGGAGGTATAGAATTGGAAAAGAAATCCTTTGACTTAAAGAATTTTTTAATGAAGTACGTCATGTACTTATTTCTTGTATTAATGTGCATTGTCCTGGCAATTGCCAGTGATAAGTTTTTAACCCCCACGAACCTGATCACCATCATTAAGCAGATTTCTATTCAGTCCGTGGTGGCAATCGGTATGACGATGATTATTATCAGTGGAAACATTGACCTGAGTGTGGGTTCTATTGTAGCTTTTTGTTCCGTTGCGTGTGCAATGATCATGAACAAGGGACTGCCAATGATCGTGGCGATTATTGTGGCGATCGCTGCCGGAGCGCTTTTCGGACTGATCACTGGTGGTGTGACCGCGAAGCTTAAGCTGCATTCCTTCCTGGTAACGCTGGCGCTGATGACTGCTATCCGCGGTATGGCTCAGACGCTCACCAATGGCCGCCCTGTTGCCGGACTGCCGGATGGATTCGGTAAGATAGCATCCGGAAGTATCGGACCGATTCCCTACCTTGTGATTTACATGATCGTATTATATGCAATCTTTATGTATGTCATGAAATATACGGCGTTCGGACGTTCTATCTATGCGGTGGGAAGTAATCAGGAATCCGCCAGATTGTCCGGTATCAACATTGAAAAAGTGAAAACTCTTGTTTTCGTACTTTCCGGAGCTCTCTGCGGTATCGCCGGCGTGCTTCTTACCGCGAAGGTACGTTCCGGTGACCCGACCTGTGCGAATGCGTGGGAGATGGATACCATCGCAGGCGCGATCATCGGCGGAACCAGTATGATGGGCGGCGAAGGTAAGCTGGGCGGAACCATCATCGGTCTGCTCTTTGTGGGTATCCTGGCAAACGGCATGGTGCTCCTGGGCGTGAGCGCGTATATGCAGAGTGTTATCAAAGGTCTTGTAATTTTCCTGGCGGTTATCATCAACAGTATTCAGAAACGCAGCCAGGCTTGATAGAAGGAGGATAAGTGATTATGAACAGTAAAGAACGTTTTTATGCGACAATTGAAAGAAAACCTGTGGACAGGCCCGCATGCTGGATGGGAATGCCCACACCTACCGCTATTCCGGAGCTGTGTAAATTTTACGGAGTAGATACATTTAATGAGTTAAAGGTTGCCTGCGGTGATGATTTCTACGCGGTTGAGGTGCCTTATAAGTCACCCACCTGCTCTGCTTTATACGCTGCATTTGACTGGTACATGAACGGCACCAACGTGGACACGGAGCATCGTACTCTGACTGCGGACGGCTGCTTTGCGGAGTGCGAGGATATCGAGGATGTGGAGGCTGTGAATTTCCCGTGGCCGGACCCGGAATTATACATTGATCCGGAGGAGTGTAAACGTCTCGTAGACGAGGCTCCCGAGGATAAAGTGGTGATTGGTATGGTATGGGCCTGCCATTTCCAGGACGTATGTGCAGCCTTTGGTATGCAGACCTGCCTGATGAATATGGTTGCCGAGCCGGAGATGGTTCATGCGGTAGATGATAAGATAGTTGCTTTTTATGAGAAAGCACTGAAGATTTTCCTTGAAGCTACCAAGGGCAAGGTACAGGCAATCCTGATCGGCGACGACATGGGAAGCCAGCGCGGCCTGATGATCAGTCCGGCACTCATTGAGGAGTTTGTAATCCCGGGTGCGAAGAAGCTGATTGACATTGCCCACAGCTATGGTGTAAAGGTTGTCTACCATTCCTGCGGCTCTATCGTGGACGCAATCCCGCTTCTGATTGAAGCCGGCGTGGATGCAATCCATCCGATTCAGGCTCTGGCAGCAGGTATGCAGCCTGACAACCTGAAAGCGAAATTCGAGGGCCAGGTTTCTTTCTGTGGCGGCGTTGACACCCAGGACCTTCTTGTAAACGGAACACCGGAGATGGTTAAGGATAAAGTGAAAGAGCTGCGCGGCTATTTCCCTACAGGTTTGATCGTATCCCCCAGTCATGAGGCTATCCAGAGTGACGTTCCTCCGGTAAATATCAAGGCATTGTTTGACGAGGCGCAGAAGATTTACGACTAAGAGGTGCCGTAATAATAAAAAATGATACGGCTAAGAAGTGGCGTAATGATTAGAGAATCTACGATTGAGAGGTGGCGTAATGATTAGAAGGTTTGGCGAGATGATTAAGATTAAGCCGGAGGGGCTGGAGGCGTATAAGCGTTACCACGCGAACCCTCTGCCGGGTGTGAATGAGATGATCAAGGAGTGTCATCTGAAGAATTACAGCATCTATCAGAGAGGCGACTATATGTTTGCCTATTATGAATACGACGGCGACGATTTCGAGGCGGATATGGCAAAGATGGCGGCAGACCCGGCTACCCAGCGGTGGTGGGACGTGGTGAAGCCTCTTATGCAGCCGTTGGAGGACCGTAAAGCGGGCGAGTTCTGGTCAGGCATGGAAGAGATTTATCATTTGGATTAATATAAACATGACTTTATAGGGAGAACAGACAATGATTATTATTGGTGAAAAAATCAACGGTTCCATTCCGGTGGTAGCTAAGGCGATTGCAGAGCGCGACGCAGAATTTATCAAGCAGAGGGCGAAAATCCAGGCGGAGGCAGGGGCTACCTATATTGACTGCTGCGCCTCAGTGGAAGAGGCAGTGGAGGTGGAAACCTTAAAGTGGATGATCGACTGCATCCAGGAGGTTACAGACCTGCCTATATCCGTGGACAGCCCTAGTGCCGATGTTCTGGCGGAGGTATTCAGCTACTGCAAGCGTCCGGGACTTATCAACTCTGTTTCTATGGAGGGGGATAAGGTTGACAAAATTTTCCCGCTGATTGCGGATACCAAGTGGGAAGTCATCTGCCTTCTTTCCGATGACAGCGGCATTCCCAAATGCGCTGCAGACAGGCTTCGGGTTTTTGACAAGCTTATGGAAAAGGCGAAGGAATACGGCATTGCACCAAGCCGTATGCACATTGACCCGCTGGTGGAGATGCTCTGCACCTCAGAGGACGGCATTGCCATGAATGAGGAAGTGATCAGCACCATCCGTGCTCAGTATCCTTCCATCCATATCACTGCAGCAGTGAGCAATATTTCCTTTAACCTGCCGGTTCGTAAGCTCATTAACATCGGATTTACAGTGCTCGCTATGAAAGCAGGACTGGACAGCGCAATTCTCGACCCGACCAACCGCGACCTTCTGGGAATCGTGTTTGCCACGGAGGCGCTTCTGGGACAGGATGATTATTGCATGGAATATATCGGAGCATACAGGGAAGGCATTATTGGGCCTGTGAAGTAAATGGATGTGGACGGCAGCAAATATTAACTGCGGGTAAGCGGCGTGCTGTCGATAGACATACGACACACAAACAAACAAATTACAGGCGCAGATGGTGCGGATATCTGCGGAAAAATAGTATATTTACGGAGGAATATAGAATGTCAAAGATTCAGGAAATTGCAGAATTGGTAGAAAAGGGAAAAGCAAAGCTTGTAGGCAAGGCAGTTCAGGAGGCCATTGACGAGGGCTGCGAGCCAACCGCTATCTTAAACGAAGGCATGATCGACGCAATGGCAGTCGTTGGAGAACGCTTCAAGAACAATGAGATTTTTGTGCCGGAAATGCTGGTGGCTGCCCGCGCAATGAAAAAGGGTGTAGAGGTTTTGAAGCCATACCTGGCGACAGGCGCAACAGGTGCTTTGGGCAAATTGATCATCGCTACCGTAGCCGGGGACCTTCATGATATCGGTAAAAACCTGGTGGCAATGATGATTGAGAGTGCAGGCTTTGAAGTGATTGACTTAGGCGTGGATGTTCCGATTGAGAAAATCGTAGAATGCTACAAAGAAAACCCGGATACAAAGATTATTGCTCTTTCGGCGCTGCTTACTACTACTATGCCATCCCTGCGCGATACAGTGGCAGCACTGAATGGCGAGGACTTCCGCAGTGATATCAAGGTTATGGTAGGCGGAGCTCCTATTACCCGCGAGTTTGCAGAGGAAATCGGTGCGGACGGCTACTCAGAAGATGCCGCCAGCGCAGCAACCCTTGCTAAAGAGCTGGTCAGTGCATAACGGTACAGGAGCTACAGTCAGATTTTGTTAGACCTTGTTAGATATTGGGGCAGGACAGCCTGGTTTCAGCAGGATTGCCTGAGTGCCTTACAGATATGAAATCACTACAATGGTATTATAAACAAAAAAGATGGGACAGGCTTTCTCGCCAATCCCATCTTTTTTAAGAAAGAGAGTCTATTCATTAACCGAAATATCTTTTCAGAAGACCTTCGAAAGCTTTGCCGTGGCGGGCTTCGTCTCTTGCCATCTCATGAACAGTGTCATGGATTGCATCCAAGTTTGCAGCCTTCGCACGCTTAGCCAGGTCAAATTTACCAGCGGTAGCGCCGTTCTCAGCGGCAACACGCATCTCAAGATTTTTCTTGGTGCTGTCTGTAACAACCTCGCCTAACAGCTCAGCGAATTTGGAAGCGTGCTCAGCCTCTTCGTAAGCAGCTTTCTCCCAGTATAAGCCAATCTCCGGATAGCCTTCTCTGTGTGCAACTCTTGCCATTGCCAGATACATACCAACCTCAGAGCACTCGCCCTCGAAGTTTGCTCTTAAATCCATCAGGATATCTTCGCTTACGCCCTTAGCCACGCCTACCACGTGCTCAGCAGCCCAGGTCATACCTTCTGCCTGCTTCGTGAATTTCTCAGCCGGTGCCTTACAGATCGGACAAATCTCCGGTGCAGAATCTCCTTCATGAACATAACCACATACATTACATACCCATTTAGCCATTTTACATTTCTCCTTTTCTTTTCTCATTTATTTTATTCTGTTTTTTGTTTTTAATAATAGTAACAATTACTATGATTGTATTATATGATACTGGAGAGTATTTGTCAACTATTATTTGGAATAAATTTCAAGTTTTTTCTGCGGTTTTTTGTACGCGTTTTTAATGTTTTTGAGTCTGGTGTATCATCAGGGGTATTGGTTAGAAAATCTCGTCTTTTTAAAGGGGGACTTGTCAACTTTCCTATGATATAAAAAGAGACAGCCCGGCAGTAATCCGCCCGGCTGTCTTTTGGCTCGCAATGAGGACTTTCTCAGGTTGCTGGGAAAACTCCTCAATTTATATTTTTAATAATTCTCAACTTTTCTCTCAAAGTAAGCCTTCGGATGTGCACATACCGGACATACCTCAGGAGCTTCCTCAGCGTTATGTACATAACCACAATTGCGGCATTTCCATCCAAGAGGAGCATCGCCCTTGAAAGTCTTATCAGCCTTGTAAGACTCCAGAAGTTTCTGGTAACGTCTTTCATGAGCAGCCTCTACCTTGGCAACGCCTTCGAATTTGATTGCAAGCTCATCAAAACCTTCATCTCTGGCTTCTCTAGCCATACGTGCATACATATCAGTCCACTCGTAGTTCTCGCCTGCTGCAGCGTCCTCCAGGTTGGCAGCGATATCACCGATGCCGTGGATTTCCTTGAACCACATTTTCGCGTGTTCCTTTTCCTGGTCTGCTGTCTCCAGATAGAGAGCTGCAAGCTGCTCGTATCCTGCTTTCTTTGCTGCGGAAGCATAGTATGTATATTTATTTCTTGCCTGAGATTCACCTGCGAAAGCATCCCATAAGTTTTTCTCTGTTTTTGTTCCTGCATATTTAGACATATTGTAAATCCTCCTTTTACAAAATTTTCCATCTGACAGTTAAAAGAAAGAGACTTGGAAGAAATCTCCCAAGTCTCTAAATAATCGCTTATTTACGGCTTGTCAAGAGCATGGATTCTGTTTTAGTTTCCATCCTGTCGTTATTTTTAGTCAAAGTATCTCTTTAAAAGACCCTCAAATGCTTTTCCATGACGAGCTTCGTCTCTTGCCATCTCATGAACGGTGTCATGGATTGCATCAAGGTTAGCAGCTTTTGCACGTTTTGCCAGATCAAATTTACCAGCAGTAGCGCCGTTCTCAGCAGCAACACGCATCTCAAGGTTTTTCTTGGTGCTGTCTGTAACGACTTCACCTAACAGCTCTGCAAATTTAGCAGCATGCTCTGCCTCTTCGTATGCAGCCTTTTCCCAATATAAACCGATTTCCGGATATCCTTCTCTATGGGCAACTCTTGACATTGCCAGATACATACCAACCTCAGAGCACTCGCCCTCGAAGTTTGCTCTTAAATCCATCAGAATATCTTCACTTACGCCTTTAGCTACGCCTACCACGTGCTCAGCAGCCCAAGTCATACCCTCAGCCTGTTTTGTGAATTTCTCAGCCGGTGCTTTACAGATCGGACATACCTCCGGTGCTGCATCTCCTTCGTGAACATAACCGCATACATTACATACCCATTTAGCCATTTTGCATTCTCCTTTTCTTAATATATGATTTATTTTTAGTTTTTAATAATAGTAATTATTACTATTTTAATCTAACATATTAATTTGGACTTGTCAAGTAGAAGTTCTAATTATTTTCAGTTTTCAAACAATCTTCACAAATTCCGAAGAACCTGACACTGTAATCAGAAATCTCACCGTTAAAGTCCTTGCCTGCATCCTCCAGGAGGTGGTCCAGGTTTTCGCTCTCCATGTCGATCACTTTGCAGCATTTGTTACACATGAAATGTGAGTGCTGTTCAATTCTTCCGTCAAAGTGGTCAACTCCGCCAAAGCTTGGAAGCTTACGAATCTCGCCGATATCAGCAAGCAGAGAAAGATTACGATATACTGTGCCAAGACTGATATTGGGGTAGATGCGCTTCATATTCTCATATACCACATCGGCCGTCGGATGATCTTTCCTTGTCATAAGAAATTCCTTAATTGACTCGCGCTGGCGGCTGTACTTCAGTGTTGCCATTATAACTCCTCCTTTCTCTGATAATAATAATCATTACTGATGCTAGTATTATATGATACTTAACTTGATTTGTCAACATTAATTTGGAAAAATCTTGACATATTGAATTGGAAAAATCCTTATATGGCTAAATTTATAGCATTAGGGTGTGGTGACTATTGCCGGATTGTGTCAGGGCACAACAGATATAGTTATTGAACTATAATACTTCATTTGTTAATAAAATATAAAATGTACAAATTAATCGGAGAAAGCAGAATAATTAGTACCATTACCAGTAAATGGATGAAAAAACTGTTATGAAAGCCATTGATGTAGAAAAAATTTTTGTATATAATATTTTACAACTCTACCAATCCATAATGCAAAAAATGTCGCAGGCGGCTTTTGGCCGCAGAACAGGTGAGGTGTATAGTTATGATTATACCCAGAAAACAGATGCAGAAAATCGTGGAGGAATTAGAGGACACTATACAAAAAAACATTAATATTATGGATGAGACAGGTTGTATTATTGCCAGTTCGGATATGTCCAGAATTGGAACGTATCATTCAGGTGCACAGCAGGTTATCAGTCAGAAACTGGATGAACTAGTCATTTGCAGCCAGGATCAGTATGCCGGGGCAAAAAACGGAATTAATCTCCCGATTATCATAGAAGATGAAATCGTAGGGGTTGTGGGAATAACCGGAGAAAAAGAAGAGGTTCAGATTTTGGGAAAGATTATCCAAAAAATGACCAAGATTCTGATTATGGACAGTTACCAGAACAACCAGAAAAAAATCACGGAAAACATGAAAAACAATTTTGTTTTTACATGGCTGTTTGCAACTGAAGACAGTGGGGAGACGGAAGAAAGCATGAATCTTCGCGGGCAGCTATTGGGTATTGATATCAATTTAGACCGTGTGGTGGTAGTCCTTGGTATTGTAAATAAAAAGCAAAATGAGAAAATCAGGGAAGCAGAGGTGGAGCAGAAGCTTTTCGATAGAATTATTAAGGAAATACGAAGATATCTTAAGCAGGATTCCCAACATCTTGTCTTTCAGATTGGTACAAAGCTGGTTATTTTCTTTCATAGTTCCAAGACTGCAGAGGTTTTTAACGTTGTAAAACAGATCACAGAAAGTGTGGAAAAGCAGTATGATTGTATCGTTTACTGCGGAATAGGTACGGGCGGTACGAACCGTATCGAAATCCGGCGTTCCTACCGTGAGGCCGACACAGCCTGCAATCTGGCTATGCGCTTGAAAAATAGGCGGATAAAGGTGTACAGTGATGCGGACATAGAGCTGCTCCTCGAGAATATTTCTAAGCATGACAGGGAAATGTTTGTCAAGCGTGTGTTCAAAGATTGCCAAGAGGGTGAGATTATCCGGTGGGTGCAGTTGCTGCGGTGTTATTCGGAAAACAACGGTTCTATAACTAAAACAGCAGAGGATTGCTTTATTCATAAAAATACGCTGCAGTACCGGCTTACCAAGCTGAAAGAAATGACGGGATATGATCCGAGAAATATTAAGGAATCTATTCCTCTATATATTGCCATGCTCATTTATGAATTTGACCATGTGGTGTAAAATGACAGAAAAATTTCATAAGTATTGATGATAAAATTCCTTCAGAAAAAGAGTTGCCTTGAAATAACGGCGGCTCTTTTTTTGTCCATTAAACTATGGTACGGAACACCAAAAACAGAAAATATATTTGGTATGGGTAATATTGTAAGAATGTTCGGGATTTTATACAATTTGAACTAGTAAAAACGCACATAAAAAATATTGTAATTAAAATTAAATTGTGCTTAATGCATAACATGAGCGGCCGAAAAGGAGGAATATCTTGTGAAATTGTTGTTGGCCTCGGACTCATATAAAGGAAGTCTGAATACTATGCAAGTTGCGGAACAGATAAAAAAGGGTGTGAAAAAGGTATTTCCCGATGCACAGTTTTTGTGCGTGCCTGTTGCTGACGGCGGTGAAGGAACAGTAGAAGCCATGGTAAGCAGCCTTGGAGGAGAATATCACACCGTAGAGGTCACTGCACCTGATGGCAGAAAAATTCAGGCTGATTATGGAGTATTGCCAGGCAGGAAGGTGGTTGTGGAAATGGCAGCAGCCTCAGGGCTGCCTTTAATCCCGGATAAAGAGCGTGATGTGATGAAGGCCACTACTTATGGCACAGGAGAATTGATAAAGGCGGCCTTAAATGAAGACTGTACGCAGATTTATATTGGTATCGGCGGTTCCGCCACAAATGATGGCGGAATGGGCATGGCGCAGGCTTTGGGATATTCTTTCCGGGATAAGGACGGCAAGGAAGTTGGATTTGGTGGAGGAGAGCTGGCCCGGGTAGAAGTAATCGATAAAAGCAAGGCCGATAAAAGATTGAAAGAAAAAGAAATCATCGTTATGTGTGATGTAACAAATCCGTTGTGTGGAGAATTTGGAGCTGCAGCTGTCTATGGCCCGCAAAAAGGTGCTACACCGGAGCAGATTGTTGAACTGGATAAAGGACTGAAACATTTTTCACAAGTGATCAGAGATCAATTAGGCTTAGATTTGGAAGAAGTCCCCGGAGCAGGGGCAGCAGGAGGTTTGGGTGCCGGTTTAGTCGCTTTTGCGGAGGCTAAAATAAAATCGGGAATTGACGCTATCTTAGAGGTGTCAAATTTCAGCGAAAAATTAGACTGGGCAGATATCGTTATTACAGGGGAAGGAAGGATTGACAGACAGTCAGCATTTGGAAAAGCAATATCCGGGATCTCCAAAATGGCAAGGACTAAGGATGTCCCGGTGGTAGCAGTTTCCGGTTCCATAGAGTGCGGAGCGGAAATCATATACGAAAAGGGTGTAAGTACCATGGAAGCAGCTGTATGCAGACCTATGCATGTGGATGAGGCTATGCTTAACGCCAATATCCTCGTGGAGAATGCAGTGGAGCGGGTCATGAGATCTATAAAAATCGGGCAAAAAATTATGTGAGAAAGCGGAGGTGCTAAAGATGGAAACGTATGAGATTACGACTTTAAAGATGGGGACATTGATTGCAGAGAAATCTTCTTTAACCATGGGGGTGGATTTCGGAAAAGAGATTGCAATACCAATGTGGTCTGTTGCAATACAGGGAGCCGGGCACAAAATCCTGGTTGATACTGGAATACGCTCCCTGGATTGGGTTAAGGAATACTTAGGAGACCAGTATGATGTACTTCAGGAAGAAGATGAGACAATGGAAGGAGCGTTAAAGGCTATCGGCTGGAATACTGAGGAAGTGGATATTGTAATCAATACACATCTTCATTATGACCATGTAGGCTGCAATCACTTGTTCCGTAATGCAAGGTTCTATGTGCAAAAGAGAGAATGGGAATATTCTTTTGAACCAGTAGAGAACCAAAAATGTTTTTATTTTGAGGACTTATATGGGTGGAGTGCAGTTCGGTATCCACAATGGAAGATGGTGGAGGGGGAATATGAGGTGCTGCCAGGATTGAAGCTGATTCCATTAGGCGGCCATACGCCAGGTTCTCAGGGAGTGCTGGTAAATACGCAGGAAGGTACAGTATGTATTGCTGCGGATACCATAGGTCTTATGGAAAACCTTTGGGACAATGTACTTCCCAATATTATGTATGACTGTACTTCCGGTTTCAGGGCATTTGACACGGTAAGGTCCAGAGCTGAATTTGTCATTCCGGGACACGATGGGATTATGGAAAAATTTCAAAAAGGAAATTTCCCGGGAATTTATAAAGAGGAGGCGCGCGCATGAAAACCTATGAAATAAAAGTTTTAAAAATGGGAGTGGTAACTGTAGACAAAGGTGGGATGACACGGGGCACAGATTGTGGAACAAAAATGGTAATTCCCATGTGGTCTATTGCCATTGAAGGAAACGGTATGAAAATCATTGCCGATACAGGTGTTCACAGCGTTGCGTGGGTCAATGAAAATGTATCTACAGTAGAGGGATGTATCCTTGAGGAAGATGAAACAATGGAAGGAGCGCTTAAGGCTATTGGCTGGAAGCCTGAGGAAGTGGATATCGTGATCAATACGCATCTTCATTATGACCATTGCGGGAATAACAGGCTGTTTAAAAATGCAAAAATTTATATTCAGCGAAAAGAATGGGAATTTGCCTTGGATCCGCTGCCTAACCAGAAACAGTACTATATGCCTTCCTTATTTGCTGGAGAAGCCGGAAACGGGACGAATATTGAGCTGATCGACGGGGAATTTGAAATAGCAGAGGGGTTGGTGCTGATTCCCACGCCGGGACACACACGAGGGCATCAGTCAGTCATTATCAATACCAGGGAAGGTGTGGTGTGCTATGCAGGAGATGCAGCAAACCTTCTTGAAAATATTACTTCCAACATCATTGGCAATATCCTGGATGATACACCGGAGGCGTTTAAAGCTTTGGCAGATATAAGGAGAAAAGCAGAATTCGTCATCCCGGGACATGAACCACTTATCCACAAATATGCAACGGACAATTTTTTAGCCATCCACGGATAATAAGCACTGATCATGGTCGGAGTAATAATGGTATGTAAGCAAAAACAGTATAAGGAGGAAAGAGATGAAGAAAAAAATCGTTAGTTTATTATTAACAGCAGTTATGGCAGTTTCTCTCGCAGTTCCAAGCGTTGTGTGGGCTGGTGAGGAGGAAGCGGCAGCGTCTGAAGAGACTGCAGCAGAAACAGGAGCAGAAGTTTCGGAAAAGCTTCCCCAAGGTGATTGGTATATTGGATTGGCCAATGGCTATATGGGAAATACTTGGCGTGCACAATATGTAGAGGCATTTGAAGCGAAGGCGGAACAGTATAAGCAGGCAGGAGTCATCAAAGATTACATCAGTGCCAGCACCTCAGGCGATGTTACGGAACAGTTAAACCAGATTAATGACATGATTTCCAAAGGGATTGATTGTCTGCTGATCAATCCAATCTCGCCATCATCCATGGCACCGATTATTGCAAAGTGTAAGGCAGCGGATGTTTTGCTTGTTGTTGCCAGTGACCCGGCCGGGGTTGATGATTCTCTGGTGGAGGTTCTTACAGACAACAGGGCTTTCTTTGCAATTATGACTCAGTGGCTGGTAGATAAACTGGACGGAAAAGGAAATATTGTCCATATCACAGGAACTCCCGGAATGCCGGCCGATTTGGTGCGCCAGAAAGTAGCAGAAGAAATTCTGGCTGAATATCCGGATATTAAGGTTCTGGGAACCGCACCGGGAAGCTGGTCACAAACAGAAGCTCAGACAGCAATGTCTACCTTCCTTTCTACATATGACAATATTGATGCAGTTCTTGCACAGGATGTTATGTCAGAAGGAATTATCCGTGCCTATGAAACAGCAGGTGTGGATGTTCCGCTGATGACTGGTGACTACGTAATGAGCTTTTTCCGTAAATGGGAAACCATGGATAACTTAGATGCGTGCGCTACCACCTTCCAGGCTCAGGCTTCGGCAGATGCCCTCGCATATGCAGTCCGTAAACTCAATGGCATGGAGCTGAATGTTGAACTGGAAGCAAACCCGTTCGATGAGACAATGATGAATGCCATTAATATTCCTCCGTCCTACTGTGTGACAAGAGACGGAATTACTGAGGCAGATGCAGAGAAAGCATGGGTAAAGGGTTATGACAAGGTGCAGTATATTTCCCTGCAGGAAGCACTGGAGCTTGGAGAAGATCTGGCAGATACAGCTGCTCTTGGAACAACTCTGTCTGAAGAACAGTGGGACGCAATGTTTAAATAAAAGAAAAGTTTAAAAGGTTGTCCGTTAGTATTTATGCATGGCTTTGCAGGAGAGTCTTCCTGCAAAGCTATTCTTAAAAATAGAAGGTATATTCGTATGGAGGTGGATTAGTTGGAACTGGTTTGCAATCAAGTGACAAAACGGTTTGGCAGCGTTGTTGCACTCAGCAATGCGACGATGACCATAAAAACAGGAGAGGTGCGGGCTTTGGTTGGAGGAAATGGTTCCGGGAAGAGCACGTTATCCAAAATTTTAGGCGGAATCCTTTATTGTGATGAGGGGGAAATCACAATGGATGGGGAAAGATATGAGGTATCTTCTCCTAAGGAGGCAAAAGCGAAAGGGATTATTATGACGTCTCAGGAGCTGAGTTTGTTAAATAATCTTACAGTAGAAGAAAATATGTGTCTCTGTGACTTGGATGTCAAGGGGGGATTTGTTGACAGGAGCCAAATGAGAAAACGGACCAGGGAAGTATTGAAGCTTATAGGAAAAGAAGAACTCTTAAATCTTCGCATAGATAAAATGCCGGCCAATGAGAAATATCTATTGGAGCTGGCAAAAGCTTTAATTCAAAAGCCCCAAGTTCTTATTGTGGACGAAGTTACCTCTGCGCTTTATAAAAGTGATGTGGAGGTGGTGGAAAAACTGCTGAATCAGCTGAAGGAGGAAGGGGTTATTGTTTTGTTTATCTCCCATAGACTGAATGAAGTTTTTGCCTTCTGTGATACAGTGACAGTTTTGCGTAATGGTGATACTGTGGGTACCTTCCAGGTTAAAGATTTAGATGAGAACACTTTGATTTCTTATATGTCGGGCCGGGATATTACGGAGGAGATCATGGTCAGTGATTCCATCGATGAAAGTGACTTGGAGATTGTATTACGCACAGGAAAAGTACATTTACCAAGATTCCATAAAGAGGTAGAGCTGGATGTACATAAAAGTGAATTTATAGGCGTTGCAGGGCTTGACGGGCAAGGACAGACAACCTTTCTCAGGAGTCTGTTTGGTCTGGAGAGCACAGTAAATGTTGAATTTGATGGGAAACCATTGACAATTTCATCGCCTAGAAAAGCAGTGAAAGCAGGATTTGCGTTTGTTTCTGGTGATAGAGAAAAAGAAGGGACATTTAAAGAGCGGTCCATAGCAGAAAATTTCGCAGTGGTTTCCGATATGCTGCTGAAGAAGAAACCAAAAAATATTGATGATTACCTAAAAAAGGCCGGGGTTAAGTATAACCGGTGTGAAGATTTGATTATTTCACTGTCAGGGGGAAATCAGCAAAAGGTGGTAATTGCGAGATGGACCTCTTCAAATCCCAAAATCATTCTGGCAGACGACCCTACAAAGGGAATTGATATACAGGCGCGCCGGGATGTGCATGAGACTTTCAGACAGTTGTTGGATAAGGGTAGTTCTGTAGTCATGATTTCCAGTGATGATGAAGAATTGGTAGAAACATCTAAGATGATGCCTTTGAGCCGCATCATTGTTATGTATGAAGGTGAAATAGTGAAAACCCTGCGGGGATCAGAGATAACCGTTGAAAATATAGCTGCCTACAGTTCGGGCAAACAAAAGTGTAAGGTGGGGTGACTATGAAAGACAGGATAAAAGTATTTATACAGTGGCCGGCATTCGCATCTCTGGTTCTATTACTGCTGTTTCTGGTGATTAATCAGATTCTATCACCAGGCTATTTGAATGCAGGTTTTATCACAGGTTTTCTGGCAGCAAACGCACCCAGTATTATTGTAACCATTGGGTTGTCGGTTGTCCTTATCAGTGGAGGAATGGACATTTCACTGGGAGGTTTGATATGTCTCATTAATGTTATATATGTAACCTTGGCTATGAAAGGTTTTGGCATTGGCGTTTGTGCAGCTGCCTGTGTTTTAGTAGGAGTATTGGGAGGACTTTTAAATGGCATTTGTGTTTCGGTTTTCCGTGTGACGCCGCTTCTTACCACATTTGCCACTTCGTACATCTTTGGTGGGATCGCCCTCTGGATCATGCCTTCCCCAACAGGAAGTGTGCAGATGGATTTGCTCATATGGTATCTTGGCTTTGGGAAGGGGTATCTAGCGCCCATAATTTTCATTGTCATAGCCATAGTTCTCTGGCTGGTGGTGAAGCGTACAAAAATGGGGATATGGATCTATGCTGTGGGACAAAATTCAGAGAAATCCTATGTATCCGCAGTACCGGTAAATAGAGTTAAATTATTTTCTTATACATTTGCAGGTTTATTATACGGTATTGGGGGCTTTGCCCTGACAGCGTACTGTGGAGCCGGAGATCCTCTCATAGCTCAGAGTATGACTATGAAAGTAATTGCTGCCTGTGTTATCGGAGGCATCCTCCTTAATGGAGGTATCGGGGACTCGGTTGGCTCAATCTTCGGTGCGACATTTATGGGACTAGTAATCACAACGGTTCTTTCCTCTGTGAATAATTCGTTTTTCCAGAGCTTTGCACAGGGGCTGATCATGCTTATTGGGGTAGTCGGTTCTGTGGTACTCAGCGGCTTCATCAAGAAGTTCCAGGAATAGGAGGCAAAGTGACATGAATGAAAATATAGCGAAAAATACAGGGATTGCCGGCCTTCTGAAAAATGAAAAGTACAAGGATTTTATTCCATCTATTGTAATCATGATCGTACTGATCATTGGCGGCAATCTGTTAAATCCAGGTTTTGCCAGTATTAATAATCTTTGTAATATCCTGGCTCGAGCCTCAATCCTTGCTGTTGCCTGCATAGGCCAGGCTTTTGTAATGATTTCCGGTAATGCAGGTATCGACATGTCCATAGGAGCCATGATGAGTCTTACAGCTTTGATTGGACCTATGGTTTCTAAGGGAACTAATGAAGGGCTTGTTGTGGCCATTATTGTGTTCATGGTACTGGGATTTGTGATTGGGGCGATCAATGGCCTGTGTATTCAGTTTTTGAAGATTCCGTCCCTGGTAATGACACTTGCAATGTCTGTGGTTATCAGCGGTCTTACGCTGGGACTCACAAGGGGACAGCCTATCATGACGATTCCAAAAGCGCTGCTCAATCTTGGAATGCCGGTTTTGGGAAGAATCAGAGGAATGACAATTGTTGCAGCAGTGATCGTGGTCATTATGATCCTATTTCTTAAAAAGACGAATTTTGGCCGTTCCCTTTATATAGTGGGAAGCAACCGGAATGCGGCAAAGCTGGCCGGGCTTCGGGTGAACCTTATTGTGGTAGGCGCTTATGGGATATCTTTGATGATGGCTGCCTTGGCCGGACTTATGCTGGTCGGATATGTAGGTAGTGCCCAGCTCAACATGGGAGATGAATATACACTTCTTTCTGTGGCATCTGTAGTAATCGGCGGTATCAAGCTGACAGGAGGAAAAGGAAGTCTCATCGGTGGTGTTTTGGGAGCTATGGTATTGTTTTTACTTACCAGTATTCTGGTTGCACTTGGAATGCCATCCGGCGTGCGCCAGCTTATCCAAGGTGTTGTACTATTGATGATCGTATTGGCCAACAGTCGTGAAGCAAAGCTGAGAGCTTAAATGAATTAAGGAGGAAAAAGGTATGAGCTATAAGGTATTGGTAGTGGGAACAGGACTTATGGGTTCGGGAATCGCACAGGCATGCGCACAGGCGGGAACTGAAACACTTATTACAGATATTTCCAGAGAAGTAGCTGAGAAAGGGCTTTCAAACATTAAGCACTTTGTTCACAGAAAAGTGGAAAAGGGAAAAATCTCGGAAGAGGAGTATCAGAAAATCATTGGAAATATAAAAATCGTTGATAACTATGGAGAAGCTGCAGATGTGGATATAGCTATAGAGGTAGTGTCTGAAAATGCAGCCTTGAAGAAGAAGATTTTTCAGGCTCTTGATGAAGCTTTAGGAGAACAAGCTATTATTGCAACCAATACGTCTACATTTTGTATCACAGAGCTGGCAGGCGCTACGAAACGTCAGGACAGAGTAGTGGGAACGCACTTCTTCATTCCTGCGCCTGTTATGAAATTAGTAGAAGTGATTCCGGGTTTACAGACAAGTGAGGATACCTTCAAAAAAGCAATGGACTTTGCAGAGGAAATCAATAAAACGCCAATTAAAGCACCGGATACATCCGCATTTCTTGTGAACCGTCTGCTAGTGCCAATGTGGAATGAAGCTGCCTTTCTTGTGATGGAAGGGAATGAGCCGAAGGATATAGATGCGGCTATGAAATTGGGGGCAAACCTTCCTATGGGACCATGTGAGTTGGCAGATTTTGCCGGCCTGGATACGGTGCTCAGTGTCATGACTGAAATGTATGAAAGCTTCGGCGATCCTAAGTATCGTCCGTGTCCATTGTTGAAAAAAATGGTAGCAGGAAAGCTTTATGGGAAAAAGAGCGGAAAAGGTTTTTATGAGTATTCATGAAGAAAAGGGTGAGGATAAATGCGTAAACCACAATTTGTAAGTGCCAAAGAAGCAGTAAAAATGATACGGGACGATAGTACGATTGCCACAATTGGCATGACGCTGGTTTCTGCATCAGAGTCTATTTTAAAAGAGATTGAAAGAAGCTATCTGGAGGAGGGCACTCCTAAAAATATTACTCTGGTACATTCCTGCGGACAAAGTGACAGGGACAGAGGTATTCAGCATTTTGCACACGAAGGCCTTTTGACAAGGATTATCGGAGGGCATTGGGGGCTGCAGCCAAAAGTGATGGATATGATATCAAAAAACCAGTGTCTTGCCTATTGCTTTCCCCAGGGGCAGTTTGCCCAGCTTTACAGGAGTATGGCCGGGGGAGAGCCGGGTAAGATAACCAAGGTAGGCCTTGGGACGTTTATTGATCCCCGCTTAGGTGGGGGAAAAATGAATGAGATTACAAAGGATGCACCGGAACTGGTGGATGTAGTGGAAATCGAGGGTGAGGAATATATGCGGTATAAACCCATCCCTCTGGATTATGTAATCATTCGTGGAACGAAGGTCGACGAACTGGGAAATCTCACTACAGAAGAGGAATGTATGCAGTTAGAAGTATTTTCTGCTGTACTTGCATGCAAGAAGTTCGGAGGAAAGGTGATAGCTCAGGCAAAGCACTTGGTGAAATCAGGGACGTTGCATCCAAAGCGGGTGACAGTACCAGGAGTATTTATTGACGCTGTGGTAATGTGTGATAACCCGGAAGAAGACCATAAGATGACACATAGCTTCTTCATGAACCCGGCCTACTGCGGAGATATCAGGGAACCTGATGCTGCCCTGGAGGCACTTCCAATGAGTGTCCGTAAAGTAATTGGGCGTCGGGCAACAATGGAAATCAGCAAAAATGACATTCTTAATGTGGGTACAGGCATACCAAACGACACGGTTGGAAGCATTATTGCAGAAGAAGGTATCGCGGAGGAAGTAACACTCACAGTAGAATCAGGAATTTACGGCGGGCTGCCCATGGGTGGTATTGACTTTGGAATTGCAAAAAACTGTTACGCTTTGGTACGTCATGACGACCAGTTTGATTTTTATAATGGTGCAGGCGTAGATGTGACGTTTATGGGAGCGGGAGAGATGGACCCACTTGGAAATGTAAATGCTACAAGGCTGGGGCCGAAACCCACAGGAGCAGGCGGCTTTATTGATATTACTTCCAATGCAAAGCATGTTGTATTCTGCTCTACCTTTACTGGTAAGGGACTTGAATGCTCCTTTGTGGACGGAAAGCTTGTAATCGAGAAGGAAGGTGCGCTTAAAAAGCTTGTTAAGGAAGTGCAGCAGATTTCTTATAATGGAGAAATTGCCCGTAAGAAAGGGCAGAAAATGCATTATGTCACAGAAAGGGCCGTATTTGAACTGAAACCGGAAGGCCTTGTGCTTACGGAAATTGCTCCCGGTGTGGACTTGCAGAGAGACATCCTTGACCAGATGGATTTCAGACCGGTAATAGCAGAAGAATTAAAAGAAATGCCAAAAGAGCTTTTTATGGATGGGCCATTTGGACTCAAAAATATGATTGGAATATGACAGATACATAAGACGGAAACTCGTTTGTTGCTTTCGCGGAAGAAAATGGTGGGGCTTAGACAGACGCCCCGCCATTTCTGTTTAAAGGAGATGCAGCTATTGTTAAAAGTAAGCAGTGTGAATAAATCCTATCGTGAGAAACAAGTTTTAAAAAATTTAGATTTTACTATTGAAAAGGGACATGCCGTAGGGTTTGTGGGTCCCAATGGAGCGGGAAAATCGACAACTATGAATATCATTACCGGTTATCTTCAGCCCTCCTGTGGGGCGGTGGAGATAGACGGGATAAGCCAGCTGACAGATATGCAGGCATATAAAAGTAAGTTTGGGTATCTTCCGGAGATACCGCCTCTATATGTGGAGATGGTGGTGGAGGACTATCTGGAATTTGTATTTGAGGCTAAAAAGCTGAAAGGCTCCAAGTCTCAGGAGGTTCTGAGAGTTATGGATAAGCTCGGCATCACTCATGTGCGGGGAAGGCTCATCAAACATCTGTCAAAGGGATATAAACAGCGTATTGGTTTCGCTCAGGCCCTTCTTGGAAATCCTCCGGTACTCATTCTTGATGAACCCACCATAGGTCTGGATCCGGGTCAGATCATACAGGTGAGAAATCTGCTTCTCGAACTGAAGAAGGAACATACGATTTTGATCAGTTCTCATATTCTTTCAGAAATTTCTGAAGTATGTGATGAAATTATTTTTATATACGAAGGTGAGATTATGGCCTTCGGCAAACCGGAAGAACTTATTAAGCAGTTTTTTCATAGAAAAGTGTTTGAAATAGTGACGGAAAACTGCAAGAAAAGCTGTATTGAAGAAATACGAGGGATTTTGGGCGTGACAGATGTTAGCCTCTACGGCCGGGATGCAGAAGAAGAGAGATATCGGGTGGAATACGATGGAGAGCAGGAGATACGCAATGAGCTTTTCAGGATACTGATGAGACATGGGACAAAGCTTTATGAGCTTAAGGAA
This sequence comes from Blautia schinkii DSM 10518, assembly GCA_000702025.1. Lineage (GTDB taxonomy): Bacteria > Bacillota > Clostridia > Lachnospirales > Lachnospiraceae > Blautia_A > Blautia_A schinkii. Next base: position 194,326 of record JNKJ01000007.1, read on the forward strand.
ATAAAGGATTCTTTGGAATCTGTATTTCTTAAATTGATTCAGAGGCAAGTCCCATAGAGGAGGTGGCTGCATGAAAAGTATCTATAAAAAGGAAATGAAAGCATACCTGGAGTCCATGACGGGATATATTTATCTGGCCATCTTCATGGGACTGACAGCATATTACTTTGTGGTGAACAATCTGCTGGCTGAAAGCAATGATGTGAAAGAGTATTTTTCAAATATGACAGTGGCCTTAATGTTTCTTCTTCCAATCCTGACCATGCGCCTTTTGTCTGAAGAGAAAAAATTGAAAACAGAGCAGTTGCTTTTAACTATCCCCTTACGTATCAGGGAAATCCTCATAGGCAAGTATCTCGCAGCTTTTACAGTTTTTGGTATTGGCATTGGATTAACAGGAATTTTTGTGGGAATTCTTATAGCTCTGGGAGGTACAGATTTAATAACGGTTTTAGGATGCTATGTGGGGATTGTACTGGCCGGAGCCTGTTTTATCGCTATCGGTTTGTTCCTTTCATCTTTAACGGAGAATCAGACAGTAGCGGCGATTGTCACCTATGCGGTTTTGTTTGGGCTATATCTTATCAGTATGTTCGGTGATTATGCTGCAAATCCCTTGCTTGTGAAGATTATCGATTATGTTGCGGTTTTTCGGCGCTATACGGATTTTACCATGGGAATTTTTGATGTTTCAGCGGCCTGTTATTACTTGTCCCTTGCAATAGCTTTCCTGGTTTTCTCAGGGTATGTGATGTCCAAGGAGCGGAAAGGGCATGGAGTTACCATCCTCTTAACAGTAGTAATTGTGGTTCTGTTTAATTTGTTTGTGGAAGGGATTTCCGGAAGATGGAATCTAAGACTGGATATGACATCCAATAAGCTGTATCAAATTTCCCAGGAATCCCGTGAACTAATGAAGACGGTGAATCAGAATGTAGATATTTACTGTATTTGCAAAAGCAGGGATGCCATAGTGGAGTTTTCAGAAATGCTGGATAAATATGATGGCAGCAGTGACAGAATCACGGTAAATTATGTGGATCCCTATTCCAATGTGATTTATTTGGACCGGTTGAAGGAGGAAGGTCTGGAGGTGGGGCTGAACACCATTATTGTAGAGTCCGGGGATAACAGAAGAATCCTAAAAATGGCGGATATGTATCAATTCAGTGCAGACGGAAAGGAACTGGCATATTTTAATGGAGAGTCTATGATGACCTCGGCAATTTTAAATGTGACAAGAACGGAAAGAGAAAAAATCGGTATCGTCATGGGACATGGAGAGAATGTAGGTGAGCAGCTGCAGAACTTAATGATCCAGAATGGATTCGATATTACTGGGGTGGTTCTGAATCAGGCTGTAAAAAATGACATTAATACTTTGTTGGTATTTGCCCCTCAGAGTGATCTGTCACAGTCGGAGCTTTCGTTTTTGGATGAGTTTTTCCAGAGGGGTGGAAATATGATGTATTTCAGCGATCCTTCTGTTGGAACACTTGATAGGGTGGAAGGTTTCCTTGCAGAGTGGGGAATCCGTTTCCAGGAAGATGTGATTTTTGATGCAAAAAATAATATTGAATCTACGCCTGTGAATGTAATCGGATATTATGGCGCCCATATGATTACAGAGTATTTCCAGAACCATTCATATTACACTGTGGTTCCGGCGGGCAGGTCGCTGGACAGTGATTTCAGCAGTATTTTGGGCTGTAGTGTGGAGGTGGTTTTGTCCACTTCAGACAATGCTTATGGTCGTGATATTCATACGAAGGAGCTGACGACACAGCAGATTTCTACAGATACCAAGGGGCCGTTTGTTTTGGCACTTACTTCGGAAAAGAACGTTGCGGGAAACGAAAACGGGAGCAGCACCGCCAAGATTTTTGCAGTGGGAAGTAAACGTATTGCGGAAGATGAAATGCTTCAGCTGTCGTCGGTGGGGAACAGTAAATTTTTGGCAAAGGTGATGGAATGGACCTCTGGTATGGATGATACTGCATTTGCCATACCACCCAAGCAGGTAGGAGGGGACCCCATTGTGATAGACAGGGATATGGTAGTCATTTTGGGAATCATCTGTATTGCAGGGATTCCGCTGATTATCATGGTTCCCGGACTGTGGGTATGGTGGAAGAGGAGATATCTATGAAGGAGACAAGGCAAAGGATATGCATGGTATTGATTGCTCTGGCGCTTCTTGGAGGATGTCTTTGGCTCTGGTCGGACCCACCTTCGGGTGAAAGTATGGAAAAGATGACGGAAGCTTTGGTGCCGGATGATATGCAGGATGAAATACAACAGATCACAGTGGAGAAAGAGAAAGGTTCCTATACGATATCAAAAGGCCAGAAAGGTTATGGGATATCAGGGATAGAAAACAAGGATGTGAGCCAAGGAGTAGCAGAGAATATTTTCTATAGGATTATTCATCTGGAGAGTGTGGCTTATGCACAAGGAATAGAAGAAAAAGATGCAGGGTTTTCTGAACCTTTCCTGCGGTTGATATTAAGAAGTAATGACAACAGAGAGATTGAGATACGTATTGGACGCAAGTCCAGTGCCCTGGAGGGGTATTTTGCAAAGACAACAGAAAAAGAAGAGGTTTACATAATAGGGACAGACTTGCCGGAAGAAATTTATAGCAGAGCAGAAGGGTATCAGTCTATGGCGTTTGTGGATTTTATGTATGAGTCTGACTATGAACAGCTGGAATACCTGGAAATAGAAGGAAAAGATAGGATTCCTGTAGCTTTCGGCCGTACTGAGGATGGGTTCAGGATGGAAAAACCAGTACGGCAATTATGTGACCAGAATGCAGCAAAGAATACTTTTCTCCATGAGGCAGTCCACATAAAGGCAGATGAATATGTAGGAAACAAAGAGGAGCCGGAAATGGGTTTTGAAGAACCTGAATATCTGATATCCATGAAGTTTAGAGGCCGTGATATTAAAATACGTATCGGACAAAAAGCAGGAGATAAGCGGTATATAAAAAAGGATGGGGACAATGCGGTATATCTAATTAAACAAGCTGACCTTACATTTCTGGAGACAGATTACCGTCTGGCAGTGGGGGAATCTTTATATCCCCGTTCAGTGAAAGATATTGCCGGAGTGACGGTATATGCTCAAGGTACAAAAATAGAGCTTACTGAGGTAGAGGCAAAAGGGAAAGGGTATACGGCCATGAATGAAGGAAAGAGGGTAGAGTCAGATTTATTCCTTCCATTCTATAACAGTATACGTACTCTGGAGCTTATGAAAAATATCAGCGGACCGGGAAAGGAAGAAATCAAAATCCAGGTAACACTTCAAGATGGAAGGCAGGATGAGATTTTGCTTGGATATTTGAATGAGAGAGAATACAGCGTTTCTATTAATGGGGATTGTTCATTTTCCACTTCGAAGACCAGTGTGGACAATCTAAAAGAAAAAATAAAAAAGGTGAGAGATATTTTGGAACTGTAAAAGAATGAGAAGGAAAAGGAGAGAAGATTATGAAACCGAAGAGACTGCATCATGTGGGAATTATCATGTCCTCTATGGATAAGGCAAAGGAATTTTTGAACAGGTTTGGATTGGAGGAGGATTATACGGAATTTGTAGAGGACTACCAGGCATACTGTCTGTTTACTAAGTTCGGGGAGCAGGAATGTCCCGTAGAACTGGTAATACCGGAGGGAGGGGTTCTGGCGGAATTTAACAATGGTAAAGGCGGACTCCACCATATTGCTTTTGAGGTGGAGGATGTATCAGCGACAAAGAGAGAATATGAAGAAAAAGGGTTCATGATGCTTGAAGATATCCCGGTAAATGGTGCGGGGGGAATCCTTGTGAATTTCCTCAGGCCAAGATTCGGGCTGGGAGTGCTGGTAGAGTTTGTAGAGAAGAAATAAACAGACAGAAGAAAAGAAGGTGACAGCATGTTTACAGGTGACACATTGTGGGGCGATGCCTTGACCGGGGATTTAGAAAGAAGAGAAATTCTTGGGCGAAACTATCTTCTGTATCGAGGGGTTGAGCGGAATCTTTATGATGCAGTGGTGAAAACGCGTGAAAGATACCCGGATAAGACTGCCCTTGTGGATAATTACGGAAGAAGCTATTCCTATGAAGACTATATGAAAAAAGTGGACTGCTTTGCACAATATCTGTTTGAGGAATTAGGGGTACGAAGGCATAAGAAAGTAGGTCTTATGCTTTATAACGGGATTGAATTTTGTGTTGCCTTTCTGGCACTGGTGAAGCTGGGGGCAGTGACGGTACCGCTTCCCAGTAAGTATAAGAAACCGGAGGTTCTTTCACTGGTCGAAAAGGCGCAGTTGGACGGAGTTATCTGCGAGAAGGATTTCTGCAGATGGTTTTGGGAATTTACAGAAAAGACAGGGGGATTTCTGCTTGAGTCAGGAGAGGCGGAATACGGCTATGGATTCGCCGGCTGTGAAGAGAAAGAAATAAAACTGAAGAAGTCTGTGGGGGAAGAAGACGATGACGTCATTATTATGTTTACTTCCGGCACAACTTCTCAAAGTAAAGGAGCCGTACTTAAGAATTTCAATGTCATGCATGCGGTGATCAGTTACCAGAAAGTACTACATATAACGGAGGCAGATAAGTCGATTATTCCTGTGCCTATATATCATATCACAGGAATGGTGGCTTTGCTGGGATTGTTTTTGTACAGCGGGGCTACATTGTATCTTCATAGGCAGTTTTGTGCAGAACGCGTTTTACAGTGTGTAAAGGATCAGGGACTTACCTTTATCCACAGCTCCCCCACCATTTTCATTTTACTCCTTGCAGAGAAAGAAAAGTTTCCAAGTCTGCCTACACTCCGTGCTTTCGCCTGCGGCAGCAGCAATATGGCTAAGGAAAAGCTGAAGGAGCTGCACAGATGGCTGCCGGAAATGTGTTTTTATACCGTTTATGGACTGACAGAGACATCATCGCCAGCCACAATCTTTCCAGGTGATGCGGCGGTATCGGCCTATATTGGCTCATCAGGGATACCTATACCGGGAACGGAGTTCAAGATTGTGTCAGACGAGGGAAAAGAAGTACCAGAGGGTGAAAAAGGAGAAGTGCTAATAAGGGGAAGTGTGGTTTTGGACCGTTATCTGAATCTTCAGACCGAAACTTTGTCACAAGATGGGTGGCTCTGTACCGGGGATATCGGTTATTTCAATAAAGAAGGTTTTTTGTTTATCGTGGATAGAAAAAAAGACATGATCAATTACGGAGGAGAAAAAGTTCCAAGCTTTGATGTGGAAAATGAAATTTATAAGATGCCTCAGATATATGAGACAGCAGTTGTTGGGGTTCCGGATGCTTGTTATGGAGAAGTTGTAGGAGCCGCAGTAGCTTTACAGCCAGGAGCCGATCTGGGAGAAGAAGAAATAAGAGACTTTTTAAAGGATAAGTTAGCCAAGTACAAAAGGCCAAAAAAAATAATGTTTCTTGACGAAATCCCGAAGACGCCCAACGGCAAAATAGATAAGAGAACAATTAAAAAGTTATTCATAGAAAAGGAGGAACAGAAATGAGATTAGAAGGAAAAGTTGCCATTGTCACAGGGGCTGGAAGAGGACTTGGAAAAGGGATTGCTCTCAAATTGGCAAAAGAAGGGGCAAAAGTTGTTGTCAGCGATGTTATGGAAGAAAACGCCAGGGAAGCTGTAAAGGAGATACAAGAGGCTGGCGGACAAGCCCTGGCGGTAGTCAGCAATGTGGCTGACCTCTCTGATGTGAACAGACTCTATGAGGAGACACTGGCGGCTTATCATAAGCTGGATATTGTGGTGAATAATGCAGGAATAAACCGGGATGCCATGCTGCACAAAATGACAGTTGAGCAGTGGGACCAGGTTATCGCTGTTAACCTGACAGGTGTGTTTTATATGACCCAGGCAGCAGCAAAAATCATGCGGGAGCAGGAAAGTGGAAGTATCATCAACATTTCTTCCGCAAGCTGGCTTGGAAACATTGGCCAGGCCAATTATGCGGCGTCAAAAGCAGGCGTAGTAGGACTGACAAAGACTGCCAGCAGAGAATTGGCAAAGAAAGGAGTTACCTGTAATGCCATCTGTCCGGGATTCATTGAGACAGACATGACAAGAGGGGTTCCCGAAAAGGTGTGGGATATTATGGTTAGTAAGATTCCTATGGGCAGAGCAGGAAAACCGGAAGATGTAGCAAATATGATCGTCTTCCTTGCTTCTGATGAGGCAAGGTATATTACCGGTGAAGTGATTAATGTGGGCGGCGGTATGATTTTATAGGAGGGTAAAGATATGTGTCATATGGATGAAGTGGTGATCGTCAGCGGGGTACGTACCCCGGTGGGCTCTTATGGCGGAAGTCTAAAAGATGTTTCTGCCATTGATTTAGGTGCAATGGTAGTAAAGGAAGCTGTGAAGCGGGCAGGGTTGGAGCCGCAGCAGGTGGATGAGGTGATCGTAGGACAGGTGGGGCAGATTGCAGAATGCGGATTTGTTGCCAGAGCTGTCAGTTTGAAAGCAGGACTGCCTAACGAGACGACTGCTTATTCCGTAAACCGTCAGTGCGGTTCAGGTCTTCAGGCTATTGCAGACGCAGTGATGGAAATACAGACCGGTTATGCAGATATCGTAGTCGCAGCAGGAACAGAAAATATATCACAGCTTCCATACTATGTGAAAGATGCGCGATGGGGCGCAAGGATGGGACATAAGGTATTTGAGGATGGAGTGATTGACATCCTTACCTGGCCGTTAGGGCCTTACCATAACGGAGTTACTGCGGAGCGTGTGGCTGAGACATATCATGTTACCCGGGAGGAACAGGACGCTTATGCATTGGAAAGCCATAGAAGGGCGGCAGCGGCAATCAGCGCCGGGCTTTTTAAGGAGGAAATACTGCCTGTGGAGCTGAAAGACAGAAAAGGGAATATCACAGTATTTGATACTGATGAAGGCCCCCGCAGCGGACAGACCATAGAAAAGCTTCAGAGACTTAAACCATGTTTTGTAAAGGACGGTACCGTGACGGCCGGAAATGCTTCCAGCTTGAATGATGCTGCGGCTGCTGTTGTAGTGATGTCTAGAAAAAAAGCGGAAGAATTAGGGATCAAGCCCCAGCTTACTGTGAGTGGTTATACGGTAGCCGGAAATGATGGGGCGCTTATGGGGTATGCACCCAAGCTTTCCAGCGAAAAACTTGCAAAGAAATTGGGATTGGATCTAAAAAATATTGATATGTTTGAGGTAAATGAAGCCTTCGCCAGCCAGTCCGTAGCTGTCATCAGAGACTTGGGACTGGATTGGAAAAAAGTAAATATTTATGGCGGCGGAATTTCTATCGGACATCCGATTGGAGCTACAGGATGTATTCTCGCGGTAAAGGTGCTCCATGAATTGAAACGTACTGAGAAAAAGGACGCTATGATTAGCATGTGCATTGGAGGAGGACAGGGAATCTCCATGTACTTCCAAAAGGCTGAGTAAAGGGGGACATGATATATGAAGGAAAGTATAGTAATTGTATCGGGCGCAAGGACGGCCATTGGAAGCTTTGGTGGTTCTCTGAAAGGACTTGAGGCAACAGATCTGGGGGGGATTGCCATTAAAGAAGCTTTAAAAAGGGCAAAAGTAGCCCCGGAGGATGTGGGAGAGGTGGTTATGGGATGCGTAGGCCAGGCAGCAGAAAACGCTTTTATGGCCAGAGTCAGCTCTATCAAGGCTGGAATTCCGTATGAGGCAACAGCCTTGACGGTAAACAGGCTCTGCTCATCAGGACTTCAGGCAATCCTTACGGCTGCCATGGAAATTGATAATGGTTTCTGTGAGATTGCGGTAGCTGGCGGGGGAGAGAGCATGAACAACATCCCTTACTATCTGAGAAAAGCAAGGACAGGTTATCGCATGGGGCACGGGGAATTGGAAGATGGTTTAATCACTGCTCTTTCTGACCCTATTACGAGGGACCATATGGGAATCACGGCTGAAAATGTGGCAGAAAGGTATGGTATTACCAGAGAAGAACAGGATGAATATGCTCTGATGAGCCAGCAGCGAGCGGCTAAAGCCCGGGATGAAGGGAAGTTTAAGGATGAAATCATCCCGGTTGAAGTGAAAGTAAATAAGAAAGAGACGAAAATTTTTGATACAGATGAATACATCAGAGATGATGTAAGTTTAGAAAAACTTGGGAAACTCCGTCCTGCTTTCAAGAAAGATGGGACTGTGACAGCGGGCAACGCTTCCGGCATTAATGACTGCGGTGCTGCCGTGGTATTGATGAAAGAGGAAGAAGCAAAACGCAGAGGACTGAAGCCTGTAGTCCGTATAGTGGAAGCTGCTGGTGCCGGCGTACATCCTGATTATATGGGAATCGGCCCAATCCCTGCTGTTAGAAAGCTGTTAGCCAAAACAGGTCTTACGTTGGAGGATATAGGACTTATTGAGTTAAATGAAGCCTTTGCCAGTCAGTCTCTTGCGTGTATCAGAGAACTGGGCTTAGATATAGACAAGGTAAATGTAAATGGAAGCGGTATTTCCATGGGACATCCCATTGGTGCAACAGGGTGTATCATTACGATTAAGCTGATGAATGAAATGGCACGTCGGAATGTAAGATACGGAATTGCAACTCTGTGCATTGGCGGCGGCCAGGGACTTGCAGTATTGTTTGAACGGACTCAGGACTAAAAAGGCTGCAGTTTATGTTGTTAAAAGAAACTGCTGATACTGGAAAGGAATTTCTGATGTTAGAAAGGAGGAGCGGCATGCAGATTAACAGTGTTCTTGGCCCTATAGACACCAAAGAATTAGGCAGCGTGCTGATGCACGAGCATGTGGTTTGCTGTGACTGGTCCATGAGAATGGCGTTTCGTGACAAATGGTTTGAGTATGATAAAGTAGTAGAAATTGCGGTAGCTCAGTTGAAGAAGGCAAAGGAGCAGTATGGAATTACGACAGTAGTTGACGGTACGGCCGTTAATTTGGGCAGAGATATTGAGCTGATCAGAGAGGTATCCGAAAAGTCCGGAGTACATATGATTGCTTCTACGGGAATGTATTTTAACGAAGAACCGTATTTGATGGGCAAACCAATAGAGTACGTCACTGACCTGATGCTGGAGGAATGTGAAAAAGGAATTGAGGGTACGGGTATCCTTCCGGGAATCATTAAGAGTGCCACTGATGTGTATGGTGTTACTGAATTGAATGAGAATCTTATCTATATGGCAAGTGAAATACAGAAGAAAACTAAGCTCCCTGTTTTTGCTCATTCCTGTTCCTATAAAGAGACAGGTATCCAGCAGTTAAATGAATTTGAGAGAAATGGAGTTGATTTGTCAAGGGTAATCATAGGGCACAGCGGTGATTCCAATGATATCAATTATCTGGAAGCATTGCTCAAAAGGGGCTGCTATATTGGTATGGACCGATTCGGGGATGATGCTAAAAACAGTCTCGAAAATAGGGTTAATACGATTTATGAACTTTGCCAGAGAGGATGGATTCATAAGATGGTTTTGTCCCATGATTTTTCTGCATATATCGACTGGGCGGACCATAGTTGGCAAAAAACGAAAACCGCAGATTGGCTGAATCTTGATGTGGATTATACCTATGTGCACAGAAGAGCTATCCCGTTACTACTGGATAAGGGATTGAAACAGTCAGATATTGATATATTGATTAAGGACAATCCCAGAAACTTTTTTGAAGGAAGGTAGTTGTTCTATTTATACATATTTGAGAACCCGGAGGTGAATATTCAGCCGCCGGGTTCTCTATTTGGAGTCAGAATAAGAACGTTCTTATGTTTTATGCAAGATAGATTAGAATCCCCTTGTGCGTAATACCCCAAAACCGTATAATAGACATGTGAACGGGCATGATTTTGTAATAAGACGGAGGAACGCATGGCATGAAACGGGAAGAAGCAGAGCAGTATCTATACTGCGCAATGTCAATCGGCGAGCAGCTTCTGATAAGCGGAGCGGAAGTGGGCAGAGTGGAGGATACCATCCGCCGTATCTGTATGGCATACGGCGCAGAGCGGGTGGACGTATTCTCAATCACATCCAGTATTGTCACCACCATGTACGGCGGAGAATTTGAGACATATACGCAGACGCGAAGAGTGGGAGCCATGGCCAACGACCTCCATAAGCTGGACGAGCTAAACCGCCTGTCCAGAAGAATCTGTGCCGAAAGACCGGAACCCGTGGAGATAAAGTCAGAGCTTGATAAAATCTGCGGTGGCCCCCGATATTCGTTTGGGGTGCAGCTTTTAATTTATGCGCTCGTATCCGGTTCGTTTTCCGTTTTTTTTGGCGGTGACTGGAAGGATATGGCGGCTTCGGCAGTGATTGGCGTATTGCTTAAATTTTTAGAGGCTTTTATCAAACGCAGCTCCGTAAATCCCATGATAACTGCACTGCTGTGCTCAAGCGCCGGCGGCTTGCTGGCGAATCTGGTGGTACTGTCCGGGCTTGGCAATCACGCGGATTTAATCAGTATTGGAAATATCATGCTTTTCATACCGGGGCTGGCATTTACCAATTCCCTGCGCGATATGTTCTCAGGTGATACCATTACCGGGCTGATTCGGTTTATGGAATCTGTATTACTGGCTGTGGTCATTGCGCTGGGATTTACGTTTGCAAACTTTCTGTTCTAGAGTGTGTCGGAATGAATTTTCAGACACGCTCTAGTACTGCATTGCTTAAATACCAGTGGATTTTGTACTGGTTTTTGCCTTTACTACCGCTACTACATTGGTTTGAATCTCACTATAATATAGGAAAAGTCTGGATTTATTGAGGGAGGAACTGAGCATGATGCAGGAAGCCGTTCAGCTTATAGCGGCCTTTTTAGGCTCGCTGGGTTTTGCTGTTTTATTTAATATCCGGGGAGAAAAACTAGCCTTTGCATCCTTAGGCGCACTTATGTCCTGGGGAATATATTTGATTACAGCACATTTTACAGATAATGCATATTTATGCGGGTTTGTCGCTTCTGTTATGCTTACGCTGTATGCAGAGATTATGGCAAGGATCCATAAGACTCCGGTTACGGTATTTCTCGTATCTGCGGCAATCCCGCTGATTCCCGGAGCCGCGCTCTACCGATCCATGAATTGCCTGATGCAGCGCAATTGGGACGGGTTCGCTTCAAACAGCGCCTACACGCTGCTGTTTGCAGCCAGCATGTCCGCAGGAATCACCTTCACCACGATTGTTTTCCGTATGATATGGAAGTGGGCTTACAGCCAGCGGAGAATGTAAAAATGTGCTAATTACAGTATATATACTAAAGTTGTAAAGTCCACGTCCGGTAAAGATTGCAAAAGCCGTGTCAAGCATAGATTGCAAAAGCCGTTGACAATTCCAAGATTTAATGATAAGTTAAATATTAGAAAAGTCGTGGGTGAGAGATGTGCCTGTTTCCTAAGTAAACGAGCATAACTGTCAGTCCGGACATGACTAATCAGCAAAAGGCTGTGAAGAGAAGAGTACCCGCTGCTGGCCGTCCCAGAGAGTCTCCGTTGGTGAGAGGAGATACGGAAAGCACGGAGGAAGATGGTCTCGGAGCCGCGCACCGACCGCCCGTGGGGGCCTAGATTGCGATGGGAGCGCCCATTACAGCGCCGGAGTATCGAACCTAAAAGGCATTTATGTGCTTACATTTGTCTACAGTTCCGTACTTACAGAGGTCCGTGTCCTGCAAAGGCCGGATGAAAAAAGGTGGTAACACGAAGCGATGCTCTCGTCCTTTTATTTAGAAGGAGGAGGGTTTTTTTGTGCTTTGACAGAACTTTGCAAGAACTTTTCATTTTTTGCAGGTAATGTGCTGAATGGTAACCGCACGTGAACATCGACACGCACCATCCGACGCACACCCATCCGACGCGCACCCATCCGACACGCACCAATATTTATGAAAACAAAAATATTATAAAAAGCAGAAATAATATAGAAAAGGAGATAGAATCATGGAAAAACCAAAATATTATATCACAACAGCAATCGCCTACACTTCTGGCAAGCCGCACATCGGCAATACCTACGAGGCTGTGCTGGCGGATGCCATTGCCCGTTATAAAAGACAGCAGGGCTACGATGTATTTTTCCAGACAGGAACCGATGAGCATGGACAGAAGATTGAGCTCAAGGCTGCAGAAGCAGGAATCACCCCAAAGGAATTCGTTGACAATGTAGCGGGAGAAATCAAGGGTATCTGGGATATGATGAATACGTCCTATGACAAGTTCATCCGTACCACAGATGCTGACCATGAGAAACAGGTACAGAAAATTTTCAAAAAAATGTACGCAAAAGGGGACATCTACAAAGGCCATTACGAGGGTATGTACTGTACACCTTGCGAATCCTTTTTCACTGAGTCCCAGTTAGTGGACGGCAAATGTCCTGACTGCGGACGTCCCTGTGTGCCGGCTAAGGAAGAAGCTTACTTCTTCAAAATGAGCAAATATGCGGACAGATTGATCGAGCACATCAAAACCCACCCGGAATTTATCCAGCCGGAATCCCGCAAGAATGAGATGATGAACAACTTCCTTCTTCCGGGCCTGCAGGACCTTTGTGTTTCCAGGACCTCCTTTAAATGGGGAATTCCGGTAGACTTTGACCCGGGGCATGTAGTATACGTTTGGCTTGACGCGCTCACCAACTATATCACTGGGATTGGTTATGAGTGCGACGGGGAAAGCTCCGAGCTTTTCAACAAAAACTGGCCTGCGGACCTGCATCTGATCGGTAAGGATATCATCCGTTTCCATACGATTTACTGGCCGATTTTCCTGATGTCTCTCGAACTGCCCCTGCCGAAGCAGGTATTCGGACATCCGTGGCTGCTGCAGGGCGATGGTAAGATGAGTAAATCCAAAGGCAACGTAATCTATGCGGATGAGCTGGTGGATTTCTTTGGCGTGGATGCTGTCCGTTATTTCGTGCTTCATGAAATGCCATTTGAAAACGACGGCGTGATTACTTGGGAGCTGATGGTGGAACGCTTAAATTCCGAACTTGCAAACACACTTGGAAACCTGGTAAACCGTACCATCTCCATGTCCAACAAATATTTTGGCGGCATAGTAGAGAATAAAGGCGTATGCGAGCCGGTTGACGATGAGCTGAAAGCGTTTGCCCTGGAAGTGCCGAATAAAGTGGAAGCTAAGATGGATAAGCTCCGTGTGGCTGACGCTATGACTGAGGTGTTCTCACTCTTTAAACGCTGCAACAAATACATTGACGAGACAATGCCCTGGGCTCTTGCTAAGGATGAAACCAAGCAGAACCGCCTGGCGACGGTTCTCTATAACCTGGTAGAAGGCATCTGTATCGGCGCCACGCTGTTAGAGTCCTTTATGCCGGACACAACACAGAGAATTCTTACACAGTTAAATGCACAGAAGAGGGGACTGGAGGAATTAAAGAGCTTTGGCCTGTATCCTTCAGGAACAAAAGTTACAGACAAGCCGGAAATTCTTTTTGCCCGTCTCGATGTTAAAGAAATCCTTGCTAAGGTGGAAGAGCTTCATCCTCCTGTTGAGGAAGAGAAGCCGCAGGAAGATGAGAATGTGATCGACATTGAGCCAAAGGCAGAGATTACCTTTGAGGATTTCGGAAAGCTTCAGTTCCAGGTAGGAGAGATCATTGCTTGTGAAGAAGTAAAGAAATCCCGCAAGCTTCTCTGCTCCCAGGTGAAGGTTGGCAGCCAGGTCCGTCAGATTGTATCCGGTATCAAGTCTCATTACTCCGCCGAGGAAATGGTTGGCAAGAAGGTCATGGTTGTAACCAACTTAAAACCAGCTAAACTTGCCGGTGTTTTGAGCGAAGGAATGATTCTCTGCGCAGAAGATGCAGAAGGCAACCTTGCCCTTATGACCCCGGAGAAAGACATGCCGGCAGGCGCGGAAATCTGCTGATTCGTCAACTGGATATGCAAGCGTGTCTGTTTGTTTCGCTGTTCACAGGAATAAATAACCGCCGGTCCGGTTCCGCACCGCTGCACAGCAGGGAGAGTTGCAGCGGATAAAGGAGGAGTTAAGTGGAGGAACAAAAGAAAAGTAGTAATAAAAAAGCAATTTTGGCCGTTGTGATACTGGTATTGGTGGTAGCTGCTCTGTTTGGCATATACCAGTTCACAAAACAGAAAACCTCAGCCGGGGACAAAAATATTACGGTAAAATTCGTTTATGACGAAAAAAGAAGCGAGACCTTTTTCTATGATACATCACGAGAATTCCTGGGAGAGGTGCTGAAGGACGAGAATGCAGTGGAAGGTGAGGACGGCCCTTACGGACTTTATATCACCTCCGCTCAAGGCGTCACTGCAGATGAGAGCAAACAGGAATGGTGGTGTCTGACAAAAGGCGGAGAACAGGTCAACAGCTCGGCAGATCAAACACCGATTGCAGACGGAGATGTCTTTGAGCTGACGCTCACCGTCGGATATTGACAGGAGGAACGGCCTATGAGAAATTCTAAACAAAATACCATGCGGGTATTATATATAGTAACCATGGGCCTGTTAAGTGCTATCCTTTTGCTGGGACAGGTAGGAATGGCTGTGCTGCCGAACATTGAGCCGGTTACGCTTCTGGTCATTGTCTATACCCTGGTTTACCGGAAAAGAGTATTCTATATCATCTATGCCTTTGTTTTTATGGAAGGCTTGATTTATGGATTTGGACTTTGGTGGTTCAGTTATCTTTATATTTGGACGATACTCGCTCTCATTGTATTGTGCATGAAGAAAAACGAATCCGTGGTAATCTGGTGTGTGCTTGCCGGTGCCTATGGCATTGGTTTTGGCTTGCTATGCTCGATTCCGTACTTTATTTCCGGAGGAATCGGCGGGGGACTGGCCTATTGGATAGCCGGAATCCCTTATGATATCATCCACTGTGCCGGTAATATTGCACTGACAGCAGTGCTCTTTAAACCTGCTTACAGTACTTTGCAGAAATTGCACAATACGCAGCTGGTTTATATACATAACGCTGAGAAGTCTGTGCAGGTGTGAGATTGCATAGAGTCCAACAGAATATTATAGTTTAAAAGACACAAGTTAAACGCTTGTGTCTTTTTTTGACTTTAAAATATTAAATTTTATTGTTGTCTACAATCTCAAATGCTTTGTGGACTCTCTTCGCCATATGCCTAAAAGGGGAATGAAATGCTAATACAAAAGCGGAATATTATATAAATAACTAAAAACTACCCAAATGGGCGATTTAAAAATTAAAAAATATGTGTTATATTTCAGAAAACACAGAAAATAATTACACCAAATAAGAGTTGGTAAATATTGGAAGGTAACACGAAAATTTAATCATCTATAATAAGAATGGGGGTGATTAAATGAACAAACTGAAAGATGATAACTTAGTCAGTCATATTGCCATGGATATTCTAACGATAGCGTCTCATATTGCCGATGCAGATATTTATCAATTTTATCTATATAATGATTTATTTATTCCGGTAGCCAGCTATTACAAGGATAAAACATTAGAGGTGTTGGAAAATCGTCCAAGTGCCGGAGATACTCCAATGAGTGACTATATACAGAAATTCAAAGTTCCAGTACATAACTATATGCCCGAAGTACGTAAAAAATGGGAAAATTCCGTAAAACGATCTACATTTGATGCGTATGGACTTAAATATACATTGGCGGCGCCAATGTACTACTCAGGTCATTGGATTGGCAGCTTCAATATGGCCAGAAGGAATCAAATGTTTGGTGAAGATGAATTAGAAATGGCAAGTGCCGTTGCCAGCCTTATGGTTTTGGCATTACGTCATAATAGAAAAGAATTAAAAGAAGGGATTTTTGATTTTGATATAGTATCCGGGGGAAATCTGAAAAATAAAAGGGATTCGGGTGATACAGAGGTTTTATTGCGTACGCTTACAACAAGGGAAGTAGAAATTTTGCACCTTTTATTAGATGGAAAAAGTTACAGTGATATTTCGCAGGAATTATATATTAGTTTAAATACCGTTAAGCACCATGTGAAAAACGTTTATAGGAAGCTTCATATAAATTCCAGGGTAAAGTTAATGCACATTATGAACGTCAGTTATTAAGGAGGAGGAAAATGGCAAAGTATGTAGCAGAACCGTTTCGTATTAAGATGGTAGAGACAATCAAGGTCCTTACAAGAGAAGAACGGGTGGAAAAAATCAAAGAGGCAAAGTACAATCTATTCAATTTAAAGGGGGAAGATGTGTATATTGATTTGCTTACCGATTCCGGCACGAACGCGATGAGTTCGGCTCAATGGTCCGCACTTATGCAGGGAGATGAGGCCTATGCAGGAGCAAGAAGCTATTATAAGCTTATGGACGCTGCAAAGGATATATTTGGCTATGAATACATTCAGCCAGTACATCAGGGCCGGGCAGCAGAAAAGGTGCTTTTTCCAACATTTCTCTCGCAAGGAAAGTATGCCATTGCCAACATGTTTTTCGATACTACCAGAGCACATGTAGAGATAGCCGGGGCAAGAGCACTTGACTGTGTAGTTGAGGAAGCAGGGGACACATCTTTAAGAGTTCCGTTTAAAGGAAACATGGATGTAGACAAACTTGAGTCTATTATTAATAAATTAGGACCGGATAATGTGGGGGTTGTAGTGATGACCATCACAAACAACTCAGCCGGGGGACAGCCTGTTTCTTTGCACAACATGAGGGAAGTATCTTCGGTTTGTAAAAAATATGCAATACCTCTGTGTATTGATGCAGCACGATTTGCAGAAAATGCCTGCTTCATCAAACAAAGAGAAGATGCATGTAAAAATATGACTATCAGAGAAATTGTGAAAGCTTTGTTTGCTTGTGCAGATATGTTTACGATGTCTGCCAAGAAAGATACCATCGTTAATATGGGCGGTATGATTGGTATTAAAGACAGCAATTCTTCGTTAATACTTAAGGTTAAAGCTAATTGTATTTCCTTTGAAGGATTTGTCACTTACGGTGGATTAAATGGCAGAGATTTGGAATGTATGGCAGTGGGACTTTATGAAGGCATAGATGAAAACTATCTTACATACCGTCTCGGACAGATGCAGTATCTCGCAGACTGTTTTGATGAAGAAGGTATTCCGTATCAGGCACCGGTTGGTGGTCATGGAATATTTCTTGATGCCAAGAAATTTTATCCTCAGATACCATATTATGAATTCCCGGGTCAGGTGCTGAATATTGAGCTTTATAAAGAAGCAGGCATACGCGGAAGTGATATTGGCTCTTATATGCTTGGCAACGATCCGGATACAGGCAGACAGTTAGAATCTATTAATGAGTTTACGAGACTTGCTATACCAAGACGTGTTTATACACAATCGCATATGGACGTTATTGTGGAAGCTGTAAAGAATGTGTGGAAGAGAAGAGATTCTATACGACACGGTTACCATATTACGTGGGAGCCGCCTATTCTAAGACATTTTCAAGCGCACTTAGAGCCTATAGAAAAGGCTTAAAGTATATAAGTAACAGCAATACTATAATAAACGGGCACGCCTGATAAAGCAGACGCGACTACCAATGGGAGGTAAAAAGATGGGAAAAATTAATGAGTTTAAGGTGGTTTATCCGAATCAGGGGATAACCTGCCGTGTAGCAAGAATACCGGGGGTTAACGAGAATTATTTTGATTGGTTTGTCAGTAATCTCCCAACTCCGACAACTGTATGGAATCCTGCGTTGATTGCAGGAAATATTGCTTATTCGCATAATCTTGAGGTGAAAAATCCATTTCCATATGACTTCACCTCAACATATGAGAATTCAGATAAAAATGTTTATCTGAATGAGGCTGAGCCTGGAGTGTTTACATTATTCTGCGGTGCAGGAAATACAGGTATGATTATTGCCAAGTATGGGCCTGAGTGCACGGAGCCTATGTGCTATCCGCTCATTGCAAAAGTAGTTCCCGAGGATTTAGATAACTTTTACAAGGCAAATAAAAAAATCTGGGACATTACATACGGTAGCGAAAAGAAACCGGCGACCCTTGTTCGCTTTGAATTATAAGGAGGAGAAGATATGGCTAAGACATGGCAGGAAATTCGGGAACTGATGGTAAAGGAATACCGGGAAATTTCAGTGGACTGTCCGAAGGAAATAATTAAGATATTTAAATATGACATTATTGACTCAAAGGCTGGTTCTTTTAATACTGCTCTCACTAATCAGGTGTTTTTGGCTGGAGAAATCCGCTATCTGGGTTCTTATGCCGCAAACAGAACAGTAGCGGTTGCAGACCTGTCAGGAGATAAAGAGGTATCCTTAGAGAGCTTAAAAGCTATATACAAAATTTTTATCCCTATGTCGGCAGAATTTTCGGCGTACTGTGGATTGCAGCGGGTGTGGTATTGGGATAAAGAAGTCCAGTCAGTATTTGACCAGATCACTACAAAAGAGGACTTCAAATCTCTTGTTTCTGCATATGCAAATATAGTATCTGCCTATAATGGATGGATTTTGTTCTATTTTCCGTGGAATCTTGGAGACGCGCGTAAGCAGCGCAGCAGAGAGGATATTAAGGAGATGGCTGAATTGGCGGGTATTATTTGACGGTCAGGGATGTTCCGTTACATACGGGACATCCCATAAAACCGTGTCTGTCTCGTAGAAGGAGGTGGATTCGTTATGGATTGGTACTATTTTTGCAGGCAGCTTATTAATGGGCTGTCGGTAGGCAGTATGTATGCCATGATTGCAGTGGGTTACAGTATGGTCTACTCAATTTTGTACCTGATAAATTTTGCTCATGGAGACCTGTATATTTTCGGTACGTTTCTGGCATTGGCACTGTTTAATTTTGGTCTGCCTCTTCCTGCGGCAATGATTCTGGGAGCGATTCTCTGTGGATTGATCGGAGTTGGGATTGAGCGCGTTGTATACAGGCCTGTACGCACAGCAAATAGGATTGTGCCTATGGTCGGGGCTCTTGGTGCGGCAATGATTCTGCGCACTATTGCACAGGTGAATTGGGGAGCCTCTCAGATTGTATATCCGTCTTTAATGAAAAACAGAGTCATTAAGCTTGGAGCGGATTTTCAGATTAACTCACAAAATATTGTAATTCTGGCAATTGGCATTGGGTGTGTAGCTGGCTTTACGTTTTTAATTAATTGTACCAAAATAGGAAAGGCGACTAAGTGTGTAATGCAGGACACTCACACATCCAGCCTGATGGGGATACCAATAAATTTCATTATTCCTATGGTTTATCTGTTTGGAGGGTTTCTTGGGACTATAGGCGGTGTATTGATGTCATCCTATTATTCAGTAATAAATATAGAAATGGGACTCTGGGGTACTTGTAAGGCCTGGGCGGCATCACAGTTGGGCGGAGTAGGAAGTTTTTATGGAGCTTTTCTGGGAGGTATAATCCTTGGAGTAACGGAATCTCTGGCTGCGGCATATTTAGATTCTGCATACAAGGATGCGATTGGGTATATCATTATTGTTGTTATTTTACTTGTTAAGCCGGAAGGCTTATTCGGAAAAAAGAAGGCGGTGAAGGTATGAAAGAAAAATATCGTAAAATCACCGGTTCACAATACAAAAAGTATTGGGTGTTCGTGCTAGTCTTATGCTCGCTGGCTTTTCCGCAGGTATTCCAGAGTGGATTGATAATCCGCATTGGAGTGACAACTCTTGTGTATGCGTTAGTCAGCATGGGGAATATGGTTATAGTCGGTTACTGCGGATTGCTGCAGTGCGGACACGGGGCTTTTTATGGTTTAGGCGCATATGTATCAGCTATTTTGGCGACAGCCTTGGACTGCCCGTTTTGGATTTGTTTTTTGGCTGCAATTGTCGGCTCAGCAGTATTTGGTTTTTTAATTTCATTGCCATGCCTGCGTGTGCAGGTAGATTTTTTATCACTGATGACAATTGCTTTTGCACAAATCTTTACAACGGTAGTGACCAACTGGAAATCGGTCACAGGAGGTCCCGGTGGAATTGCGGCAATACCTGCACCTCAATTATTCGGTTATAAGTTTTCCAGTCAGACCAGTTATTACTACTTAGTCCTTGTAATAATGATAATAGTCTATTGGGCACTGCATAATCTTATGCAGTCTCCAATCGGCAGAGCTATGCAAGCTGTACGCGATGATGAAATGGGCGCCAGATCAATGGGAATTAATGCCAATCATTTTAAAATTTTAGCATTTGTGATGGGCTCGGTCGTAGCAGGAATCGCAGGCTCGCTTATGGCCCATTATTTGCGCTATATCGGACCATCCAGTTTTACCCTGGACGTTTCTTTGTTGTTTATGCAGATGATTATTCTTGGGGGTCTTGGGAGTTTATCCGGTGCTGTGGCAGGGGCTGCTTTCTTTACAATAATACCGGAGGTGATTCGACCGTTGGCGGTATACCGTATGGGACTTGGCGGAGCCATTATGTTGATTGTGGTCCTGCTGCGTCCGCAGGGTTTGATGGGATCAAAAGCATTTGCTGGGACTGGAGGAATTTTAAAAGATTTCAAATGGTTTCGTAAGCGCAGATATAACGGCAAATGATTGGAGGTGAATTATGGAGCATTTGATTCAAATGGAACAGATTTGTATGTATTTCGGCGGTGTACATGCTGTGGAAAATATGAATCTGCATCTAGCAGAAAAGGAAATCCTGGGAATTATTGGACCTAATGGGTCGGGGAAAAGTACTTTGATAAATGTACTGACGGGTATTTATGCTCCAACTTCCGGCCACGTCTTGTTTGGCGGTGAAGATATCACGGGCAGGCAGTCATATGAGATTGCTGCGAAGGGCATCTCCCGTACATTCCAGAACTTGAGAATTTTTAGGGCGATGACAGTTTGTGAAAACGTAATGACCGGCCGCCACTGTAAAGTAAGAGCGAAGTTTGTGGATATATTGCTGCGCACTGCGAAATATAGGAGCCAGGAACGAGAAGCCTTGAAAAAGGCAGATGAGCTCTTAGAGTTTGTTGGTCTTTCTCACATGAAGAATGAATTTGCCGGAAGCATGTCTTATGGCCAGCAGAAGCGTCTGGAGGTGGCCAGGGCATTAGCAAGTGAACCAAAGGTTTGTCTGTTTGATGAGCCCGCAGCAGGTATGAATTCTGCGGAAGCAAATGAGATGATGGACTTGATTCGTGCAGTACAAAAAGATAGAGGATTGGCTATTATCCTCATAGAACATAATATGGAAGCGATGATGAACACCGCAGAACGTATTATAGTTATGGATGCAGGACATAAAGCTGCAGAGGGCACTCCGAAGGAAATCCAAAGAAATCAAAAGGTAATTCAGATTTATCTGGGAGAGGAGGAGCCATGCTGTTAGCTGTAGAGAATTTGAGCGTGAATTATGGTGCAATTAAGGCATTGCGTGATGTATCCTTCGCAATTGATGAAGGGGAGATTGTGGCTGTGGTCGGCCACAATGGGGCTGGGAAATCCACATTGCTGAGGACTATTTCAGGACTTTTAAAGCCGGTTCATGGAGCGATACTCTGGAAAGACACCAACATCGCAGGAAAGTCAGCTGAACAGGTGGTGAGGCTGGGAATCTCTCAGGCTCCTGAGGGAAGACAGATATTCGCAGAATCCTCAGTATACGAGAATATTGAGATTGGTGCTTATGTACGACATGATAATGAAGAAATTCAGAAAGATATACAGAGATATCTTGAACGCTTTCCTATTCTGAAAGAGCGGAAAAACCAAAAGGCTGGTCTTATGAGCGGTGGTGAACAGCAAATGCTTGCAATTGTTCGTGCGCTCATGTCTAGGCCAAAGCTGCTGTTGCTGGATGAGCCGTCCCTGGGGCTCAGCCCTGTGATCATTAAAGAGGTTTATAAAACAATCAGCGAAATAAGAAAAGCCGGTACGACAGTATTGCTTGTGGAACAGAATGCAAAAAAAGCTTTAGATGTATCAGACAGAGCTTATGTTCTTGCAAATGGCGAAATTGTATTATCTGGGTTGTCTGCCGAGCTCGCACAAAACCAAGAGGTTAAAAAAGCATATTTAGGAGGATAGCAGGGTTGAATGCAGATACTCTGCTGACGAACGAGAAGAACAGTAAATCCACAGGATATAATAATGGTGCCTGTGGTCTGAAGAAAGGAGAAGAATATGAACAAGAGAAGATGGATGAAACGTACAATGGCGTTCATGGCTGCAGGTATATTGGCGCTCGTTGGTAATGTACAAGCGATAATGGCGGACAGCGATACAATTACTATTGGCTTATCAATACCAATTACCGGGGCACTTGCAGAATCAGGGGAACAGGCCGTAAATGCGGCGGAGCTGGCATGCCGGGAAATCAATGAAGCGGGCGGCATTGACGGCAGGAAAGTAGAATATTTGGCTTTAGATGACAAGATGGACTCCACAGAAGCTGCGATGTGTGCACAGAGGTTTACGGAGAATGAGGATATTGTTGCTGTGATTGGTTCTCTTACCAGTGGTACAACCTTAGCTGTCCTTCCAATCTATGAGGATGCGGGTATGCCGGTTATCTGTCCTACAGGAAATAATGATGATCTGTCGGGCTATAATAATTTTATCAGGATTGTTATGGCAGCTTCCAAGGAAGCGCCCATGGTTGGGGCAATGGTGATGAACAACCTTGAAGCTTCAAAGGTCGGCGTTATTTATGACAACAGCGATTACGGAAATACGATGGTCAGTGCCTCTGCAGAGGTAGTGGAAAAGCTTGGCGGAGAGATTGTTGCATCTGAAGCATATACTGCTGGAACAGATAAAGACTTTTCTGTTCAGCTCTCTAAAATGTTGCAGATGGAGGCAGACACTATTATTATTGTGGGGGATTATAATGAGGGGTCATTAATTATTTCTCAGGCAGAGACAATGGGGGGCTTCGAAAATGTTAAATGGGCCGGAGATTCTTACCTTTTAGGAGATGTCCTTTTGGAACGAGTAGGGGACAGCCCTCTTGCAGCAAATATATATGCCGCATGTGATTACAACCCATTTAGTGACACGGAAAATCATAAGAGATTTGCCGAGGCTTATCAGAAAGAGTATGGGCTGATTCCTTCAGAACCGGCTGGCTTTACGTATGATGCATTTACCGTTATTTTTGATGCACTAAAGGCCGGAGCTAATAAAGAAAATCTTATTGATACGATTAAGTCTATGGAATTTACAAATCTTGTATGTTCCGATTTTGTTAAATTTGATGACAATGGAAATCGTGTGGGCTCTGGTAATGAAATCGTAATTGTAAACGATGGACAATTTTCTCCTAAGGGGGAGACTGTTGATACTACAGGACTGGATGAGTAATGTTCAGGAGGGGGCCGCGATGAAGAAATTTATAAACAAACCTGAGAATGTAGTGACGGAGATGCTGGAAGGGTTTGCAGCAGCGCATCCAAATGTCATTTACAGTGGAAAAGATACAGAAGTAATTTACCGCAGGCAAATGGATCCAGGTAAGGTTGGCCTTGTTTCCGGGGGAGGGGCTGGCCATGAGCCAGCCCATGCGGGATATGTTGGAAGGGGTATGCTCGACGCGGCCGTTTCCGGAAACGTATTTGCATCTCCGTCGCCTGACAGAATTTTATATGCTCTGCATAAGGTTGATACAGGCGCGGGAGTATTATTAATTGTAAAGAATTATTCTGGTGACGTGATGAACTTTCAAATGGCCGGAGAACTGGCCAGAAGAGAGGGAATATCGGTAGAAAGTGTAATTGTCAGAGATGATGTGGCAGTAGAGGACAGTACATATACTACAGGACGCAGGGGAATTGCAGGCACAGTTTTTGTTCATAAAATAAGCGGTGGTGCTGCCATGAAAGGCAAAGATTTACTGGAGGTAAAGAAAATAGCAGAAAAGGCAGCAACAAACGTTCGCTCAATGGGAATGGCCCTTTCAGGTTGTACATTACCCGGTGTGGGACAAAAAGGTTTTCAATTGGGTGAAGATGAATTAGAACTGGGTATGGGAATACATGGAGAACCAGGGATTTATCATGGCAAGATTACGGACGTACAGAACCTCGTGGGGAAACTCATGGGCTACCTCATGAAAGATTTGGATTATACAAAAAGTGAAACGGCTGTGATGGTCAACGGTCTTGGCGGAACTCCACTAATGGAATTATATATTGTTTTTTGGGAGGTGAAAAAGTATCTCGAAGGGGCCGGTATTGGGATTTATAAGGCGTATGTGGGAAACTATATGACTTCTCTAGAGATGGCTGGCTGTTCAGTTTCATTGCTTAAATTGGACGAGGAGCTGAAAACTTATCTGGATATGGACACGGAAGTATCAATATGGAAATAGCGGGAGCAAATTGTGCATAAGATAATGAGGGGTAGATATGGGTTTGTTAATTACTACAGAAGACTTTATAGAATATATTAAATTGGCTGCGCATAGAATTGCCGGAGAGAAGGATTATGTAACCAAGCTAGATGCTGCCACAGGCGATGGTGATCACTGGGTTAATATGAATTCTGGCTTTAGTGCTATTGTAAATGCTGAAGAAAAATTGAAAACAATGCCGATTGATGAAGCCTTAGAGGTTATCGGTATGATAATGATGAATAAGATAGGAGGGAGCTCTGGAATTTTATATGGAGGAGCTTATCTCGCGGCTGGTATGAAGATGAAAGGCTGTGAGACACTCGACGAAAAAGGATTATATCTATTTTTAGTCACAATGGTTGAAGATATGATGCAGAGAGGAAATGCGCGGCCAGGTTTTAAGACGATGATTGATGCCTTGTATCCTGCGGTGGAAGCTTATCGGAGCGCGTTGGATCAGAAGAAAGATATTAAAACACTTTTCTCCTTTGTGAAAAATGCTGCGAAAATAGGGGCAGAGAGTACCAGAAATATGGAGGCAGTTAAAGGTCGCGCCAGTTATATGGCGGAAAAAGGTGTTGGACACTTGGATCCCGGAGCAGTTACTATGTATTTTCAAATAGAAGCGCTGTGTGATTATTTTGAGGCAAGAATAGACTAATACAATTTTATGGAAAATCTCCTCTTGACAAAGCCTCACCTCAGAGCTTATAGTAAAGGAAATAAAAGGGAGTAGCTGGCACAGTTGTGTTTGCGATGTCGTCAATCCCGACAGGCAGGATGTCTGTCCGTATCGTGATGAAACAGCGAGACTTTTATTGCATGTTTGCGTGCAATAAAGGCCTCGCTTTTATCTTGCAAGCAGATAAAGCCATCGGCGTATATGCCGGCATCTGCCGGGGAATCTTATATACAGAGGACGATGCATGGACGCGCAATATGCAGACAAATCCATAAGAAAGAAGGAGCCTGACAATGAAACCTTATTACAATGAAAGTGCTGCAGAAGTAAGAAAGCAGCTAAACGGCAGCCTCAAGCCGCTAAGCGACGAACAGGTGAAAGCGAATCAAGAGAAATATGGCTTCAACGAGCTGGTTGAGGGAAAGAAAAAAAGTACGCTGCAGATTTTCCTGGAGCAGTTTAAAGACTTTCTGGTTATCATCCTCATCTGTGCAGCAATCGTATCGCTTTTCCTGGGTGAAAAAGAGAGTGCGATTGTTATTTTAGTAGTTATTACAATGAATGCGATTCTGGGAACTGTCCAGACCATCAAGGCTGAGCATTCTCTGAGCAGCTTGAAGGAACTGGCCGCTCCCAATGCAAAAGTACTGCGTAATGGTATCGTTGTTGAGCTGCCCACACGTGAGATAACCGTGGGAGATGAAGTACATCTGGAAGCCGGAGATTCTATTCCCGCAGACGGGCGTATCATTGAGAGTGCCAGTATGAAAGTGGATGAGAGCGCTCTTACAGGCGAGAGTCTGGGCGTGGACAAGGTGAGCAAAGCACTCCAGGGTGAGCTGCCATTGGGCGACCGTAAGAATATGGTCTATTCCGGCAGCTTCGTAACCTATGGCCGCGGAACCTTCATGGTGACCGACATTGGCATGAATACCGAAGTAGGAAAAATCGCCAGCCTGCTTAAAAACACTTCTGAGAAAAAGACTCCTCTGCAGGTGAACCTTGACCAGTTTGGCCAGAAGCTTTCCATCATCATTCTCGTCCTTTGCGCCGCACTTTTCGGTCTGCAGGTGATGAAGGGCGGAAATGTAGCGGATGCTTTCCTGTTTGCAGTAGCTCTGGCAGTTGCCGCCATTCCGGAAGCGCTTAGTTCTATTGTAACTATCGTGCTTGCTTTCGGAACCCAGAAGATGGCTAAGGAAGGCGCGATCATCCGTAAGCTTCAGGCAGTAGAGGGTCTGGGCAGCGTGTCCATCATCTGTTCAGATAAGACAGGTACATTGACACAGAATAAGATGACCGTAGAGCACTACTATGTGGATGGCCAAGATATTCCGGCAGAAAAAATAAATGCACAGAATCCGTTCCACAAACAGATGCTCCGTTTCAGCATTCTCTGTAACGATTCCACGAACATTAACGGTCAGGAGATTGGAGATCCCACAGAGACAGCACTGATCAACCTGGGCGATAAGCTGGGCGTGCCTGCGCAGCGCGTGCGGGGTGTGTATCCCAGATTAAGTGAGATTCCGTTTGACAGTGACAGAAAACTGATGTCTACCCTTCATAATCTGAAAGATGGTTATACAATGGTTACCAAGGGTGCTGTGGATGTGATGCTGGGCCGCGTGAAATATGTACAGAAAAATGGGCAGCTAGTTCCGCTTACCGCAGCAGATATGAAGAAAATCGAGGCGGCTAATGAGGGATATTCCCGGGAAGGCCTCCGCGTTCTGGGCGTTGGATATAAGAAATTTGACTCTGAAAAGCAGCTTGAACTGCAGGATGAGAATGATTTGATCTTCCTGGGACTGATTGCGATGATGGACCCGCCCCGAGTGGAAAGTGCCGCGGCTGTGGCTGACTGTATCAGCGCGGGAATCAAGCCCATCATGATCACTGGTGACCATAAGGTGACCGCTGCCGCCATCGCAAAGCGAATCGGTATTCTCAAGGATGCTTCCGAGGCTTGTGAAGGTGCTGAAATTGATAATTTGAGCGACGAAGAGCTGAAAGACTTCGTGGAACATATTTCTGTTTATGCGCGCGTTTCACCGGAGCATAAAATCCGTATTGTGCGTGCATGGCAGGAAAAAGGCAATATCGTATCTATGACAGGTGACGGTGTAAACGATGCGCCGGCCCTGAAACAGGCGGACATCGGTGTGGCTATGGGAATCACCGGAACCGAGGTATCCAAGGACGCTTCCTCCATGATCCTCACGGATGACAATTTTGCAACCATAGTCAAGGCTGTGGAGAACGGGCGTAACGTGTACGCGAATATCAAGCGCTCCATCCAGTTCCTCCTTTCCGGAAATTTTGCGGGTATCCTGGTGGTGCTTGCATCATCTCTTTTGGGACTTCCGGTGCCGTTCGCAGCCGTGCATCTGCTGTTTATCAACCTGGTGACAGACAGCCTGCCAGCTATAGCCTTAGGGCTTGAACCTCATAAGCATGAAGTGATGAAAGAGAAGCCAAGACCAATGAACGAGTCGATTCTCACCAAGTCTTTCCTGACCAGAATCGGCGTGGAGGGCGCTGTGATTGGCGTAATCACTCTGGCGGCGTTCCTGATCGGTTACCGCAGCGGCAGCACAAGACTTGCCAGCACTATGGCGTTCGGTGTACTTTGTCTTTCAAGACTTGTGCATGGCTATAACTGCAAAGGCAAAAGCCCGGTTCTCTTTACAAAAAGATTTTTTAACAATCTATATATGCAGCTGGCATTTCTCGCAGGCTTTGTACTAATGACTTTAGTCCTTACAGTTCCGGCACTGCGCGGTATGTTTTCGGTACAGACCCTGGATATCAGTCAGCTTTTGATCGTCTATGGACTGGCGTTTTTAAATCTGCCTATCATACAAGCTATGAAGGCAATACGCAGACAGAAGTAAAAGCTTTGGCATATGTATCCGGTGCATGATTCGACATATCGATATATGATCCGGTGCATGATTTGACATATATAGGATAATGATACATTCCCCGGCACCGTGGCTTGACGCGGGCCGGGGAATTTCTTATACTGGTAAGTAAAGAGTTCGGGCGAGAAGGAGAGGAAATATGGACGGAGGATTCAGTCATTTTGACGAAAAGGGAAACGCGGTCATGGTAGATGTCTCAGATAAAAAAGCTACTTTCCGCACTGCCGTGGCCACCGGCAGTATACGTGTGGGAAAAGCCATCATGGACGCTGTTTCTATGGGCAATGTGAAAAAAGGAGATGTCCTGGGAGTGGCCAGAGTGGCCGGGATTATGGGGGTAAAGCGTACTTCGGATTTAGTTCCCATGTGCCATCCTTTGCCCATACAAAAGTGCACGATAGATTATGAGCTGGATGAAAAGACCGGCATTATCC
The DNA here is from genome assembly GCA_000702025.1 of Blautia schinkii DSM 10518. Lineage (GTDB taxonomy): Bacteria > Bacillota > Clostridia > Lachnospirales > Lachnospiraceae > Blautia_A > Blautia_A schinkii. The sequence goes on from JNKJ01000007.1 coordinate 222,732, forward strand.
GCGTTTTCTGTACAGTGAAAACCGAAGGTAAGACAGGGGTGGAAATGGAAGCGCTCACCGGCGTGCAGGTCACTCTGCTCACAATTTACGATATGTGTAAAGCGATAGACAAGCATATGGTCATGGAGGATATTCACCTTGTGGAGAAAACAGGTGGAAAGAGCGGAAACTTTCAATATGAGGGAAAAACGGATATTTCTGCATAGTCATACAGTATCACACAGTATTATGCAGTGTCATGCAGGAGTGCAGGATTGGAGGACAATAGATGAAAAGAGTTGCGATAATTACTTCCAGCGATACAGGATACCGCGGAGAGCGTGAGGATTTAAGCGGACCTACCATTAAAGAGATTGTAGAAAAGGAAGGCTATGAGGTAGTTTCCATGGAAATCCTTCCCGATGAGAGAGAAACACTTGCCGCCCGCATGGCTGAGATCGCGGATTTGGGGCTTGCCGAGCTGCTGCTCACGACCGGAGGAACCGGCTTTTCTCCCCGGGATGTAATGCCGGAGGCCACGGAGGATATTATAGAACGCAAGGTTCCGGGGATTCCTGAGGCAATGCGTGCCTACAGCCTCACTATCACGAAGCGCGCCATGCTGAGTCGTGCTGCAGCGGGTATCCGCAGACAGACTTTGATCATCAATCTTCCGGGAAGTCCCAAGGCTGTCCGGGAAAGTCTGGAGTACATCATCGGCGCACTGGGGCATGGGATAGAGATCATGACCGGAGAAGCAGGTAATTGCGCAGAAAATAATAGTGGGAAAAATAACAATGGTAAAAAAGTCCGTTAATGTGGACACAAATGAGCAGGAGGGTATAAAATGGGGAAAGTAATTGCAGTATGCATCAGTGAAGCAAAGGGAACACAGAAGAAAAATGTCCATCAGGCAGAATTTATTGAGGACTGGGGCATTAAAAACGATGCCCATGCAGGGAAGTGGCACCGCCAGGTAAGCCTTCTTTCTTATGATAAAATCGAGGCCTTTCGCGCCAGGGGCGCCGAGGTGGCTGACGGTGCATTCGGGGAAAACCTCGTGGTAGAGGGCTTTGATTTCGCGAAGCTACCTGTGGGAACGAAATTCCGCTGCAACGATGTAGTGCTGGAGCTCACTCAGATTGGCAAAGAATGCCACAATGGCTGCGAAATCTTTAAGAAAATGGGCGACTGCATCATGCCAAGAGAGGGTGTGTTTACAAAAGTGCTTCACGGGGGAACCATCCGCGAGGGGGACGAATTCAATATAGATTGCTAGAGCGAATAAGGATTACACGGGCTGGAGACAATAGACGAGAACAGGAGACACAAAGATGATTTTTGATACACATGCACATTATGACGACGAAGCATTTGACGCAGACAGAGCGACGCTGCTTGCATCGATGCAGGAGAATGGAATCGGCTGTATAGTCAATGCCTGCGCGGCCATTGACGGACTGGAGAAAACAATTGCATTGATGGAAAAGTATCCTTTCATGTACGGGGCCGTGGGCGTTCATCCGGATGATGCAGATCAGATCACCCCGGAGGTGCTGGAGAAAATCCGGCAGCTTTCCCGGAATGAGAAAGCAGTTGCCATTGGTGAGATTGGGCTTGATTATTACTGGCATAAGGAAAAAGAGGAGCACCGTATCCAGCAGGACATGTTCCGCGCTCAGCTTGACATTGCCCGGGAAGAAAAGCTGCCCTTCATGGTGCATAGCCGGGAGGCTGCCGAGGATACCCTGAATATTGTGCGGGAGTATGTCAAAGGTGGAATGTTCGGCGGAATTATCCATTGCTTTTCTTATGGCCGGGAGATTGCCAGAGAGTATCTGAACATGGGATTATACCTGGGAATCGGTGGAGTAGTAACTTTTAAAAATGCCAGAAAACTGAAAGAGGTGGTGGAATACGCGCCGCTTTCCCAGCTTGTATTGGAGACTGACTGCCCCTATCTTGCGCCGGAACCATACCGGGGAAAAAGAAATTCCTCCCTGAATCTTCCTTATGTTGCGCAGGCTGTCGCAGAGATTAAAGGTGTTACGCCTGAGGAAGTCATCGCAGTCACGGAGGAGAATGCGAAAAAGCTTTTATTCTGCAGGTAGATAAGACTCTCACGGTATTGCAGAGCCGCACAGACGCATCATATCATGCAGATAAGATATGCGGCCCGCGGCAAGTACGCTGGAGTATACTTTAATTCAGGCTTTATAAAAAAAGAGAGCGCCGCAAACGGCGCCCTCAGGTTCCCGATATCGGGAGATAAACCAAATATTTCTAACACTTCTAAATAATTTCAGCCTTTTTATCCAGGATTTCTGCAACAATAGCACAAGCCGGGCAGTCGCAGTATTTGGCTCCGGCAGCTTTGATTTCTTTCGCGTGAGCAGCTACTTCCTTTGCTTTCTCCGCACCGAAAACTTGTGCACCGCCATCAGATTCGGCAAAGCCGATCAAGGTATCAATGGGCATAATATCTGCTTCCAGCTCATCAATATATTTCTTGGTTTCCGCTGCTTCCTGGTCGGTGCCGACCGCATCCAGCCATGCCTGGGCAGCCGCCTTTGTTTCCGGGCTGCAGGTTGGTGCGTCCATTAATTGATGTGTTCTCTCAATAACATAACTTAATACTTCTTTCTGCATAAAAACACTCCTTCTTTCTTGTGCATTTGTAACAATTCAGTTCTTAACAGCAGTCGTCTTAGACGTCTTATATGCTTTGCGCCTGCCGCTGGCTGAGCAGTTACCTGCGTTTTTCTATATTTTACCACAAGTATCTGATACCTGCAATTTCACAGTAAATGTTTTTTCTTCCAATTCCCTGTGCGGTACCAACCGTAGGAAATGAGATAATTGGCAAGCCAGCCCATGGGTACGGCATACCAGATAACCTGAATGCCGAAAATGGGAGAACAGATTCTTGCAACACTTACACGAATGCCAAGGTTTATGAGATTTGCCAGCATATACACATTGACATCCCCTGAACCTCGCAGGATACCGTCGGTAATTGCCTTAAATCCCAGGAAAGAGAAAAACACACCGACAAAACGGAAATATGCTGTTCCTGTCTCAAAGGCTACCGGAGAAGTCACAGGGTCCACAAAAGCGGACAGTATCGGCCGGTAGAAAAGCTGAGAAATCGCAATCAACAGCACACCAAAAGCAATGATGATCCCATAAGCTGCCCGATACCCCTGCTTCACCCGTTCTGTCTTTCCTGCACCCAGGTTCTGGGCAGTGAAAGGTGACATAGCATTCCCGACAGCGATCATCGGCACAATGCCGATAGATTCCAGCCGCGTTCCGGCTGAAAAACCTGCCAGTGCAGAAGAGCCAAAGCGGTTTACGGCAGACTGGGTAAGCAGCATACCGATACTCACAATGGACTGCTGAATGATGGAAGGAATAGCGATCTTTGTACCGGTGAAGAACATATTTTTGTCAAAAATCCCTGCGCGTTCTTCTGTCGCATATGTTTTCAGCAGTTTTATTAATATGACAAAGGATATGACTGCGGATACTCCTTGCGCAATGACAGTCGCGATTGCCACGCCTGCAACACCCATGTGGAGTATACAGACCATAAAAAGGTCCAGTCCAATATTCAGTACAGATGAAAAAATCAAAAGCGCCAGCGGTATTTTGGATTTTCCTAATGCGTTAAAATCCGCAGAGAGAATATTGTACATGAACATAAACGGAAGTCCAAGGAAATAAATCTGCAAATATAATAGTGCATCATCCATGACATTTTCCGGCGTCCGCAGCGCGCGCAGAATCAATGGATTGCATACAAGTCCAAGTATAGCCAGAATGCCACTCAATACTGCAAAGGTCACCAGAAAGGTGTGGATAGAGGTCCGCATCTCGCGGAATTTCCCGGCACCCAGATATTGGCTGGTAAGTACGGAGGCCCCAAGGCCGCCGCCGATCGCCACCATGATAAATACCGTGGTAAAAGAATAGGAGGCCCCCACGGCCGCCAAAGCATCCTCCCCTACGAATCTTCCCACAATAATGGAGTCAGCCATATTATAAAACTGTTGGAATAGGTTTCCGATCACCATAGGAAGGGCAAAGAAAAAGAGGGTGCGGGCAGGCGCTCCTTCTGTTAAGTTCTGTTTGTTTTTCAAGTGAACACCTCCCTTATTTTGTAAAATAATGCAAAGTATCTGTTAATACTCTGAACAGTTAGATTATAGGTTGCTTTTCACACTTCAGCCATCCCGCAAAACGTGTTATTAGTCACGAAGTGAACTGTTACATTATAACACCGATTTTTTTCTTAGTAAACGGAAATGTCTTGTATCTTGTTTGGAAATATGTTATGTTGATTTTAGCAAATAATTATCTTAACCCGCTGTTCTGGCGGTGAAAATCCACTTTTATCCAATTAAATCCAGTAATTATTCATATTAAATATGGCAGTCATGCTCGCAGACATTTGCTTTTCTACGCACACCAGAAGTCCTTTTGTGCGCTCATTTTTGATTTCTTGAGTATGATTTCATATATTTTGTTTATCATCCCATATATTGAGGAGGTTTCTATTGAGGAAGAATAGTTTATACAAGTACAACAACTTTGAGTTCCCTATTATTGATATTGCAAAGACCGGGCAGAGAATAAAGGATATGTGTATGCGCAAGGGCTACACCGTAAAAAAGCTTCAGGAAACTCTTCGTCTAGGTGCACGGCAGTCTATTTACGACTGGTATAACGGTAAAACATTGCCTTCACTGGACAATATGCTTGCGCTCAGCCGGCTTTTAGGATTACCTGTAGAGGACTTTGTGGTCTGTAAAAATGAAGAAAAGTCTTACAATGCTCCGCTGTACAACTCTGAGGATTTCCACAGAGCAAGCGTGTATTACTCTTTAATGCTGCGGGTACTTTTGTAATATATTTTATCCAGGTATTAACTGAATGATTTTCTTTAGGAAATGGTTTATCCTGTAAGAAGATAAGGCTCCTGCTCCTTTGGTAGTAAGTAATGATGAATTTATATGGAGGTATGTATATGGAAAATAGAATGTTGATGATAGAGGCACTTGACGAAAAGGCACTGCTGGAGAAACGACTCCGCGAAAAGATCAGGAATGCAAGTTTTGTGGATATTGTGCAGCATAACGGGGAAATTGTGTGGAATAATGGGGTTTCCCGGCTGAGATACTGTCGGGAGGCAGAGTATACGTACACACAGATTATTTCTTTTATTGAGAGATACATAAGGCTTACCGCGGCAATAGCGGAGTCCAATGCACGTACCTGCATCCAAACAACATATGGCACTTTTACGGTGTCTGCGGCGCTTGTCCTTCGCAGTTACCTGAGAGATTTTTCCTTTTACCAGGATGGTACAAGGGATTTCGGAGTACAGCTTTATGATTGTATTGAGACCGAGTACAATCATTGCCTCACCGTAATCGGAGAGACGAATAAGGTTTTACATATAGCAGAGCTTGTGGACCCCTTGGATATCAGGAAAAGGATTGATGAATTTTTAGAAAAACGGAACCGGTTTCTGTCAGAACTGGATATGCGCATCAGGATATCCAATGCAACAACATATATCTCGCTGCACACAGATTAGTGTAGCGAGATGAATCACCAAAAACAAGATTAATGGCAGTGGCGGGCGGAGAGAAATCGGTATCCCCACTGACATGAGGTCAAGACACGCAGCCATAAAAGTCGTACTCTGTGAAATTAGGATGTTAGTAACTGTGCAGCCTGTGAGCTTAAATTTATGGAAATGGTTTAGAAAGGGGGACAGGAAGTACTGTTTTGTAGTATAATGTACCTGTATATATAAATATTGGGTTATGATTCTGCTGTGTGAAAGTGTGTGCACTGAGGCAGATCCCCTCACACAGGGAGATTATACTTTATGATAACAAGAGAACTTGATTATTTTAATTTACAGCAGATCTGCAATTCGGGACAATGTTTTCGGATGTACCGGATTGCGGATGATAGATATTCGATTACAGCCTTAGACAAATACGTTGAGGCTATTCAGAATGGCAGACAGGTTACCTTCGACTGTACGGAGCGGGAGTTTACAGAATTTTGGGAGGATTATTTTGATCTTACGGTGGACTATGGGAAATATATAAACGCGGTCAGTCCCAGAGACAAATATTTGAGCGCTGCTGCGCAGATGGGCAGCGGAATAAGGATTTTGCGCCAGGATTTATGGGAAATGATTGTATCTTTCCTCATATCCCAACAGAATAATATCGTAAGAATCCGCCGCTGTATTGATAATATCTGCCACCGCTATGGAGAGCGGAAGATTGCTTCAGGCGGTACAGAGTACTATTCCTTTCCAACTGCAGAGAACTTATCCATGGCTGAGGAGCAGGAGCTTCGCGGCTGTAATTTAGGCTACCGCGCTAAATATATTGTCAGCACGGCAAAAAGTATTGCGTCCGGCGAGGTGCGGCTGGATGACATTTCCCGAATGAGTTATCATGACGCACGGCGGGAACTGTTAAAGCTGTATGGCGTGGGGGAAAAAGTAGCGGATTGCATCTGTCTGTTTGCGCTTCATCATATGGAAGCCTTTCCGGTTGACACACATATCCGTCAGGCTCTGGAAAAGCATTATACAAAAGGATTCCCCAAACGTAGATATAAGGGAATGGAAGGTATTATGCAGCAATACATATTCTATTATGAACTGATGGCCTAGTCCTAGTATAAGAGAGGGATCCCGTATGTTGAAATATATGCAGTTACATATTTCAGGCTTTATAGACGAGACATTTATCTATATAGAGCATAAAAACAGTGCTGTCCATGCGGAGGTTATTTGTCTGGCAGAGGGTACGGCAAACCAATGCTCACTATATGGTGATGAGGCAAAGGCCTGGCTGGAGAAAATCGAGAAGATACACATAGAGGACTGGTTTGACACCTACGGAGATACTGAGAATGACCGTGGTGAGGCTTGGAAGCTGGAGTATGAGGATTTGTGTGAGGAAGCTAGAGTTATCACAGGCCGAGATGCGTATCCGGACAATTGGGAGCAATTTATAGACATTGTAAGTCAGGTTGTCCCGCCGTCAATTTTTGACAAGCCGGTATATATAGAGTTTGTATTTTGGCGCATAACAAAGCTGGATTTACTAATGGACCACGAGCAATACATAGAGGAATCCATCTGGAGCTATCAGGAAACAATGGAGATCAGCAGGGAAAAGGAGACACTTGCGATACACAAGGAAATCGATCAGGAGAGTGATGTGACGAAAATATACCACGCTCATATTGATGTGACGAACCTGTTAGATTTTTGCGAAAGCTGTTTTAAAAACTGGGAGCCCGAGCCCATAGAAATTAATGACATGCTTCCCAGGTATGACATTAACATTTTGTACCGAAGTGGTATGAAAAAGACAATAAGCGCTAATTTTAACCGCCGCGGCCTGCCGGATGCATGGCAGAACTTCGCCTATATGCTGCGGCAGTTTACGAGCGCTTATGACGCGTATAGTGAAATGCTAAATCCGCAGGTGTATGCACACGGTGTGAGAGAAGGAGAATATATTTTCTGCAGCGTTGTGTTCAGCGAGTCGGGAAAGGAATATTATTACCAAACAGATGACGATACCTTGGAAGTTGGAGATAAAGTAATTGTTCCGGCTGGCCGGGATAACAGTGAGAAGGAAGTAGTCATCACGCAGATTTCGTATTTTACTAAGGAAACACTACCCATGCCGCTTGAGAAGGTGAAGCATATTCTGCGAAAAGCAGAAGATCATACAACTTAGCCTGCAAAGATTGTATGAAGTTTTCTAGCGGCTATTTTCTAACACCAACCGGTGCGAATCCCAAGTGCCCATAAAATCCCTGGCTCATTCGCACCAGAAAAACAAGAGAATAACGCTGGAAAAGTTCGCTACTAAGAAGCATTGTACGTTAGAGCTAGACTTAAGATAAAGAAAATTGTTTGTTTATGACAAAATGCGCTAGAGTTTTTGTGCAATTTTGCAGTCGCCGTATCGCTACGGCGTTGGTTGAAATTAAACGCCTTATCGGTCGCATCCCCAAAACTCCGTCGCCGTATCGCTACGGCGTTGGTTGAAATTTTATTGCTCGTGCGTTCAATCACGCTGTTATCTGTCGCCGTATCGCTACGGCGTTGGTTGAAATTCCTGAGCTTTCCACTGGATGAATCAATCTTATGTCGCCGTATCGCTACGGCGTTGGTTGAAATAAATAAGGCGTTTTTAATCCCCTCTAAATAGTTCGTCGCCGTATCGCTACGGCGTTGGTTGAAATCTGGCAAAAAAAGAGGGAGGCCGCCCTCCCTCCCGTCGCCGTATCGCTACGGCGTTGGTTGAAATGATAATCCTATAAGCCAGAAATATCGAAGCCAGAGGTCGCCGTATCGCTACGGCGTTGGTTGAAATCGTCACCCCCCTAAATCCCCCCTCTGCCCATCTCCCGTCGCCGTATCGCTACGGCGTTGGTTGAAATGCCTATGAATCTTGTGGGGCGAATACAGACAGAACCGTCGCCGTATCGCTACGGCGTTGGTTGAAATCTTGGACTCGTCGTCCCCTTCATCTGATTCTGCGTCGCCGTATCGCTACGGCGTTGGTTGAAATCAAGTAAAATCACCGCTAATACCGTTATCACCTTGTCGCCGTATCGCTACGGCGTTGGTTGAAATCCGTATTGCCATCTATAAAAGCATGAACACAAGCAGTCGCCGTATCGCTACGGCGTTGGTTGAAATATTACTCACCACCTCCAATAGCCGCCTGCAGCATGTCGCCGTATCGCTACGGCGTTGGTTGAAATTATCGCCATGTTTTTCAACTTATCCTCAGGTGCGTCGCCGTATCGCTACGGCGTTGGTTGAAATAATGAGAAGCTTGGCGAAATCAATCCCTCTATTAGTCGCCGTATCGCTACGGCGTTGGTTGAAATCTGATATTTCTCATACCGCATGATATATGGATACGTCGTCGTATCGCTACGGCGTTGGTTGAAATACGATACCTTCGGATTGTCATATGCTGCAGCAAATGTCGCCGTATCGCTACGATGCGGATTGGAAGTGCTTAGACCGATAAACAGAGTCTATGTCGTTCTGCTGCCAATACGATGCGTGACTGATAAAAATCGCTAATTGAGTTTCGTGAAACAACGATGCTTTTTATGCATTGTAGTATTGCGGAACACATGTGATTGAGATATAATTATTTTAGAGAATTTTCTATATTTAAAGGGGTTGCCACAATGTATTTCGCGCATATTACAGAGGATAAAACGAAATTTCAAACAATAGAAGACCATCAACACGGCACGGCAAAACTTGCGGGTGATTTTGCGGCATCTTTTGGGTGTCGTGATTGGGGCTATGGTTGTGGCTCTGTTCATGATATCGGGAAGTATTCAGACTCTTTTCAGAACCGTCTGAAAGGTGGCCCTCCGGTAGACCATGCTACTGCTGGTGCAAGGGAACTGTATCAATGCGGCAATATCTTACAGGCATATTGCGTGGCGGGACATCATAGCGGATTACCTGACGGTGGTTCGCAGGCTGACACTGCCGGAATGCCCACACTGTGTGGGAGAATGAAAAAGAGATTAAAGGATTATCATGCATTTAAGGAAGAGGTTGAACTTCCCTTGTTTTCTGATGCCCCATTAAAACCGCTGGGGAAAGGCGGGTTTAGTGCGGCTTTTTTTGTACGTATGCTGTTCTCTTGTCTGGTAGACGCGGATTATCTTGATACGGAACAGTTTATGACAGGAGGAAAAGTTGATAGAGGCTGCTTCGATTCCATGCAAACACTGCACACAAGGTTATTGAAAAAGATTGGTCTATGGCTTAAAAATACCGATCAGGCGACAGTCAATGGAAGAAGAACTGTCATTTTAAATGCATGTCTGGAAAAGGGCAGAGGACCACAGGGATTATATCAGCTCACAGTCCCTACGGGCGGCGGTAAGACGATTTCTTCCCTTGCATTTGCTATTGAGCATGCCTGTGCTCATCATTTAGACCGTATTATTTATGTGATTCCATATACAAGCATCATAGAACAAAATGCGCAGGTGTTTCGTGATATGCTTGAAGCGCAGAATGTACTGGAAAACCACAGCAATGTCGTATATGACAGAGAGCAGGAGTTGGATCCGATGCAGTTAGCGGCGGAGAATTGGGATAAGCCTGTTGTAGTTACAACAAATGTACAGTTCTTTGAATCCCTGTTTTCAAATAAACCATCAAGATGTCGTAAACTGCACAATATCTCCAATAGTGTAGTGATTTTTGACGAGGCACAGATGCTCCCCGTAAACTATTTGCGGCCTTGTGTACGTGCGATCAGCGAGCTTGTTTATAATTTTCATTGTACAGCGGTTCTCTGCACAGCAACACAGCCTTCTCTTCAGGAAATATTTCCGGCTGAGCTCAGAATGCAGGAAATTTGTCCGGATGTGAAGGGTCAATATCGCTTTTTTAAGCGCACAAATGTAACAAATATAGGTGAAATTTCCGAGGATCAATTGGTATCCTTATTGAATCAGGAAAAACAAGCTCTGTGCATCCTCAATAGCAGAAAAAGGGTTCAGAATGTATATAAACGGTTGTCTGGGCAGCATGTTTATCATCTCTCAACTTTCATGTATCCAAAGCACAGAAAGCGTATTTTGGAAGAAATCAGAACATGTTTATCAGAAGGAAAAGAGTGCAGGGTGGTATCCACAAGTCTTGTGGAGGCTGGCGTAGATTTTGATTTTGAGACTGTTTTCCGTGAGCTGGCCGGAATTGATTCCATTATTCAGGCGGCCGGACGCTGTAACAGGGAGGGTAAAAGAGATTTAAATAAATGTAAAACCCACGTATTTACTCTTGAAAAACAGGAGGGTATGAGTATTCCTGAGACACTCAGACTTCCCATAAAAGTGGCAGAGCAAGTCGCTGATATTCACGAAGATATTACATCACCGGAAGCGATTCATGAGTATTTCAGCAGGTTGTATCACCATAAAGGTGAGGGGCTGGATGGAAAAAATATTGTGGGAGATTTTGAGGATTCGGTGCCTTCTTTTCATTTTCCTTTTGCTTCAGTTGCACGTAAATTCCGTCTGATTGAATCCCGGACAGTGACTATATTGATTGATGCAGAACCCGAGGCACAGGCTATTGCTGAGAGACTGAGATATGGAGAATACTCGAGAAGTATAATCAGAGAAGCAGGCCAATACTGTATTAATATCTATGAAAAGGATTTTGAACTTCTGTATGGAGCGGGCAGGCTTAAGGAACTTGTGAAGGATATCTATCTGTTACGTAACAGAGAACAATATACAAAGGAAATAGGACTTGTTATGGATGTATCAAGAGGTGATGCTTTGTTTTTATAAATTAAAGGTAATAATTTGTTTATGTAATTCAAATGGGAAGGAGAAAACAGATGAGTTGGGGTGTACGTGTGCATGTGTGGGGGGATTATGCGTTATTCAGCAGGCCCGAAATGAAAGTGGAAAGATGCAGCTACGATGTGATTACCCCGTCGGCTGCCAGAGGTATTTTAGATGCAATATATTGGCATCCGGGTCTTAAGTGGGTGATAGACAAAATATATGTACAGAAGCCAATACAATTCACTAATATCCGCCGAAATGAGGTGAAAAGTAAGGTGTTAGCAGGCAGTGCATTGAGTGCATATAACGGTTCGGACAAGCTGCTTTATATCAATACAAAGGATGAAATTGTGCAGCGTGCTGCCATGCTTCTAAAGGATGTAGAGTACATTATAGAAGCACATTTTGACCTTACTGATCAGGCGGATATCGGTGACAATGCAGGAAAATTTAAGGACATTATGATGAGGAGGCTGCGAAGAGGGCAGTGTTACCATACACCATATTTTGGCTGCAGGGAGTTTCCTCTAAGATTTGAGCTCTATGAGGGAAAATGTATCGAAACAGCGTATCCTGATAGCGAAAAAGACCTGGGTTATATGCTGTATGACTTTGATTATTCCAGTTCAGGAGAAATCTGTCCTATGTTTTTCCGGGCGGTATTGAAGGATGGAGTCTTGGATGTCAGAGACTGTGAGGTGGTCAGATGATTCTGCAATCATTAGTGAATTATTATGAGGCACTGGAACGAAAAGGTGTGGTTACAAGTCCGGGATGGTGCAGGGCTAAAGTGTCATCCGCACTGGAAATATCTGCGGAGGGAGAGCTGCTCAGGATTATCCCTTTAAAGGTGGAGGAACAGCAGGGAAAAAAGACAGTGCTGAGGCCGCAAACGCTGAAGGTACCGGAAATGGTCACTCGTTCGTCCGGCATTTCTCCCAACTTTCTCTGCGATACATCCAGCTATTTTCTGGGAATTGATAATAAGGGAAAGCCGAAACGGGCAGAGGAATGTTTTCAAAGTGCCCGGAAAAAGCATGAAGAAATATTAGAAGGAGTTACCTCAGAAGCTGCAAGAGCGGTGCTTCATTTTTTTGAAAAATGGAATCCTCATATTGCGGCCGAGAACTCAGTGCTTAAAGAGTCTTGGGATGAAGTTTCGGCAGGAGGAAACTTGATCTTTGAGGTAAATGGCATTTTCGTACAGGGCGATCCAGGTGTGACAGAGGCATGGGAGCATTACAGGAAACGACAGGAAACGGGAGTGGAAGGCAGATGTCTCGTGACTGGGGCGCAGACGGAGATAGCCAGAATCCACGGAACGATAAAGGGTGTGCAAGGAGCGCAATCCAGTGGGGCTGCTCTCGTATCCTTTAATGCGCAGGCATTTGAATCCTATGGAAAAGAGCAGAGCTATAATGCTCCGGTGGGTAAATATGCAGCTTATGCATATACCACAGCACTCAATTATCTGATATCAGATAGAAACCATAGGAGCCTTATCGGAGATACAACAGTGGTTTATTGGGCAGAGGATGCAGAGGTAAAATACCAAAATATATTTGCCGCTGCAGTAGAGCCAGCGACAGATAATCAGGAAATTGTGGATGGGGTGTTTAAAAACCTGGAACAGGGAAACTCCGTGGATGTTGAGGGAGTGGAGGGTGCTATTTCTTTGGATCAAAGATTTTATATCCTGGGTCTGGCCCCTAATGCGGCCCGTTTGTCTGTAAGATTTTTCTATCAGGACAGCTTCGGAAATATTCTGAGAAACATAAAAAAACATTATGACAGAATGGAAATCGTCCGTCCGGCAGCGGATGCAGTTGAGTATTTAGGGATTTGGAGAATGCTTCAGGAGACTGTAAATAAAAAATCCAGGGATAAAAAGCCGGTCCCGGGAATGGCTGGTGCCACATACCGGGCAGTGATTTCGGGCAGCCGTTATCCTGCGGCACTGTATCAAGGTGTAATGGGACGTATCCGCGCAGAACAGGAGGATAAAGATACTCATTCATATAAGATAACAAGGGGCAGAGCCGCAATCATTAAGGCATATCTGCTTCGGAACGGTCATTGTGAAAAGGAGGAGTTGACGGTGAGTTTAAATACAGATAGTAAAAATGTTGCATATACCCTGGGAAGGGAGTTTGCCGTACTGGAAGCGATTCAGGAGGAGGCAAATCCAAGAATAAATGCTACGATTAAGGACAAATATTTTAATTCTGCGTGTGCAACTCCGGCGGCTATATTTCCCATATTGTTCAAGCTGAAAAACAGCCATATCAGGAAAATAAATAATAAAGCAACGGAAGTTTATTTTGAAAAAATCCTGGGAGACTTACAGGAAAAAATAGAAGTTTCAGATACCCAGGTAATTTCGTATCCCAAAAGACTGAGCCTGGAGGAGCAGGGAATGTTTATACTTGGATACTATCATCAAACCCAAAAACGCTATGAAAAAAAGGTTAAGGAGGATTAAAAAAATGTCAGAGGCGATTAAAAACAGGTATGAATTTGTGATTTTATTCGATGTTGAGAACGGTAACCCCAATGGAGATCCTGACGCAGGAAACCTTCCTCGTATTGACCCGGAAAGCGGCTATGGATTAGTGACAGATGTATGTATTAAACGAAAAATCCGCAACTATGTGCAGGCTGTAAAGGAGGATGCACAGGGTTATAAGATTTATATTAAAGAAGATGTTCCCTTGAACAGCAGTGATATTACTGCGTATGAACACCTCAATACAAACGAAAAGGACATTAAGGAATTAAAGAAGAAGGACCCAGAAGTTGACAGAAAAATCCGGGATTTTATGTGTGGAAATTACTTTGATATCCGTACATTTGGTGCGGTGATGACTACATTTGTTAAGGCTGCATTAAACTGCGGACAGGTTCGAGGACCTGTACAGCTTGGATTTGCAAGAAGCATTGATCCGGTTGTAAGCCAGGAGGTTACCATTACCCGTGTGGCAATCACCACAGTCAAAGATGCGGAGGATAAGAGCACAGAGATGGGCCGGAAAAATATCATACCGTATGCTTTATATAGAATGGAAGGCTATGTTTCGGCGAATTTAGCCAGAAAAGTGACCGGTTTTTCAGAGGATGATCTGGAACTTTTGTGGGAAGCAATTATCAATATGTTTGAAATCGACCACTCTGCTGCAAGAGGTAAAATGTCAGTGAGGGAGCTTATTGTATTTAAGCATAGCAAAGAGTTCGGAGACTGCCCGGCATACCGCTTGTTTGATGCTGTAGAGGTAAAGAAGGACGAGGATATCGTATACCCAAGACGCTACCAGGACTATCATGTAACAATCCATGAGGATTTGATTCCGGAAACGGTGGAGATGATAAGAAAAATATGATGGAATATAGGGAAGAGGATTATCTGATGCTGTCCGGCATTCAGCATTTTGCTTTTTGCCGGCGGCAATGGGCGCTTATACATATAGAACAGCAATGGGCAGAAAATGTGCATACTGTTGAGGGCGAACTGCTTCACAAGAATGCTCATGACCCATATTACTCAGAGAAAAGAAATGATGTTATCATCAGCCGCGGACTGCCGGTGCATTCACGTACAATGGGAGTAAGTGGCGTATGTGATATTGTGGAATTCCGCCGGTCAGAAGAGGGAGTTTCTTTGCATGGGCATAGGGGATTGTTCCAGATTTATCCCGTAGAATATAAAAGAGGAAAACCGAAAGATACGGATATTGATATTCTTCAATTAACCGCGCAGGCAATGTGTCTGGAGGAAATGCTTGCTGCCAGGATTGAAGAGGGTGCATTGTTTTATGGGGAGATAAAGCGCAGAGAAAAGGTGCTTTTTACGGAGGAACTACGGGCTCAGGTGAGAGCTGATTTTGCAGAAATGCATCAGATTTATGATAGAAAATATACTCCAAAAGTAAGATGGTCTAAAGCATGTAACGCCTGTTCTTTAAGAGATATCTGTCTTCCAAAATTGGGCAAAGCACCTTCTGTAAAAGCATACATCAAAAACGCAATTGAGGAGGAGAGCGGATGAAAAAACTTCTAAATACCTTATATGTTACTTCTCCTGATGCATATCTGTCTCTGGACGGAGAAAATATTGTACTTCTGCAGGGAGAGCAGGAACTGGGCAGACTTCCGCTTCATAACCTGGAAGCAGTTGTCTGCTTCGGGTACAGAGGTGTTAGCCCTGCCTTGATGGGAGCCCTGGCTGAGAAGAATATAGGACTTAGTTTTTTGACACAGCAGGGTAGATTTCTGGCCAGGGTAACAGGGCCTGTGAGAGGGAACGTGGTCTTGCGAAAGCGCCAATATGTTGCTTCTCAGGACGAAAATGTAAGCGTCGGAATTGCAAGAAACTGCATACTGGGAAAGGTCTATAATTGCAGATGGGTGCTGGAGCGTGCAACCAGAGACCATAGTCTTCAGATAGATGTGGAAAGGGTCAAACATGCCTCTGCCCTGCTCCGTAACTCCTTGCTTGAAATAAAAGAATGTAACCAACCAGATAAGCTGAGGGGCTATGAAGGAGAGGCTGCAAGCGTATACTTTAGCGTATTTAACGAGCTTATTCTGCAGCAGAAAAAAGATTTTGTGTTCAACGGGAGGAATAAAAGACCTCCGGTTGATAACGTAAATGCCATGCTTTCTTTTTTCTATACCCTACTTACAAGTATGATTGCATCTGCTTTAGAAACCGTAGGACTCGATCCTTATGTAGGCTTCATGCATACAGACAGGCCGGGGCGTGCTTCTCTGGCGTTGGATTTAATCGAAGAATTAAGGGCCGTTTTTGTTGACCGATTTGTAATTACAATGATCAATAAAAAGATTGTTAATTCTAAAGATTTTTCTAAGAAAGAGGATGGAGCTGTACTTATTAATGATAAAGCACGCCGCCAGCTGCTTACAGAATGGCAGAATAAGAAGAAGGAAGTAATTACTCATCCCTATCTCGGAGAGAAGGTCGAATGGGGAATGGTTCCCTTTGTCCAGGCAATGCTTCTGTCAAGATTTTTACGCGGCGATATTGAAGAATATCCTCCGTTTTTTTGGAAATAAAGGTGGTGTAAAGTATGCTTGTGCTGATTACCTATGATGTAAATACCGAAACGGAGGCGGGCAAACGTCGGCTTAGAACAGTGGCTAAACAGTGCGTGAACTATGGCCGCCGCGTACAAAATTCAGTGTTCGAATGCCTCCTGGACAACGCCCAATGCGTAATGCTGAAATCGATCCTGGTCGAAATCATCGACGAGGAGGTCGACAGCCTGCGCTTTTATTATCTGGGCAACAACTATAAAACAAAGATTGAACATATAGGCGTTAACCGTGGAATTGCCGCTGATTCCACACTGATTTTCTAAAATCTTTAGGTGCGAATCCCAAGTGCCCATAAATTCCCCGGCGCATTCGCACCTGAAAAATAGGGTGAAAACGAAGAGATAGTTCTATATATGAAAATTAATTGCAATATAATCCGGTTAAATATGAAGAAAATTGTAAGTTTTTGACAAAATCCGCAAAGATATTTGTGCGATTTTGCGGTTGTCGCTACGCTGTAGCGTGGATTGAAATTCATCTGCGCTACATTGGCTTGGGATTGTCCCAGTTGTCGCTACGCTGTAGTGTGGATTGAAATTTACCTGGCAGTACATATACACTAACTGGCGAATTATTGTCGCTACGCTGTAGCGTGGATTAAAATAGATACGTCCTCTAGATGATGACGGCAATCAGAATTGTCGCTACGCTGTAGCGTGGATTGAAATAGGCATCCCGGTCCCTCTGTACCTCTCCTGATAATTGTCGCTACGCTGTAGCGTGGATTGAAATTGCAGCATCCTCATTAGTGAGCTGCCCTGTACTAATTGTCGCTACGCTGTACCGTAGATTGAAATCCCCTGTTGGGTCGGTAAGCACTTTTACCCAGAGGTCGCCGCGTCGCCCAATATTCGCCCAACAAGAGTGGGCAGAAACTTGACTTGTGCCGTTAATGGGCGTACATTATTCATATCGCTACAGCGTAGCGACAACATCGGCTTATATTAAGGTTGTAAGCCTGTGGAAATTTCAATCCACGCTACTTTGTTGTGGATAGTAACCGCAAAAATCGAATATTCTAATGAATGTCAGTGCCGATGCAGCTTCGCCGTGGCGTGGATAGAAACTATTGAGGGGAGATTCCTTTTTCCTATGTGGGATGTCGTTTCGCCGTGGCATAAATTGAAATTACATCTGAGGAGTTATCAATGATTACCAGAACAGGAATTCGTGCGTTATGTAATTCCACTACCTATTCGAGAGGCTTGGAGATTTATCGTTCGGATGATAAAATACCAGACTTTAAGGTAGAGGAGAAGAAAATTGAGGATATAGTCACTGCGCTTGTAAAAGGGAGCGGTAAGACATACTATTCTGTGAAAATTAAATATGACAAAATCCGTGACTGTCTGGACAATATATTTTGTGACTGTAATCCTTTTTATAACGACGATGGTATTTGCAGACATTGCGTAGCCGTGCTATTAGAATATGCGGATTATCGAAGCAGGCAAAGAGCAATCGCGGAATACGCTGCATTAAATGAGCGGGAAAAAGATATACGCATTCGAAATTTAGCAAGACAGAAGTTAGATAATGAGCCCAATCATGAGATAGAAAGTAAAGCGAAATATAAAATAGAAAATAAAACAGAAAATAAGCCGGAAAATAGGCAACCAGATCATTGTGAGAATCAAACGCTAAGTGATACAGGTTTAAGTACGATGGAGCAGGCGTTCCATAGGACGTTAGCTTCATATGGGATTTTTTCTACGCCAAGCCTGTCCGGTAAACCAACCACCTCGGCAATGAAAGCTCTTCTGAATAAAAGGTATCTCCGCCGTACTGCTCCTTTGGCGCAAAGTGATACTTTTGGAAAGGTGCGCCTAGATCCGTATCTTACCTGCCAGAAAACAGATCTCGAAGTGGAGTTTCGTATTGGCGTGAGCCGCATGTACGTATTAAAGGACATATTCGAATTCGTGCAGAATTTAAAAGAAGGACGAGAGTACCAATACGGACAGAAGCTTCAGTTCGCGCATATAATGGAAGCCTTTGAACCGGAATCACGTAAGCTGGCACAGTTCATTATGGATTGGGAGGAAAGGAACGGATCTCGTTATATTCAGCAGACGTATCAAAATAATGGATTTTATGATGTATATCCCAAGCTGCGCTGCTTTCCGCTTGACGGGAATGAGCTTGAAGATTTGCTGGAGGCTGTGGGGCAGAGAACATTTGTTGCGCAGGTGGATAATGGGGCAGAGCGCAGCTGGCATATTGTGGAGGGGCATCCCAAACGGGAATTAACTATTACTGGGCTAAATGATGGACTTGAATTAAAATTGGATAAAATGTACGGTATATCGTGCAGTAATTACCATATATATTTTGATGATGGAAAAGTTTATCGCGCCCTGAAGTCAGAAATAGAGCAAATAGAAGATTTTGTTAACTGCATGGACCAGCTTCCGGGAAAATGGGCTTTTATTGGGAAGTCCGATATTCCGGCCTTTGGAAGAGAGCTTTTGCCGGTACTGGAAAAGTATTTTGTTTGCAGCCGAAATAATTTCGAAGAAAGCAGGTATGGCATTTTTTCGGTATCCTATGAAATATATTTGGATGTACCGCAGAAGGACTGGATTTCCTGCCGGGTAATAGCAGTATATGGGGAACGCAAATATTCTATATTTGAGACAATTCAGGATCAGGCAATGCGTGACAGGGCTGGAGAAATAGAGATGGAAGCAATGCTTTCCCAATATTTTAACGCTTACGACGAAGAAAAAAAGGAGCTGGTCCTCGCCGATGACGAGGAGAAACTTTATTTACTTCTTACCCAGGGGATTCCGGCTATGCAGGAGTATGCGGCTGTGTACGTCTCGGATGCATTGAAAAGACTTAAGGTGTCAGAGAATCCCCGGGTAAAGCTGGGTGTCTCTTTATCGTCCGGGTTATTGGACTTAGAAATTGATATAGAGGACATTGATAAGGACGAACTGGCGGAAATCCTATCTAAATATAACCGAAAGAGAAAGTTTTACCGCTTGCGAAACGGAAACTTTTTGAATATGGAAGAGCAGCAGATGAAAGTCCTTTTTGAGCTCAAGGACGGGCTTCGTCTGACTTCGAAGCAGTTAAAAGAGGGGAAGGTGCATCTCCCGGGGTATCGTGCCATGTATCTGGATGCGCAGCTGCGGGAGAATTCGTCAGTGTCCGTAAATAAGGACAAGAAATTCCGCGAGCTTATCCGGAATATGAAAACAATAGAGGACAATGATTTTGAAGTGCCCAAAGAACAGGAGAATATCCTGCGGGAATATCAGAAGCAGGGCTTTGTGTGGATGAAAACGCTCAGACAGAATGGATTCTGCGGTATACTTGCAGATGATATGGGACTGGGAAAGACCCTGCAGGTGATAACGTTTTTATGGTCCGAGTACCTTGAGAAAAAGGAGGAAGAGAATAAACGTGGACTTATTATCACTCCGGCGTCTCTGGTCTTTAACTGGGCCAGCGAAATAGAACGATTTGCCCCGGGACTTCCGGTTAAGATGGTTGTGGGAACTGCAGAACAGAGACAGACTATGATAGAAGAGTCAGGCACAGAGGAGATTCTGATCACATCATATGAGCTTCTCCGGAGAGATATCGCACACTATAAAAAGATAGATTTTGCATATCAAGTGATTGATGAGGCACAGTATATAAAAAACCATGGTACAAAGGCGGCTAAAGCAGTGAAATGTGTCAGGGCGGGTTTTCGAATGGCACTTACCGGAACGCCTGTTGAGAACAGATTAAGTGAGCTTTGGAGCATATTTGACTACCTGATGCCCGGATTTTTGTATAGCTATGAATATTTTCGCAAGGAAATAGAGCAGCCCATGATTCTTGACGAGGACGAAAAAGCGAAGCATAGATTGCAGAAAATGATTCGGCCCTTTGTATTGCGCCGGCTGAAAAAGGACGTGTTAAAGGACTTACCGGATAAGATTGAGAAGGATATGTACGCAAAACTGGACGGCGAGCAGGAGAAGCTCTATGAGGCCCATGTAAAAAGGCTGCAGATGGTGCTTGGTAGACAGACGGATGCGGAATTTCAGAAGTCAAAAATACAAATCTTAGCAGAGATAACAAAGCTTCGCCAAATTTGCTGCCATCCCGGATTGTTGTATGAGGACTATCGTTCTAATTCCTCGAAGCTGGACATGTGTGTGGAACTGATTCAAAATGCCGTAAACGGCGGGCATAAAATCCTGCTTTTTTCTCAGTTTACTTCAATGCTGGAAATACTTCAGCAACGTTTATGTGAGGAGAAAATTTCCTTTTATTCTCTTACCGGAGCTACTTCCAAAGAGCAGAGGAGCAGGCTGGTGGAGGCCTTTAACCAGGATGAAACATCAGTTTTTTGTATTTCCCTTAAAGCTGGCGGAACGGGACTTAATCTTGCCGCTGCGGATATTGTGATTCATTATGATCCATGGTGGAATCTGGCTGTACAGAACCAGGCAACGGACAGAGCCCATCGTATCGGG
This sequence comes from Blautia schinkii DSM 10518, assembly GCA_000702025.1. Taxonomy (GTDB): domain Bacteria; phylum Bacillota; class Clostridia; order Lachnospirales; family Lachnospiraceae; genus Blautia_A; species Blautia_A schinkii. The sequence goes on from JNKJ01000007.1 coordinate 243,701, forward strand.
CAGCGGAGTGTGGTCAGCGTGTACAAGCTTTTCATCAAAAACTCTATTGAGGAAAAAATAAAAAAGCTTCAGGAAAAGAAAATGGAACTCTCCGACCAGATACTCAGCGGAGATGGTCTGGACAGCAGTAAAATAAGTAAGGAAGAACTTATACAATTGTTATAAGAAGGACATTGAGTAAGATGGAAAAGAGAAGATTATCGGACAGTATAGCGGATGATATTTTGACAATGATCACTATTGAAAAAAGATTTTTACCCGGTGAAAAACTGCCAAATGAGAACGAGATGTCAGAAGAGCTGCATATCAGCAGGACAACGCTGCGTGAGGCAGTGCGTATTCTTGCCACTAATGGGATTCTGGAGATTCGCAGGGGTAAGGGAACTTATGTAAGAGAGGATTTAAAGCTGGACGAGAATGGCGGGCTTCAGTCTTTGACTCATGTAAGGGCAAACGCCCATGACCTGTATGAAATGCGCCTCATATTCGAACCTGAGGCTGCTTTTTTAGCTGCAGAGAGGGCCAGTGATGAAGAAATCCGCAGGATTTTATCATTGGGTAAAAAGATTGAGACCGCAATTAAGGAAAAGAAAGACAGGACGGATGCAGAGCGTGCATTTCATAAAGCGATTGCAAAGGCCACTCATAATGAATTTATGAACCGCCTCATGCCCGTAATCTACCAGGCAATAGACAAAGGTGTAAGACTTTCGGAAGTGAAACATAAGGCTGTCATAGATACGGTTGCGGACCATAAGCTCATAATGGAGTTTCTTGAGAATAGAAATCCTGAGGGCGCGAGAAATGCTATGAGGATTCATATTCTTCATGCTGTGGAGGAATTGGGAATAAAGTGATAAAATTTGAATAGCAGTTAAAATCATAGCTCGGGACGCACCGGGCTATTTTCTTTTTAATAAACTCCCCCGCACCTGGTATATAAAAATGCTCCGTGAGGATCGCACTGCGGCGGAAAGGAATTATGTCGTTTTGGCGGTCTCCGCTCCGCTTCGGTCGTTGCTTGACGAGTGCCACTGGCACTCAGCAACCCTCCGCAGGCGGAGAATCCTGCAAAGCAGGATTCATTCTTGTAAGGTATAAAACTATACTTATCAAAGAGAGCATACAACCATATTGACAGTAGACAACTATAAGGGTATAATACACCAAAAAGGAGGGTATGAATATGCGCAGTGACAGAATAAAGAAAGGAACAGAGGCAGCTCCGCAGCGGGCTTTGCTGTATGCGTTGGGGTTGACTGAGGAGGAATTAAAAAGACCATTAATTGGTATAGTGAGTTCGTACAATGAGATTGTGCCGGGGCATATGAATCTTGATAAAATAGTGGCAGCGGTGAAGCAGGGAGTATTGGAGGCAGGAGGGATTCCGGTAGTGTTTCCTGCTATTGCAGTCTGTGATGGGATTGCTATGGGGCACGAAGGTATGAAATACTCTTTGGTGACAAGAGAGTTGATTGCAGACTCCACAGAAGCTATGGCCATGGCGCATCCTTTTGACGGACTGGTCATGGTACCCAATTGTGATAAAAATGTGCCAGGACTACTGATGGCTGCAGCGAGACTTAATATTCCGGCCATTTTTGTAAGCGGAGGTCCTATGCTCGCAGGCAGGTCCCGCAGAAAAAGAATCAGCTACTCTACAGTATCGGAAGCTGTGAGTGAGAGTAAAACAGGGAAAATAGAAGCTGAAACTTTGTGCGAGCTTGAGAAAAGCGCATGTCCCACTTGTGGGTCATGTTCAGGTATGTTCACTGCCAATAGTATGAATTGCCTGAGTGAGGTTTTGGGGATGGCGCTGCCTGGCAATGGTACTATTCCTGCAGTATATTCCGAGAGGATCCGCCTGGCAAAAAGGGCGGGGATGCAGATCATGGAGCTGCTTCGTGCCAATATCTGCCCACGGGATATCATGGTGAAAGAAGCTTTTGAAAACGCTTTGACGATTGATATGGCATTGGGATGCAGTACGAACAGTATGCTGCACCTGCCGGCGATTGCCCACGAGTGTGGCATTGAAATTGATTTGCAGCAGGCGAATGATATTTCGGAAAAGACTCCGAACCTTTGTCATCTGGCACCTGCGGGAGAGTACTATATTGAGGACCTAAACGAGGCGGGGGGAATTCCGGCATTGATGCATGAGGTGCAGAAGGCAGAATTATTGCATACAAATCTGATGACATGCACGGGAAAAACGGTAGGGGAGAATATCGCAGGTAAGGAAATACTTGATACAGATGTTATCCGCCTTATCCATAATCCATACAGTCCAAAGGGCGGGATAGCGGTGCTCAAGGGTAATCTGGCCCCGGAAGGCTGCGTGGTAAAAAAGTCAGCAGTGGATGAAAAAATGCTTACACATACAGGCAGGGCCAGAGTGTTTGACGGTGAGGAGCAGGCACTTTCGGCAATTTATGCAGGAGATATTCATCCGGGGGATGTTGTGGTCATCCGTTACGAGGGACCGAAAGGCGGACCGGGGATGCGGGAAATGCTCAATCCTACCTCTGCAATCATGGGAAGTGGTTTAGGGGATTGTGTGGCCCTGATAACGGACGGCAGGTTTTCCGGGGCTACCAGGGGTGCGGCAATTGGTCATGTTTCACCGGAGGCGGCAGACGGAGGTACGATTGCTCTGATTCACGACGGGGATAAAATTGCGATTGACATTCCCGCCTGCACGATTAATGTGCTTGTTTCGGAAGAAGAGCTTGAGAAGCGGAGGAATGAGTGGAGGCCAAGGCAGCAGAAACTTAAAGGATACCTGAAAAGGTATGCCAGAGATGTGTCCTCCGGCAGCAGAGGTGCCGTTTTATTATAACAGGAATAGGACCGGTGAGTTGATGCTTGTCCGAAACATTTAATCTGAAACATTCAATTTAAAACATGAGCAATGGTTAATTTTCTTGCAGTATAGTTAACGGCAATTCAGTTGTCAGCAGTGATATAATTTGTTAATCTAAAGACAGCAGAGGTACCGAAGCGGAATATATAGTGGAAATGTGGACGAAAAGGAGAAACTATGAAGATTGGTGAAGTTATACGCACGTACCGCAAGGAAAAACAGATGACTCAGGAGGAAATGGCAAATTATCTGGGAGTTACAGCTCCGGCTGTTAATAAGTGGGAGAATGATAATTCTTATCCGGATATCTCACTTTTGGCGCCGATTGCCAGATTGCTGGGTATTACTACGGACACACTGCTCTCTTACCAGGACGAACTTACAGAACAAGAAATCAAACAGATTGTAACAGAGTTAGAAACAAGGATGCTTGAAAGTGATTATGATACATGGTTTCATTGGGGAATGTCGAAGGTGCAGCAGTATCCTAATTCGGATAAGCTTGCTATTATGGTAACCCGTCTTTTGCGCAGCTACGGTACGATAGTCGGGTTGGATAATGAACCGAAATATGATGATGCAATTGTGAGACAGTATGAAAAGCTGCTGGATAGTGCTGACCCGGATATTGTACAGGAAACGTTGTTTGATTTGTATTTACGTGCCATATCCCGGGAGGAATATGATGAGGCGCAAAAATATCTTGACCAGATTCCCAATCGGAAGATTGATACCCGCACATTAAAGGCTTCACTGTGCGTCCGGCAGGGGAAAATTGAAGAGGCGTATGAAGCATACGAGAGAATCATCTATATGAGCTGTACAGACATTCAAAATGCGCTGGGAGCAATGATCAGTCTGGAGCTTCAGAAGGGCGAAGTGGAACGGGCGGAGCTTTTTACCGGAAAATTAAAGGAAGTCCTCAGAGCTCTGGACATGGGCAGATATATGGAAAAGTCTGCAGAATGCAGTCTGGCAGTGTATAAGAAGGATAAGGATGCATGTATCAGTATCCTTGAGGAAACACTTGAGACAGCGGGCTTTTCGGATTCCATCAGACAGTCGGAGTTGTACAGGCATATGAAGTTTGCGGGTTCGGATTCTGCCAGAATGAATACGCTAATGGGAAAAATGCTTCTTAAAGATTACGATGAGAACGACGACAGCATTAGCTTTCTTAAAGATGATAAGAGATTTCAGGAATTGATAAAGAAAGCCGCCGCTAATGCAGAAGAAATGAAGTGATAAAAGGTATATAGAAAAGCCAAAAGTTTACTAAGGTCTGCCTCTTAGGTGTTGAGCGCAACATAGTAAACTTTTGGCTTTTTGAGTTTTTGTTGCAGTTTTAGGAAACATCACTGTATAATGAAATATAACTTGAGTCAAAAGAAAAGCAGTATGGGGGTAAGTGTATGAAGATTGACCGTTTGATTGGGATTTTGGTGGTACTGCTTCAGCAGGAACGGGTGACGGCGCCTTATCTTGCGGAAAAGTTTGAGGTGTCGCGCAGGACCATTAACAGGGACATTGAGACACTTTGCCAGGCGGGAATTCCCATTGCGACTGCTCAGGGACAAAACGGGGGGATTTCCATAATGGAGGGGTACCGGATGGATAAAACCCTGCTTACCTCCGCGGACATGAGAGCCATACTCACAGGGCTTCGAAGCCTTGACAGTGTAAGCGGGACGAACCGTTACCAGCAGTTAATGGAAAAGCTTTCCCTTGGGAATTCTAATGTATTGACATCCAACAGCCATATTATGATTGATCTCTCCTCCTGGTATAAATCGTCGCTGGCCCCGAAGATTGAACTGCTTCAGAGCGCTATTGAATTCCATGAGATAGCTGCATTCTGCTATTTTTCTCCAAGAGGAGAAACGCGAAGAAGAATTGAGCCATATCAGCTTGTGTTTAAATGGACATCCTGGTATGTGTGGGGGTATTGTCTTGAAAAAGAGGACTTCCGTCTGTTCAAGCTTAACAGACTTACGGAGCTTGTGAATACCGGGGAGACCTTTACGCCCAGAAAAGCTCCACTGCCGGAACTTGCAGCAGAGAGAGTATATCCTGTTGCAATAACTGTTCAGGCGGCGTTTGAGGCGGATATGAAGTGGCGGCTTGTGGAAGAATTTGGGCCGGAGAGCTTTGCGGAACAGGAGGATGGAAGGCTTCTCTTTTCCTTTGGGTTTGCGGACAGGGAAAGTCTGTATGGGTGGCTTCTAAGCTTTGGCGATAAGGTCGAATTGCTGGAACCAGGGGAAATTCGAGAAGAGCTTCGTTTACTGACCGAAAATATGTACACAAAATATAAGAAATTCTGAGGCAACATGACATATAGATGTCGTGTATGACGTGTTATCCTTGTTTTAGAAATTGGAAAGGAACTGTTCGTCAGATATCCATTGCCAAAGCATAGCAGTCAGGAACGGAACAGTGAGACTAAAAAAGAAAAGAGGATTACACATGAAATATGAAATCGTAAATTTAGAGGAAAAAACAGTAGCAGGATTGACCGCCAGAACCAATAATCTGGCACCGGACTCACAGATGATTATCGGAGGCCTGTGGCAGCGCTTTTATGGGGAGGGAATCTATGAGTCTTTGAAGGGCAAAGTAAACGATAAGGCTCTTGGTATTTACACGGAATATGCCGGGGATCATACATGTGACTATACAGTCATGATAGCCTGTGAAACCGACAAAATGTGCATACAACCGGAAAATATCGCGGTAAAGAAGATACCTGGAGGCAAATATGCGAAATTTGTTATGAAAGGGAATATGCACAAAATAGTGGCTGACTTCTGGCAGCAGCTTTGGCAGATGGATCTGCCGAGAGCATTTACAAGTGATTTTGAAGAATATCAGAATGCGGATATGGAGCAGGCAGAAGTGCATTTCTATATTTCTCTGTTATAGGAAACAAGTACGTAGGAGTGTATTAATAAAATATGTATGTTGGTTTCCGAAACACGAAAATACAGAGTCGGAGATACTGGAGGCGAGGTAATGGAGAGGTTTGATTTTAAGAAAGAATACAAGGATTTATATATGCCCAAAAAGAAACCTTCTGTTATAGAAGTGCCGGAGATGGTTTTTATTCAGGTGGAAGGTAAAGGAAATCCCAATACTTCTACGGAATATAAGAATGCGCTGGAAATTTTGTATGGTCTTTCATATGGGATTAAGATGAGCAAAATGAGCGGCACTCAGCCGGAGGGTTATTTTGAATATGTGGTGCCTCCGCTGGAAGGCTTGTGGTGGGGCGAAGGGACGTATTTTGACGGGAGAAATATAACGGACAAAGATAAATTCCACTGGATTTCTATGATCAGACAGCCGGAATTTGTGACTGAGGAGATATTTTCTCTGGCGAAGGAAAACCTGTTGAGAAAGAAACCGGAGTTGGATTTTTCCCATACAAACTTGGTTAAATTTACAGAAGGCCTTTGCTGTCAGATTATGCATATAGGGTCATACGATGATGAACCTGCTTCTATTGAGAAAATGGATAATTTTGTTATAGAAAATGGGTATCTTCCTGACTTTGAGGGAGGGCGCAGGCATCATGAGATTTATCTGAGTGATCCCAGAAAGACGGCACCGGAACGTCTCAAAACCGTGATCAGACATCCTGTTAGAAAAGCGTGATTTCGCATTTATATAATATGTAGTATACTATTCAGGGACTGCCAGATGATTGGCAGTCCCTGAATGCATGTATAACGAATGAAAATATTTCAAAAAAATCTCAAAAAATATGTCACAGGCAGAACCAGCAGTTGTCTAACTATATGATACGACCTACGAAAAGGGAAAACGGATAGGCAGAAAAGGAGGAATATATGGAGGAACAGAAAATTTTAGAACTGATTGATGCGGCTGTGGGAGGTAATTCACAGGCTTTGGAGGAAGTGCTTTTAAGTGTTCAGGATTTTATCTTTAATATGTCACTGAGAATGCTGGGAAGTGTTCCTGATGCCGAGGATGCGACCCAGGAAATTCTGGTACGGATTATGACGAATTTGGCATCCTTTCGCAGGGACAGTAAATTTACAACCTGGGTGTACAGGATAACGGTCAACTTCCTGCTGAACTATAAAAAATCCATGTTTGCAGCGCATCCCCTGGATTTTGAGTTTTACGGAAATGATATCAAATATGCGGTGCTGGATGAGACAGACCGTCTTGTGGAACAGTTAGACTTAGAGGCAATGTCTGAGGAATTAAAGATGTCCTGTACGAACGTGATGCTGCAATGCCTGGACCCGGAGAGCCGATGCATTTTTATTCTGGGTACCATGTTTAAAGTGGACAGCCGGGCTGCCGGAGAAATCCTGGAAATGTCTCCTGAAAATTACCGGCAGAAGCTTAGCAGAATACGGAAAAAGGTAGGGGCTTTTCTGGAGGAATACTGTGGGCTTTCCGGACATGGAATGTGTTCCTGCAGAAGAAGAGTTGGATATGCGGTGTCCCAAAAGCGTCTGAATCCGCAGAAGTTAGAGTATTCTGAACTGAAAACGCTGGACAACCAGACTTTGACTGCATGCAGGGAAGAGATGGAGAGACTGGACGAGATGTCCCTTGTTTTTGAGGAACTGCCCGGATATCAATCGCCGGATGTTTCCCGGAAAATGCTGCATACGCTGCTGGAATCACAGCAGATGAAAAATATCCAGCAATTTTAGGGAGAGAAGTTTCAGGAAGAAATTTTAAAGAAGAGATATTAAAAGTAAAGGTATTTAAAGAACAGATATTTTTGGAAAAGAAATCTAAAGAAGAAGTATTTAAAAACAGATATTTCAGAAAGAGAAATTATAAGAACAGAAGTTTTAAGGATATTTAGGACAAATAATTTATGGGTGGTCTTAACAGACCGGGAAGGGGAACTATGGAGAATCGTATTATTACATATCTAAAAGGACTGGAAGAGAATAACAACCGTGACTGGTATCATGCACACAAGGAGGAGTACCGTGAGGCTTCCGAAGACTTTGAAAGGCTTACCGGAAGCCTGATGATGGAAATCGGGAAGGAGGACAGCAGTATTCTGCATCACGAGCCAAGGGACCTGACCTTTAAGCTGAACCGTGACACAAGATTCAGTAATGATAAATCACCTTATAATCCGGCTTTTCGCTGCCATATGGGGCCGCAGGGAAAACTGCCGGTTCCGGTAGGATACTTTTTGTTCGTAAGCCCGGGCAAAAGCTTCTTGGGCGGAGGATTGTTTGCGGATATGTTTAAGGACGCGACCGACAGAATCAGGGATTATATCAGCAGACATGGTGAGGAGTTCAGAGCAATTATTGAGGCTCCTGAATTTCAGAGTAATTTTAAGGTTGAGGGTACATCGCTTAAAAACGTGCCCAAACCGTATGAAGCAGAACATCCCCAGGCAGAGTTCTTGAAGTACAAAAGCTGGTACATTGAATTTCATTTTGAGGACCGGATGTTGGACAATGAAGAGGACTTTGTGGCTTATGCGGCGGAGAAATTTCTGCTTATGAAGCCGTTTAATGATTTTCTTAATAAAGCATTGGAAGGGTTTGTTATGCCAACAAGATAAGCAGGAAAGAGGTAGCGGGCAGGAAGGCCCCCCGGGTAGCTAGGCCCCCCGGTAGATAGGAAACCACGGATAGATAGGAAACGTCGTGTAGGAAGTAAACGCCGGGCATGAATCAAATGCCAGGTACCAATAATCATCGTGTAGGCAGTACGTCGTAAAAAACGAAATTGACTGAAAAATCAATGCTGATTTCTAAATAATTATTTACTTGCCTCTATAAAAATGGTATATTCATATAAAAGATGCGAAAAATTCAGAATGAATATTAGGAGGTAATTGATTATGTCGGAGCGGATTTATAATGGAATGCTTCCATTGATGATTGACATGGTTTCTGCCACTGCGGGCCCGGAAGTGGGAAAAATGCTGGCTAATGCACCGCTTGGAACCAAGCCCTTTAACCCGGATCTGCCGTGTTCACCCAGGGAAAATATGAAGCTTTTGCTGGAACATAAGGTTCCGAAATATCTGCCGATGTCGGGAGATACCTATCCAATCACGCCGGATATTATCTGTGAGCGTTCCTACGATAACCTGACAGGTCCGGATTGGTTCGGATGTCTCTGGACCTTTGAGCCGGGAATCGGAGCCACGATGGTGAAGCCGGGAGATGAGATGATCGATACCATCGAGGGATGGCGCAATACAGTGAAATTCCCTGATTTGGATGCGCTTGACTGGGCGGAATGTGCGCAGGGAATCGCCAAATATTATGATGATAATCGCATGTCTGACTGGTGGCTTCAGGTAGGGCTTTTTGAACGTCTGCATTCTTTGATGGGGATGGAAAATGCGTTGATGGCATTGCTGGAGGATGAGGATGAAGTGGCGGAATTCTTCGATGCACTTACTGAGCATAAGGTGAAGATTATCAAGAAGCTTACCAGTCATTTCCGGGTGGAAATGATCTGTTATCATGATGACTGGGGGTATAATAAGGATGGCTTTATACCGCCGAAAACCTTTGAACGTCTGATTGCGCCGAACCTGAAGAAGGTGGTGAAGGCGGCCCATGAGGGCGGCGCTTATTTCAATCTGCATTCAGACGGGCGTATTGAGAGGTATATTCCCTACGTGATTGAGGCTGGCGTGGATATGTGGAATCCGGCCCAAACAGTGAACAATCTGGCTACGATCAAGCGGGAGTACGGAGACAGGCTGGTGCTCAACGGCGGCATGGATGAGAAATGGCTCAACAATCCTCAGGCGGATGAGGATAAGCTTCGCGCTTATGTGCAGGAGAAGGTGGATTTGTTGGGTACAGGCGGCGGATTTTTCGCCAGTCCTGCGACATTTACCGGACGTAATAAGGCGATCATGACCGATGAACTGCGCAAATATGGACGTCATTTTTATGAAAAATAGTAGGGTATAACATATAAAAATATGATGATCAGCAATCATGCTGAAATAGAACGAATTTGGAAGGGGACCTTTGCCTGGAGCAGGGGTCCTTTTTGCTCTATTTCCGTGAGAAGCGAGTCGGGCAAATCTGTTTGCAGGTACATTCGGCAAATGCCACGAGGTGTGCTGTTCGCCGGTGGCACACGTTCTGCAAAATCTTATCGGGTATAAGATTTTACATGGATTGAAGAACGGGGATGTGTTATACTATAAATATGTGATGACCGGAAAACAGACAGAGACCGGCATTGAATACGCGGTGTCGGTAGTGGCAGTGCGTAAGCACATGTTGAGAAAGAAGGAAGATATGATTTCAAAAACAATGCGGGCGATATTGCAGGCGCTTTCCTACGGGAATATTGAGGTGGAGGCATCCAGGCGGCTGGCGGATTTAAAGAAGCTGGACCCTATGCGGATTTTTTATAGAAAACTGGATGCTGAGGTGTACAACGGGGACTATAAGGTGCCGATACGCCTATATTTTCCATCTGAAAAGGCAATGAAAAAAGGTGTGGAGGAAGGGCATAAGCTGCCTGTGCTTCTCTTTTATCATGGAGGAGGCTGGGTGACAGAGAGTATTGAAAATTATGACCGGGTATGTGCCCGGATGTCTCAGTCAACAGGGCAGATTGTAGCCTCAGTGGAGTACCGGCTTGCCCCGGAATATCGTTTTCCGACGGGACTTATGGACTGTTATGCGGCGGCTAAAGCATTGTTTACGAATCGTTTTCTGCTTAATACAGACCCGGCTATGATTACTATCATGGGAGACAGTGCGGGAGGGAATCTTACCGCTGCGGTGTGTATGATGGCCAGAAATACAGGGGAGTTTTCTCCCGGAAAACAGATTTTAATCTATCCTGCAGTTAATAACTGTTATACGAAGGAGTCTCCTTTTAAGTCGGTGCAGGAAAATGGAGATGGCTATCTTCTTACCGCGGGTAAAATGGAGAGTTATCTCAATCTATACCAGAGCTGTCCCGCAGACAGGGATAATCCTTACTTTGCTCCGATTTTAGAAGATGATTGTCAGGGAATGCCTGACACGCTTATCATAACTGCGGAGCTGGACCCGCTCAGAGATGAGGGGGAAGCGTACGGGGAGAAGCTTAGAGCTGCAGGGAACTATGTGGAAATACACCGGATTCCAGAGGCGTTCCATGGGTTTTTCGCGTTAGGAGTCAAATTTCTGCATGTGCAGGAAAGCTTCGAATTTATGAACAGGTTTTTGGAGAGGGAGTCAGAGACGTGTTAGAATTTGGATATTCACAGTGGAGAAAATTAGATAATGCGGCCTTGGCTTTTCCGGCAGTGACCGGGGAGGATGACACCAGGGTATTTCGTTTTTACTGCCAGCTCAAGGAGAGTGTAGACGGGGAGCTTCTTCAAAAAGCGTTAGATGCTACGATGGAGAAATATCCGTTGTTTCAGGCTGTCATGCGAAAGGGACTTTTCTGGTTTTACCTGGAGCGCAGAGAGATACGGGCTGAGGCCAAGCAGGAGCAGCGAACTCCTTGCAGTAAGCTTTATATACCGGATAAAAAGTCGTTGTTGTTCGAGGTGACTTATTATAAAAACAGGATTAATTTTGAGGTGTTCCATGCCCTTACTGACGGTACCGGAGCTATGCATTTTCTGGAAGAGCTGGTGAAAAATTATCTCATGGAGGCACATCCTGAGGCAGAATTGCCGGAGATTTATCCGGATGATGAGGTCACGGGAAAGGACCAGGAGGAGGACAGTTTTTCCCAGTATTATTCCGCAGATGCGCCGCGAAATAGAGAACGTAAGCAATCCGCTATCCAGTTCAAGGGCGAGAAGCTTTCGCAGAAAGAAATGCATATTATGGAGTTGGTACTGCCGGTGAAGGATACCCTTGCGAAAGCGCGGGCACATGGGGTGTCTATTACTGTTATGCTTACGGCAATGATGCTCTGCGCCATTCATGAGGAGATTCCGGTGAGCCGTCTGCATAAGCCGATTGCTTTGATGGTACCTGTGAATCTGCGTAATTATTTTCCATCACAGTCTATGGGGAATTTCTTCGGATGGATTGAGGTTGGGTACGTATTTGAGGAGGATACCACCTTTGAAGAGGTGCTGGCTCATGTGAAAGGTGAGTTTGAAAAAGAGCTTGTTAAGGAGCGTATTGCCATGCGTATGAATGAGCTGGTGAGACTGGAAAAGCACCCGCTTTTGCGTGCGGTCCCTCTGGAGGTGAAGCGGTTTTTCCTGCTGGCTGGAACGAACGTGGGAGGCCGCAGTATCACGGCAGTTTATTCTAATGTTGGTGTGATTCGTATGCCGCCTCAATACGGGGAATTTATCGAACGTTTTGGGCTTTTTACCAGTACAAACACGATGCAGCTCTGTTCCTGTTCCTATGGGGATGATCTGGTGCTGAGCTTTACATCGAAGATACCGAGTGAGAATGTTCAGCGCAATTTTCAACGGATTTTGAAAGAACAGGAGTTACCGTTCCGGGAAGAGGTAAATGATTTTCCGGGGTATAAAAAAGGTACAAAAGAGACAGGGAAAAAGGTGTTTAAGACCTTTACGTTTCTGTGTATTGCCATTGCAGTGTTGTGTGGGATGATTGATTTTCTGATAAATAAAAGAATCGACTGGGCGTGGTTTGTGGGGGCAGGATGTCTCTGTAGCTGGCTCATGGTGACAGTGGCATACAGGAAACGGAGGAATCTGCTTAAAAATGAGATGTGGCAGCTTCTGTTGATTTCGGTCATTGGTGTTTTGTGGGATGTTTTTACCGGATGGCACGGTTGGTCTGTGGACTTCCTTTTGCCGTTGGCGGCATTGGCGGTGCTGTGCTCAATGCCGGTGATTGCAAAGGTAAGCCATTTGGAAACGGAGGAATATCTGTTTTACGTGATACAGGCAAGTGCATTTGGATGGATTCCGCTCATACTTCTTTTGACGGGCGTGGTGACGATTCCATATCCGTCCGTAATCTGTACGGGTATCAGTATTTTGGTGCTGGCAGGATTGTTCATTTTTAAGGGAAAAGATGTCATGCAGGAGATGCATAAGAAGTTTCGGATGTAATGATTTGGACTCTCACTCGGAAGAGGATTCCGGGTGGGAGTCCATTTTTTTGTGAAGGCTGGTGCTATTCTATGATATGTGGGTTTAGCGGGCGAATAATATGTTATTTTTAGGAAAATAGCACAAATATTTTTGTGTAAATTGTTGTATTATTCTGTATACACAGAAAATTATTCGTGATATTATATAGCCATACAGAAAAAATAGGTAATACCTATTACTTATTAGGAGGACGAAGAGATGAGTTATCAGGATCATGCATATTATCTGAGAAGGGCGATTGAGATTTCCAAGGAGTCAAGAGCTTCCGGTAATACACCGTTTGGCGCTCTGCTGGTAGATGCAGAAGGAAATATCATTATGGAACAGCAGAATATTGAGATTACAGAAAAAATCTGTACAGGCCATGCGGAAGCTACCTTAGCTGCGAGAGCTTCCCATGAGTATTCCAGAGATTTTCTTAAGGACTGCACACTGTATACCACAGCAGAGCCATGTGCGATGTGTGCGGGAGCAATCTACTGGGCCAATATCGGCCGGGTTGTATATGGGATGACGGAACGTCGGCTGCTGGAGCTGACGGGAAGCAATGAGCAGAATCCAACATTTGATCTGCCGTGTCGGGAAGTTTTTGCAAGAGGCCAGAGAAAAATCGAGGTTGTGGGACCGATCGAGGAAGTGGAAGTGGAGGCAGCGAAAGTCCACGAAGGGTACTGGGACTAAGCTCCTATGGATGTGACTGTGAACAAAATCAATACACTCCCACGATCCCAGCAGGCAAAAGAAGCAATCCAGCAGTATATCCAGAACATGGATCTGAAGCAGGGGACGAAGCTGCCCAGAGAAGAAGTCATGGCAGAGATGCTTGGAGTCAGCCGGATTACGGTGCGCAAAGCATTTGATGATCTGGCGGCAGAAGGGAAAATATTCCGGCAACAGGGACGAGGTACCTTTGTCAATGTAGATTCCCTGAATATGAAAGTAACCTTTAATCCAGTGATGGAGTTCACACAAATGATACAGGAGAGCGGATATACTCCGTCTATGAAAATGCTCAATCTGCAGATTTTATCCGGGCATAAAGAGATACGTGAATTGCTGCATTTATCTGAGGAAGATAAGCTGATACGGGCAGATAAAGCGTTTTTTGCGGACGATATGCTCTGTGTACTCAGCACAGACTTTTATGGGATGTCTCTGGCGGGAGGAGAAGAATCTTTTACCCAATTATCTCATTATGACAAGTCTGTTTTTCCTTATATTTATGAAAAATCAGGGCGTGAAATAGTGTGGGATAAGGTAGAAATTGATACGGTTATCTCTACAGATATTAAGGATTTTGCGAAATATCTGAAGGAAATGAACATTGGAATACGTCCGTATCTGTATCTGAAAGAGATTAATTACGGCGAAGATAACGAGCCTATGATTTACGTGGAAGAATATATTGATACAAGTATTATCAAATATAATATGATACGCCAGAAGAATATTCATTATGGAAAGCTGGAGGCTATCAGCGGGCGGCAGGAGGAGGTATAATGCCTTCTCCCCGGCCGGGAAACGTTGTGAAACAGGAGGTGTACGATGGAAGAAATACTAAGAATGTCAAACATTTCCAAGCAGTTTGGCGAGGTTTTTGCCAACAAAAATGTGAATTTAGACATTCGCAAAGGAGAGGTACATACACTTCTGGGTGAGAATGGAGCAGGTAAAAGTACGCTGATGAATATCCTCATCGGGCTTTACCAGCCATCAGGCGGGGAGATTTATCTCCGTGGGAAAAAGGTTTCAATAGACTCTCCCAGAACAGCAGTAAAGCTTGGTATTGGTATGGTGCATCAGCATTTTATGCTGGTGGAGGCAATGACTGTTTTTGACAATATTATCCTTGGTGTTACCCATGATAAATCATTTTTTATCAACAGAGATAAGCTGAAAAAGGAAATCCTGGAGCTCTCAGAGAAGTATGGACTGGATATTGAGCTTGATAAGGAGATTACCGAGATTTCCGTCGGAGCCCAGCAGAGAGTGGAGATTCTGAAAGCGCTCTACCGGGGTGCGGAGCTTCTGGTTTTGGATGAGCCTACAGCGGCACTTACGGACATTGAGGTGCAGGGCTTGTTCCAGATCATCCACAAGCTGAAGGAAGAAAATAAGTCCGTTATTTTTATTTCCCATAAAATGAGGGAGGTTCTGGAGGTCAGTGACCGTGTTACGATCCTGCGCGCAGGGGAGGCTGTCTGTACCCTTAACCGGGATGAAACAACAGGAACTGAGCTTGCGAACCTGATGATCGGCAGGGAGATGACACCCAGTATATATGAAAAGAAAGACGGGGCAGAGGAAAGTGTGCTGGAGCTTAAAGATGTGGATTATCACAAAAATAATAAGCACAACGGACTGAATCATGTATCTCTTTGTGTGAAAAAAGGAGAGATTGTAGGGATTGCCGGAGTAGACGGAAACGGGCAGTCTCAGCTTGCTCAGGTGGCAACCGGTGTGCTGGCTCCTGAGGACGGGAGTGTGATCCTGAAATCAAAAAAAGTGACAAAGTTTTCTCCGAAAGCCTTTATTGATGCCAAGGTCGCCAACATCCCGGAGGACAGAAATAAGATGGGACTTGTAGGCAACATGTCAGTGGAAGAAAACCTGGTTCTTAAGGCAACAGAGGATGACCGTTTCTCTAAGGGAAAGGGATTTTTCCTAAAGAAAAAGGCTATCCATGAGTATGCGCTTAAGCTTCAGAAAAAGAATGATATCCGTTGTTCATCTGTGATGCAGGAAGCAAGAAATCTCTCCGGCGGTAATCAGCAGAAGATTATTCTGGCAAGAGAGCTTGATGAGAATCCTGACCTTATGGTTGCTGTGCATCCTACCCGTGGACTTGATATCGGAGCTACAGGATATGTCCATGACTGTATGATCGAAGCTCGGGACGCAGGCTGCGGAATCCTGCTTATCAGTGCCGATTTTGATGAAATATTAAAGCTTTCGGACAGGATTATTGTTATGTTTGAGGGACAGGTTATGGGAGAATACAGCGGAAAGAATCCTCCTATCGAAGAGATTTCTTTAGCAATGGCAGGAAAGGAATAAAGGCATGAAGACGAAGAATAATTTAATAAAAATACTGATTCCCGTGCTTTCGATTCTTGCAGCCTTTGTGATTGGCGGGATTATTATTGTCTGTCTTGGTAAGAATCCGCTGGAGGCATACGGGTTTCTGTTTAAGGGAGCGTTGGGCAAACCTTCCAAGATTGCTCAGACACTTGAGGTGGCAAGTCCGCTGATATTTACCGGCCTGGCTGCGTCGTTTGCGTATAAGTGCGGTATGTTTAACCTGGGTGGCGAGGGACAGTTTATCATGGGCTCTATCGTGAGTATTGTGGTAAGCACCCAGACAGGAATCACCGGAGTACCGGCTATTATCATCAGTGTTATCTGCGGAGCTCTTGCAGGCGGAATCTGGGGTGCGATTCCCGGTATCCTTAAGATAACAAGAGGCTTAAATGAGATGATCGTGAGCATTATGCTCAATTATGTAGCTACACTATTTATGGGGTGTGTTTTTACAAATATCTTGCGAGACGGCAGTGTGCCGCAGACACCCGCGGTTCCGAAGGAGTCCCAGCTTTCCAATATTGCGGATGGATTCCGGGTGCATTACGGTGTGGTAATCGCTATCATACTGGCAGTGATTATCTATTATTTTATGTTTTACACTTCAAAAGGATTTAAGCTTCGTGCAGTGGGAATGAACCCTACAGCAGCACGTTTTAACGGTTTTGCAGTGAACAAGATCATTCTTGCAGCGTTTATTTGTTCCGGTGCTGTTGCGGGACTTGGCGGAAGTATTGAGCTTCATGGAAAGCAGTTCCGGCTCATGCAGGGATATGGCGCGGGCTTCGGTTTTGACGGTGTGGCGATTGCTTTGATCGCGCAGTTGAATCCAATCGGAACGGTGATCGTGGCGATATTCTTCGGCATTCTGCGTAAGGGCGCAAGCACGCTGCAGGCTGGTATGAAGATTCCTACCTCAGTGGTGGATATCATTCAGGCACTGGTCATTGTTTTTGCGGTTGCGGGTACTGCATTGGTACGTCTGCCGCAGGTACAGCAGTTCTTCCGTGTACATTTTTCCGGTAAAAGAAGGGGGGCAGAGAGCTAATGGAAGCGATAATGAATGTGAATTTCTTCGTGCAGTTATTTTTGTCCACCATCCGTATGGCTACCCCAATCCTGCTGGTAGCAATGGCAGAGCTATATTCTGAGCGGGCCGGACTGGTAAATATCGGGCTTGATGGTATCATGTCCATGGGGGCTTTGATTGGCTTCCTTTTCGGATATATGACAGGTAATCCGGTACTTGGAATTCTGGCTGGTGCGCTTGCCGGAATTGCTGTAAATATGATCTATGCTTTCTGTACGATTACGCTGTGTGCAGAACAGATTGTGTATGGTATGGCGATTAATATTTTTGCTCCGGCGCTGGCTTCCTTTATCTACAGAGCGTATTTTTCGGATACCTCTACTGTAGTTCAGGGTATTTCCATGAAGCCGGTTGCGATACCGCTTTTGAGCCAGATACCGATTATTGGACCGCTGTTTTTCAACCATCCGGTTTTGGTATATTTAGCGTATTTACTTGTTCCGGTTACGGCAGTTTTCTTGAATAAGACAAAGGCCGGACTGAATTTTAAGGCAGTGGGAGAGTATCCTAAGGCGGCTGAAACTCTGGGTGTTAATGTTATCCGTCAGAAGTATCTTGCAAGCACGATCTGTGGTGCATTGGCAGGAATCGGTGGTGCTTATTTGACAATCTGTTATACGAGTACCTATTCGGAGGGGATTGTAGCAGGGCGTGGATTTATTGCTCTGTCAGCAGTTATTTTCGGGCGCTGGATGCCGGGCGGAGTTATGCTTGCCTGTCTGCTGTTCGGCTTCTGTGATGCAATCCAGATTCGTCTGCAGCTTTTAAGTCCGGGTACACCGTACCAGCTTTTACAGATGATTCCGTATCTGTGTACGCTTGTCGTGCTGGTAATATTCGGTATCAAAAAGAGCGGGCCAAAGGCAAACGGGAAGCCGTATTTCCGTGAGGAAAGATAAGCTTGGCAGGAGTGAAATCTCCTTCCCATAAAAAAGTTTAAAAATTTAAAGGAGGAAATAACAATGAAAAAAAGAACAGGTGCAATCATGCTGGCAGTTTCTCTGGCAGTGGGAACTATCACAGTACCAACAGTAAGCGTAGCGGCAGAGGGTGATTACAAGATCGCAATGCTTCTGGATTCATCCATTTCTGACGGCGGATGGGGCGCAAGCTGCTATCAGGCTATGGTGGATGCGGCAGAGGAAATGGGCTGGGAAACAGCCTACACAGACAATGTAGCCACCTCTGATTTCACTACAGTTATGACAGATTATGCGGACCTTGAGTACAATCTGATTTTTGCGCCGGGTAACGAGTATACTGACGCAGTTATCCAGGTTTCCGAGGAATATCCGGACACATATTTCTGTCTTTTAAACGGCGCTGTGGAAACAGATAACGTGATTTCTGTTATGCCTGATGCAGAGCAGATTGGATATCTTGCAGGTGCGCTTGCAGGACTGATGACTCAGACAAATAATGTAGGATTTATCGGCGGCATGGAGATTGATACAACCAAAACGAAGCTTGACAGCTACGAAGCAGCAGTGAAAAAAGTGAACCCGGATATCAATGTAAGCTCCGCATATGCAGGCTCCTATGATGATGCTGCAAAGGGAAAAGAGATTGCAAATTCCATGATTTCTACTTATGATGTGGATGTAATGTTCGGTGATGCAAGTGCAGTGGATACAGGTGCAAGAGAAGCGCTTGCAGATATGGAAAATAAATTCTCCATCGGACAGCCTGGCGATTTAGGCTCCGCTGATGATGAGGTAATCATCTGCTCTGTTGTTACAGATAATGCAGCTCTTGTTAAAGAGTGTATGGAAGCAGTTGA
Organism: Blautia schinkii DSM 10518; assembly: GCA_000702025.1. Classification (GTDB taxonomy): domain Bacteria; phylum Bacillota; class Clostridia; order Lachnospirales; family Lachnospiraceae; genus Blautia_A; species Blautia_A schinkii. The sequence goes on from JNKJ01000007.1 coordinate 262,599, forward strand.
GGCCGGAGAATATGGAAATAAGACTGTTTTTGGAAATCTTGATGACGGATGTCTTAAGGTTGGTACATTCAGTGATAAGCTGGTTTCCAAGGAAATCCAGGATAAGTATATGGAACTGGTAGAACAGATTAAAGCCGGAACTTTTATTGAGAAATAAAAGTAGGTGATAAGATAACTGTAAAAGGGCTTCTTTGGCAGATTAAGATTTGCGGAGGGCAGTTTAAGGGCACGGTGCTTGTTGGCATCGTGCTTTTTGGCGCGCGCGGCGGGCGTATGGGCGCATGTACTAATGATACAAAGGGACGAAATAAGATTTTGCAAATGTAGAGACAAATGCAGAAACAGAAAAACAGCTGCAGATAAAAATCTGCAGCTGTTTGAGTATATGAATTTTGTTCAAAAATCTCTTTCTTGTTGTAATTATAATACCACAAATCAGTGGTTTTTTCAAGTCTTGTAATGATATTGCGGCGGCCTTATAATGCGCTCACAAGGAGGTATGATTATGGGGAAAAATGTATTTGAGGCACTGCAGGCGGCACGTAAAGAGGAGGAACTGGCAGTGCTTCTTTCGTGTAATGAGAGAAGCGTTGCATATGGACTTTCCCTTACCAGGGAGGAGGCGCAGGAGCTGGCTTTATGCCGGAATGAATCGTTGAAGAAGTTTCAAAGAGTGGAGCTCGGGAAGGGAATGCTGGATAAACTGATTGATGTGTTTTGTGATTCTCAATATCTGCAGCAGGATAATTATTTGGAGACGCTGGAGGAACTGCAGGAAATTTTCTATGAGTTTAAGAATCTTTCTAATGACAAGCTTACGGATGATGAGCTTCTGAATTTCATGAAGGAGCAGTTTGAAGGAGTGTGTTATGGGGATACGGAATACTTGGAGGGAACGTGTCTTTCCAGGTTTGCTGAGGCTATCCGTTCGGGATATGAAGGTTATGAGGCAACGGAGGGCAGGGGCGAATATGAAAACTTCACTGAGGAGAAAAGGTGGGATAAGGAGCTGTATATGGAGGCGCTGAAGGACTTGTGCTGGAGGTGAAGTGTCTGGAATGATGGTGAAATGTGTGTCTGGAAGGCTTTGGGCTGTACAGCTTGGTCTGGTTGATTTGGCGCAGAGCTTGACAGGAGGATTTTGGACTGGTGAGACAGTTTCGTTGTGACAGGTGAATTTTAGGCTGATAGGAGGGTTTTGATATGAATTATGAAATGGAGGAGCTTCTGCCGATCGTGGCGGAATTGGCTGATAAATATACCTCAAAAGAGAGTACCTCGATACCTTATGAGACAGCGCAGATGCTTATGGGGGCTGTGATTTATTGTATCAGGGAGTATTGGAGGGATGAGGAGAGTAAGGCTGGAATCATAGCGGCTGACGGCGGTAATCTTCCGGATGCGAGGCTGGCTTATGAGAAAGGGTATGAGCTGGTATTGAAGAAAACACGGCTGGCGAAAGCTCTATATGATGAAATAATTGCTGATTTTGAGGACTATGGATGTAGGAATTACAGTGACACGATTCGGCTCGGAATGCCGCAGTTTTTCCTTCGTTATGATGCCAGATTTTCACCGCAGGATCATTTGCTTACTCTGGATTATCCGTGTATGGGCGGGCTGATTCAGGAAAGCGGGGTGGATTTAATTTTTGAATATCTGAAGAAAATCCGGGAAGAGCAGAGGATATTGGAAACGTTTGAACCTGAGGAGGTCAGAGAGATTTTAGAGGAGGCCTGTCCGGAGTATGAGGAGTTGTTTTTTGATAATATTTGTGAGGCAGTCTTGCGGCGTAGTGGGGAATGAGAGATAGGCAGTAAGCTTCAAAACTTCCTTGGTAAGCCGGATTCCTTCTAGAGTACCTTCTTGCCTGCCTTTTTTAATTCCATCCTCCATGAGCATCTGTCCTAATAAAGTCATTGCAATCTCCTCCTTTAATACATCTAAGTCCTCCTGCGTCAAAAACTTTGCGGCCAATGCATATAAGACCGCCTGCATTTTCCGTATATCCTCCCCGGCAATGCCGGGATAATCTCTCTTCAGCCAACGAAAACTTTGGCGGATCCTCTCCTTTTCTGACATATCACCGCCCATCAGCGGAGTAAGAAGCAGAGGAACCAAATCCGTCTTTTCAAGGTCATGCAGGTATCTGTCTCTATTATAGTATAATAAAAAATACAGACAACGGTTTTGTTGTTTTTTACATTTACCTTATTTTCACCTTATATTTTCTCACGGAAAAAGTTTGCCCGAAACGGACATGAAATTTGGTTCAGAAGAATCTGATAGATATTGATATTAAAACCATACTACAACAGCGACACCCTGCAAAACCGCCGTTGCCTGTTGAAATTACTATACCATTCTAAGCGTCAAACGTAAAGTGCCATTTATGTATCTGTGTTTAAAAAAATAAACTGTTTGAAGAAAATCCGGGAAGAGCAGAGGATACTGGAAACGTTCGAGCTGGAGGAAATCCGGGAGGAGCTTGAGGAGGCCTGCCAGGAGTATGAAGAGCTGTGTTTCGCAAGATGAGTCAGCAGTTATGAATAATGCACAAATTTCACACTAAAATCTCATAAGAATACACCAAAAAAACGGAAAACCACAAAAAACAGTTGACGCAGGGCACCGTGGATGTTAGGATAGCAATTGTAAGGAAAGCCTTTTCCTAACACATAGCGAGGAGACGAAAAGATGGCAGTTACGATAGAAGATATTGCCCGGGAAGCGGGGGTGTCCATCGCAACGGTGTCCCGAGTCATTAATAAAACCAAACCAGTGAGTCCGGAGCTGCGGGCAAGAGTGTACCAGGTAATCGAGCGGAATCATTTTAAGCCGAATACTTTGGCGCAGGGACTGGTGACGAAGAAGACCAACATGATCGGGATAATTGTGCCGGATATATCAAACGCAGTATTTGGTAAGCTTACCAAAGGGATTAACAGCATCTGTTCCAAAAAAGGATATACAATGATGGTGTGTGAGTCCCAGGGTGAGCTTAAGAATGAGCTTCGGCTCCTGGATATCATGGAAGACAAGCAGATTGAAGGACTGTTGTTTGCCGGAGTGGATGTGAACCATACATTGGTCAAGGCCATGCTGGAAAAGAGTTATCCCGTTGTACTCGTGACCCAGGAGGCCTCTGAGGATGAAGGCGCTGTCAGTACGGTGGTGCACGATAATGTGACGGCCATGTATGATGCGGTAAAGTTTCTGTTGGATAACGGACATCAGAGGATTGCGTATCTGGGCGGACCTAAGAATGACTTTTCTTCTGGGAAGAAGCGCTTGAAGGGTTATCGCAGAGCACTGGAGGAAGTGGGCATTGAGGTGAGAGATTCTTATATTGTCCAGGGTGAGTTTTCTTTTTCATCAGGCTTTGAGGGAATGAAAACACTGTATGAGGAGAACAGCAAGCTGCCAACAGCCGTTGTAGCGGGAAGTGATGTAATTGCTGTAGGAGCGATCCAGTATCTTGACAGTATGCGTATGAAGATTCCGGATGATATATCAATCATGGGATTTGATGATTCAGATTTTGCTACATATTTTAAGCCGGAGCTTTCCACAGTGAGGATATCTTATTTTGATGAGGGAGAGAAAGCTGCAAGGATGCTGCTCCGATTAATCAGCGGAGAGCAAAATGAGCCAGCGGTTGATTATGTGCCTCATAAAATTATCCGTAGAAGCACAACAAAAAGTTTAAATTAGAGCTGTTATTCAAACAGCTCAAACTTTTAGAAAAGTAGGAAAGCATTTTCCTGTGCATATACGTTATTTGATAGCTAAAAAAACGATAGAATCCGTTTGCTTATGAATTCTGCCAAGCAAAAACATATATTTTTTTCATGAAAAATGTAAGCGCTTTCCTGATTTCCCAATATTTGCAATTAAGTTCTGATGTGATTCCGATGTTAGGCGTTTGCAGACCCGGTGATAATTATTTCTGCACAAGGTTATTTCTATACAGGACTGTACAGGACGTGATGAATAATGAAATCAAAAATATGAGGAGAGGGGCAGGCCGCAAAGACGGCAAAGGCCACAAGTAAGTCACCTGTATGACAAAGGTTTTTATTGCGGTGCAATGAAAAATAAATGTAGCCGGCAGAAACTGACGGTTACAAAACAAAAACTAAATTTAAGGAGGAACAAGAAATGACAAGTAAACAGTGGAAACGTATGACAGCAATGCTGTCCGCAGGCGTAATGGGAGCAGCAATGATCGCGGCACCGATGGCCGTTCAGGCTGACGACACGGTGACCATCACTTTTTCCTTTGACCAGGGTGTGGGCGAACCGACACAGAAAATCGTAGACGCTTACAATGAGAGCCAGGACAAAGTGAAGGTAGAAACAGTAATCCTTCCCCAGGATGCAAATACAGTTCATGATGATTTTGTAAATAAGCTGGCATCCGGTGATACAAGTGTGGATGTGATGGGCCTGGATGTAACTTATATTGACGAGTTTGCTTCTGCAGGATGGCTTGCTGATCTGACCGATTTGGTTGATCCGGCCATAACAGAAGGGATGCTGACCGGACCTGTGGAAGGTGCGACAAAAGACGGACGTCTTGTGGCAATGCCCTGGTTTACGAATTCCAGCGTATTATTCTATCGCCAGGATGTGCTGGACGAGCTGGGCGCAGAGGTTCCCACCACTTGGGACGGCTGGATGGAGCTTGCAGATAAGGCAGTGGGAGTGAACGGTGTAGAGTACGGCGCAGATTTCCAGGCAGCCCAGTCTGAGGCACTTGTTTGTAACTGGGTGGAATATGTATGGAGCAACGGCGGTGATATCCTGGATGAGGAAGGAAAGCCGGTAGTGAACTCCGAAAACAATGTGGAAGCCACCAATATTATGAAAAAACTGGTGGATGAATATGCACCGGAAGGTGTTACTACTTACACAGAGACAGAAAGTGAGCAGGTATTTAAAGAGGGCAAATGTCTGTTTATCCGTGACTGGTCAGGCTTTTGGTCAAGCGGACAGGACGAGGGCTCCAAGGTTACCGGAAAAATTGCAGCAACTAAGCTCCCTGTAGGACCAAGCGGCTCAGAATCTCATACCTGCCTGGGCGGTCTTGATCTTGTAATCAACAACAATATTGACGATACTCAGAAAGAGGCAGCAGCAGACTTTATTTCCTACATGGCAAGTGCGGATACGCAGAAGGAAATGACCTTGATCTCCTCTCAGCCGCCGGTTGTGAAGGATGTGTATACGGATGCAGATATCCTGGAAGCAATTCCGTTCTATGAGGAATTTTACGGTATTATCGAGACTGGAAAATCCAGACCAATGTCTCCGAAATATGCAAAGCTTTCTGATGCAATCCAGAGAAATATCCATCAGGCTCTGACCGGTGAAATGGAGGTGGAAAAAGCACTGGAAACTCTACAGGGTGAGCTTGAAGAGCTGAGTAAATAAGAGAACAAACAAGAGCATAAATAAGAACATAAATAATAGCAAAAAATAAGAGCCAGGCTGGCGGTCCCGGCCTGGCTTTCCTAGGTGCGCCTGGAGGTGCACGTTTCTAACCGGGGCAGAAATTGTCTTGGAGCTGATATCACTTGATACAGCCTACTCGGAGAAGGGAGGAGATTATGAAAAAACTGAGAAAGGGACATGGTTCACTGGAAAAAACTGAGACAAGAGACGCCTGGATTATGATGACTCCGGCGATTATCTGTCTGCTTGTTGTGGCGGTTTACCCCATCCTGCGTACCTTTTGGCTCAGCCTGCATGAGATGGTTCTGACGGACCCGGGAAGCGGTTATCCGTTCAGAGGACTGAGCAATTATGCGGCTATTTTAAAGGATACCAGAGCGATGGAGGCCATTTTATTTACTCTGAAATTTACGGTTGTTACCGTGTTTTTCGAACTGCTGATTGGTTTTACGTCTGCTTTGATCATGAACAAAGGATTTAAGGCAAAGGGACTCGTGCGTGCGGCGATTCTTATCCCGTGGGCAATTCCTACGTCTGTGTCGGCGATGATGTGGAAGTTTATTTATAATGACCAGTACGGACTTTTTAATGATATTCTTACCAGGCTCGGCGTGATTGACGGGTATAAAGCGTGGCTGAGTACATCGAGCGGCTCGTTCCTTGCACTGGTGATTACGGATATCTGGAAAACAGCTCCTTATATGGCTCTTTTGATTCTTGCAGGTCTGCAGATGGTGCCTGACGAGATGTACGAGGCAGCGAAGATTGACGGGGCAAATGTTTTTCAGAGGTTCCGTTTTGTCACATTGCCTACGGTAAAGACCACCGTTTTGGTTGCTCTTTTGTTCCGCACATTGGACGCATTCCGTGTGTTCGATTTGATTTCTGTAATGACAGGGGGAGCCAACGGTACGGAAAGTATTTCGGTCTATGCTTATAATAACCTGATGAAATTCCTTGATTTCGGATATGGTTCGTCACTTGCTGTTTTGATTTTTATAGTTGTGTTTATCATCAGTCTGATCTACATGAAGCTGATGGGGGACAAGCTGACGGAATTTTAGGAGGTGAGGAGATTGGAAAAGACAAAGAAAGTCGCCGGAAACATTGTATTTGGTATATTCGTAGTGATATTTGTAGGAATCATTGTTCTGCCGTTTTTCTGGCAGTTCATGACCTCCGTGAAGCCTCTGTCAGAAATCTCCGCAATTCCTGCGAAATGGATTCCAAGCAGTGTGCACGGTCAGTTTTATGTGAATGTTTTTACAAAACATCCCTTTGGGAGATATCTGCTGAACAGCTTTATTGTAGCATTGTCCACGACGGTGCTCAGTATACTCATCGGAGCGTCCGCGGCTTATGCTCTTGCGCGGCTGCGTTTTAAGGGGAAAAAGATCATGCTAATGGCAATATTAAGCATCTCTATGTTTCCTACGATTGCAACACTGAGTCCGATTTATCTGCTTCTGAAGAATATGAAGCTTTTAAATACTTATGCAGGCCTGATCCTTCCGTATATTACCTTTGCGCTTCCGCTGGCAATCTGGCTGCTTACGAACTTTTTTGCCCAGCTTCCCAAGGGGTTTGAAGAGGCGGCGGCAATTGACGGCTGTTCCAGGGCAAGGATATTTTTTACAATCATGCTGCCGTTGATCAAACCTGCTACATTTTCTGTTGCGCTTATCGTTTTTATCAATGCGTGGAATGAATATATTTATGCACTCACATTTATGACAAACGATTTAATGAGAACCGTACCTGTGGGAATTGCGCTTTTCCCCAGTAATTATGAACTGCCCTGGGGAGATATGGCAGCCGCAACGGTTGTGGTTACAGTACCGCTTATCATATTGGTACTGATTTTTCATAAGAAGATTATCGCGGGCCTTACTACAGGCGGCGTGAAAGAATAGGCCGGAAAAAGGAGAAATAGATTATGAAGAAAATTAAATTGGCAGAAGATTTAGAGCTTTCCCAGGTTGTGATGGGATGTATGAGAATCGTGGATTCCGGTATCAGCGGGGAGGAGCTGCTTAAGCTGGCGGAGACTTGTATCGATATGGGCGTCACGTCCTTTGACCATGCGCCTGTGTATGGAGGATATACCTGTGAGAAGGTATTTGGGGATAATGTCCTTAGGAAACGTCCTGATTTAAGGGACAAGATGCAGCTTATCACCAAGGCTGGTATTGTGTTAAAGGGCAGAGAGGGAAATCAGACGATTTACTATAAAAGTACAAAGGAAGAAATCCTAAAGGAGATGGATGAGTCTCTGGAGAAACTGGGCACGGATCATGTGGACCTTCTGCTGGTGCACCGCCCGGATGCGCTTGCAGACCCGGCGGAAACTGCGGATGCTTTGGAAACGCTGGTAAAGCAAGGGAAAACGCTTCATGTAGGCGTATCGAATTTTATGCCCTCACAGGTAGAGATGCTTCAAAGCAAAATGTCCATTCCGCTTGTGACCAATCAGATGGAGCTGTCTGTAAAAAATATGGAGAACTTTTTCAATGGAGTTGTGGACGACGCGCTTACACGAGAAATGCCTTTGATGGCGTGGTCACCGTTGGGCGGCGGAAGTGTATTTAAGGGACAGGATGAGCAGTCTGTACGTCTTAGAGAAGTGCTTACAGAAATCGCAAAGGAGCACGGAACATCTATGGATGCGGTAATGTATGCATGGCTCTTTGTGCATCCTGCAAGGATTGCGGCAATTACCGGAACTATGAATGCACAGAGAATAAAAACGGCTGTGGATGCTGCCGGACTTACACTTAATTACGACGAATGGTACAAGATTCTGGAGGCTTCCAGAGGCTACAGTGTACCCTGAGAAGGAGGCTTTACATGGGGAAAATTCGATTTGGACTAATCGGTTCAGGGTGGAGAGCGGAGTTTTATATCCGTATTGCAAAGGCACTTCCGGAACAATTTGAGCTTACAGGAGTCTTGATAAGAAGTGAGGAAAAGGGTGTTGGTTTTGGAGAAAAATTTCAGGTTCCGGTAGTGAACACTCTGGATGCGTTGTTGAAAACGGAGCCGGAATTTGTGGTTTTGGCAATCAAACGGGGGATGGTCACTGATTATCTGATTGAACTGTTTGAAAGAGGTATTCCGGTGCTTTCTGAGACACCGCCGGGAGAGAGCGAGGATGCACTCGTGAAGCTCTGGGAGGCTTATCGGAAATATAACGGAAAAATCCAGGTGGCCGAGCAGTATTTTCTCCAGCCTTTGTATGCGGCCTGGTATAAGGCAATCACAGACGGAAAGCTTGGAGAGGTGGAGAATATTAATATTTCTTCCCTCCACGGCTACCACGGGGCGGCTATTATCCGGCAGTTTCTGGGCGCGGGCTTTGGTAATTGTAAAATCTACGGGAAACGTTACTGGTTCGACGTGACGGAGACGTACGGAAGAGAAGGGATGGTGTTTGACGGGGAGGTAGCAGCCTGCTCACGGGATCGCCTGACCTTTGAGTTTGATAATGGGAAAACAGCATTTTTTGACTTTTCTGACCCGGCTCAGTATCATTCCTTTATTCGCACAAGACAGTTGACAGTGCAGGGCACAAGAGGGGAAATTGATGATTTGACAATCCGTTACCTGAGCGGGGACAATATTCCTGTGACCCAGGAGCTTAAGAGGGTTGATTTAGGTGTATACGGAAATCAGGAGTGGTCCCATTATGCGCTGATGCTGGGGGAGGAGTTCCTTTACCGTAGTCCTTTTGTGGGAGCAAGATTCAATGACGATGAGATTGCGGTTGCTTCCTGTATGGTAAAAATGCATGAATATTTGCAGGAAGGCAAAGAATTTTATGGTTTGGCTGACGCGCTTCAGGATATGTATCTTTGCCTGAAAATGGACGAAGCGCTGGGGCATCCGCTTACTGTGGTGGAGACGGAGACACAGCCTTGGGCAAGGAAAAATACACCGAAAAATGCATCGGGAATTTTTAGATGCTGACATAAGTATTGCTATTTTGTACAAAAATGCCCAAGTATCAGATATCGTTGTGTATCTGGCACTTGGGTGTTCTGATTCGAATTATTTTTTAAAACTATTTGAATAGATAGAAACAAACTCGCACAAAATTCTTCCTTGCTCATTTTCATATGATGTCTGCCATCCATAGATTTCGTATTCTTTCCAGTTCCATTTTGACAACTTGGAGAGATGCCATTCTTTTTTTATAGCACTAAAAGCATCGGGGATATCTTCTCTGATGCTATCCAGGGCTTTCTCTTTATCAATAAATACAATTCTATTATTACTTGCTAAACCAATTTTATATTCCGGCTTTTGTGGTAAGACTTCAATATAAGGCAGTTCCTTTACTATTTTTAGTCCACGGATTCCACCTATATTAGCTTGATATGCTTCATCCAGCGGAACTGCTAAAAGCAGGCCAATCAAGCCAATTACCGGAATGAATTTTAATATTGCGTGTCTATATGATTGTTTGCCATTTGTTTTTAATATACGTATATGCGCCAAACAATTTGCCCCCAATTCGATTATTGAAAATTCGTACGCATCGGTAGTATGATACTTAAACAGTTAGTATAATAAATCCATATTTATCCATGGATATGAGATTTTTAAAACACATTATGAACTCAATATAGCAAAATACCATAGGATTGTCAAAAGTAGTCTAAATGTCACATATGTTTCATAGATTCATCAGACCTTAAATATAAAAAGCGCCTATACCCCATAATGCTAAAATACAAAATGGGATGGGCGCTTTTCTACGCTATTTTGTAAGCAGGTTGAACAGTGAGAGAAAGGTTTCTTCTGTTTCCTTGGCGCTTAGAAGAGCGAAGTCCGGGTTGGATAAGAGCTTTGCGCAATTTTCCGGGCGCTCAGTGCGAAGGAGTACTGGCAGTTCATTTTCCAGCATTTCGTCGTCAATCTGTTTGATTTGTTTTGCCTCTTGTTCAGAAAGGTTGGACAATCCGAACTTTTGAAAAATTATTTCCATGATCATGGATTCTATCTCCAGATAATTCACCAGATGATGCTTTACGGGTCGGATGATATCTGAAATGTAGGCTTCGCTGGCATCGTGGAGCAGACAGCCCATAACAGTCTTGTGTGACAGTCCTCTCGCCTGGGCTTCTTTTGCGCAGTTTACAGAATGCTGGCCTACGGAATAGAAATATTGTAAGTGCCCTCCGCCACGGCATAAAAGGCTCAGCGCGTGTGCGATATCTTCAATGCATATGTTTTCTTCTTTGATTTCCAGCGGATTAAAGTGTTTTCCGGTGTAGGTGGTCATTTTGTCACTCATGAATATATTGCCTCCTGACTATATTACTATGCAAGTACGGGGTGTTGAGCGCCGGCGGGGAAGGTCATATAACGACCGAAACATAGTGACGACGCTGTGCACAAAGTATCTGATTTTTATTCCCGAGAGCAACGAGCCAAGCGGCCATGCTCTCATGGGCATTTGACTTATGGTGAGTCTGCCGTCCGCAGACATACACGGTTACTATAATATGCGCTTTTAAGGGCATATATAATCATAATGTTTATATATAGGAAACTAAATAGGAAACGTCTTAAATTTTTTCTTTATGACGTTTCCTATGACTTTTATACTCCGTTCTTTTTGCAGATATCATTCAGGCAGCATTTGTCACAGTAGGGTTTCGTCCTCGCTGTGCAGACATCGCGTCCGTGGTAGACAAGGCGGTGGCAAAAATCGCTTCCTTCCTCGGGCGGAATGATTTTCCAGAGTGCCATCTCGACTTTCTTCGGTTCCTTGATATTATCTACCAGACCGATGCGGTTGGTAAGGCGGATGCAATGGGTGTCAGTGACGATGGCTGGTTTGCCGAACACATCGCCCATGATCAGATTCGCACTTTTGCGGCCGACACCGGGGAGGGCGAGGACAGCGTCGAAATCCTCGGGGATTTTTCCGTCGTATTTCTCATCCAGGAGCTTCATGCAGGCGCTGATGTCGCGGGCCTTGCTTCTGCCCAGGCCGCAGGGTTTTACAATGGCTTCGATATCAGCAGGGTCAGCGGCGGCGAGAGATTTTACATCAGGGTATTTGGCGTATAAATCCTGGACGACCACATTTACGCGTGCATCTGTACACTGGGCGGCCAGGCGTACGCTCACCAGAAGCTTCCACGCCTGGTCATAATCCAGGGTGCAGCCTGCGTCAGGATATTCATCTTTGAGCCTCTGGATTACTTCCAGGGCAAGTTGTTTTTTTGTCATATGTTTCCTTTCTACGGGTGGAGCAGCAGCTTCATCCGATTCGTTTAATCCAGCCTTTGGCTGACGCGCCGGAAGGTAAAGTAGAATACAATTCCTTTGACAACCGACGAGAGTGTAAGTGCCCACCAGATTCCGGATAAGCCGAGGCCTACGTGGGTAAGCAGCAGGGCCAGGGGGATTCGGGAGCCTGTGAGCAGGATGCTGATGATGCTGCAGATTTTTGTTTTTCCCAGGCCCGAAAGTGCGCCGATGGTCATCAGCTCCACGCACATGAAGCCTTCTCCGATTCCGATGATGATCAGATAGCCCACGGCAATCTCGATCACGTCGGCCTCATGGAAGAATAATTGTGCCATGGGGCGGGGAAAAATCACGAAGACCGCGGTCACCAAGGCACCCCAGGCAATGAGGATACGGAGCGAAAGATTATAGCCCTTTCGAACCCGGTCGTTTTTCCCTGCGCCATAGTTCTGGCCTACGAAGGCGTTCAGTGCTGCCGCAAAACCGTCTGCCGTATTCCAAGAGACAGATTCGATCTGCCCGCCCACTCTCTGAGTGGCGACTGCGCCGGGACCAAAGACGGAAACCATTCTGGTCAGCACCATGGAAATCATGCAGTAGATAGTTCCCTGGAGAGCCGTGGGGCCGCCGATTTTACAGATAGAACGGTAATATGCACCGGAAAATCTGGTGAAAAGTTTCACCTCTTTTATCACGTTGGAACCGCTCTTAGCCTTCACAAGACCGAGAAGCAGCACTGCCATTACAAGGGCCTGAGCGGTCACTGTCGCGATAGCCGCGCCTGCCACTTCAAGCCTGGGACAGGGACCGATACCCAGAATCAGCAGGGGGTCCAGGATCATGTTTGTTACCAGCCCGGCTAAGTTGGCTTTAAACGGAGTTTTGGAATCACCCTGGGCAGTGTAGAGTCCGGTGAGGGTGAAGTTTAAATATGAAAAAATTATGAGGCCGCAGGTAATTTTCATATAAACGCGTGCATGGTTAAAGGTCTGGGCATCATTGAGGTTAAAGAAGTAAATCAGGGGATTTGTAAAAAGCAGGCATACCGCCGCGAATAGGATACCAAAGAGGCAGGTGAGCTGGATCGCTGCGCCTGCGTAGTCTCGTGCCTCTTTTCTATCACCCCGGCCGCAGCATTGGGCTACATGGACCTGTCCGCCCATGCGTGCAAGGGATACAAGCCCTTGGGAAAGCCATACGTACATGCCTCCCACACCAACTCCGGCCACGGCTTTGGAACCAAGCATACCGATCCATGCCATATCAGTGATGTTGTAGGCGGTCCCTAAAAAGGAGGAGGCCATGATGGGCAGGGCAAGCTCTGCCAAGGTTTTTAGTATGGGACCGTTTGTTAAGTCCAGTTGTTGTTGTTTGTTCATAATTTATTTACCCTCCGCACAAGCAGGATGCTTGTGGTACTGAAAATATCTTAATCGTTTATATAGGGTTTGGCAAGATATTTATGTTGGATTTTGGTAACATTTCAGACAAGTTTCGCCATTTTTATACCATAAACAAGCACTCCCCTTTGTAGGATTAGGAAACCCTATGCAGAAATCAGGTATAATGGTATAATATATGAGCAGAGTTTAACGCGTTAATGACGTTTGCCTCTTTTGTGCATATCTTAATAAGCAGGCGGCACTTGCGGGAAAAGAAAGAAGAGATTATTATGGCCAATACAATGACTCAGGAAGAAAAATTTCAAATGATGACGGAGGCACCGATTCCGCCGCTTATCGGCAAGCTGGCGGTTCCGACGATCATCAGTATGCTGATCACCTCTTTTTATAACATGGCGGACACATTCTTTGTCGGAAGGCTGGGAACCAGTGCGACAGCGGCGGTGGGAGTAGTGTTTCCTGTCATGGCGATTATTCAGGCTTTGGGATTTTTCTGCGGGCATGGCTCAGGAAATTCCATATCCAGAAAACTGGGCTCCAGGGATACGAAAACAGCGGAGCAGTTGGCGGCCACGGGCTTTTTCGGTGCGCTGCTTCTGGGGATTATCGTTTTGGCACTGGGGATTATTTTTCTGAATCCGTTATCCTTGATTCTTGGCTCAACGGAGACGATACTTCCTTATACCAAGGCTTATCTGAGGATTATTCTCCTTGGCGCGCCGTATATGACAGCGCAGCTTGTACTTAACAATCAGATGCGTTTTCAGGGAAACGCGTTCTATTCCATGATTGGAATCACCACGGGGGCGGTGCTCAATATTATTCTTGACCCCATTTTTATATTTGTATTTCACATGGGAATTTCCGGCGCGGCGTTGGCAACCGTCATCAGCCAGCTGGTAAGTTTTCTTCTTTTGCTTTATGGTATCCGTGTTTCTAAATGTATTCCTATCCGGCTTCGCAATGTGTATTTTAAACCGGAACGCCTTAAGGAGATTGCTGGCGGCGGCCTGCCCTCTTTGTTCCGGCAGGGGCTGTCAAGCTTTGCGACCATGACGCTTAATATTGCGGCGAATCCTTATGGTGACGCGGCCATTGCAGCCATGTCTGTGGTAAGCAGGATCGCTATGTTTGCGGGTTCGGCGCTGATCGGTTTTGGGCAGGGCTTCCAGCCGGTGTGCGGATTTAATTATGGCGCGAAAAAATACCGCCGGGTGCAGGAGGCATTTTGGTTCTGCGTGAAGATTTCGGCGGTTGTGTTATTTGTTCTGGCAGTGCTTGGCGGAATTTTTGCAGGGCAGCTTGTGGAGATTTTCCGAAAGGACCCGGAGGTTATCCGGATTGGTGCGATGGCGCTGCGTTTCCAGTGTCTTACCTTTGTGCTTAACGGATGGATCATTATGAACAACATGATGATGCAGACCATGGGAAAAACAGCCTATGCATCCATTCTCGCAGCTTCCCGCCAGGGCCTGTTTTTTATCCCGGCGCTTCTGATACTTCCGGCATTTTGGGGATTGCTGGGAATCCAGATGGCACAGGCCGTGGCAGATGTATTGAGCTTTATCGTGACTACTGTCATCTATCGTATTGTCCGTAAGGATTTAGACAGAGAGGAGCGCCAGGCGCATATGTCTCTCGAGGAGTAGCCGGATATCTCCTGTGCTATTGAAAATCAGGCCAGCGAAACATTAAGTTATTTACTGGGAGTTATTCTAGCGATGCCGTAGTCAGTCAGCATCCTGTCAGCGTTCTTGTATGACGGGACTAAATATCAGAGCAGGCGTCCGTCCGTACCTATTACCTGGATGTTCAGCGGAAGTGATTTTCCGCTGGCTTCCAGGGATTTTTTTACTGCAATTTCGATTCCTCGGCAGCAGGGGACTTCCATGCGCGTGACGGTTATGCTGCGGATTTGGTTGTTTCGGATGATTTCCGTAAGCTTTTCTGCGTAGTCTGTCGCGTCAAGCTTGGGGCAGCCGATGAGTGTGATGCGGCCGGCTATGAAATCCCGGTGGAAGTTTGCATATGCGTAGGCAGTGCAGTCTGCGGCGATTAAAAGGTCAGCATTGTCATAGCAGGGCGCGTTTATGGGTGTGAGCTTAATCTGCACCGGCCATTGGGAGAGGGCACTCATGTTGGTGATTTTATTTGAGCCTCCGCTTGTGCATTCACTTGAGCCTCCGCTTGTGCATTCACTTGAGCCTCCGCTTGTGCATTCACTTGAGCCTCCGCTTGTGCATTCACTTGAGCCTCCGCTTGTGTATTTACTTGAGCCTCCGCTTGAGCCTTCATTTATGCCTCTGCTTGTACCTCCGTTTGTGCCTTTGAGTTTACCGGAGGCTTTGACAATGGCTTCGTTATAGGGCAGGGCCTCGCGCTCCACAAAGGTGATGGCTCCTGTGGGACAGGTGGGAAGGCAGTCGCCCAACCCGTCGCAGTAATCGTCGCGCAGGAGTGTGGCTTTTCCGTTTGCCATGGCAATGGCTCCTTCATGACAGGCCTGTGCGCACGCACCACAGCCGTTGCATTTTTCTTTATCAATATGAATGATTTTTCGTATCATAAGATTGTCCTCCTTAGAAATAGACTTCTTAGAAACAGTTGAATGCTGCTTGCTTTTACAAGAGCAGTATATTACAATGGACGTAACAAGTCTGTTGCATTTACAACATTGTAAAAAATGAATTTCTGTTGGCGTACGTGATAGGGATAATGGAATATTATGGATGAGAAGGTTTTAATGCATGCAAAGCTCTTTGAGGGATTTGCGGAGGAAGAAATTAAGAGTGTGCTGAAATATCTGAATGCGGTGGAAAAGTCGTATGATAAGGATGCCTATATTTTCCGGGCGGGGGAACAGGCCTCGGCTTTGGGGGTGATCCTCAGCGGAGCGGTGCAGGTGGTCAGTGAGGATTACTGGGGAGAACGTCAGATTATGGGAATATTTACCCAAGGGCAGCTTTTCGGTGAAAGCTATGCCTGCATGGAAAAAACACCGTTGATGGTGAGCGCGGTGGCGGCGGAGCCATCGCAGATACTTTTTATCGATGCGTTCCGTGTGTTTAAGACGTGCTCCTCAGCGTGTGAGTTTCACCGACGGCTTATTGTAAATCTTGTATCGATTTTAGCGGGGAAAAATCTCGTGCTTACCAGAAAGATTGAGCATATTAGCAAAAAGACGATACGTGGAAAGGTGCTTGCCTATCTCTCAGACGAGGCGGGGCGGCAGGGCGGGAGCAGTGTGGAGCTGCCTTTTAACCGCCAGCAGCTTGCGGATTATCTTTCTGTGGACAGGAGCGCGCTGTCAGCGGAGCTGTCCAGGATGCAGAGAGAGGGGCTTATTTCTTATAAAAAGAATCATTTTATATTACACAAGGAGATGGAAGGATGAAGAAAATCGCAGTGATGTTTCCGGGAATGGGCTATACATGCTTGAAGCCGCTTTTATATTATACGGCGAACGCTGCCGCTGAGTATGGGTATGAAGTGGTGAAATTGGACTACGGACAGGACATCCACGGCTTTAAAGGCCGGAATATGGCGGAGGCGGACCCGCTGATCGCAAAGGCCGCAGACCGGGTTATGACTCAGCTTAGTGAGATACCGTGGCAGGAGTATTCACACATTATTTTCATTTCAAAAAGTATCGGTACAGCGGTTGCATGTATCACAGCGGCGCGTCTCCGTATAAATCCTTATCAGTTTATGATGACGCCCATACCTGCGGTGCTGCCTTATCTGGACAATGTGGAGGGGAAATTCTTTTCGGGCACGGCGGACCCTTGTATAGAAACGAAGCTGGTGCAGGAGATGATGAAAAAGCACCCGGAAAAGGTGGGCGCAATCTTTGAAAACTGCAACCATTCGCTGGAAAAGAAGGGCGATGTTTTGGCAGGAATCGATAATCTGAGAACTGTGGTCGAGTCGCTGATCTGTACAATAAAGATGGAAATATTGATAAGGGATGAGGCGACATGCAGGTTTACGATAAGCGGACTCCCTGTAAATATAAGATCTGCGTGCGCGGAGGACGCGGTGCGGATTGCCGAGATTGAGGCCGTATGTTTTCCGCCGGCGGAGGCTGCAGGAGAGGATGATATTAAGAAGCGTATTGCAGCTTTTCCGGAGAATTTCCTGGTTGCGGAGGTTACTGGGAGGACGGTTGGTTTTATCAACGGATGTACCACAGATAAGCCGGTTCTTGGTGATGAACTGTATCATGATGCCGGGCTGCACAGGCGGAACGGAGAGATACAGACGGTGTTTGGACTGGATGTACTGCCGGATTACCGCTGCCAGGGAGTTGCGCGTGTACTGCTGAATGAGCTTATTAGTTTGTCCCGGAGTAGAGGGAAAAAGGCGGTTATTTTGACCTGCAAAGAGCATATGCTTCCGTTTTATGAGAGCTTCGGCTTCCGTAATCATGGTGTTGCAGATTCTCAGCATGGAGGTGCTCTTTGGTATGATATGCAGCTATGGTTTTAGGAAGACAGGGGCAGTTTGAGGAAAGCGGGAGACAGATTGAGGAGAGCGGAAGACAGTCTGATAAAAACGGAAGATAGTTTGCGGGAAATGAAAGATAGTTTTGGGAGAACTGACAGATGGAATGGTTAGATATAGTAGATGAACACGGGGTTCCTACCGGGGAAGTGGTGGAGCGTACATTTGCCCATGCTTCCGGGGTTCTGCACAGGACCGCTCATGTATGGCTTCTGAGAGACAGGGGGCGCGGAACGGAGGTTTTGCTGCAGAAGAGAAGCCATGATAAGGATTCGCATCCGGGATGTTACGACATTTCGAGCGCGGGACACATACCGGCAGGAGTAGATTATCTGTCCTCTGCAGTGCGTGAGCTGAAAGAGGAATTAGGACTTGAAGCCAGGGAAGAGGAATTTCACTATTGCGGACAGAGGAGAATCCACTGGGAAGAAATGTTTCACGGTGAGGATTTTGTGGATAACCAGGTTAGTAATGTCTATTATCTGTGGAAAGATGTGGAACCGTCAAGTCTTGTTTTACAGGAAACTGAGGTGGAGGAAGTGCGGTGGATGGACTTGAAGCAGTGTAAAAAGGCGGTGGCAGAGCATTCTTTCCCCAATTGTATTGCCTTGGAGGAGCTGGAGCTTCTGCCGAAAAGGTATGAAGTGCCGAAAAGACATGAAGTGTAAGAAAGATATGAAGTGTAAGAAAGACATGAAGTGTAAGAAAGACATGAAGTGTAAGAAAGATATAAAGTGTAGGAAAGATATGAAGGGAGTACGGAAGCAGAGGGAAAAGCGATAATAGAGGGAAAGCGATAACAGAGGGAAAACGATAGCAGCATGTTGAGAATGTGGGATGTCCGGGAGGACAGTCAGGAGGTTTTATGGAGAGAAATGTATTTGGGTGTGTGGCGTTGGAACAGAAACAGATGATACCGTTGGACAAAATCGACGGGTTTGATGTGCGTCCGGGTTTTTATGAGATCAATGGGGCAACGGCGCTGCCGAACGGGGTGAACTTTACTATTCATTCGCAGAATGCCACGTCCTGTGAGCTGCTGTTATTTAAGAGAGGCGCGAGAAAGCCCTATGCAGTGCTGCCGTTTCCTGACCACTACCGCATCGGCAAGGTGTATTCCATGATTGTTTTCGGCCTGAAAATAACGGAATTTGAGTACGCGTACCGTCTGGATGGTCCTTACGAACCGGAGAAAGGGCTTCTATTTGATAAAACAAAGCCGCTTCTTGACCCTTATGCAAGAGCGGTGACAGGACAGAGTGAATGGGGCACAAACCCTAATAAGCTCAATGGATACAGAGCCAGGGTTGTGCTGGATGATTTTGACTGGAAAAATGAGAGCCAGCCAAGGCACCACATGCAGGATTTGATCATTTATGAGATGCATGTGCGTGGATTTACCAAACATGAATCCTCAAAAGTAGCTCATCCGGGCACCTTCGACGGACTGCGTGAGAAGATTCCTTATTTAAAAAATCTGGGGATTACGGCTGTGGAGCTGATGCCGATTTTTGAGTTTGATGAAACCATGGGCAAAAGAGAGGTGAATGGCCGGACTCTGCTTGATTACTGGGGTTATAATACCGTGGGCTTTTTTGCACCCAATACCAGTTATGCGGCGGAAAAGGAGTATAACCGAGAAGGTGAGGAATTGAAAGCTCTCGTACGTGAACTCCATGAAAGCGGTATTGAGGTGATTCTTGATGTGGTGTTCAATCATACGGCAGAGGGGAACGAAGAGGGCCCGTTTTTCTCATTTAAAGGGTTTGACAATAACGTGTATTATATGCTGACGCCG
The DNA here is from genome assembly GCA_000702025.1 of Blautia schinkii DSM 10518. Lineage (GTDB taxonomy): Bacteria > Bacillota > Clostridia > Lachnospirales > Lachnospiraceae > Blautia_A > Blautia_A schinkii. The sequence continues at coordinate 282,021 of JNKJ01000007.1, forward strand.
GACGGTAAGTACTACAATTTCAGCGGGTGCGGAAATACCATTAATTCCAATCACCCGGTTGTACAACAAATGATACTGGAGTGTCTTAGATATTGGACAGTCACTTACCGTATTGACGGTTTCCGTTTTGACCTTGCGAGTATTTTAGGGAGAAATGAGGACGGTTCGCCCATGAATCATCCGCCGCTGCTTAAGAATCTTGCTGCAGACCCGATTTTGGGTGATGTGAAGCTGATTGCCGAGGCGTGGGACGCGGGCGGACTTTACCAGGTGGGAAGCTTTCCGGCCTGGAACCGTTGGGCAGAGTGGAACGGCAAATACCGTGACGATATGCGCAGTTTTCTGAAAGGGGACTATTGGCTTGCGCCTGCGGCAGCCAAGCGGGTGAGCGGTTCGCCTGACCTTTATACCGGACAGTATCGGGGGTATAATTCCTCCATTAATTTTATCACCTGTCATGATGGTTTTTCCTTGTATGATCTGTATTCGTATAATGAGAAACACAATTGGGATAACGGCTGGGAGAATACGGACGGTAGTAATGACAACAGAAGTTGGAACTGCGGGGCGGAAGGTGATACAGACGACGAAGCAGTAATGAAGCTGCGCAGAAGGCTGATTAAGAATGCCTGCGCGGTCCTCATGTGCAGCAGAGGCACGCCGATGTTTCTGGCGGGAGATGAATTTTGTAATACGCGATTCGGAAATAATAATCCTTATTGTCAGGACAATGAGATATCTTGGCTTGACTGGACATATTTGGAGAAAAATAAGGAGATTTTTGAATTTTTCCGTTATATGATAAGCTTTCGGAAAAGCCATCCTGCCATACGCGGGGATACGCAGTCTGCGGCTGTTGGTTTTCCTTTTATCAGTGTGCACGGTGAATGGCCGTGGCAGCAGGACATAACGAGTGAGAGCAGGTATCTCGGCGTGATGTTTGCCGGGCGGCCTCCGGAGCATAACAGGGATGATATTGTATATGTTGCCATGAATGTGTACTGGGAAGATATCGAGATACATCTGCCCGGGCTTCCTGAGGGATGCAGATGGAGACTGTGCGTGAATACCGCGGCGGAGAAGGCTGAGGACTGTGCTTACTGTGAAGGCGCACGGCCTGTATATACGCAGGAAGGGTTCATGGTGAAAGCAAGGTCAGTAGCGGTTTTTACTGCGAGTATGGAAATATAATAATATTCAAGCATTGGAAAATGCGAAAATAGAAAATGTCCTATAATAAAGGGATTCCCGTATAACATTCGCCGGGAATCCCTTTACAATTATGACAACTTCTATTTGAACTTAATTATTTAAACTTAATCATTTGAGTTTAGACCATTGAGTTTTTTAATCCATTTAAGTTCAATCCATGTTCTGTAATTCATAAAGTACCATCAATAAAGTACCATTTATAAAGCGCGGTTATATAAGAAAATCAGCTAATCATATCCTCAAGCTCCTCAGGCTCTTTGGGAGCTATTTTTTTCTCAACGACATTGCCGTCTTTGATGTAGAGGACGGTAGGAATGCTCATAATCCCATACTGTTTTGCAAGCTCCGGCTCCTCGTCCACGTTTACTTTGCCGATACGCACGCCCTCTGCGTCCTGGGCGAATTCTTCAAGGACAGGATTTAATACACGGCAGTGGCTGCACCACGGTGCCCAGAAATCAACGAGTACTGGTTCTGAGGAATTTAATACCTCCTGCTGGAAAGTGTTTGTTTTGAAAGTCTCTATCATAATTATCGCTCCTTTTTTCTTTTTCTTTAGTATGTCCAAAGCTTATCAGAAAATTTACAGGAGTTCTGTAATCTAGTCACAATTCAAATTACATGATGGAAGAGTCCAAACATTTTTAGAGGTAATTAACTGCCAGTATGGCTGCACCAAGCACAGTAAGTACAACGCCTGTGGCGCGGTTAAGGATGAGCGGGCTGGTCTTGTTTGCAAATTTTGCAGCGATTCTGGCCCACAGCAGGGTTGAAAGCACGCAGAATATCAGGCACCACCAGTCAGGCGCACCGCCAATGGCAAAATGGCTGACAGCTCCGGTAAAGGCTGTGAATGCCATGATAAAAACACTGGTACCCACCGCCGTTTTCAGCTCGTAGCCGAGAACACTTGTGAGCATAAGCAGCATCATCATTCCTCCGCCGGCTCCCACAAACCCGCAGATAAAACCAATCAAAATTCCGCATAACACAGACTGGATGAAGCGCTTCTTCGGGCTGACGCCTTCCATGGCCTCTTTGGTCGTCATCACAGGTCTGACAATAAATTTGATACCTAACAATAAGGTCATGCATACAGAGAAGCTTCCCATGGCGTGGCTGGGAACAAGGCTGGACACCCAGCTTCCGAAGAGGGTGAATAATAGTACAGTCACCATCATGACGATACCGTTTTTTATGTCGAGATTTTTGTGCTTTCCGTATGTATAGGCGCTGACTGCACTGGCGAGAACATCGCTGGCAAGGGCAATGCCCACGGCCTGGTAAGCGGGAATATGCAGAAAGGTAATCAGCATGGGACTGATGACAGCCGCCGCACTCATCCCGGCGAAGCCTGTACCGAGTCCGGCGCCGATGCCTGCGATAAAGCAGATTAGAAATTCATAAAGCATGAGTTAGTCCTCCTTGAGCGCCTTTTGGATATTGGCGCGTATTTTTTCGGTTATTTTATCAAGTACCTGTATCTCCTCCGGGGAAAGTCCGCCGAAGATTTTGTTAAACACACTGCGCTGTGCCTCCTGGCCGGCAGCCACGATTTCTTGAGAAGCAGGCAGGAGATGCAGGTGTACAGTCTTGTGGTTATCTTCACGGAAAGAACGCTCCAGATATCCTTTTTCCTCCAGAAGTTTGAGGGAGGAGGAAACATGAGATTTGGTGAAACGCTTTTGAACCACGATATCCTTGGCAGTGTCGTAGCCGGGGTTATTGGCCAGGAACAGGAGGATGTCCAGCTCCATTCTTGTAATATGGTAAAACGCGCACAAGGGCTCCATGGTGCGGTCATAGACTTTTTTTGTCAAAGTGGCATTATTGCGGAATTCTGACAGCATATGTTTGGCTCCTTTTTGTAAATTGTAAATATAGTTCATATAGCTCATATGGTTTAGATAGTTCTAAATAGAACTATTTTATTGTATCATATATTTTCAATTTGTCAACCGGGGAAAAGGAGTGAATCTGAGGAAAGGGGGGTACAAATTACTTCTAAAATATTTGCATAGAAAAATAGGAGGATACATGTTAAAATAGCTAAGAATAGCACAGTTTAAAAATGTTCCAAAATGGTACTGTTTATAAATGCCCAAGAATAGGACAACTTATAAATATCTCAAAACAGAACATTATATGGGCCGGTTTTGGAATGCGTGGAAAAATACAAACTTATTATATGAGGAGAGATATTATGAAACGTTTGTTGGTAGTCGTGGATATGCAGAAGGATTTTATTGACGGAAGTTTGGGGACAAAAGAGGCGGAGGCCATTGTTCCTAAGGTTGTGGAAAAAGTTAAAGAGTATCGGAGTGCAGGGGATAAGGTAGTGTTTACCTTTGACACGCACCACGAAGATTATCTTGAAACACAGGAGGGAAAAAGGCTTCCTGTTGTCCACTGTGTAAAGGGAACGCCGGGCTGGGAGCTGGACAAGACGCTCCAGGAATTTGAAGGCAAATGGTTTGAAAAGGGAACCTTTGGCAGCAGAGAGCTTGGCGAATGGGCAGCGGATGAGAAGTTTGAGTATATTGAGCTTGTGGGACTGTGCACAGATATTTGTGTGATTTCCAATGCGCTGCTGCTGAAAGCGTTTCTGCCCGAGTCTGTCGTGGCGGTCGACCCTGCCGGATGTGCGGGCGTGACTCCTGCAAGCCATGCAAATGCGCTGGAGGCTATGAAGATGTGTCAGATTGAGGTGAAAGAATGAACCTAAAGGCCGTACATCATGTAGCTATCATTGTTTCCGATTATGAGAAGTCCAGAGAATTCTATGTAGATAAGCTTGGGTTTGAGATACGCAGGGAAAATTATCGGGAAAAGCAGCAGGACTATAAGCTGGATTTAGTGTTAAACGATGTAGAGCTTGAAATTTTTGCACCGGGGAAAAAGGATGAGGACTATTCTGTGCACCCGAAACGTCCAAGCTTTCCGGAGGCTTATGGTCTGCGGCATCTGGCATTTCAGGTAGATGATGCGGAGAAAGCAGCCGCGTGGCTGAATTCCAAAGGCATTGAGACGGAGCCGGTACGTGTGGACGAGTTTTCCGGCGGAAAGTTCACCTTTTTCAAAGACCCGGACGGACTGCCGCTTGAGCTTCATGAATAATTAAAAAGGACGTGATCATTTTGGGACATATGGCAACAAAGGACGCATATAAAAAGCTGGAAAACAGGATTAACTGGTTTACCCAGGGCGCGCCGGAGTCTAAGACTCTGTATAAAATATTAGAGGTACTTTTTACGGAAAAAGAGGCAAAGTGGATGTCTCTGCTCCCTGTCAGGCCGTTTACACTAAAGAAAGCTGCGAAAATATGGCAGACGAGCGAGGCACATGCGGAGGTGATTCTTGACCATCTCTGTGAGAAAGCACTCCTGGTAGATTCTAACTATAAAGGGGAGCGCCAGTTTGTGATACCGCCGCCAATGGCCGGATTTTTTGAATTTGCCTTGATGCGTACCAGAGGCGATATTGACCAAAAGTATTTAAGTGAGCTTTATTATCAGTATATGAACGTGGAAGAGGACTTTGTGAAAGAACTTTTTTACGCTACGGAGACGAAGCTTGGCCGTGTTTACGTACAGGAACCGGTGCTTACGAATGAAAATACTCTGCATATCATGGATTATGAGCGGGCGAGTCATATTGTGGAGGAAGCCCCATATATCGGACTTGGAACCTGCTATTGCCGGCATAAAGCACTTCATGCAGGACACCCGTGCGAGATTAATGCCCCTTTGGATGTGTGTCTTACCTTTGGAAATGTGGCGCGTTCTCTGGCGGAGCATGGGCAGCATGCGAGATTGATCGACAAGGCAGAGGCCATGGACGTACTGCAACGCTCCTATGACCATAATCTGGTACAGATTGGTGAGAATGTCCGGGAATTCCCCATGTTCATCTGCAACTGCTGCGGATGCTGCTGCGAGGCGCTCCAGGCAGCCAGAAGATTCAGTCCCATGCAGCCCGTGGCGACTACGAATTATATACCGGAGATTTCTTTGGAGAAATGTATTTCCTGCGGCAAGTGCGCGAAGGTTTGTCCGATACTTGCGATTTCCATAGAGAAGGGGACACCGGTAGTGGATAGAGAAATCTGTCTGGGCTGTGGCGTGTGCGCACGTAATTGCGCAAAAGGAGCCATTGAGATGAAGCGGCGTCCGGTGGAAGTTATCACCCCGGTTAACAGTACACATCGCTTTGTTTTGCAGGCGATTGAGAAAGGGACGTTGCAGAATTTGATTTTTGATAACCAGGCTTTTGCGAATCATAGGGCTATGGCGGCTGTTTTCCAGGTTATTTTAAATCTACCGCCGCTGAAGCAGGCGCTGGCGAGCAGGCAGTTTAAGTCGGTGTATTTGGATAGGTTGATTAGTTATTTTGCGGTTAGGAAATGAGTGTTGCTGCTTTTATGCGATGATGTGGGGGGAGTAGCCCGGAAAGGTGCCCAACGGTAAAGGTGGTATCCCGATATGTTATCGAACGGTAAAGGTGGTATCCCAGTATGTTATCCAACGGTGAGGGGAAGGAAATTCGGTGCAGCGGCACTGGCGCTGTCTTGTCAGGCATTGCTCGCTTCCCTTTAACTAATTGCCAACACTGCGTCTAAGCCGCTCACGAAGAGCGTTCGCGGTGAGTGCACTGACCCACTTATATCTGACGAAACTCCCGATTCCTTATATTTTGGGCACTTTTTGAAAGTTGTTCATTACGATGCTGATAAACTCTGGGTTCTGTGGATAAAACGGCGGAAACTCAAGTACAATCCCATAGAATTATTCTTGTTTTTGTGCTATATTATGATAATGATATTGCAATGAAATGTAGCGCAGATGATATCAAGGAATTTGGAATAGTACATAGAGAGGTATTTATTTTGATTCGTGTCCTGGTTGTTGAAGATGAGGCTTTTCTGAGGAAGAGTATAAAAAATACAATTGAACAGGCGGATTCGCGTTTTGAGGTGATTGCGGAAGCGGGGGACGGCATCACAGCGTTAGATTTGATTGAACAAATGGCGCCGGATGTGGTTTTTATGGATATATGCATGCCTCTTTTGGATGGGATTGGTCTGTTGAAAGAGATACAGAACAGTATTAATGATCCAATCTGCATTATCCTGAGTGGATATTCGGATTTTGAATATGCCAGGAGCGCTCTGCGTTATCAGGCATTCGACTATCTTCTTAAACCAATTGACCGTCAGGTCCTTGCTTCGCTTTTAGAAAAGATTTATAGTAAAGTAACCGAGAGCAACTATAATATCAAAAGAAATATTTTTGAAGAAATGATACACGGCAAGGTCAAATCACTTGCAGAAACCCAGGTCACCCAGATACTGAAATCTGTTCAGTCATTTTACTCGTTCCATATCTGCTTTGGACCTTATCTGTCGAATACATACAGGTATCTTCCCCCAAAGGCCGACGTGTCAGATGACGTTACAATATTTGCAAAAGTCAGGGCGCTATGTTCTGATCATGAGGAAGCTTGGATATTCCACGGGAATCATCCCGCAGAATATCTGGTGATTATCGCCTCTGGCGGCGATGAGGAGAATCAGGAGGTTCCTTCACTGCTGTTCTCGGATATGAAAGAGGGGACATATCCGGTCACTATTATTTATGGAAGAGTTTGTAAAAGCATTGAGGAGCTACAGAATTCTATTATTGATATCAAGTACAGCCACATGTTAAATTCTGTCTATGGCATATCCAGCCTGCAGGAGTGCCGTACAAGTCCCCGCTGTTCCATGAAGGATATGGGATTTACAGCAGAGTTTCAGAAAGAGTTGGAAGAGATTCTTTCGAAAAAGGAATATGACTTGTTTTATCAGTTCGCGTCCTCAATCTTGGTATCATGTAAGGAGAAGCAGTGTACCCAGTCCACATTACTGCATATATTGAAAAGGCTGTCCGAGATTGCAAACTGTAATATGATGAACAGGGAAATTGAAGAACAAATAGAGGAGATTTTTTACCATTCAGAGGGGTATGGGGAGTTAACTATATCCTATGAACAGCTGCTGCACCAGATTTTGCAGCCGGCAGCTATTGAGCCAGCGTTCTCGCTTATAGCGGAGGTGCGTGCTTATATAGACACACATTTTATGGAGCTCTTGACGTTGAAGGATTTGTCAGCAAGATTCCATATCAGTATCTCGTATTTATGTACATTATATAAAAAGGAATATGATATATCACCCATCGACTATATTATTGAAAAACGTATCAAGACCTCACAGGCCTATCTGCTAAAAGACCCAACCTATACAATTAAGCAGGTGGCTGAAAAAGTTGGGTATTCAGATGCGTATTATTTTTCGCGTTTGTTTAAAATGTATACGGGGAAGACGCCGTCACAATACAGAAAAGAATCATCCTCATAGTTTCTGTCCCAATCAGAGAAGAGATTGCTATTTACTATAAATCAGCAGCCTCTTCTTTATTTTTGCCGTCAGCCATTAGGATAATCCGTATCATGCTGCTGCTTCGTAAGATAGTCCAGTATATGCAAAAAGATAGTCTATTTTAAAATAAAGGAAAGATTTATATAATAAAGCTAACAAACAACAGGAGGTATAAAAGCAATGAATAAAAAGAAAAAGATATTGAGTATTGGAGTGGTTACAGTACTGCTGGCAGGCTTGGCAGGATGCTCTGTCGACACGGGAAATGCTTCTGCGAATACGGAGAGTAAAGAGAGCAGCAGTTCTAAGAATGGAAAACTAACCATTATGCTAAGCGCCGGTGACAGCGGGGCAACCGGCGTTAAGACGGCGTTCGACAAGGCGGCCGAGATAATGGGAATCAGCCTGGAGTATAGTACATTCCCGGATGACCAGTTCCTGAATGTGCTGAACACAAAGGGGGCTACAGGCAACCTGGATGATGTGATCTACAGCACCGCCAACTTGCCTGACATCCCGTATAAGGAGCTGGCGGCTTTGGATGGGGAGTGGATCGAGCAGATGTCAGACACGACGATGCCGTTTATCGTGAATCCGGACGAAGGAAATGATGATATTTTGCTGGCACCCATTGGCGCGGAAAGTAATTATGGGCTGGCTTACAATAAAAAGGTCCTGGACAAAGCAGGCGTTGAAGTCCCAATCATGAATTATGCGGATTTCACCGCTGCCTGTGAGAAGATAAAGGCAGCAGGCGTGACACCTGTATATTTATCGAATAAAGAAGTCTGGACCGCACAGATATTGCTGCAGGCCTCTTTTACAGGGGTTCTGGAGAACCAGGAGGGGCTGGTTGAGAAATTGGTTACCAATCAGGTGAAACCGCAGGATGTGCCGGAGATTGAAGAACTCTGGCAGAATGTGGCAGACCTGAAGAAAAACGGCTTTATCAACGAGGATTGCCTGTCCGCTACCCATGAGATGGGAAAGAGGGCACTCGCAAATGGAGAAGCGGCATTTTATGCAGTGACAGATTCTGTGTATGGGGAGATTGAAAATGAATTTCCTGAGCTGATTGGAGATTTAGGAATGACAATCTGTCCCATGTGGAGCGATGAGAAAGATGCATATGTGACTAGGTCAAGCTCCAGTAAAAGGCTGTCCGTGAATAAAAACAGCGAAAACCTTGATTTGGCGAAGGAGTTTGTCAATACCTGCATGACAGAACCGGTATTAAAAGTATTCTATGAAGTGCAGCCAGGAATTGCGCCGTTTAAAGACCTTGGTTATGAACTGCATATGAGTGAATGGAATAAAGAAATGGAAGCATTGGCTGAGACGATTCCGGTAAAAGCAGACTGGGGTAATCAGATTTATGATGGGGAACTTAAATTCAGAGAATTCTGGGGAGATTTCACCTTAAGGGGACAGTCCTTATTTGCCGATGTACCTGTGAAAGATGTCCTGGAGCAGTGGTACACGTCTTATGCAGAGTCGGCAAAGGCAAAACGTCTGGAAGGATTTTAAAAACAGCCCATACTTTGATTCCTTGCTGTCCTGAAGGGGCAGAGGATGGAATATAAAACAATCATTTGAGAAGGGAGAAATCATGAGGAACACAAAAAAGATTTATAGTCTCTGGTTCATGGTGCCCGCATTGCTATTGTATTTGATATTTTTTATAATACCTAATTCAGCAGGCATCGGCCTTGCCTTTACAGACTGGAATGTCCATTACTTTGATGACTTCAGGTTTGTAGGCCTGGAGAATTTCAGGAAATTATTCTCAGAGAGAGTGTTTTGGACTGCCTTTACGAACACCATTTTCTTTTCGGTGGTGACCGTCATTGGAAAGTGTATTCTGGGATTTGTGATGGCCCTGCTTGTAACGAAGGGCACGAAATTCAACGCATATATACGTACTATTACATTTTTACCGGTTATGATCAGCGGCATCGTAGTCAGCATTATCTTTATTTCAATCTATAATCCGGATACAGGAATCCTTAATGAGTTTTTACGGAATATTGGGTTAGAATCTCTGGCAAAGCAGTGGCTGGTAGACAGCAAGTATGCTATGGGAGCAATAGCCGCAATGGATATCTGGCAGTGGACAGGATTTAATATGGTGATTTTTCTGGCGGGGATGCAGTCGATACCATCGGATTATTATGAAGCAGCTAAGATTGATGGCGCCAGCAAATTCCAGGAAATCAGATATATTATGGTTCCGCTTTTGGTACAGTCTTTCACGGTCACCTTTATCTTCAGTATTATATCAGGGTTTAAAGTTTTCGCACAGGTATATGGGACAACGAATGGAGGACCGGCAGATGCGACACAGGTAATGGGTACGTTCCTGTTTAAGAACTTTTCAGATGGATATTATGGGTATTCAGCAGCGGTGGGCGTAGTCTTCCTGTTGATGACAACGCTGGTGGCATTGATATTCCTGGGGATTCTAAGGAAGAAGGAGGTTGAGTATTGATGAAGAAACGGGTAAAGTCCTATAGTGCGAAAGGCATTCTCTTTATTTTCAGCCTGCTTTACTTGATACCAGTGTGGATGGTGCTTGTCAATTCTATAAAAGCTCCGGCCGATGCGAACATGATGGGGATTGGACTGCCTAAAGACTCCACAGTGCACATTGGGAATTATCTCACTGTAATTGAACAGGGCGGCATTGCTAAAGCGTTTTTTAACGGTGTCCTGGAGGCTACGCTTTCGACAGTAATCGTAATTATCACATCTTCTGCCTGTGCGTTTGTCATTGCCAGAATGAAAAGACGGCTGACCACCATTGTGTATTATGCTTTTATTGTAGGTCTTGTCGTTCCGGCGGCTTATATCCCTACGTATCTGGTTTTGGACAAATTAAGCCTTCTGAATACATATGCGGGTATCATTCTGATTTTTACGACATACGGGCTTCCCATGGCGGTGTTCCTCTATGTCGGCTTTGTGAAAACAATTCCCAGGGAACTGGATGAGGCTGCGATTATAGATGGCTGCGGTCCGGTGAGACTGTTCTTTCAGGTCATCTTTCCCTTGCTTAAGCCTGTCACTGCAACCCAGTTTATCCTGTGTTTTATCGGTGCCTGGAATGATGTGATGATACCCATGTTTTTTGCTAACGGGAGCAAGTGGGCGCTGCCGCTTACTGTCTACAATTTTTACGGCGGCTATACGAAATCTTGGAATCTTATATTTGCGGATATCATCATAACGATTTCTCCACTGGTCATCGTATACCTGTGCTGCCAAAAACATATTATATCAGGCATGACAGCGGGAGCCGTGAAAGGCTGAGGAGGCCCAGAAAACTATTTTTTTTTCCGGAGCGGATATGATATGATGGGAATATCGGCGAAGGAGGGATACGTATGCTGAAAAAACTGGGATTCCAAAAAAGATTGATTGTTGTGTCGGTTGTATTTTTTATGAGTATTATCCTGGTACTTGTCACGGGATTCAGTATTTATATTTTTAAGGAGCACGAAGAACAGCAACAGACTTATTTTATACAATCCAGTGAGAATATCGCGGAGAAGGTTGGGCAGATGATCAGCGATATGGATGCCATCTCCAGCCAGATTGTCGGGAATGCGTCCATACAGAGGGAAGTGATGGATGCGGTATATGCGGAGGATGAGGAAGGGAACTATTTTGACACTCATCTGGAGGCCCGGCGGAAGGTAAGGATAGAATGTTCTTCTATTAATTTGTCGAAAAACAGTGTAGAACAGATTTTTATCTATAGGAGCCCGCATATTTTCATAAGATATGCGGGTATGGATTATGAGGATGAGACGGTATATGACGTACTCTCCAGCAAGGAAAACCAGGAGCTGATTCAAATGGAGGAGGGCAGCCATTATAAGGTACTGCCTCCCCATAAAAGCAGATGGGAGCCGAAAGAGGACCGGCTTGTGATTTCTATGATACGGCCCTTAACAGCCACCTACTATACCAAAGAACAAATTGCAACCATCGAAGTCCTGAAGCCGTATGAAGATCTGGAGGAAGCGTGTACACTGGATGGGAAAAATGAGGGCGTTGGAATCCTGATCATGGATCGGGAAAACGGTGAGATTGTATATTCAAATGAGAAAATAGCGCAAGAGGATGCCAGATTTTATCAGAAACAGCTTTCTCTGGGGAAAGAACTCAGAACAATAAAGAATCAAGGCAGTGAGAGGGAAATCTTATATACAAAGGATCTGAAAAATTGCAATTGGAGCGTCCTGCTTTACCAGCCTTACGGAAAGTATATGGCGCCCATTATACAGATAGTCTCATTTATCGCCGTGTTATGCTTTTTATTTACTATTTTTACAGCCTTTATCACATATATTATTATTAACAAAATGACAAAACCGATACGGGTATTAAGGGAATCTTTGGACGATGTGACATTTGACAATATCCATATCACTACAAATGGGGAGACCAACGATGAAGTAGAGCAGCTGAGGGTTCGATTCAATGACCTTCTGACCGCCCTGCAGACACTTTCTAATTCCCTGCTGCAGTCGAAAACGGCAGAATTAAAGGCAAAGCTTATGTCTTTGCAGGCACAGATCAACCCCCATTTCCTTTTCAATTCAATTATGGTCATCGGCGCGGCGGGGCAGGAGGCACAGAATGATAAAGTGGAGCAGATGTGCCTGGAATTAAGCGGATTGTTCCGGTATGCCTCTGATGAGGCACAGAAGAGCACGATAGAGAAGGAGCTGGGATATATAGAGAATTACCTGCATTTTATGAAATGGAGGTATTTGGATGAACTGGAATATCAGATCCATGTGACAGGTGAGACAAGGAAGATAGAGGTTCCCAAAATGATCCTCCAGCCGCTTGTAGAAAACTGCTTTACACACGGATTCAAAATGGTGAGGGCCCCTTACAGGCTCACTGTAAACTGCAGCTATGGGGAAAAATCCTGGCAGGTTGAAGTGCTGGACAATGGAGGCGGGTTCTCACAGGAGATGCTAGGGGAACTGGCAAAGATGAAAGGCAGGATAGATTCTGATTTCAGGTCAGGCAGCGTCAGTGAAATCGCCTCGAACAACAGAGCAGTCATCAACGTATATGCAAGGCTAAAGCTGATCTTTAAAGAAGGGACTTTTTTTGAATTTGAAAACCTAAAGGAACGAGGGGCAAGAGTAGTGATTGGCGGAAATTATATGGCAGAAGGAGTCAGTGATTAGATGGATGGAAATAAAGGGATTTTGAAAGAAATTGCGAAATCTAATGTGGTATATCACGAGTTGGGGCAAAGCGACAGGAGCTCTATGCCCATAGGAAACGGGGAATTGTGCGCCAGTGTCTGGGTGGAGGAAGAGGGGAAGATAAGGCTGTATCTTTCCCGGACAGACGCACTTACAGAATTTGACCGCACGGTAAAATTGGGAATGGCTGAGATTTCACTTTCCCCCAATCCATTTTTGGAAGGGGAATATCTGCAAGTCCTTTGTCTGGATAAGGGGCAGATCACCATTGAAGGAAGAGGAGCCAAGATTGTGGTTTTTGCCGACATGGGGCAGGAGCATCTGTATATTACCGGATCATTTGAATGTGAGACGGATGTAACGGCAGAGTACATTGCCTGGAGGACAAGCCCTTCGGTTTATGTCAGTGAATATCCGGTTAAGACAGAAGTATGCGAAGCAGCGGATACCGTATTTTCCTCAGAGGACCAGGTTGTCTTTTATCACAAGAACGGGAAGACCATCATACCGGAGACGGCAAGATTACAGGAGGTTGAAGAAGCCATCTCTGTCATGCCTGACTGCTTGGAAAATAGGATTTTCGGCGGCGTGATGCTTTTGAAAGAAGGCCATCTGAAACGAGAAAATGTATTAGAAAAAAATGCCGCAGCTTCTTTTGAATTGGTTTTTATCACCCAAAGCATGCAGGGAGAGGAAACGGAGTTTATAAAAGACTTAAAGGAACAGAGGAATCATCTGGAAGAAGCAGGCAGGGTGCGGGCAGAAAGTCAGGCGGCATGGCAGGAGTACTGGTGCAGGAGTTATCTTTTTGTCAGCGGGGACAGGGACGTGGATTGCGAGGCCAGAGAGGAGATCAAAGGACTTTGCGTGGAGACACAGGAGTATTCATGCGCGTGCCGTTCGCAGATAACAAATGCCTATATCTGGACAAAATATATGTTTGCCTGCTGCGGTAAGGGGGCATTTCCCATCCTGTACAACGGGATGCTGTTCAACCTGTGTCCGGCAGAGGATGCTCATTTTAGGGTTGATAATTTTGGGCTGTCCTTTACGGGAAAACCGGGGGAAATCAGCTTATCACATAATCCGGATGAAAGATCCTGGTGTGTGGAGCATCTGTGGCAGAATGTAAGGCATCCGTACCATACATTTTTGATGCAGGGAGATCCGGATAAGCTGCGGGTCCTTTTCCAATATTATAAAAACTTCTGGGAAATCAACAGGATCCGGGCAAGAGAGTACTATGGCGCTAAAGGGCAGCATAATACGGAAATGACTATGTCCTTCGGCCTGCAGTCTATGGGTATATATGGTGAGGACAGGCATGGGCTAAAGAAAGGTTTTGCCAAGAACAGGCATGGCGGGGCAGTGGATATTTCCCCGGGCCTGGAATTGATCTCACTGATGCTGGACTACTATGAGTTTACAAAAGAGCAGAGGTTTTTGGAAGATGAGATTCTGGTCTATACGGTAGAATTGCTGAACTATATAGAGACTAGATTCCCTGTACGGGAAAACGGGAAAATAAAATTATATCCCCTCCACTCAGTGGAGACATACCATGATACCGAGAATCCACTGCCGACAATCGCCGGATTATACAGCATTCTGGGAAGGCTGAGCAAGCTGGATATTCCGGATAAGGAAATTAAAGAATATCTGGAAGGATATAAGGAGATGCTTCCCGAACTGCCCACGGAGCCAGGGGGGCAGGGAGCAATCCTAAAACCGGCGGAGAAGTATTCACGGGAGCGCCAGAACATCGAGATACCAGAACTGTATGCCTGCTTCCCCTTCCGCCTTTTTACCGGATTCAAAGACGGGAAAGAGTTGATGAAGCGGACATTTTATGAGAGGACAGCGGAACATGGCTGTGACCACGTGTTTCAGATTGGCAGTAAGCCTGACCAGCCAAGCTACAGCGGCTGGCAGTCTATCGGCGTAGTGGCGGCACTGCTGTGGGAGCCTGAGACGGCCGCAGATATTTTGGAGAACAACTGTGCGTTGAAGAATCCGGGAAGCCGCTTTCCGGCAATGTGGGGACCGATATACGATGCAGTGCCGGATACGGATCATGGCGCAAATATCATAAACCAGCTTCAGACAATGGTGATGCAGACAGATGGGGATGACATCTATATACTGCCGGGGTATCCCAGAAGGTGGGATGTGAAATTCAGGCTCTATGCCGATAAAAATACGGTGGTGACCTGCGAATACAAGGACGGCATTTTATCAGAGCTGCATGTGGAACCAGAGTCCCGCATAAAAGATGTGCACATTTGCATGGATGGTCAAACGGCCAAGGATGTGCATGTTTACAGCCAAACACATACCGGGGAGGAAAATAATGGAGGAATTACGTTTTAGACAGGTACATTTAGACTTTCATACTTCAGAGCATATTCCAGATATAGGGGAGGCTTTTGACAGGCAGGCCTTCCAGGAGGCATTAAAGGCCGGGCATGTTGATTCGGTTACACTGTTTTCTAAATGCCATCATGGATGGTCTTACCATCCGACAGATGTGAACAGGATGCATCCGAACCTGAAGTTTGATCTCTTGGGGGAGCAGCTGCAGGCTGCCGCAGAAATCG
This sequence comes from Blautia schinkii DSM 10518, assembly GCA_000702025.1. Classification (GTDB taxonomy): domain Bacteria; phylum Bacillota; class Clostridia; order Lachnospirales; family Lachnospiraceae; genus Blautia_A; species Blautia_A schinkii. The sequence continues at coordinate 297,479 of JNKJ01000007.1, forward strand.
GAGTAAAGGCACCTGTGTATATTTCAGCAGGATTTGATGAGAAGGAGGCGGTCAGTCATCCGGAATGGCTTGTAAGGAAATCTGATGATTCTGCGGATTCCCTTGGGGATTTTGTTCAAAAGCCGGGGTATCACCTGCTTTGCTACAATACGCCCTATTTAGAGCTGCTTTTAAAACAGATTGAGGAAGTGATGGAGAGGTATCAGCCATGCGGCATATTTTTAGATATCTCGTCGGTCCATCCCTGTTATTGTGCGCAATGCCGCAAGGATATACTCGGGAGAGGGAAAGATCCCAGGGATATGGAGGCTGTCATGGAGCAGGCGGAGCTTGTGTACCAGAATTATGCGCAGAGGGTACATCAGACAATACGAAGATTTAGCAGTACCTGTACGGTTTTCCATAATGGCGGGCACATCGCGAAAGGGCGCCGGGATTTGGCTGGCTGCAATACACACCTGGAATTGGAGAGCCTTCCTACCGGAGGATGGGGCTACGAGCATTTTCCTATGTCAGCATCCTATGTAACCAATTTAGGGATGCAGTATTTAGGAATGACTGGCAAGTTTCATAACTCATGGGGAGAGTTCGGTGGATTCAAACATCCGAATGCACTGCGCTATGAGACTGCTCTATCACTTGCGTTCGGAGCAAAATGTTCTATCGGTGACCAACTGCACCCACTGGGCAGGATGGATCCTGTAACTTACCAGCTGATTGGGACTGCTTATAAAGAGGTGGAGCAAAAAGAGGCTTGGTGCAGGGAAACCTATTCCTGTGCAGACATTGCAGTCCTCTCCCAGGAAGCGGCGGATGGCCGGGCCTCTGATAAAGACGCGCATTTTTGGGGGGGATATGGGTGCTAATAGGATCTTGCTGGAAGGTAACTATCTGTTTCACTTTGTAGACGAAGAGGAAGATTTTTCAAAATATAAGTTATTGATTCTCCCGGACACCATCCGTTTGGATGAAAGTCTGAAAGAGAAGATAGAAGCATATCAGAAAAATGGAGGCAGGATCCTGGCGAGTGGGATGAGCGGCATTGCTGAGGATGCCGAAGCATTCACCTTGGATTTCGGCGCTGATTTTGCCGGCAGGAATGAGTACTGCCCGGATTACGTCATTTGGAGGGGAAAGGGAGATGGTGAAAGTGCGAGAGTCATGAACGCACAGGGTTACCTTCTTGAAAATATAAGGGGCGAGGTATTCCTGTATCGGGAAAATTCATATTTTAACAGAGATATCCGCCACTTCTGCTCACATCAGCACACTCCCAATGATGAATCCGCGAGATATCCGGCAGGGGTGAGGAATGGCTCTGCCATGTATATCGGCTGGGAGATTTTCAGCGATTATGCAAAAACAGGGCGTATACATGATAAGCAGATTGTAATGTCGGCAATTGAGTCACTGTTAGGGGAAGAAAAGATGGTGTCGGTTAATCTGCCGGATCGGGGTGTGGTAACACTCCGTAAGCAGGAAAAAGAAAGCCGCTATGTGGCACATTTCCTGTTTGCTCACACGACCCTCCGGGGTGAAGCTGTGCAGGGCGAGAAGCCCTATCCCATCGAAGTGATTGAGGATATTGTGCCCCTTTATAATATAGATGTGCAGATAAGGGTAGAAGAGAAGGTTAAGAAAGTCTGCCTGGCACCTCAGGGGACAGAGCTGTCATTCCATATGGAAGGGGGGCGGGCTGTATTTCAAGTGCCGGAATTAGAGTGCCATCAAATGGTAGTGCTGGAATATAGTTCTTCTGATAGGCAGAGTGCTTTTTTATGTCAGGAGCTTTAAAGACAGTAACGGGATAGAATAGGGGATATTCCCGGTAATACAGAGAAGCTGGATTATCTTTCTGAATCAGAGCGGAAACTCAAGAAAACATATAATGATTGACAAGATTTTACTTATAAGCTATAATTCAACCATTAGCGGAAGTCAAACCTTCCATTAAATAAGCAATATCATGTGATATTTGTTTAGAGCTACATGCAGTTACTGTTCCGGAAATTGGACAGTGATTACATGCAAATATTTTCTCTGACCACCCACTACGGGTTGAGGCCATACGGACAGCCGGGTCAACTGCCGATTGGCAACTGGAGGTTGCCATATTGATTGAGTTAAAAGCTCAATTTTATAAGTTGGTTACTTTATAACCAGAGCGCTCAGGCGCACATCAACTTGTAAAATGGTCAATAGGAGTAGTAAAAGTAAGTATTTGCTATATAGACTCTGAACGGAAATTTCCACATGGATTGATTCCATAACCAGCAGGGGGAAGCTCTATATTCCCGGGTAAGCTGGTGAAGAATATTTTCGGTGATTGAAATTACAGGCGGTGTGCGCAGGCATGCCGTCTTTTTTATACCATTAGAAAAATACTCTAATCTGTTCTGACGGGAAGAGTCTCGCTTTCCTGTGGTATAAAAACCTTCAGGGGGATGCACACAATGTGCTATGGATGCCGTCCTTTGCGCTTAAACCAAGTAATATAGAAAAGGAGAAGGCGGGATGAGTGAAAAGCTAAAGCTTTATGGTTTTAATAACCTGACAAAAGCCTTAAGTTTTAATATTTATGATGTATGCTATGCCAAAACCGCCAGAGAGCAGAAGGATTATATTGCCTACATTGACGAACAGTACAATGCCGAGAGGCTGACGAAAATTCTAACCAACCTTACGGATATGATTGGCGCTACGGTGCTGAATATTGCCCGGCAGGATTATGAACCGCAGGGGGCGTCGGTTACGATTCTGATTGCCGAGGAGTCTATGATTCCGGCGGGGGACACGCAGCTTGCCCATCTTGACAAGAGTCATGTGACCGTACATACCTATCCGGAGTACCACCCGGAGACATGCCTTGCTACTTTCCGGGTGGATATTGATGTGGCTACCTGCGGGGAAATTACACCGTTGTCTACGCTGGATTATCTGATAGGGTCCTTTGATTCGGACATCATAACTATGGATTACCGTATCCGGGGCTTTACCAGAGATGTGAACGGGAGGAAGCTGTTTACAGATCACAGGATAACATCGATTCAGGATTACATAAAAGAAGAAACCCTGCGCTGTTATGATGCCGTTGATATCAATGTGTATGAGGCAAATCTTTTTCATACAAAAATGATGCTCAAAGATGTGGACCTGCAGAATTATCTTTTTAATACGGATGTGTATGAGCTGCCTCCGCGGGTGCGACTGGAGATTATGCATAATCTGCGTAAGGAAATGATTGAGATTTTTAGCGGCCGTAATATTTACTAAGAAAGCCCCGAAGGCTCATGGATATCGGATGGACTTTTCATTTTACTAAAGGGAGAGGGTATGATGCTATCACAGGAGAGGGCGCCTATCTATGAGGCGCTTAAGGAATTTGAAAAGAAAAGAGTTGTCCCTTTTGATGTACCGGGACATAAACGGGGCAGGGGGAATCCCGAGCTAGCGGCTCTTTTGGGTGAAAGATGCGTGCGGATGGATGTGAATTCCATGAAGCCTCTTGATAATCTTTGCCACCCGGTGTCCGTTATCCGGGACGCAGAGGAGCTTGCTGCCCAGGCATTTGGTGCTGCCCATGCTTTTCTCATGGTAGGCGGTACCACCTCAGCGGTTCAGGCCATGATTCTTTCTGCCGCAAAGCGCGGGGATAAAATCATACTGCCGCGAAATGTACATCGAAGTGTAATGGGAGCTATGGTGCTTTGCGGAGCAGTGCCGGTATATGTGGATCCGGCCTGTGACGAACGTTTGGGAATCCCTCTTGGTATGCGGCTGGACGACGTGAAAGCAGCGGTCAAGGAACATCCTGACGCAAAGGCGGTGCTTGTGAACAATCCTACTTATTATGGGATATGCTCGGATATTTGTTCAATTGTGCAGCTTGCTCATGAGAACGGAATGCTCTGCCTGGCGGATGAAGCGCATGGAACACACTTTTATTTTGGGGAGGGACTGCCTGTACCTGCTATGGCAGCCGGAGCCGATTTGGCTGCGGTTTCCATGCATAAGTCAGGGGGAAGCCTGACCCAGAGCTCGCTGCTGTTGGCTGGGCCGCGCATGTCGGAGGGGCATGTGCGCCAGATCATCAATCTCACCCAGACGACAAGCGGCTCCTACCTGCTTTTGTCAAGCCTTGACATTTCCAGACGGAACCTGGCCCTGCGCGGAAGAGAGTCCTTTAAAAAGGTGCTTGGAATGGCACGGTATGCCAGAGGTGAGATCAATGCGGTGGGAGGCTATGACGCTTTTTCCAGAGAGTTGATAAACGGGGACAGCGTTTTTGATTTTGACGAGACGAAGCTTTCCGTACATACGCTGGATATCGGGCTGGCGGGCATCGAGGTGTATGACCTGCTGCGGGATGAGTATGATATCCAGATTGAATTTGGAGATTTGGGAAATATTCTCGCGTATCTTTCCATCGGGGACCGGGCGCTTGATTTGGAGCGGCTCGTAGGCGCTCTTGCGGAAATAAAGCGGCGGTATGCGAAAGACCGGGCAAAGGCAGGGCTGATGGTGCAGGAGTATATTGAGCCAAGGGTGGCGGTGTCGCCCCAGGAGGCTTTTTATGCGGATAAGGAGATGCTGCCGTTGGAAAAAACGGAGGGCAGGATATGCAGCGAGTTTGTCATGTGTTACCCGCCTGGAATTCCAATCCTGGCACCCGGAGAGGAGATTACAAGGGATATTTTGGATTACATTGTTTATGCAAAGGCCAAGGGCTGCAGTATGACAGGGCCTGAGGACCCGGATATTTTACGTTTAAATGTATTAAGAATGTAGTGCTATGGCCTGAGGCCAGTGGAGTAAAATCAGGGGCTGGAATTATGGCCTGAAGTGAGTGGCGTAGAGGCTGTGGCTTTAATTAAAGCCTGAAATCTGTGGTGTATAATCCACAGCTTGAGATAGAGAAAGGAGGGCTTGTGACTTGGAATTTTGGTTTTCGGAAGAGCATACCCCGAATGTGAAGTTTTCGATTCGGGTGGACCGTCAGTTGTACAGCGGGAAAAGTGAGTTTCAGAGGATTGATGTTTTTGATTCCTATGAGTTTGGCAGGTTTCTGGTACTGGACGGATATATGATGCTTACAGAGAAGGACGAATTTATTTATCATGAAATGATTACTCATGTGCCCATGGCCGTGCATCCAAAAGTGCAGAATGTGCTTGTGATTGGTGCGGGTGACGGCGGCGTGATACGTGAGCTGGTGCAGTATCCGGAAATACAGCGCATTGATATGGTAGAGATCGATGCTCTCGTGGTGGAGGTTTGTAAGAAGTATCTGCCGCAGACAGCCTGTCGTTTTGATGATTCCCGTGTCCATATTCATTATGAGGATGGCTTGAAATTCGTGCGGACCAGGGAAAATGAATATGATCTGATCATTGTGGATTCCACCGACCCGTTTGGGCCGGGGGAGGGGCTGTTTACGAAGGAATTTTACGGGAACTGCTGCAAGGCGCTGCGCGAGGACGGTATTCTCATCAACCAGCATGAAAGCCCGTACTATCCGGAAGATGCCATGGCATGCCAGAGGGCGCATAAAAATATTGTGGAGTCTTTCCCGATCAGCAAGGTCTACCAGGCGCATATTCCCACGTACCCTTCCGGGCACTGGCTGTTTGGCTTTGCCTCAAAGAAATATCATCCGCTGAGGAATCTGGATGAAACCCGATGGAATCTGCGCGGCCTGAACTGCAGGTATTATACAACAACTCTGCATAAAGGCGCGTTTTATATACCTGCATATGTGGAGGAATTGCTGAAAAATGTTGAGTAAAAACATGGAAACATTTATGGATTGTGATAAAGAGCTTGCAGAGGCGCGGACCATTCTTTTTGGCGCTCCTTTTGATTCAACCACTTCCTACCGCCCGGGAGCCAGGTTTGGCAGCTCGGCGATACGCAGGGAGTCTTATGGGATAGAGACTTACAGTACTTATCAGGATAAAGAGCTTACCCAGGCCCCGGTCCTGGACTGCGGCGATCTGGAGCTCTGCTTCGGTGATACGAAGAAGGCTTTGGCCCAGATTGAGGAATTTACAAGGGAAATCCTTGCAGGGGGAAGAAGGCCGTTTATGCTGGGGGGAGAGCACCTGGTCACCTTGGGTGCGTTCCGGGCAGTGGCTGAGAAATATCCGGATGTGGAAATTATCCACTTTGACGCCCATGCAGATTTGCGGGACGAGTACCTTGGTGCAGAGCTGTCCCATGCCTGTGTGATGCGCAGGTGCTGGGAAATCATCGGGGACGGACGTATTCACCAGTTCGGCATCCGCTCGGGTGATAAGGAGGAATTCCGCTGGGGAAAGGAACATGTATTCACCAGGCGTTTCGATTTCGGGGGATTACAACAGACTTTAAAGAAGACTTTAAAGGAACTGTCCGGTAAGCCGGTCTATTTGACCCTGGATCTGGATGTGCTGGATCCAAGTGTTTTCCCGGGGACAGGGACGCCTGAGCCTGGCGGGGTGGGCTTTGAGGAACTGCGGTACCATACGGTAATGGTGTGTGTGCAGGCCAATGTGGTTGGCTGCGATGTAAATGAGCTGAGTCCGCCTTATGACCCAAGCGGAATCTCAACGGCGGCAGCGTGCAAAATCGTGAGGGAAATGCTGCTGGCATTAGAATAAGCGGATAAAATAAAAAATTAGGAGGAACATATCTATGGCAAGAGTATTGATTATGGGCTGCGGAGGCGTGGCAGGAGTTGCTATCCAGAAATGCTGTCAAAACAGTGAGGTGTTTGAGGAAATTTGTATTGCCAGCCGCACCAAAGCAAAGTGCGATGCACTGAAGGAAAAGCTTGAGGGTAAAACAAGCACAAAGATTACAACCGCGCAGGTTGACGCTGACAAGGTCGAGGAGCTTGTTTCTCTCATCCGTGAGGTGAAGCCGGACCTGGTGATGAACATTGCGCTTCCGTATCAGGATTTGACCATTATGGATGCGTGCCTAGAGTGCGGAGTGAATTATATGGATACTGCCAATTACGAGCCTGAGGATATCACAGAGCCTGAGTGGCGTGAAATATATGAGAAGCGCTGTAAAGAGGAGGGCTTTTCCGCATATTTCGACTATTCCTGGCAGTGGGCATATCAGGAGAAGTTTAAAAAGGCAGGGCTTACCGCGTTGCTGGGCTCCGGTTTTGACCCGGGTGTGACTCAGGCTTACTGCGCCTATGCCCAGAAACATCTGTTTGATGAGATTGAATGCATTGACATTTTGGACTGCAACGGCGGGGACCATGGTTATCCCTTTGCCACGAACTTTAACCCGGAAATCAACCTGAGGGAGGTTTCTGCCCCCGGTTCTTACTGGGAGGACGGACATTGGGTTGAGGTTCCGGCTATGAGTATTAAGCGGGAATATGATTTCGACCAGGTGGGCCATAAGGACATGTATCTGCTTCATCATGAGGAGATAGAATCACTGGCGAAAAACATCCCTGGAGTTAAGAGAATCCGTTTTTTCATGACCTTTGGGCAGAGCTATCTTACCCATATGAAATGTCTTGAAAATGTGGGAATGCTTTCTACTGAACCGGTAGAGTTTGAGGGGCATTCTATCGTGCCGATCCAGTTTTTAAAGGAGCTTCTCCCGGACCCGGCGAGCCTTGGACCGCGTACTGTGGGGAAGACAAATATCGGTTGTATTTTCAGCGGAAAGAAGGATGGCAAGGAGAAAAAAGCATACATTTATAATGTGTGTGACCATCAGGAGTGCTACAAGGAGTTAGGTTCTCAGGCGATTTCTTATACCACAGGAGTGCCCGCAATGGTGGGCGCAATGATGCTGGTGACAGGGAAATGGGACAAGCCAGGTGTGTATACGGTGGAGGAATTTGATCCTGATCCGTACATGGATGCTTTGAATAAATGGGGTCTTCCATGGCAGATTGAGGACAATCCGGAGATGGTGGACTGATGAAAGCGGAGATGCTTCGGACACCGTTTTTTCTGGTGGATGAAAACAAACTCATACATAATCTGGAGATTTTGAAAAGCGTGAGCACCTGTACAGGCTGCAGGATTCTTCTGGCACAGAAGGCATTTTCTATGTTCTCTGTGTACCCTCTTTTACGAAAATATCTGGACGGAACCACGGCCAGCGGGCTATATGAGGCGCGTCTCGGATATGAGGAATTTGGTAGGGAAACTCATGTGTATTCTCCTGCCTTTAGAGAGGATGAATTTACGGAACTTCTCAAATATGCGGACCACTTTGTGTTCAATTCTCCGTGCCAGGTTAAGAGATTTGCCGGGAGAGCAAAGGCTGCCGGAAAGGGCGTGGGACTGCGTGTAAATCCCCAATGTTCCACGCAGGAGGGGCACGCTATCTATGATCCTTGTGCCCCCGGCTCCAGGCTTGGGACCACTTTGGAAGAGTTTGACGAAAGTATTGCTTACATGCTGGATGGACTGCATTTTCATACGCTGTGTGAGCAGGATTCCGATGATCTGGAGGTGACGGCAGCCGCCTTTGAGGAGAAATTCGGACGATATCTTTATTGGATGAAATGGCTTAATTTCGGGGGCGGGCATCATATTACCAAACCGGGTTATGATATTGACAGGCTGATGAAAATCATCCGCCATTTTCAGGAAAAATACAGGCTCCAGGTGTATCTTGAGCCGGGTGAGGCTGTGGTTTTAAACGCGGGATATTTGGAATGCAGTGTGCTTGAGGTGGTGAAAAACGGGATGGAAATTGCAATCTTAGATACTTCGGCAGCCTGCCATATGCCGGATGTGCTGGAGATGCCGTACCGCCCGCCGCTTCAGGGCTCGGGTCTGCCCGGGGAAAAGCCCTATACCTTCCGACTGGCAGGACCCACATGTCTTGCCGGGGATGTGATTGGAGATTATTCCTTTGACGAGCCGCTTAGGGAGGGGAGCAAGTTGATTTTTGAGGATATGGCGCTTTATACTATGGTGAAAACAAATACCTTTAACGGCATGCCGCTGCCCTCTATTGTTTACCGTGACGGAGAGGGAAACTGTCATATAGAGCGTGAATTTGGGTATGAAGATTTCAAAAAAAGGCTTTCATAGTTTCCGCTGATTTCGTATAATAGAGAGGTGCATCATCCGGAAAAAGTGACATTTCCGGATGGTGTATATATGTAGCTGAGAAGGTGGAGAGGCTTACAATGGTAATAGATTTCGATAAGGCAAAACAGTCGTTCGAGCAGTATTTGGACGAGTTTGACCGGGAAGATGACAAGATAAAATTAAAGATTGTGCATACATATTATGTGGTAGATTGTGCGCAAGAGATTGCTGTGCGCATGAAGCTGTCCGAGGAGGATATAGAGCTTGCAAAGCTTATCGGACTACTCCACGATATTGGGCGTTTTCAGCAGTTGAAGCAGTTTGACAGCTTTATGCCGGACACAATGGACCATGCCCGGTATGGAGCAGAATTGTTATTCGGGGAGAGGCGGATGATCCGGAAATTTCTTGATGACAGCAGATTTGATGGGATTATTTGTGAGGCGATCAGCAGGCATAGTGACTTTAAGCTGGCTGAAATAGAAGATGAACGTACTCTTCTGCACGCGAGACTGATCCGGGATGCAGACAAGCTGGATAACTGCAGGGTGAAGCTTGAGGAGGCTATGGAAACCCTGCTTGGCGTAAGCGAGACTGAGGCGGGAAAAGGGCTTATTTCACCTGGTGTATGGCAGTCGTGTATGAGGCATGAATCCATTCTGTCTGCACAGAGGGTTACGAAAGTAGATTACTGGTTATCCTATGTGGCGCAGATTTTTGATGTGAATTTTGCGGCGACTTTTTCTATTATAATGGAGAATAATTACATTCCGCGGATTATCCAAAGACTTCATTATGAAGAGAAGGAGACTAGCGAAAAGATGACGCAGTTTACAGAGCTCGCAGTACAATATATGGAGCGGCAATTATGAAAAGGGAAATAGAATATGAGGATTTTCAATATCATATTGTAAGGAGCAAACGGCGTACATTATCACTGGAGGTGCGCACGGATGGCGAGGTTTTGGTGCGGGCGCCGCAAGCCATGTCCGAGGCCAGGATCCGAAGGTTTATAGATGAAAAGAGGACCTGGATTTTAAAGAATTTGGACAAGGTCAGCAGACGGCAGGAGGCTGAAGACAATCTGACGGTATTGAGCGATGAGCAGAAAAACGATTTCAGGAGACAGGCAGGCGTAATCTTTGCAGAGCGCGCCGCCCATTTTGCCCGTATCATGGGCGTGGAGTATGGCCGGATTACAATACGAGAGCAGAAAACCCGTTGGGGAAGCTGCAGCAGTAATCATAACCTGAATTTTAACTGGAAATTGGTTCTTGCACCCCGGGAAGTGCTGGATTATGTGGTGGTGCATGAGCTGTGCCATCTGAAGGAAATGAATCATTCCCCGCAATTCTGGGCTGAGGTGGAAAAGATACAGCCCGATTACAGGGTGCGGAGGAAGTGGCTGAAAGATCATGGGTGGATGCTTATGAAGGCGTGAAAGGCTTGCAGGCGTGTATGATAGCAAGGCGTGTATTGATATCAAGGCGTGTATGGATATCAAGGCGTGTATGGATATCAAGGCGTGTATGGATATCAAGGCATGTATGATAGCAAGGAGTGTATTGATAGCAATGCGTGTATGATTGCAAAGAGTGCATGATAGCAGGGTTCACATGATTATGAGGCATGTATGGTTGTAGGGAGTGCATAGGAAAATGTGGGAGTACGCAGTAGTATGGGTAGATGGTTATAATTAAAACCCGGGTAATGGGAGCAAACGGAGGGGTGATACTTCTGGGTTGCTCTTTTTTTATGGAAGGTTTTTTGTAGTTGGAAATTTTGGATTTGGAGTTTATAATGGGAATATGATAAACATCTCCGGCGGACTGCAAAGCCGCGTATAGGTAAGATGTGCACATTTGTAAGAGGTTGTGTAATCTTGGACAGGGTATGACGTACGGCCCACAGTCAGCACGTTGGAGTGTACTTGGATACAGGATATTTTGGGAGAAAGTGAGGCAGAATATTATGAAATATGTAATTATCGGAGCCGGCGGTACCGGAGGAATCGTGGGTGCATATATGACTAAGGCGGGCAGGGATGTGACCATAATTGCTCGTGGTGAGCATCTTGAAAGAATGAAAGAGGACGGGTTAAGGCTTACAAAAACATGGGAGGAGGCAGATGAAATAATAAGGGTAAAGGCCTGTTCCATGGAGGAATATGAGGATAAGGCGGATGTGGTCATTGTTTGCGTGAAGGGTTATTCGCTGGATGATACGATACCTTTTATTAAAAGAATTTCGCATGAGAATACGGTTGTGATTCCTATTCTGAATATTTATGGCACAGGCGGGAGAATGCAGGAAAAGCTCCCGGGAATTCTTGTCACGGACGGATGCATTTATGTGTCTGCTAATATTAAGGAACCGGGTGTCATACTGCAGCATGGCGAGATCTGTCGCATTGTTTTCGGCGTGCGTGAGGAAGAGGAATCCAGGCCTGTGCTCCGGGAGATTGCGAAGGATTTCGAGGCGAGTGGAATACGCGGGATTTTATCAAGCAATATCAAAAGAGATGCATTGCAGAAGTTTTCTTATGTGTCGCCCATTGGTGCGGCTGGTCTTTATTTCGATGTGGCAGCAGGTGAGTTTCAGAAAGAAGGGCAGCCGAGAGAGATGTTTAAGGCAATGACCCGGGAGATTATCGCGCTGGCAGATGCTATGGGTATTCATTTTGGGAAGGATTTAGTGGAGGTGAATCTGCGTATTCTGGAAGCTTTGGCGCCGGAGGCTACTACCTCAATGCAGAGGGATGTGATGGCTGGAAAGCAGTCGGAGATGGACGGATTGATTTTCGAAGTGGTACGGATGGCAAAGCAATATCACGTGCCTGTACCGGAATATGAAAAGGTTGCCGCAAAATTCGGATTTACCGTTTGAAAGCAGGTGAGGGTTTGAAACAGATAGCAGATTTGCACATTCATTCCAGGTTTTCCAGGGCGACGAGCAAGGAAGGAACGCCGGAGCATCTGGATTTGTGGGCAAGAAAAAAAGGGATTTCCATTGTGGGAACCGGTGATTTCACACATCCGGAATGGCGCAGGGAGATGAGCGAAAAGCTTGTTCCTGCGGAGGATGGATTATATAGGTTACGGGATGATTATCTCCTGGAAGAGACAAAGATGATGACGGACGAAGCCCCGCGGTTTGTCATTTCCGGGGAAATCAGCTCTATATATAAGAAGAATGATAAGACGCGTAAGGTCCATAATGTGATTCTACTTCCGGGGATGGAGGATGCAGAAAAGCTCTCTGCTAAGCTTGAGGCAATCGGAAATATCCACTCGGACGGGCGGCCGATTCTTGGTTTAGACTGTAGGGATTTGTTGGAAATTATGCTTGAGGTGTGCCCGAAAGGGATATTTATTCCGGCTCATATCTGGACGCCTCATTTTTCGTTATTTGGCGCATTTTCCGGGTTTGATACGATTGAAGAGTGCTTCGAGGACCTTACCCCCTATGTTCGTGCGCTGGAGACAGGGCTTTCCTCTGACCCACCGATGAACTGGAGATTGTCTGCGCTTGACCGGTTCCAGCTTGTATCAAATTCCGATGCACATTCCCCGGCTAAGCTTGGCAGAGAGGCGAATCTGCTGGATGTCGAACGCTCTTATGATGGTCTTTGGGCAGGGGTTCAGGAGGGAAAAGGACTGGAAGGTACTATCGAATTTTTCCCGGAGGAGGGTAAGTATCATTTTGACGGTCACAGGAAATGCCATATATGCTTAAGTCCCAAAGATGCGGAAATTTATGGAGGAAAATGTCCTGTGTGCGGTAAGAAGCTAACAATCGGAGTGGACCACCGCATTGTGCAGCTCGCAGACAGAGAGGATGGTTTTGTGAAAGAAAACGCCAAGCCTTTCGAGAGTCTGGTGCCGCTTCCTGAGGTGATTGCTGCCTCTACCGGCTATTCCTCAGCCAGCAGAAAGGTTCAGGAGCAGTATGAGAAAATACTTGCGGATTTAGGACCGGAATTCGAGATTCTGCGCAGTATTCCTACTGAGGATATCAGGAAAGAATGCGGTTATCTGGTGTCCGAAGGCATCCGCAGACTGCGGGAAGGACTGGTGCAGAGAAAGCCCGGTTTTGACGGAGAATACGGAACAATAAAGTTGTTTGAACCCTCTGAAATCCGTAACCTCGACGGGCAGATGAGCCTGTTTGGAGATATGGGGGACTGGAAAGTCGAGGGTGGGAATATGCCCATCATCAATACTGCCCATAACGGAATGGAATCTTCCGGTTCGCCGGAACTGGCGCATTCCGGTTTGCCGGAGGCGACACCTGCCAGCTCTTTAGGTACACCACCAGCTAGCTCTTTAGGTACAGCGCCAGCCGAATCTTTGGAATTCGCGCCTTTGGGACCTTTCGCATCCATGCTCAACCCGTTGCAGCAGCAGGCAGTCGAGGCGATTGACCGTGCGGTTGCAGTTGTGGCGGGACCGGGTACTGGAAAAACGAAAACGCTTGTTTCCCGCATTCTTTATCTCTTAGAGCACAGAAAAGTGAAACCAACGGAGATTACGGCTGTTACCTTTACAAACCAGGCCGCCGCGGAAATGCGGGAACGTCTCAGCACTCAGCTTGGTGGGGCCAGGAGCATACAGCGGATGAATATCGGTACGTTCCACGCCATCAGCCTGGATTTTCTAAAGAAAAATGGTCTTGATTTCACCCTGGCAGGCGAGGAAGAAACATTCGAGTTTGCACGGCAGATTTGTGAGGAGCACGGACTGAAACTCCCTGTCAAAAAGTTCCTGCAGGCGGTTTCTATGAGCAAAACGCGGGTGCAGAGTGTAAATCAGGACGCAAATTGTGACACAAATCAGGGAGCGAATCAGGAGATTCCCCAAGAGGCGATATCTGCTTATGAAGCTTGTCTGAGGGAGCGAAAATACCTCGATTTCGATGATTTATTAATAGAAACCTTACGTATATTCCGGTCGGAAACAGGTGGAAAAAATGCATCAGGACAATCTTTTTGTCATCCTTTTTCTTACCTGCTGGTGGATGAATTTCAGGATATCAGTCCATTGCAATATGAACTGATTAAAGCGTGGAATGCTAATGGAAGAGAGCTATTTGTAATCGGTGACCCGGACCAGTCGATATATGGTTTCCGTGGTTCAGATGCCCGTTGTTTTGAACTTCTGAAGTCTGATTATCCAGGCGTGCGTGTTATTACTCTGGAGGAGAATTACCGCTCTGCGGGTGGTATTGTGACTGCCGCCGCGGGTTTGATTTCGCATAATCCAGGTGGGAAAAGAGTGCTGCGGCCACACCGCAAGGCGAGTATTCCGGTGCGCATTGCGAAAGCGCCGGCAAAAATGTCCGAGGCTATTTTTGTTGCGAAAGAGATTAATCGTCTAATCGGTGGAATTGATATGATAGATACAGAACAGCAGGATTCTTTCCGCAGTGATAAGAAACCATGGACTTTCAACGACATTGCAATTCTTTATCGTACGCATCATCAGGCAAGATTATTAGAGAAATGTCTGCGCCAGGAGGGGATCCCTTACACGGTCGGGGGCCGTGAAGAGTATCTTGCCGAGCCTTTGGTACGTGGATGTATTGCTTTTTTCCGCTCACTCATTGAGCCTGAAACTGCAGGGTATCGGAGAGATGCGATGAAACTTTTATGGGGCTTAGATGAGGATGCTTTATCAGGCAGTATTTACGAACAGCTTGCGCAGAAATACAGGACAAAATGGAAGCGTGCCAAGCCTAAAAAGCTTCTGGAGGACTGGATTAAGGATGTGGGACAGGAAGAAAACCAGAGCCTTAATAACCTTACAGCTATGGCAGTTTGCTACCCGAATGTAAGAGACTTTTTGGATGCTTTACTGTTGGGTGAGGAGGGTGACTTGAAGCGGTGCGGAGGTAAAATTTACACCGCGGATGCCGTACATCTGATGACACTACATGGTTCCAAAGGCCTGGAATTTCCAGTAGTAATGCTTTATGGTTTGGGCAAAGGGGAGCTTCCCCTTGAAAGCGAAAAACATCCCACGGACGTGGAAGAGGAACGCAGGCTTTTTTATGTGGGAATGACCCGCGCAAAGGATGAATTGATTATCACTTATGCCAAAGAGCCGTCGCCCTTCCTCGATGAAATACCTGATTCAACCATCTGCCGCGAGTCTACGTCGAAGAAGAAAGCGGTGGAAGCTGCACAGCAGTTGAGTCTTTTTGATTTTCTGTGAATTGTACAAGCAGTAATTACGAAGCGGATGAACAGTGTATATTATATAAAAGAAACAAAATGAACCAAAAGCTTTTATAGAGTCGTATATGATATAGCGGCCCTACGGCACTGATGGGGCTCGTCCTAACTAAGAAAAAATCCGCTGTGCAGGTACAATGGAAAGGTGTGAGTGGAGGTGACAATATGTTCAACAAAAAGAAGGCATTACCCAAGCTGTCATACGATTCCTCCCGGCAGCGTCCGGTGATCAAATCCAGTATCTGCACAGGCGAGCGGGTGGCTGGGTTTGTGGATAAGGAGAGCGGTAAGTTCGAGGACATTATGCTCATCCGCAATGAGGAAGATATGCAAAGATTCTGCGGGCTCTATGGGCTTAAGGCGGAGGATGTCGGTAAAATCTGGTGAGAGGATGGTTGATCTGTGAAAACAAAAATTGGAATTATTTCCGACACGCACGGACTTCTGCGGCCGGAGGTGCTGGAGATATTGAAAACCTGTGACTGTATTTTGCACGCAGGTGACGTAGATAAGCCGGAAATTCTGGATGAATTACGGGTTTTGGGGTCGATTTATGTGGTCCGCGGCAACAATGACAGAGACTGGGCAAAGGGGCTGTCCAGGAGCCTGCAGTTTGTCATCGGCGGGGTACGGTTCTTCATGGTGCATGATAAAAAGGACGTAGCCTGGAATCTGGGAGACAGACAGGTCGTGATTTTCGGACATTCACATAGCTATTTCCAGGAGATGATTGACGGACGGCTGTGGCTCAATCCGGGAAGCTGCGGCAGGCGGCGTTTTAACCGGGAAATTACCATGGCGGTAATGACTGTGGAGGATGGAAGCTATCAGGTGGATAAAATTGTGATTCCGGAAGAAAATAAGTAAGAGCGGATGACGGATTAACGCGGATGATGGATTAATGCGGATGACGGATTAATGCGGATGATGGATTAATGCGGATGATGGATTAATGCGGATAATGGATTATCGCGTAGGTTCGGAAGCGCTTTGAATTTATGCATAAAGGAGTATTTTATATTGGAAAAGAAGCAGACAGATAAAAAAATGATACTTGGAATTGTGATTCTGCTGGCGCTGTTTGTGGTAGTGGGCGGCTCCTTCTGGGGACTGGTGGGCGAGCAGGCACAGAAGGTAAAGGAAGAAGAAGCGCGCGAGGAGGCTTTAGCGGTTTCTGCAATCTACCTTGAGACTGGGGAGCTTCTGAAGCAGCAGTTGTTTGTGGATATGGATTCCAAGACGGTTTTTACTGCGGAGATTCCCCGGGACGGCATCTACAACAAGAATGGCAAGCTTATTCCCGAGGATGTGCTGGAAAACGGCGACATGGTGAAAATCTACGGGGACGGTAAAATGACCCGCTCCATGCCTGGAAACTATGCTAACGTGACAAAGATGCAGAGAATCGGGCGCGCGGATTTGGAAGAGACGGAAAGCTATACGAAGATAGTGGAAGAGATGGGGCTACAGTGACAAGATGCGTGGAAGGGATGGTAAGATGAAATACATCAGACAATTTGGAATTATATTACTTATCTCAGCATTGGGGGAGGGGCTTCACATACTGCTCCCTCTGCCTGTGCCCGCAAGTGTGTATGGGCTACTGCTTATGCTGGCCGCGCTTTCGGCAGGAGTGCTGAAGGTGGGGCAGGTGCGTGAAGTTTCGGGGTTTCTCATAGAGATTATGCCGGTGATGTTTATCCCAGCGGGGGTGGGGCTTCTTACCTCCTGGGACGCGTTGAAGCCGGTTTGGTTACCAGTTACGATCATTACGATTCTAACCACGATCATTGTGATGGTGGTGACAGGCCGTGTGACTCAGGCTGTGATACGAAAAGGAAACGGAGGACAGAAGAAATGAAGGAATTTCTGGAGAACTCTGTGTTTTTCGGTGCGTTTATCAGTCTGGCGGCATACGAGGTAGGGCTGATTCTTAAAAAGAAGTTTAAAATGGCAATATTTAATCCGCTTTTGATTGCCATCCTTTGTGTGATGGCTGTTTTGACCCTGCTGAATGTTGATTATGAGGCCTACAATGAAGGCGGAAAATACATAAGCTATCTGCTGACTCCGGCAACCGTGTGTCTGGCAGTGCCACTTTATGAGCAGCTTACGCTTTTGAGGAAAAATCTTAAGGCTGTGGCCGCGGGGATTTTATCCGGTGTGCTCACCAGCCTTGTAAGCGTATTTCTTCTGGCGATGCTGTTTGGATTTAATCATGAGCAGTATGTGACGCTCCTTCCGAAATCCATCACTACAGCGATTGGCATGGGAGTTTCAGAGGAGCTTGGCGGCATTGTGACGATTACTGTGGCTGTGATCATCATTACAGGGGTCCTTGGAAATATGGCGGCAGAGCTTGTATATAAGATGTTCCATATTCATGATCCTATTGCCAGGGGGCTGGCGCTTGGAACCTCGGCCCACGCCATCGGTACAGCCAAGGCTATGGAGCTTGGAGAGGTGGAAGGAGCCATGAGCAGTCTTGCAATCGTGGTGGCGGGAATCCTTACGGTAGCTGCTGCCTCGGTTTTTGCAGGATTCATTTAAAACTCGTCATGAAAAATCTCTTTCGTGGGCTTTAAAAAATTCATAATAGGACCGGACATTTTCAAGTTCGGTCCATTTTTTTACGTCTACCGGCTCTTCATCCATATCATATATTTTTGCACCCTTCATAGAAAGCAGGAATGGCGAATGCGTGGCGATGATAAACTGGCAGCCGAAAAACCTGGCGGAGTCCTCCAAAAACTGGAGCAGCTCTTGCTGTTTCTGGGGAGAAAGGCTGTTTTCCGGCTCATCCAGAAGATAGAGGGCATTTTCCTTGATTTTCTCGGTAAAATATAGAAATGCACTCTCGCCGTTGGAGTGCTCACGTACATTGTCAATGAGATTTTTGCGCACATATTTAGATTGTGTTTTCGAGCGGGCCATATTTACCTTCTTTAACTGCTCATAATCATCCAGAGATTTCATCTGAAATTTGGAGTATTTGTTATCCAGATATTCAGTAAATAATTCTTCTCTTTTCACATTGATTCCATCGTTTAAGGCGCGGATATTCAGCATGAAATCAAACACATCATCGCTGGTGATGATGCGGCTCTCCTTTGGCAGGGAACCTCTCAATTCATAGGAGCAATAGCCCGTGTAATCCTCGAAGAAATTGGAACGGTTATAGGGCGTTTCTCTTGTGAGGTGCAGCTTTTCGGCAATGACGTTGAGCGCCGTGGTTTTGCCCGAGCCGTTTCCTCCGTATAGAATCGTTACCGGTTCAAAATCCAGCATGTTGAGTGCGTGCTTTGACAATATGAAAAAGGGGTACAGGGTATCATAGCATGTCCGCTGCAGTGAAAAATTAAAGTTATATTCCGTTTCGATGGATGGAAAGGAAAAATGTGATAAATAAACCAATTGCATGTACCTCCTGAAAATACTATTGGGCTGCTAAAATCTGCGGGATGGTATCTTTTTCTGAATGTTTGGAAAACCGTAACAGCTCAGATATTTTGTATTGTAACATAATGCACATGGCATTTCTATAAGTTTCCTGACAGTTGATTTTGGAAACCATAATCAACTGCAAATCCATTGGAATCCGCGGGTGATTTTGTATAATGTAGTTAGATATAAGATTACCTGCAGGCGAAAGCAGCCCGGGTTATTGAAAGGAGATTATTAATATGGAGATATTTATGGAATATTGGCCATTTCTTGTGCCTTATATGGTGGTGGAATTAGTGCTTGCGATTACAGCGCTGGTGCATGTGCTGCGGCATCCACATTACCGCTTCGGAAATAAGGTGATATGGATATTTGTTGTACTGCTGCTGCAGATCATCGGGCCGGTGGTATACTTTGTATTTGGCAGAGGAGAAGAATAATGGGCATACTGGAAATAGATAAGCTTTATAAAAAATTTGGAAGCCATGAGGTCATCCGCGGGCTGGATATGGACATTCCGGAGCATTCCATATTTGGATTTGTGGGGCAGAACGGAGCAGGAAAAACCACTACCATGAAGATGGTGCTGGGCCTCCTGAAACCGGACAGCGGGACCATTAAAGTGTGCGGCGAAAGAGTAACTTACGGTGAGACAAGGACTAATCATTATCTGGGATATCTCCCTGATGTGCCTGAATTCTATGATTATATGACACCTATGGAGTACCTGCGTCTGTGCGGAGAAATCACCGGACTTCCTAAGGAGAAGATCAGGAAAAAAAGTGAGGAGCTGCTTTCCCTGGTGGGCCTTGAGAATCACAAGCGCAAAATCACCGGATTTTCCCGTGGAATGAAGCAGCGTCTTGGAATTGCGCAGGCCCTGCTCAATGAACCCCGACTGCTTATCTGCGATGAACCTACATCTGCGCTGGACCCAATCGGCAGAAAGGAAATCCTCGATATCTTGTCGGCAATAAAAGGAAAGACTACGGTGATTTTCTCTACCCATATCCTTTCGGACGTGGAGAGAATCTGTGACCATGTGGCAATTCTTAACAGGGGACAGCTTACGCTGAGCGGGTCTTTGGCTGAGATAAAGATGCAGTACAGGCATAACGGCTATATCATAGAGTTTGCCGGGGAAAAAGAAGCGTCGGAATTTGCCGGGATAGAGGCGCTTAAGCGTCCGGCGGTGGAGGTCTCCCGGGACAGGGCAGTGGTAACGGTAATGATTTCAGACCGGAATGTAGGTGGTCAATTCCTGATTTCCCTGCTTTCTGAAAAGCGCATGGTTCCTATGAAATTCGAGATTATGGAACCTACGCTTGAGAGTTTATTTACGGAGGCTGTCAAATGAAAAATTATTTTACTTTTCTTAAAAAGGAATTGCTGGAAAGCGTTCGCACTTATAAGATGTTTATTTTACTTACTGTCTTCCTGCTGCTGGGAATTATGAATCCTTTAATTGCGAAGCTTACGCCGGAAATTGTGGAGATGGCTATGCCTGCGGGAATGGATATCACTGTGGCGGCTCCTACAGCAATGGATTCATGGCTGCAGTTTTATAAGAATGTGGGGCAGATTGGCGTGTTTGTGATCGTCCTGGTTCTGAGCGGGATGTTAAGCGCAGAGCTGTCAAAGGGAACTCTGATCAATCTTCTCACAAAAGGGCTGTCCAGGAGTGCGGTGATTTTTGCGAAATATACCTATATGATTCTAATGTGGACTGCAGGATATGCACTTTCTTATCTTGTGACATGGGGATATACAGTGTTTCTTTTCCCGAAAGATAATGCTTCTAATGTGCTGCTTTCCGCGTTTTTCCTGTGGGTGTTCGGCGTGTTCCTGCTTGCGGTGTTGATGCTTGGTGCGGTTTTGTCCGGGAATTCGTATGGCGGCCTGCTCATTAC
Organism: Blautia schinkii DSM 10518; assembly: GCA_000702025.1. Classification (GTDB taxonomy): domain Bacteria; phylum Bacillota; class Clostridia; order Lachnospirales; family Lachnospiraceae; genus Blautia_A; species Blautia_A schinkii. The sequence goes on from JNKJ01000007.1 coordinate 318,124, forward strand.
AGGCGGTGTGTTTGTGATTTGTATGCTGTTGAATATGTTCCCTGCAGTGCATAAGTTTAATCCTCTCACGCTTGGGTCGGATAATGTGGCACTGATTCAAAATACAGTGAAACCGGGAGCGTTTTTCCCGGCGGTGGGAGTTGCCGGAGTTATCGTGGTATTGGCAATTGCAGGTTCAGTTATGTTATTCAGGAAAAAGCAGTTATAGATATAGTGGACGCGGATTGGCGCGATACCTGATGCCGTTTTAGTGGAACAGAGCAGTGATCTGAGTATAAAAATTTTAAATTACAGGAGAAAGGGACTGCCGGAAAACAGTCCCTTTTTGCTGAATTTATTTGACCTGAACCTTGGCGGTGCGGGCTCTCCATTTACTCATAACCTTTGCTCCATTTTTCTGTTTGGCGTAGCCTCTCACCAATAATTTGTATTTGCCATTGTTTACATTTTTAAAGACAAGCTTTGTTGTGGTGCTGCTTGCATTGTATTTGATTCCGGATGGAGCAAGAAGCTTTTGCATGCCCTCTTTTTGGGTGCCGTAAGCAAGAACGCAGTTATATCCTGTGGCCCCGGCGGTTTTGTTTAGTACCACAGTGACGGTTTTTCCTTTGACAGTCACGCTTTTGATTGTGGGCGGTTTAGGCGCCTGGGTGGAAACCACAGTCTTTACGCCTTTTGACCAGGGACTGTATTCCGTCTGCCCGTCTTTTAGGAGCCTTGCGGAGCGGGCGAATACGTAATAGGTGCCTTTATCCAGGAGATTGAATTCCTGTGTCAGCTCCATGCTTCCATTCTGGCGGAACAGATATTTTCCCGAGGTGGGGAATTTGCTGTCTTGGGTGAGTACGTAATCATAGGATTGTGCATTATAACAGCGTTTGTTCAGCGTTACACGAATGCAGTTTCCGTTGAAGCGTTCGCGGGAAAGTACAGGGGTGCCCAGTACGGAGTCCCCGCTTGAGATAAAGGAATATCCATAGCTATTGGCGAACTCTTCAGCTTCGGAGCCTGATTTTCCGTAGATTACACAGGATGAAAGCAGTGAATCATACCCGTTGATGCCAATGAAGTAAACGCTTTCAGGGATATGAAGTTCCTTCAGATTGTCGCAGCCTTTAAAGGCAAACCAGTCAATTTTTTCAACACCCGGTTCTATTTCTGCTTTTTCAAGCCCGGTGCAATAGCTGAAAGCGCCGTGAAGCTCCTTTACGCCTGCCGGAATGCTTGCCTGTTTAAGTAGGTTACAGTCGGAGAATGCCGAGACGCCCAGGAAAGTGAGCTTTTTCGGAAGCTTCACGTTTTCCAGAAGCCGGCATTGGCGGAAGGCTTCGCTATTAATGGAGATAAGCGTGTCCGGGAACTCCACAGAGGTTATTGCTGTGCGCTGGAAAGCTCCGATGCCGATTTTTTTTAGTGTGTCCGGCAGTGTTATACTGGACAGGGACGTACAATCGTTGCAAATGAAATCCGGTATTTCGGTCAGGCCCGTTGTAAATTGGATTTCCTCCAGCGCCTCACAGGATGAAAAAGCACCGCTGCCAACATTTTTTACGGAGGCAGGAAGGGAGACGGACTTAAGCTTGCAGGCCTCAAAAGCATATTTTCCAATAGAGGTCAGGGATGAGGGAAATTAATCTGCTCCAAAGAGCTGCAGAAGTAGAAGGCTTCTGTGCCAATCGCAGTGATGGTGTCAGGCAGCTTTACGGAACGAAGCTTCTCGCACTGCCGGAAGGCATCCTTTTCAATGGTTACGACCTTTTTTCCGTTTATCGTGCCGGGGATGTTGATATCTCCCGCTATATTCTTGTCTGCTTCCAGTATGGTATATGTTTTCGTTGTAGAGTTATATTCATATCGGATTCCGTCCTGCTCTGCAATTGCGTTGGCAATCGCGCCGTTGTCGTAAGCAAGCTTGTTGTTTTTTGCAAAGGTTTCCGCATAGGAGCCTTTTGCTACAAATAAGGTGAGATCCGCGCAATCTTTAAAAGCAGTCTTGTCAATTTTTTTCACGCTTTTCGGAATGGAGAGCCTGCGGATACCAGATCTGATGTAAGCGTTTTTGCCGATTGTGGTAACGGCTGCGGGAAGCCGCATTTCCTCCAGCGACAGGCAGGAGGTAAAGGTACCCTGGGGGATTGTTTTTAAACCCTTGCTCCAGGTGATTGTACGAAGGTACAGACAGTCTCCGAACACTTCTTTTCCCATTTTTGTGACTGAGTTGGGAATCTTAATTGATTCAATTGTTGAATTGTTAAATGCGTAGTCTCCAATGGAGGTCAGTCCGGACGGAAGAATTGGAGCCTCACCTATGAATTGGGCGAAAGCATAATTGCCAATGCTCTTTATGCCTGACGGCAAAGAGAGAGGTGTGGAAATATGAGCCCAATAAAACATGTAATCAGGGATACTTGTCATGCTTTGGGGCAGGCGGACTTCCTTTAAGTCAAAACACATGTAGAATATGGAGGTTCCAAAGTTTTTCACACTGTCGGGAATGGATACATATTTTAAACGACATTCTGTAAATGCGGAGCTGCCGATGCTCTGCAGTCCATCCGGCAGATTTATCTCTTCAAGATTAAGACATTGAGAAAAACCACCTTCACCTATACTTTTTATCGTAGAGGGCAGAACGACCCGGCGGAGTCTGTAGCAGTTGATAAACGCCTTTTCTCCGATTCCGGAAACGGGCTTGCTGTTAATTGCCTCCGGAATGATTATTTCTTCCGAAATATCACCGGTATAATCTGTGACCAGGTAACTGTCCGAGGATTTTTCATATGTATAGCGCACGCCGTTTGCTATCAGAGTTTCCTGGTTTGGCGCAGGCTCTGCTTCTTTCTCAGCAGAAAATGGAAGGTTGTGCTCCCGGGCATAGTCTTCCGCATAGGAGCCGGCTGTACCGTAGATTGTTACCTGCGCATTTCCTGCAAACAAATCTTCGCCCATTTTTATAATAGTTGTGGGCAGATAGAGAGATTTTAAAGCGGGACATTCCTTAAACGCACCGGAGGTTAGTTCAGTGACGCCTTCCGGCACTTCAACTGTTTCCAATTGAGGGCAGTTTTCGAAAAGGCCTGCCGGAATTATGGACATGCCTGCTGGGAAATGTAGCCAGCGCACACCGCAGTTGGAAAATGCTTTTTCGCCAATTTCAGTTACACTGTCCGGGACATAAAGAGAAATGAAATCGGCGTTATTAAATGCACGATCATGGATTACAAGAAGTCCCTCTGGTAATTCAAGGTCTCCGGTGAATATTGTGAATTCATCCTGATCCTCGAAGGTTGGCCAATATATATTAGATGCAATTTCCGTAACTTTTTTGCCGTTGTACTCGGCTGGGATAACGATTCTTTCCCCTCCGGGATTGTAAATCTCGTCTGCAATATAGCTGTCCTTGTCCTCCATGTAATAATAGGTTACACGGTCCGTGTCAATAACCTGGGGAATGTTGCTGTCGGAAGCAGCGTCAAACTGCGCTTCTGCGCCGGACAACTTGTCTGAATCAGACAGCGGCTGCCCGGAGGAAAAAAGTTCTGTCTCTCCCGCGGGGGCAGCCTGGAAAAGCTCCTGAGGTTCGGTTTTATCAGGCTCGCTTATGTACCCGTTAGGTGTAAAACTGTCATTTTGCGGCAGATTTCCATCCGGAATGGCGTTTTCCTGTGCTGAGACGGAATCGCTGAATTCGGCAGCATAGGCTCCGGCAGGAGACGACACGGCCAGGACTCCTGCTATTAATAGTGCAGATAATGGTTTCTTTTTCATACGAAGCTCCTTTCTTTTTACCTTAGTGGATATGGTTATATAGTTATAATGCACGAAACTGGTAAATTATTGCAAATTGAGCAGGTAAATTTTATTAGTTTTTACCAAAGAAAACAAATGTTCGTAAAAATTGAGTTCGTTCCGTTTTATTGGACATGACTTGTGGTAATATGTATTTACAAGAAAAATATGTTCACGAAAATATGTTTGCTTTTTTAGAGGAGGAGTATATTATGTGGGATACAAATGACGAAATCAGGAACAGAAGAGTTGCATATGCAGAAGGCAGTTATATGGAGCCGCAGAGAAAGAAGGAGAGCAAGGGCAAGCTTTCATCTTTTATGGCTATGGTGATCGGGGCGATTGTAACTCTGGAGATTATGGTGGCGGGGGCCATGATTCTGAATATCGATTTCCACGGCACGGATGTGATTGCGCTGATTCTGGCATTTATGGTATTATATTTCGGAGTAGTAGCCGTACTGACGGACAGATAGGAGCCTGTACAATGCCGAAATCATCTCAGCAGAAGTTTAAAATACTATATTTAATGCGCGTGTTTCTGGAGCAGACAGATGAACAGCACCCCATGACTACGAACCAACTGATTGATTATCTTTCTGAATGCGGCATCAGTGTGGAGCGCAAGACTGTGTATGATGATATCGAGACTTTGCGTATTTTCGGGATGGATATTGTCAACCGCAGAGAGAGGCCTTCCGGATTTTACCTGGCCAGCAGGGAATTTGAGCTGGCTGAGTTGAAGCTTCTTGTGGATGCGGTGCAGTCCTCAAGATTTATCACGTCTAAGAAATCGGGGCAGCTTATCCAAAAGCTTGAGAAACTCACCAGTGTCCATGACGCCAGGCTTCTTCAGCAGCAGGTAGTTGTAGATAACCGTGTGAAAACGGTAAATGAGAGTATTTACTATAATATTGACGACATCCATACAGCCATTACCGGCAATCATCAGATCAGCTTTCAATATTACGAGTGGACCGTGTCTAAGGAGATGCGCCTGCGCAAGGATGGAGAGAGATACCGTATAAGTCCGTGGGGGATGATTTGGAAGGATGAGAATTATTACCTGATAGGCGTGGATGAGAAGAGCGGTGTGGTTAAGCATTACCGCGTGGATAAAATGAGACAGATTAAGGTAGAGGAAGAGCTGCGCAGCGGTGAAGAGATTTTTCGGGACTTCGATGTGGCGCAGTTTGCTACCAGGACCTTCGGCATGTTTGGGGGCCGGGAGGAGACTCTCCGCATTGAGTTTGAGAACCGGTTCATCGGAGTGGTGATCGACCGTTTCGGGCAGGATGTAGTGATCCAAACCAAGGATGAAGAGCATTTCACGACCATGGTGCGTGTAAATGTGAGCGCACAGTTTTTCGGCTGGCTTGCCGGACTTGGACCTGGAGTGGCCATAGTCGGTCCGGACAAGGTTCGAAGCGAGTATATCCAGTTTTTACGAAAGGCGCTCGACAACTACAGGACAGAGGATTAAGTCTTGAAGTATTCCCGGGCCAGGCGGATGAAATCCTGGGCATAGGAAGTCAGGTAAGTGCCTTTCCGGTAAGCGATGACCGTGCTTGTCCATGCCTCCTCATCTTCCAGGGAGAAGCAGAGAGGTGTACGTTTAAAGGTCATGTTGCGAATGTAGGTTTCCGGCGCGAAGCAGATTCCTTGATTATTCTGGACCAGCAGCAGAGCGGCCTGGGTGTTCCTTGTATAGAAAGGAGCTTTGGGCTTGATGTGATGCTTTTCGAGAAGTCTTTGGGTGATTGCTCCAGTATTTTGGTCAGGGAAATGGAGAATGAATTTTTCATTCTTAAGATTTGACCATTCTGCAGTAGGATAGGGCTTTTCAGTTATACCCTTATTTTCCCACTGTCTATATTCAAGGACAAGAGGATGGTCCTGAGGAACTGCAAGCAGTATGGACTCACGTCCCAGGGTTTCGTATTCAAGCTGCGGATGAATCGTCCCCTCACTGAAAATGGCGAAGTCTATGTTAGGATCATTAAGCAGCCGTTCCTGAACAGCATAGGTTTCCTCTGAGATATTCACGCGGATATTGGGATGCAGTTCATAGAAGCGTGGAAGAAGCTGTGGAATCATGCAGGAGCTGCGCATCAGTGGGATGGCTGCATTCAATTCACCATCGTTTAAGGTTATGAGGTCGGAGAGCTCTTTTTCCCAGTCATGTGTGAGCTCCAGAACCTTTGACGCATATTCCAGATAGCGCCTGCCGGCATATGTGGGGATATAGCAGTTATCCACACGGCTGAAAAGGCGGATTCCCAGCTCTCGCTCCAGCTTCTGCAGATGCTTGCTTAAGGTGGGCTGCGAGATATATAGCTCCTGGGCGGCTCTCGTGAGATTTTGATGTTTCGCTATACAAAGTGCATAATTCAATTCAAAAATATTCATAATAATCTCCATAATCCTCGTCTTTATATTCCATTCAGGAATACTTATTATTACCAATAGGAATTAGACTTGACGTTAGATTTATCATACAATGAAACTACTATATAAGCAAGAAATTACATAGGAAAAGAGGAGTGGAGATTTATGAATCAATGGTTAGAAAAGTGTTTTAAATTGTCGGATTTCCGGACGAATGTGAAGACAGAGCTGCTTGCAGGCCTTACCACATTCGTAACAATGGCATATGTACTGGCAACAGTGCCGAATATGCTGGAATCCGCGGGGCTTGACAAGCACGTAATGTTTACTGTACTGATACTTCTTGTTATTTTGACGACCTGCGCCATGGCTTTCTATACGAACCGTCCCTTTGCGCTTGCGCCTGGTCTGGGAAGTGTTGGTATTGTGACCGCGATGATTGCAAATGACGGAATTTCACCGGCGATTACGGCAGGTGTGATTTTCTTCAGCGGCGTGTTGTTTATTGCCATTTCATTTTTAGGACTGCGGGAAGCCGTGGTCAAGGTGATCCCGGTCAGCCTTAAGCACGCTGTGAGCGCAGGGATCGGCCTGTTCATTGCTCTCTTAGGGGCGAAAAGCTGCGGACTTATCGTGGCGAATGAGGCAAAGAAGTCCCTTGCCTTTGGTGATCTGAAGGCTCCAACGGTAATCGTTGCGGTGATCGGATTTATCATTCTTCTGGTATTAAAGACAAGAAAGGTGCCGGGGGATATGATTTTAGCAATTGTGCTCACTACTTTGATCGGAATTCCATTTGGAGTGACGAAGCTTCCGGGCAGTCTGTTTACCATGCCTGCAAATATCGGCACACAGTTTATGCGTGTGGATTTCCTGGGCGCTTTAGATTTTGCATATATACCTTTTCTGATCGCATTGTTTGTGCCTGATTTTTTCTCCACCTTCGGTACGGTACTGGGTGTGGGCGCTAAGGCGGGATATCTGGACAAGGACGGAAATCTGCCTGGGATTGACAAATGCTTTAAGGTGGATGCGCTGGCGACAAGCTTTGGTGCGCTGTTTGGGATGCCGAGCATGACTACTTATCTGGAGTCCTCCGCAGGAGTGGAGGCAGGTGGTAAGACGGGACTTACGGTTGTGTTTACCTCCATTTTCTTTGGATTGTCACTGTTTTTGGCACCGATTGCACTGATGATCCCATCTGCGGCCACAGCTCCTGTGCTGATGTTTATCGGTATCAATATGCTGGGCGCTATGAGAAATATCAAGTTTGACGACTTGACTGAGGCTTTTCCGGCTTTTGTATGTATCGCATTTACGATTTTTGGAAACAACATTGCCAATGGTATCTGTACTGCACTTCCCACCTATACTGTCATGAAGCTTGCTTCCGGTAAGGGCAGGGAAATCCGTCCGGTCATGTGGGTATTGGTGGCTGTATGTCTGTTGTATTTTTATTCTATTCTGTAAGGAAGAGGTCCTGAGATGGAGAAAGTCGATTTACTTGTTGAGAATACCGAGGTCTTTAACTGTTACCTGAAGAGATTCGTTCATGCCGATGTATATGTGCGAGGCAGTAAGATTTATTTTGTCGATACAGAACAGAGGAAAGAACTTGGCGCAGAGCGTACTGTGGATGGCAGCGGATACCGGATGCTGCCGGGATTCATCGATATCCATATGCATATTGAGAGCTCCATGATGACACCGGTTTCCTTTGGAGAGAAAGCTGCGGCCTGTGGAGTGACAACCCTGGTGTCTGAGCCTCACGAGATTGCAAACGTAAAGGGAATCCAGGGCATCAATGAGATGATCAATGCGGCTAAGGATTCACCCATTGACATTTATTATGGTATTCCCAGCAGTGTACCTTCCACGAATCAAAACCTGGAAACCACAGGCGGAGTGATCGGCCTGGAGGAGATGAAGCGGCTCATGCTGGAGGATGGAGTGGTGTGTGTCGGAGAGGTTATGAACTACCGCCAGATTGTCAAAGGAACAGAACTTGAGATTACTAAATTCCTTGATTATCTTGAGTCCGACAAGCCGCAGACTGTGGTGGAAGGACACTGCCCCTCTCTTGTTGGGCTTGATCTGGCGAAATTTCTGTACAGGGGTATAGATGGAGACCATACAGAGCATTCACTCGAGGAGATTGCCCAGCGCTTTGCCAACGGCATGTTCGTGGAGCTGCAGGGTAAAATGCTCAGACCGGAGATTCTTAATTATATCATAGACAACCAATTGTACGAGCATGTGAGCTTTGTCACGGACGATACCATGGCTGACGAGCTGAAAGAGCACGGGCAGCTCAATTACATTGTCAGAAAGGCTGTTTCTCTGGGATTTCCTCTTGAAGAGGCTGTGTATTGTGCGTCGTACACTGCAGCCAGAAGGATGAACTTAAGGGACCGCGGAGCAATTGCGCCGGGCAGAAGAGCAGATTTCCAACTTTTGCCCGCAGATAAGACCGGAGATTTCCAACCGGAATTTGTATTTAAGGATGGCCGGGAGATTTACCACAGAGGCGCTGAGACACGTCAGTTAAAACCTTATGAGTTTCCGCAAGAATTCTACAGCAGCATCCTCCTGGGGGAGATTACGGAGGAGATGCTTACGCCTAAGGTGTTGATGGCGGACGCACTTTCAGCTATAGAGAGTGTACAGGTGCGGGCAATTGAAGTGAAGGACGGCTGTACGCAGACAAGGGAGCGGATTGTGACAATGGCTGTTGAGAACGGCCTGCTGCGATGGCAGGAGAGCGGCTGTATGCTCGCCGCGGTCTTGGAGCGGCATGGTGTAAACGGAAATATCGGTATTGGTTTTATAATCGGTGACTGCCTGAAACGCGGGGCAGCAGCTACGACCTATTACCATGACCATCATAATATGCTGGTGGTTGGCGCGGATATCAAGGATATGCTTGTCGCGGCCAACAGGCTGGTGGAGCTGCAGGGCGGTATCTGCACTGCGGAGCACGGGGAGATTGTGACTGAGCTTCCGCTTCCGGTGTGCGGAATCCTCTCTGAACTGCCTGCGGATGAAATCGGCACATTGCTGGGGCAGGTGCGTAAGAGTATGGAGGATTTGGGATACCATCATTATAATCCTATTATGTCGCTTTGTACCTTAGGACTACCCGTGAGTCCGGCATTGAAGCTTACGGATTGTGGGTTGGTCGATGTGGTAAAAGGTGAGGTTGTTCCGTTGGTGGTACAGGAATAAGAGGTTGAAATATTGTTAGAGTGATGCAGGTGGGGAAACAGTCCCTGCCTGTTTTGGTATTTGGGGGACTGCAGATATATTGTGGGTCCACGGAAATGTGTTGAACGGTGGTGAGAAGGAGTTTGGTGGCTGTGGGAGGTGGAAGCAGTGACAGGCGGATGCTCGCTTGCCTTCAACTAAGTTCTAACTGCGACTAAGCCGCTCACGAAGAGCGTTCGCGTCTAAGTCTCCGTAAGAACTGGATTTTCAGGCGCGCTTCCGCAAAATCCGCCTGTCACTGCTGCCACCTCCCACAGCCACCAAACTCCTTCTCACCACCTACCACTACGTTTTCGTGCCTACTTGTAAGAACTGTTATTTGCGTCTATAAATTTAGTCCCCCGACCAACGAGACAAGTGGGAATTCTAAAAAGTATACAGCAGGATAGCCTATTCAGAAACGCAATTCCATGCTATATTAAACATAGACAAATAATTAAAGCAAGAAAGCTGGACAACAAGAAAACATGCTTTAGTGATACTGCTGAATTCTTAAATCTTAAATCCTACCGCCTTAAAAAACTTTCTGATAAAACGACAACCTACAAGTGGGGATGGAAATGTAGTGGCAGGCGAGTAGAAGGAGCGGGAAGGGGCCCCGGGCTTTATCCCTGGAAGGCAGTTTTGCGGAAGCGCGCCTGAAAATCCATTGCCTATGGAGACTTAGAGACGAAAGCTCTTCTTGAGTCTCTTAGTCGCAGTTGGCAATTAGTTGAAGGGAAGCGAGCATCTGCCTTCCAGGGATAAAGCCCGGGGCCCCTTCCCGCTCCTTCTACTCGCCGTTTCGACACATTTCCGGGGTCCCCACTCACCCTAACTGGAACTTCGCGTAACGAGCAATTACCGTGCACATCAATAAAAATATCAAAAGTCAGGAGGCCCCTATGAAAAAAGAAAAAAAATATGCTGTCATAGCCTTGGCAATGATTATCCTAATAGCAGCTCTATTTCTTCTTTTGGCTGTAATATTAAGAAAAGACGATGCAAACTCAAACCAGACTATGCCGCATAAAGATGGTGGATTAATAGCCATGTATGTTACGTTTGGAACGGATAGTTATATTTTTGTTGACGTAAAGAATGATAGCCCGTTCACAGTACACTTTCCTAAGAAGATATACGGGATTGATGGTGAATCTATTACCCGTGAACAGTTAAAGAACGGGAATATAGTGGAGATATACGGGGATGGTGCAATGGCGGAATCCTACCCCGCACAATATTTTGGTGTAAGTGAGATGAGAGTCATCGATGAGGGAACGGAGGCTGACTCTGAGAAATATCAGTATATTATCGACCAAATATATAGTGGGCCGGACCCTGCGGAACCACCGGGATTGAACGTGGAATATCGTACGTCGGAGGCGATTGCGGCGGCAGTCATACCCAGAGGTGCTTATGAATGGACTTATGTAGATAAGGAAGGAAACCATCAGACAGCAGCTACAGATGCTGCTCATGTTTTGGAGTGGGAAGAATTAAACGATGTTACCTTGAAAGCTCCCACAGATTTGAAATTAGCCTTTTATCAAATGCCGGAAGAAGTCAGCATACTACGATGGAAAAGCGAAGAGCGCAGGGAAGCGGTCGGCACGGAAATACCTGACGGAGAGGAAGTCATGCCGGAAAAAATCGAAGGTGACTGGTATATTAAAAATGCAGAAGCAGGTTATGTATACCTTGTGAGAGCAGAATGGGAAAATGGTTATGTGGAGTTTGGTTTTCTAACGGATTAATTTGCCGCATTAAGGTTATAGGACAGGAAATTAAAGGCCATGGAATGGGGAATATAGGATGACAGTTAAATCTAAACTTTTAGAATTGTTAGAACAGCATAAGGGAGAGACACTTTCAGGACAGGCAATAGCAACAGAGCTTGCATGTACGCGGGCCGCAGTGTGGAAAGCGGTGAAATCCCTGCGTGAAGAAGGATATACCATAGAGGCCGGACCGAACAAGGGATATATGCTTGCCAAGGAGACCAACCGCCTTTCCGTGGAGGGAATCCGACCGTTTCTCGCTAAGCCTGAGGCAGTGGTAAAGCTGTTTAAGGAAGTGGACTCTACCAACCAGGCGGCCAAAAAGCTGGCGGTGAGCGGCGAGGCGGGACATGGAGCGTTTGTGATCGCGCAGAGGCAGACAGCAGGCCGGGGCCGTAGGGGGCGGACTTTCATATCTCCGGAGGATGCGGGACTTTACCTGAGTGTGATACTAGAGCCGTCGGAAACCTTGAAGGAAAGCCTGCTGCTTACAACGGCAGCTGCCACGGCAGTGTATAAGGCCGTAAAAAAAGTATGCGGTATTTCTCTGGATATCAAATGGGTGAACGACCTGTATAACCAAGGAAAAAAGGTATGTGGAATCCTCACGGAGGCAATTACGGACTTTGAAGGGGGAACGATTGAAACTGCAATTGTGGGTATCGGGATCAACCTCTATCATGAGCCGGGCAGCTTTCCGGAAGAAATTAAGGCGGTGGTCGGAGCGCTGTACGGTGATAAGGCAGAGGCGGAGCGTATAGACCGGAATCTGTTGGCGGCGGAAATCGTGAATCTGCTCCTGGAGGAGACCAGGGAGTTAAAGCTTTCTAAAGAATACGTAGAGCATAATATCGTGCCGGGACATAAGATACAAATTATAGACGGTGAGCGGAGCCGTTTTGCCAAGGCCATTTCAATCTGTCCGGACGGCAGACTTTTGGTAGAGGAGAAGGATGGAAGTGAAACACGGTTATCATTCGGCGAGGTGTCTGTTGCCATAGAAAGACACGGAGGGTGAGGAACTGTTTTTTGCGTAGTAGGTGTCAATAAATCACTGCAATTCAATGATTAATGTCTGAATACCTGTGACAGTTCATCAAGGCCCGAACTGTTACGAATACCTTTCTTGCGGTATCATATACTATGAGGTAAGGAGCGGCGTTCTTAAGCTCCTTTCATCATAGTATGTAATCCCTGCAGTTTTCACAAATCATTTCTTACAGAAAAACTTTGATTTAAGCATATTGCAATAAAATCAAAACATTTCTTTGTGTAACATTTCTAATAAAAAGTCAAAATTGTTATAGAATTAACCATTTCATTCAAAAATCATTCATATTATACAAAAAAACATTCACTTGTTTGTGCAAAATAGTCAAAACGCATATTGACTTTCCTGACTTGCGGAGTAAAATATAGGAATCAAAAGTAATCCCATTAGTAACAGTTTAAAAATAAGGATTTCTTTTAAAATTGTCAATTAAAGGAGGGAGCGAAACGGGTAATTTATCAAGCACATTGATGGAGGAACTGGAAAACAAGACGGTTTTCACCATACCTGTGTTTGGCGGAATACCGGTAGCAGAGTCGGTGGTCGTCACCTGGGTCATCATGGCCGTTCTGGTGGTACTTTCCCTGATACTGGTACGAAACCTGAGCGTGGAGAATCCAAGCCGAAAACAACTGTTGTTAGAGACAGGGATCAGTTTTCTCCAGAACTTTTTCCAGGATATCCTGGGTGAAGAGGGGAAGCGTTATATCCCGTATCTGATGACGACCGTTATTTACATAGGAATTGCGAATATAGCCGGTGTCTTTGGCTTTACGCCGCCGACCAAGGATCTGAATGTGACCATTGGCCTGGCAGTGATGAGCATCGTGCTGATTGAGTACGCAGGTTTCCACAAAAGAGGGGCAAAGGGATTTTTGAAGAGCTTTATGGAGCCGGTCCCGATCATGCTGCCGATCAATATACTGGAGATCGCGATCCGCCCAACCTCCCTTTGTATGCGGTTGTTCGGCAATGTACTGGGAAGCTTTGTGGTCATGAAACTTCTGGAGTTTATCTGTCCGGCAGTGCTGCCCATCCCATTCAGTCTGTATTTTGACGTTTTTGACGGGTTCATACAGGCATATGTTTTTGTTTTCCTAACCTCTTTATTTATCAAAGAGGCCATCGAATAAAAAATCTATCTAATTTTTAGGAGGAAATGAGTTATGACAAGTTTAATCGCAATTGGAGCAGCTATCGCAGCTTTGACAGGTATTGGCGCAGGAATCGGTATTGGTATAGCAACCTCTAAGGCAGTTGAGGCCATTGCCAGACAGCCGGAAGCAGAGGGAAAGATCAGCAAGGCGCTTCTTCTCGGATGTGCGCTTGCAGAGGCAACTGCCATTTATGGTTTCGTAATCGGCCTGCTGATCATCATTGTGTTAGGATAAGCAGGAATAGGAACCAGAAAGGCAGGTGGACCAGGTGATTCAGATTAATATCAACCTCGTCTTTACAATTATCAACCTGATTGTTCTTTATCTTTTGATGAAAAAGTTCCTGTTCGGTCCGGTCATCCGGGTGATGGAGCAGAGAAAGTCCATGATCGACCAGCAGTTCGCCGGTGCGAAGGAAAATGAACAGAAAGCATTGGAGCTTAAAGACCAGTATGAGGAGGCTCTCAAATCCGCCAAGGAGGAGTCCTTCCGTATCATGGACCAGGCAAAGGGGGAGGCTAAGGCCCAGGCAGAACGCATTATGCAGGATGCCGGAGCCCAGGCGGATGAAATCCTTGCCAAGGCCAGGGAGGATATACGCTTAGAGCAGGAAGCTGCCATGAAGGAAATGGAAGGCAAGGTTGCCAGGCTTGCTCTTGACGCAGCGGCGAAGATCCTGGGAGAGAAAAGCGGCAGTGAGCAGGATTTGTCTCTCTACGATCAATTTATAGAAAAAGCAGGTGATCCCTATGACAGAAACGTGCATTAATTATGCAAAAGCTTTGTACGGCCTATCTGTCCCGGAGGATCAGGTAAAGGAGACTGAGGAGATTTTCAGAGCGGTGCCGCAGGCAGGCTCACTTCTCGATAATCCACTGGTGTCATTAAAAGAAAAAGAGCAAGTGATCCGGCGGATTTTCCCCGCACAGATGCAGAATTTCCTAAAAACCGCATGTAAATACCACAGAATCGGCTGTATCGGCGATATCCTGACCGCATACCATGCTTACTGTGAGGAGCAGAGAGGCGTTTTACAGGCGCAGTTGTTTTATGTCACGTTACCCAAAGCAGACCAGATTGAGAAAATGAAAGAATTTCTCTGCAGAGAATTTTCCGCCAAGGAGGCAAAGCTTACCCTTAAGGAGGATAAAAGCCTGATCGGAGGATTTATTCTCCGGGTAGGGGACCGCGAGTATGACTGGAGCCTGCGGGGACGCTATCTGAAACTGGAACAGAAATTAACCCGGAGGTGAAAATAAATTGAGTGCAATCAATCCAGATGAAATCATTTCGATTCTCAAGGAAGAAATAAAGAATTATGACGAAATCAGCAAGGACCAGGAAGTCGGCACTGTCATCTCCGTGGGAGACGGCATTGCCACCGTGTACGGCATTGAACATGCGATGTACGGTGAGGTAGTGACTTTCGAGAACGGCCTTAAGGGCATGGTCCAGGATATCCGCGCAAACAGCATGGGCTGTATACTTTTCGGAAAGGATACCGGTATCCGGGAGGGTACCAAGGTTGCCAGGACCCAGAAGCAGGCGGGTGTGCCGGTGGGCGAAGGATTTATCGGCAGGATTGTCAATGCCCTGGGCGCTCCCATCGACGGCAAGGGTGAGATCAAAGAGCAGGGGTACCGTCCTGTTGAGAATCCCGCGCCGGGCATCATTGACCGCAAGTCTGTAAGCGTGCCGCTTGAGACAGGAATCCTCTCCATTGACTCCATGTTTCCCATCGGACGCGGGCAGAGAGAGCTGATCATCGGAGACAGGCAGACAGGAAAAACTTCTATCGCCATTGACGCCATCCTCAATCAAAAGGGCAAGGATGTGATCTGTATTTATGTGGCGATCGGACAGAAAGCGTCAACAGTCGCAAAAATCGTATCAACACTGGAGAAACACGGCGCACTGGAGTATACAACCGTATTTGCCTCCACAGCCAGCGATTGTGCGCCTCTTCAATATATCGTGCCTTATGCGGGAACGGCACTGGCCGAATACTTCATGTATCAGGGCAAAGATGTGCTCATTGTGTATGACGATCTGTCAAAGCACGCAGTGGCTTACCGTGCGCTGTCCCTGCTTTTGGAACGGTCACCGGGGCGTGAGGCTTATCCGGGAGATGTTTTCTATCTTCATTCCAGACTTTTGGAGCGTTCCAGCCGTCTGAGCGATGAGGCGGGCGGAGGCTCGATCACCGCACTGCCCATCATTGAGACGCAGGCAGGAGATGTTTCCGCTTACATACCGACAAACGTGATCTCCATCACCGACGGGCAGATTTTCCTGGAGAGCGATCTTTTCTTTGCAGGAATGCGCCCGGCTGTGAATGTGGGACTTTCCGTATCCCGAGTGGGCGGAGCTGCTCAGGCCAAGGCAATGAAAAAAGCCTCCGGCAGTGTGCGTATCGATCTGGCCCAATACAGGGAGATGGAGGTATTTACCCAGTTCAGCTCAGACCTTGACGAAGCGACCATGGCTCAGCTCAAATATGGAAGCTGTCTGATGGAGCTTCTTAAACAGCCGCTTTGTGCGCCCATGAGCCTGCATGAGCAGGTGATCACGCTCTGCGCAGCCACACACAAGACAATGGTCGATGTGGAGAAAAAGAAGCTGAAGCAGTATCAGAGAGATTTGCTGGAGTATTTTGACAATGTATACCCGGAAATCGGCAGAGAGATTGAGGAGACGAGAGAGCTTTCCGATGAGGTGATACAGAAAATCGTAAAGGCGGCCGAAGAATTCCGGGATAAGAGCAGGTAGGTGTTAATATGGCAAATGCAAAAGAAATACAGACTCGTATGAAAAGCATCCAGGACACCATGAAGATTACGAATGCTATGTACATGATTTCCTCCTCAAAGATGAAGAAGGCAAAGAAGGTACTGGAGGATACAGAGCCCTATTTTTACAATATGCAGGCTGCAATCTCCAGAATCCTCCGCCATGTGCCGGATATTGAGCACCCGTTTTTCAGCGTGCGCCATCTGGTGCCTGTAAACGAGCGGAAGATTGGCTGTATCGTGGTCACCGGGGATAAGGGAATGGCAGGTGCTTACAATCACAATGTCCAGAAGCTCACTGAGGAGTTTATGGAAGGACCGGGGCACTATAAGCTGTACGTGCTTGGCATGGTCGGACGCCAGTATTTCGGGAAAAAGAAGGTAGATATGGATGGAAGCTTCCGCTATACTGTACAGAAGCCTACCATGCACAGGGCGCGTCTGATTTCCGATGAGATTGTGCGGGCGTTTCTGGACCGGGAGCTGGATGAGATTCATATTATTTTCACACAGATGCAGAATGCGGCGGCTCTGGAAACCGTCAACATGCAGCTTCTCCCTTTGAAGAAGGCCAGCTTCCAGCCAAGCTCTCTGCCGGTGGATATCCCCCTGGAGGAGATCGAGCTTTCCCCTTCTGCGGACGTGGTGCTTGATACCATGATCCCCAATTATCTTACAGGTGTGATCTATGGATGTCTGGTGGAAGCCTATGCCAGTGAGAATAATGCCAGAATGATGGCAATGCAGTCCTCCACGGACAGCGCAAAGGCAATGCTTAAGGATTTGTCCATCCAGTACAACCGGGCGCGCCAGGCAGCCATTACCCAGGAGATCACAGAGGTTATCAGCGGTGCAAAAGCGCAAAAAAGGAAGTGACGACAATGAATAAAGGTAAAATTGTACAGGTCATGGGACCTGTTGTAGACGTTGTTTTTGAGGAAGGGCAGCTTCCTGATATCAAGGACGCCCTGGAGGTGCAGAACAACGATAAAAGATGTGTGATGGAGGTTTCCCAGCACATGGGGAACAACATTGTGCGCTGCATCATGCTGGGAGCCAGCGAGGGACTGCAGCGTGGCCGGGAGGTCATTGCCACGGGAAGCGCCATCAAGGTTCCTGTGGGTGATCATACGTTGGGGCGCCTGTTCAATGTACTCGGAGAGACTGTGGACAACGGACCGTCACTGGAAAATGAGGAGCATTGGGTCATTCACAGAGATCCTCCAAGCTTCGAGGACCAGAGTCCTGCAGTAGAGATTCTTGAGACAGGGATTAAGGTTATCGACCTTTTAGCGCCTTATGCAAAGGGCGGAAAAATCGGTCTGTTCGGCGGTGCCGGTGTGGGCAAGACGGTGCTCATCCAGGAGCTGATTCAGAATATCGCCACAGAGCACGGTGGCTATTCCATCTTTACAGGCGTGGGTGAGCGTTCCCGTGAGGGGAATGACCTCTGGTCCGAAATGAAAGAATCAGGAGTGCTGGAAAAGACCGCGCTGGTGTTCGGGCAGATGAACGAGCCGCCGGGAGCACGTATGCGTGTGGCAGAAACAGGGCTTACCATGGCGGAATATTTCCGCGACCAGGAGCACAGGGATGTACTGCTTTTTATTGATAACATTTTCCGCTTTGTGCAGGCAGGCTCCGAGGTGTCGGCATTGCTTGGACGTATGCCGTCTGCGGTCGGTTATCAGCCTACGCTGGCTACGGAAATGGGCGAGCTTCAGGAGCGTATCGCCTCCACAAAGGAAGGCTCCGTTACCTCTGTGCAGGCTGTCTATGTACCTGCGGATGACTTGACCGACCCGGCTCCGGCCACCACCTTCGCCCATCTGGACGCTACCACGGTGCTTTCCAGAAAGATTGTGGAGCAGGGCATTTATCCGGCTGTAGACCCGCTGGAATCTACCTCACGTATTCTGGAGGCAGACGTGGTCGGGGAAGAGCATTATGAGACTGCCCGGAGAGTGCAGGAGATACTCCAGAAATATAAGGAGCTGCAGGATATCATCGCTATCCTTGGTATGGAGGAGCTTTCCGATGAGGATAAGAACACCGTGTACCGTGCCAGGAAAATCCAGAAGTTCCTTTCCCAGCCCTTCCATGTGGCTGAGAATTTCACCGGAATCAAGGGGAAATATGTGCCGCTTAAGGAGACCATCCGCGGATTTAAGGCAATCGTGGACGGAGAGATGGACCAGTATCCGGAGAACGCCTTCTTTAATGTGGGAACTATCGACGATGTGATTGAGAAAGCAAAGGCCGAGGAAGGCCGGCAGTAAGGAGCGGCTTATGACAGATACATTTGGACTGGAAATCTACGCCAGCAACAAATTGGTCTATGCCGGACGTGCGAGGAAGCTTGTGCTGCCTGCTGTGGACGGCGAACAGGCGCTTCTGGCCCATCATGCCAATATCGTGGCAGCCGTGGTACCCGGGGAGATTCGCTTTGAGAGCGAGGACGGGGTACAGAGTATCATGGCTGTGAGCAACGGCTTTGTGGAGATGGTGAATAACCGGGCCAAGCTTTTCTGCCTTACGGTGGAGCGGCCGGAGGAAATCGATATCCGCCGTGCCGAGGAAGCCAGGGAGCGCGCGGAGGAGCAGCTCCGCCAGAAGCAGAGCATCCAGGAGTACCATATGAATCAGATGGCCCTGGCCAGGGCAATGACGCGCCTGCGCGTGACCAGAAAGCAGGATGTATAAGTCCGAAGACGCAGCCGCGTTATCCCGCGGACGGTTATGGCTTCAGACAAAGGAATATGAATGTTACAGGTTCGGAACCTTGTGTGCTATGATAATCATATCAAAAGTGCACAGGGTTCTTTTAGCTAAGAGACAAGAAGTTATTTTTTTACACGTCAGCCATTTGGCGGGGAGTGACTCAGGGGGAAAAAGTATGAAAAAGTTAAGGAGATGGTTCACAGGGCTGCTGGCAGCAATGATTCTTGCATCCGCGCCCGCAGCAGCAAATGAGGTATCTGCCGCGTCTGCAGAGAGCAGGTACACCGTAAATCCCAGCATTACCACATTGCAGACAAACTGTACCTATAATTATTACGATGTAACCGGAGACGGAAAGACAGACAGCCTTGCGCTGGAAGCAGCCAGCTATGATTCTTTCAATACAGGAAAACAGGGCTATCTGAAAATTTACATTAACGGAGAAAACGCATTTACGCTCAACGACCCTTATTACAAGGGCGACGCCACCTGGAAATATGATGTAAAGCTCTGTACCTTAAATAATAGTGAAGTGTTCTTCTTTATCCGCACATGCAGTGAGACAGGGTACTACAATTTCTGCAGACTTTATCGTTATGACAACGGCAGTCTGAAATCAGTGCTCAATCTGAAGAATACATATAAGAATATTTTCCACCACCGGGAACGGATGGATGTGGCAAATGTGACGGGAAACCGCATTCAGATGCAGTGGTACGGACAGCTTGGCGCAGTGGGAGCTTTGAACTGGATAGTCGAGTACAGATGGGACAGCGGCAAATTTTACCGAACCGGCAAAACCTGTCCGGTACTTCCGGATGAGAAGGAAAGAAGCTTTACCGCATCGAAAAGCTTCCGCGCATATACCACAGCGGCCCTTAAGCAAAAAGCTTTCACTGTACATAAGGGAGATATCCTTAAGGTTACACAGGTTTACAATAACTCGAAATACGCCTTTGTCCGTCTGACGAACGAGAAAGGCAAAGCGGGCTGGATTCCCTGCCCCAATACGCATAGTCCATATTTCAAGGAAGCCATGTATGTGGGATGATCGTACCGAAGCTTCTGAGAGTGATAAGTTTTAAGGTTTCAGGAAGGAGGAAGTGTTATGAAAACAAATAGATTATTTAAATATTTTATGATTGCAGTGTTGATGATGGGCATTGCAATGATTCCGACAAAGGCGGTAGAGGCTGCAAATACAACCTCGGTGACAATAAAGGCGGACAAGAAGTATACAGCATATGATATTACCGGAGACAGGAAAAAGGATACCTTTTATATTAAGACAATACCGGATAAATACGATGGCTATAGCACGGCAGTTTTATCCATAAACGGAAAAGCTGCATGGCAGATAAAAAATACTCGTTTTTCCGATATGAAAGCGAGGCTGATCACCTTGTCAAACGGGAAGCCATTCATTTATCTTTATGCGGTAGCAGATAACGGAGACGGTCCGGTATGCGGACTTTTCCAGTACAACAAAGGCAAGCTTCGCCAGGTGATAAACTTTCAAACACTGTTCAAGACTTACGGGATTCATCAGAGCGGCGATATTGTGAAGCTTGGCAAGGACAGACTTACGGCTCGTTTTTACGTAATGTCTTATTCACTGGGACCGTCGTATGTTGATTATACATACGCATACCAGTCAGGGACTCTTAAGCGTACCAGTACCACAGGAAGCTTTTACTATCCCACAGGCAAAAACACCCGGACACTTACAGTGAACAAAGCCATAAACGCGTACAAGACAGCCGGCTCCAATACCAGAGCTTTCACCCTGAAAAAGGGAAACCGTGTGACCCTCGGCAAATGCTGGGTCAACAACGGCAAGGTATATCTGCAGGTGAAATATAACGGAAGATATGGCTGGGTAAAGGCTCTCAACAAAGCGCCGCAAAACAATAACCAAAAGCAATTCTCAAATGTACAGTATGCCGGATAACATGAAATAAAAATAGCAGGTAAGCTTATCTTCTTTAAGCCTACCTGCTGTTTTTATGATAGATAATGATGGATTGAGAACTCTGCGCAGGCCATTCCTATGGTGAACACCACGATTACCAGCATCAGGAAGATCGCCGGAGCGTCGTAAACGAATTTGATCTTGGTGCTGCGAAAGTTGGCCACGAGAATTTCGATACCCAGCGAGATGAATACCACCGGCCAGCACCGGCTGATGATATCATAGCTGAGCTGCGGGATGAAGATGCGGATCAGCATAAGGGTACCGGCAATGATCAACATCCCGCCAAAGGTATAGCTTCCGACTCTATGCGTTTTCATCCTTTATCAACTCCTCTTCAGGATAAGGCGGATACTCATCCGCGGATTTTACTGTATCGTCTTTAGTCTCTGCGAAAGGAGCCGCGGGTTCGTCTGCGGTGTAAACCGGAGGCTGCACTTCCGTGTTCTGATAATAATTGGCCGGTGCTTCGTTGTCCCGGAATGGGCGGCGGTTCTCAAAGGGACGCTCTTCGTTACGGGCTGGGTCAGGCTCATCTGACTGCTGGAAAGGACGGTATGGCTCCCAGTAATGCTCCCGTGAGCTTTCGTCACGCTCCTTATCCTTTAACTGATGCTTCTTATCAGAAAGAATGTAGAAGCCGGCAATCACAATTGCAATGGCTATGATAATCTGCGGCAGCTGGTAAGAAATTTCCCTCACTACACCAGCCAGGAATCCCGGCAGAACCCAATACAAAATATCAGAGAAATTATTCCAAAGTATGGAAAAACCAAATACGATCAGCAGTACGGCCACCAGGGTGCGGTATTTGTGAAAAAATGTATTGCCTTCACCGATAAATTCCTCAAAGTGAAGAATGTAGCTGTCCTCCAGAGAATAAAACTCCTCCTCAGACAATGATTTTAAGTTGTGTACGTTAAAGAAGCTGTAAAGCCAGATGACCGGGACAAACATTACCAGCCAGTCCATTCCGGTTCCTGCACCCAGTGCAAACAGTGACCAGAAAAGCAGCATAATACTGAGACCCTGTCTGCGAAAGCCCATGTACAGTTCGCCGGCACCGGGAATCAGTGAAGCGAGAAACAGAAAAAATCCTCTTTTTTGTTTAATCATATCAATTGCCTCCATTTAATAACATATTTGAAAAATCGCTCAGATAACCGGTCAGCTTTTTGGTTCCCTCGGAAAGTCCGCTGCCAATAGAACGGGAAAGCCTATAAAGATGATCGTCATTCTGCTGTTCATGCCGTACCTGTGTAGTTTCCACCTGTGCGGAGGGCTGGGAACGCAGGGCGGTAAAATCCACCTGCCCTATGCTGAATAAAAGAAATAGTGCAGCAATAACTCCGGCCGCAGTGCGCAGGCTATAGTAAAACATCTGCAAACGATGTGAAGTGTCACCTGCAGCCTTGACCGTTTGTACTTCCGGTGAAGCGGATCTGGCAAGGATCTGTTCCTTCAGGTAAACAGGAGTGAGGTGATTGCATTGCTGTTCCTCATGATGTATAAACTGGTCCAGGCAGAAATTACATTGGTCCAGATGCTCAAGGAAAGCGATCATATCCTGTGTTCCCATCTTATTACTCTGGTATTGGTTTAATTCCTTGTCATTGATATGCATCTAATCACTCCTCTCCAATAATTTTTTCAGCATAGCCTTGGCCCGGTAAAGCTGTGTCTGAATGGTTTTTGTATTTTTGTTTTGTCTTTGCGCAATTTCGGTAATGGACATTTCTTCACAAAAATGAGCAGTGGCCACTTCCTTATAAGGACTTCGAAGCTGCTGGCATAACAGCCGGACCTGACTGTTGGAATCCTCCAGCAGATATGTTTCTTCCGGAGAAGAGCTCTTGTCCGGAATCTGTGTGAAGTAAGTGTCCTCCGTGGGGACGGTACGCCGCCCGGCAGCTTTAAGGTAATCCAGGCATTTCCGGACTGCGATTTTGCTCAGCCAGGCTTTTTCATACGTGCCGTCAAAACGGGAAAGGTTTTTGTAGGCGGATATAAACACTTCCTGCGTTAAGTCCTCGGCGTCAAAGGGGTTACCGATTGACTTTAAACATATGGAATAGATTAAGTTTTGGTATTGGTCAATTAAATATTCCAGATATTGTTCCTGCGAAATGATATCAGCCCCTTTCTGTACCCGTTCACTTATTATAACGCAAGACCCGGTCCAAAAACTTCAAAATCACGAAAAAAATTAAATTTTTTGGTTGACCCTGATAATTGTAAACAATACAGGCGCATGATATAATGAAAACATTCAAATTGGTTTGTGGGTTTTATAGCAGTTAGGAAGATATAGATTACCTGCGCTTTATAAATGAAACAGGTCATAAGAAAGGGTAGACAGCAAATAGATTATGGCAAGTATCAGAGATGTTGCACAGAAAGCCGGCGTTGGCGTCGGCACGGTTTCCAGGGTGCTCAATGGCAGCGGTTATGTATCCGCTGAGACGAAGAAAAAAATAGAAGATGCAATCGAAGAGCTGGGATACATCCCCAATGAGCTGGCGCGGAATCTTTTCCGAAACCGCACGGGTATCGTGGGAGTGATTATACCGGATGTGGAGCATCCGTTCTTCTCTAATTTTGTCAGACAGACCGAGGTTGCGCTTTATAACTTAGGATATAAGACAATGGTGTGCAATACCATCGGCATCAGCAACCGGGAGAAGGAATATCTGGATATGCTCGAACGGAATATGGTGGATGGGATCATTACCGCCGCCCACACCCTTGAGGATACGGAATATCTGAAAAGGAAGAAACCCATTGTCTCCATGGACCGAGACTTCGGACCTCAGATACCCATGGTTGGTTCGGACCATATATATGGAGGCCGTCTGGCAGCAGAGATATTACTTAAGAACAAATGTCATAAAATCCTTCATATCACAGGCGTGGCTCCCGACGTGGCTGCTAACGACCGCCATGCAATATTTGAGACGATCATGAGTGAGCATGGTGTGGAGGTAGTGGATGTCGTGATGGAGTGGAACCGGTTTGACCATGAGGCTTACTGGGAGGCCGCCAGGATTGGTATGCGCAAATATGACGGGGTGGACGGAGTGTTTGCAGCGGACCAGCCTGCGCTTTATTATATGCATCTGGCTATGGCCGCGGGGAAAAGAGTGCCGGAGGATTTAAAAGTGGTGGCTTATGACGGTATGGATATCACGAAACTGTGTTATCCTGAGGTTACAAGTATTTGTCAAAATACACAATTTTTATCGGAGACCTGTGCCAACACGGTCGTTGATTTAATTGAAAATAGGAAACGGGTTCCACATAAACAGATAATTTCCGTAGAATTCAGACAGGGAGGCAGTACTCTGCCAGTGAAACTGAATGGAAATTTATGAAATGTAGATAAAAAAGAAAATGGAAAATTGTGAAACATGAATAAACCAAGCAGGCTTTGTGAAACATGCACAAAGCCTGTTTTTGTTTAGCTCCTCTAGATGGCAGAAAAATCCTTTGTACCGGTTGACAAACAAAAAGTAGTGTCATATAATACAAATATGGAACGGGTACCACATATCTAAAATACACAACATGACGGTGCCTATATTTTTTTAGATGAGGGGGAACGGGTTCCACAACACAAGCCTACTCAAATAAAAAAGCAAATAAGGAGAAAGGAGGTGGGAGTGGATGTATACAGGGCACTATGAATGCCTGGAGATTTTCGCCAGACCTGCCTGCGGCAAGAAAGGATATATTGAGCTTCTTGATGAAAACGGCAGTGTCCTGCACCAGAAGGAACTGAAACATATTTACGGAAACTGGATTCGGCTGCAGCTTAAGAAAGAAAGTACATATGAGGTGAGACTTAGAGACGCCGAGGCTGCGCTTGCATACTTAAGCGGCTGCGAGGACATTCTTGAACGGGGCATCTGCATTCTTGATACCCGCACGTTCAGTGAAATGGATGCACAGCAGTACCACAGTTTCTGCGATACCCCTTACCGGGAACAATATCACTTCACCCCGGTAGTCAACTGGATCAATGACCCTAACGGACTCTGCTGGTTCCGGGGCTATTATCATCTGTTTTACCAGTATAACCCTTTCGGCCAGGAGTGGAATAACATGTATTGGGGACACGCGGCCAGCCGCGACCTGATTCATTGGAAGCACCTTCCCGTAGTGCTGGAGCCTCAGGAGGAGATACTTGACAACCCTGTGATTAAGGGAGGTGCTTTTTCCGGGAGTGCGCTGGCAGGAGAGGATGAGGTATGCTTTTACCTGACCCGCCATGTGGGGCCTCAGGAGGACGGCTGGGATACGGTGCAGTATCAGACCATGATGAAGAGCCGTGACATGTTGAGCTTCACACCGGAGAAAGAGATTATCCGCGAGAAACCGGAAAATGCAAGCTTTGATTTCCGCGACCCCAAGGCCGGGAAATACAAGGATCACTGGTACCTTGTGCTGGGAAGCTGTCTGGATGGCAAGGGAGCGATTCTCCTATACGAGTCGCCGGACAATGAGCACTGGAATTACAGCGGTCCGCTGCTTGTAGAAAAAGAACCGATCCGCACCATTGAATGCCCGGATTTCTTCCTGCTTGACGGTAAGTATGTAGCAGCCGGAGCCTGGATGGACCATTATGACGGACAGGGACGTTTCCAGATGAGCCGCTATTATATCGGAGACTGGCAGGGCGGAGAGCTCTCAGTGGAAAAGGAACAATGGATAGACTTCGGCAGTAACTGCTATGCGGCCCAGACCTTCTGTCACGAAGGACGGAGGATTCTGATCGGATGGATTTCGGATTTCTACCATGAGCATGTGAAAACGGAGCAGGGCGCTTACGGCAGTATGACCCTTCCCCGGGAGCTGCATTTGAAAGACGGCCATGTATATGCACAGCCGGTGAAGGAGGTATATGATCTCAGGGACGAATGCCTCTATTGCGGTGAAAGCAGTGATTTCAGCCGGGAGAGCATTGGCGGAAACCAGTATTACGTGAAATTGGAGTTTGATAACCCCTGCAATTTCCGGGCAGTGCTTGGAAGAGACGGGGAAAAGGAGATCAGCCTTATCAGCAGCAGCGGAAAGGTTTTCCTAAAGACAAAGGGTGTAAAGAGCGAAGAGATTGATTTTACAGCTCAGGTAAAGGAGTGCAGAAAGGCGGAAATCTTCGTGGACAGAAGGACCGTGGAGGTTTATCTCAACGACGGAGAAGACGCAGGCACGAAATTATTTTATAACAGCAGCAGGGAAGGAAGCTTCCGGCTCACAGCAAGTGAACTTACACGGGTGGAATTATATACCATGAAATCCATCTGGTAAAGTATAAGAAAAGGAGAATGAATATGAAAAAAAGTATGGTTAAAACAATGGCAGTTGTCTCAGCGGCAGCAGTGATGAGCACAGGTTTTACCGTGCCCGTAATGGCAGATGACCCGGTAGAAGTAACAATCTGGAGCCCTACCGACGAGCCGGCGATCGAAGAGTGGTGGGTGCAGAAAATCGACGAGTTCAACAAAGCCCATGAAGGCGAGATCGTCCTTTCCCGTGAGGCAATCGTACGTGCGGATTCCTATGCATATGAGGACAAAGTAAACGCAGCGCTTACCTCCAATGACCTTCCTGACATCCTCTATGTGGACGGCCCGAACATTGCAAACTATGCAGCAAACGGTGTGATCGTGCCGATCGGTGACTTCTTTACAGAAGAAGACTTAAGCGACTTTGTAGATTCGATCAAGGTACAGGGAACCTATGAGGACGAGCTGTACGCGCTGGGCGCAACCGAGAGTTCTGTGGCGCTGTTCTACAATAAAGACATGCTGGATGAGGCCGGACTCACCGCTCCCGATAAGCTGGAGGATGCCTGGACCTGGTCAGATTTCAGAGAGGCAGCAGAGAAGCTTACAAAAGAGGGCGTGACCGGAACAAACATCATCATGGATCAGGGCGAAGGACTTCCTTATGTACTGGAGCAGTTCTGGATCTCCAATGGCACAGATTTCGTAAGCCCGGAAGGCGACAAGGCTGACGGCTATGTGAACAGTGAAAAAGGTGTGGAAGCGGCAGAGTTCTTAAACGGTCTGATCCAGGACGGCCTTGCAGACATCGATCCGATTGAAAAAGCTTTCCACAATGGGAAATCAGCTACCATGCTTGGCGGTTCCTGGGAGGTTGCAACTCTG
Organism: Blautia schinkii DSM 10518; assembly: GCA_000702025.1. Taxonomy (GTDB): domain Bacteria; phylum Bacillota; class Clostridia; order Lachnospirales; family Lachnospiraceae; genus Blautia_A; species Blautia_A schinkii. The sequence goes on from JNKJ01000007.1 coordinate 345,185, forward strand.
GAAAACGAATATCCGGACCTGAACTGGGGCGTAACCTACTATCCGGTTGCAGATAACGATGGCATCAACGCATCTCCTACCGGAGACTGGGCAGCCTGCATTACCAAGGATGCTGATGTAGAGGCAGCAGGAGAGGTTATGAATTTCCTTATGAACCAGGAGAATGTAACTACTTATGCACAGGCTATCGCAAAGCTTCCGACAAGAGTTTCTTCCTATGATACCTTAACTGAGTATGATGAATATCCGCGTTCCCTGTTCAAAGAGCAGTCCATGGAAACAGGTCATCCAAGACCGAGAACACCATCCTACACCGTTCTTTCCCCAGGCTTCTCTGAGGCAATGATGAACATCTTTACAGGTGCAGATGTACAGGAAGAATTAGACAACCTGGCAGCAGATTTCGATGAGGATTATGAGATGAATTATGCCGAATAATCCCTGATACAGGAAGGAGAAATCCATGAAAACAAACGGTATAAAAAGAAAAAGTGAAATAAAGGCGGCCTATCTCTTTGTCATCCCGGCATTGGTTTTGCTTGTGGCCTTCCTGATAGTACCGGCTCTTTCCACGATCCGCTATGCTTTTACGAATTACAATATCATGCGGCCGGATAAGATTAAATTTGTGGGATTTGAGAACTTTATCAAGCTGTTTTCCGATGATAGCTTTTGGCAGGCAGTTTTAAATACCTTTTATTTTACCGTGATCGTTGTGCCGTTCCAGTGTATTCTTGCACTGGGGCTGGCGCTCCTGATCTCATCCAGAAGAAGAGGCGTGTCCATTTTCAGAGCGGCATATTTCAGCCCTCAGGTTACCTCCATGGTTGTTATCGCCATCCTCTGGACCGTGCTCTACAACCCGAATCCGGACACCGGACTTCTCAATGCATTTTTGAAAAGCATGGGGCTTAATACCTCTCAGTTCCTGAACAGCCCGGACACAGCCATGAACTCGATCATCTTCATGTCGGCATGGCAGGCGGCCGGTTATCAGATGATGATTTTCCTGGCAGGACTGCAGGGAATCCCGGGTGAGCAGTATGAGGCGGCCTCCATCGACGGCGCGGGCAAGTTTAAACAGTTTATTTATGTGACGCTTCCCGGACTGAAAAACGTGATCAAATACGTGATCATGATCACCATGATCCAGGCTATGAAGCTCTTCACACAGCCGTACGTTATGACAAAAGGCGGGCCTCAGAATTCCACAAGGACACTTGTTTACTACATATATGAACAGGGCTTCCAGAAACGCCATTTCGGCTATGCCTGTACGGTGGCGGCGGTATTCTTCGTGATCGTCATCACGATGTCCCTGTCAATGAAGAAAATAATCAAAGCAGATTAAGGAGGGAAAGAATATGACCTATAAACAGAGAACATTTTTGGGAAATATCCTGTTCTATGTGGGAAATACCGTAATTGCACTCATATTCGTATCCCCGCTGATCTGGATGATCTCCGCATCGCTGAAACCGGAGGCGGAAATCTTTAAGAATATGAATACCCTGAGTACCTTTTTACCCACAGGAGCTTCCATCAGCAACTATCTGGAGGTATTCTCCAGGATCAATATGTGGAAGTTTATCGGCAACAGTTTGTTCTATGTATTTGTAATCATTGTACTTGACCTGATCGTGAATTCGCTGTGCGGATACGCGCTGGCAAAGTTCCATTTCAAAGGGAAAAATGCGCTGCTCACACTGGTGATCAGTCTCATGGTTTTCCCCATGGAAGCCATCATGCTGCCTCTGTATGTGGAGGTTGCAAACTTAGGCTGGGTCAATCAATGGGCCGGACTGATCGTGCCGTTTGTGGCAAAATGCTTCAGTATTTACATGTTCAGACAGTTTTTCCTGGACATTCCAAACGACCTTCTGGAGGCTGCTTCCATCGACGGCTGCGGCCCGGTGCGCTCTTTCTTTAGGGTAGTGGTACCGATTTCCGGAACGGTGTATGCAACTATTTTTATCCTGGATTTTGTGGCCCACTGGAACGACTTTATGTGGCCTTTGCTGGTAGTCACAGGAGAAGAAAAACGGACGATCCAGCTCGCAATCCAGACCTTCTTCGGCTCCAAACCGATCAACTATGGACCGATCATGGCATCGCTGACAATCTCCGCGATTCCGATGCTGATCATGTTTATCGCACTGCAGAAATATTATGTGGAGGGCATTGCTTCCACAGGAATTAAGGGCTGACGTGTAAAAAAATTGCACAGGCGGCAGCAGCGATGCGGTTTTCAACTGCCGCAGGACTGCCGCCGCAGAAAGCCTTGGGAAAGGAGAAACGCAATGGGTGATTTATTTAATCCTGACGGAAAGTTTTTCAGATTCATGGAAAGGGTAATCGAACTGATTAAACTAAATTTTTTATGGGTGCTGTTCAGCCTTCCGGTGGTGACAGCCGGCGCTTCTACCTTTGCCATGTTTGTGGTGGCCGGGCAGATTGCCGACGGCGAGGAGGGGTATATCTGGAAAGCTTTCTGGAGTGCATTTCGTGCAAACTGGAAAAGGGCCTCTCTTCTCTGGCTGTTTGTAGGAGGTGTGGGAGCGGGACTTTTGATGGATTACCGCTTCTGGACTCTGGTGGACAGCCCGGTATCGGGAATGATGAAAGGGCTTACTATGGCGCTGATCGTACTGTTTTTGGTGGGCGCAGTGTATGTGTTTCCTCTGGCTGCGAGAATGGATACGAATGTGAAAACCACGCTGCGTAATAGCTGGCTGCTGGGTATGAAGTATCTGCCGCGGACGTTTATCATGCTGGTGTGGATCGTGCTGGAGAGCTTTGCAGTAAGGCTTTGGGCACTGGGGCTGCTTCTGGGGATGCTGGTTGGTGTCTCGGGAATGGCTTGGCTGGTGGAGATACATATGAAGAAGATTTTTGCAAAAGAACAGATAATTGAGATACAGGAGGAAGGGGCATTGTCTTGAAGGACAGTGCCTTTTTTAATTGGGATGGGTAGGGGACCCGGAAAGGTGTTGAACGGCAAGGAAAAGGGAATTGGGCGCGGGAAACCGGCAGTGTCCGGGGGCTGGCAGTGCTCGCTTCCCTTCAACTGATATGTAATGACTTTTGTCAAGAGTAAATTGCAGAAAATCACCACAAACTTTTTTGTTTATTTGTTCCTGAAGACATCTGGAAAGAGCTTCGGGGTATCAGTTCCCGGCATTGACCACTCTGATATACGTGGATTGGTTACCGACAGGACAATGGTTCGCCGTGAGCTCTACCGTCTAATTGCGTGGATCACAGGTATCTGTGCCAACATAGTTGAATCGTAGATAGCTCGAACCTTGAAATGGCCGAAGCCCTTCCCAGGTGTCTTCAGGTGTTTCCTTGGATATGGGCCAGATGTAT
>JNKJ01000008.1 GCA_000702025.1 Blautia schinkii DSM 10518
TGAAAAGATTAAAAGAAACAGATACTGAAAGATTAGTGTTACGGAAATACCTTTCTTTTTGTACGCATTAGCAGCTTTTAAAGCGGAAGAAAGATGGAAGCGTGTAAAAAATCTTCGGATAGATTTTGAAATCTGGTTATCATTCTGGTTGTCTTGTGTTATACTGTTATTCATAGCATGAGCCTCCGGATATATGATTGTTTCTAGACAACTCAATTATATCAAATCCGATGGTTTCATGCTATTTTAATGCCAGTTATTATTGAATTTTCAAGGTGCATAGGCACTTATTCAAGTGCGAAGTTTGAGTTACTTTATTGTATCACGAACGCCGTTGCCGATGAAATGTCGCCGTATGAAACTTCAGTAGAAACGACACTGCTGTAACTCAACCGATATCTACTTGCAGTTCTTCCCCAAAATGTTTATAATGAATGAAATGAATTTGAAAATGAAAGGAACAACATGAGAAAACTCGCGTTAAGTGATGAAATATTATTAAAGATTGATAAGTCTGCCCGTTACATCGGCAATGAGGTAAACTCGGTGATGAAGGACAGCAGCAAAGTAGATGTCCGCTTTGCCATGTGCTTTCCGGACGTGTACGAGATTGGTATGTCCCACCTTGGGATGCAGATTTTATACCACATGTTTAATAAAAGAGAGGATGTGTGGTGTGAGAGGGTATTTTCACCGTGGACAGACCTTGACAAGGTGATGCGGGAGGAGCAGGCGCCTTTGTTTGCCCTGGAATCCCAGGACCCTGTAAAGGATTTTGACTTCCTGGGTATCACAATCCAGTACGAAATGTGCTATACAAATATCCTTCAGATATTAGATTTAAGCCAGATGCCATTGCTGGCTAAGGAGCGTGGAGAGGAGTACCCTATTGTTATCGGCGGCGGACCCTGTGCATACAATCCTGAACCTCTGGCAGATTTCTTTGACCTGTTTTATATTGGCGAAGGGGAGACCTCCTATGATGCACTTTTTGATGCATATAGGGCGAACCGTAAGGCCGGGGGAACAAAAGAGGATTTTCTTTTGATGGCGGCAAACATTCCGGGAATATATGTACCTGCGTTTTATGACGTGTCGTATAAAGAGGATGGAACAATTGCCTCTTTTAAACCAAACAGGCCAGGAGTTCCGGAAACCGTGCAGAAGCAGGTGGTAATTGATATGGAGGAAGGCTACCGTGCCATAGAAGCTCCGGTGGTTCCCTTTATCAAGGCCACTCAGGACCGCGTGACTCTGGAAATCCAGAGGGGCTGCATCAGAGGCTGCCGTTTCTGCCAGGCAGGAATGATCTACCGCCCTACAAGGGAGAGAAATGTTGAATCCTTAAAGCAGGCAGCCAGAAATATGCTGAAAAGCACGGGACATGAGGAGATTTCCCTGAGCTCCTTAAGCTCCAGTGATTATTCGGAGCTGAAAGAGCTTGTGACCTTTCTGATTGATGAGTTTAAAGAGGATGGGGTGAATATTTCCCTGCCGTCTCTTCGTATTGATTCCTTTGCCCTGGACGTTATGAGCAAGGTACAGGATATCCGTAAGAGTAGTCTGACCTTTGCTCCGGAGGCCGGCTCCCAGCGTCTGCGTGATGTAATCAACAAGGGACTTACTGAGGAGGATATATTAAAAGGTGCAGGCGATGCTTTCCGCGGGGGATGGAACCGTGTGAAGCTGTACTTCATGCTTGGTTTGCCTACGGAGACAGAGGATGACATGAAGGGCATTGCCCACTTGGCCGAAAGGATTGCCGAGGAATATTATGAAATCCCCAAGGACCAGAGAAATGGTAAGGTACAGATTGTGGTAAGTACCTCTTTCTTTGTGCCGAAGCCTTTTACGCCTTTCCAGTGGGCTTCCATGTACAGAGAGGAGGACTTCATTGCCAAAGCCAAGGTAGTGAAAGAGGAAATCCGTGCCCAGTTAAACCAGAGAAGTATTAAGTATAACTGGCATGAGCCGGATGTCACAATTCTGGAAGGCTTCCTTGCCCGGGGCGACCGCCGCTGCGGACAGGTGATCAAGGCTGCTTATGAAAAGGGTGCGCTCTATGATGCCTGGTCAGAATCCTTCCGGTATGACATATGGAAAGAAGCGTTCAAGGAAACAGACGTGGATTTGGATTACTATACGCTGCGCGAGAGAAGTACGGATGAAATCCTTCCCTGGGACTTTATCGACGCAGGTGTGTCAAAGAAGTTCCTGATCCGGGAATGGGACCAGGCGAAAAATGAAATTGTGACGCCGAATTGCCGTCAGAAATGCTCCGGCTGCGGAGTGAAACGTTATGGAGGAGGTGTGTGCTGTGAAGGTCAGAATTAAATTTGAAAAATTAGGTGCCATGAAATTCATAGGACACTTAGATACCATGCGTTATTTCCAAAAAGCAATCCGCAGAGCCGGACTGCCCATCGCTTATTCTGGAGGCTACAGCCCGCATATGATCATGTCCTTTGCAGCTCCCCTGGGCGTCGGAACCACAAGTCTGGGAGAATATTTTGATATGGAGCTCACAGAGACAGTGCCCACTACAGAAATTGCAAACAGACTAAATGCGGCCATGGTGGAGGGCTTCCGTGTACTCAGCGCCCGCCAGGTAGAGGACGGGAAAGCCAGCAAAGCCATGTCTCTGGTCGCTGCTGCGGATTATCTGGTGGAGTTCCGTGACGGAAAAGAGCCGGATGTGGAGTGGCGGACGAAAATCCAGGAGTTTCTGGACCAGCCGGAGATTCTTGTGACAAAGAAAACGAAACGAAGTGAAAAGCAGGTGAATATCCGTCCGTATATTTACAAGATGGAGCTTCAGGGCGAAAAGATTTTTCTGAAGCTTGCGTCTGCCAGTGCGAACTATACAAAACCGGAAATGGTAACGGACACCTTCTTTGCCTGGCTTGGGACGGAGCTTGCGCCGTTTGCTTATATGGTGCAGAGACTGGAGGTTTACGGAGATGTGGGCGAAGAGAATGCGCCTGTATTTGTGAGTTTAGAGGCAATGGGTGAGGAAGTTGAGTAAGCTGATTATTTCCGCAATGGAAGTGAAGGGCAGGGAGTGCGTCGTCTGTTGTCTGGCTGAGGAAGGGCAGGTAATGGAACTGCGCGTGGAGCCACTGGGTAAGAGGTCAAGCCTTGGAAATATCTATATGGGCCAGGTGGAAAATCTGGCATCCAATATCCAGGCTGCATTTGTACAGATTGCTCCGGGAGAACGGTGTTATTTCCCTTTGTCGGAAGCAGAGCATGTGATTTATGCATCCGGCAGAAAAGGAAACAGTGCGCTGCGCCCGGGAGATGAGATTCTGGTGCAGGTGAGCAGGGATGCAATGAAAGGGAAGCTTCCTGCGGTTACCTCGAACCTGAATTTTACAGGAAAGTATTTGGTTTTGACGACCGGGGAGAAAAAGTTCGGACTTTCCAACAAGCTTTGCAAGGACGACAGAAGCCGCCTGAGCAAGTGGCTGGAAGAGGAAGCGGCCCGGCCGGAAAAGGAATACGGACTGATTGTGAGAACAAATGCCGCGGACGCTTCAAAGGATGAGATTATGCGGGAGCTTGCTTATCTCAGGAGCCAGTATGTCAAAACTGTGGTGAATGGGAGAAGCCGTACCTGCTTCAGCCTGTTATACGAGACAGAGCCTTTTTATATGGAGGCTGTCCGTGATGTGTACAGCAGAGATTTAGAGGAAATCGTGACGGATGTGCCGGAAATCCGGGACAGGATTGCAGCCTATTTGGAGGAAATCAGCCCGGAGGAGACGGGGAAGGTACGGTTTTATGACGATGGCCTGCTGCCTTTGTACAAGCTTTACCGCATAGAGACCGCTTTGGAGGAAATCCAGCGGGAAAAGATATGGCTGAACAGCGGAGGTTTTCTCGTGATTCAGCAGACAGAGGCTTTTGTGTCCATAGATGTGAACAGTGGGAAGTTCACAGGCAGAAAAAAGGCGGAGGAAACGTACCGAAAGATTAATTTGGAAGCGGCCAGGGAGATTGCGAGACAGCTCCGGCTTCGGAATCTGTCTGGGATTATCCTGATAGATTTCATAAATATGGAAAATCCGGACCATCAGGACGAATTGTTCCATGTGCTGCAGAAGCTCCTTCGCAAGGACCCGGTGAAGGGAAAAGCGGTGGATATTACCCCGCTTCATATATTAGAAATGACAAGAAAAAAGGTCCGCAGACCTGTGATAGAGGATTTAAGGGAATTAGAATAATTGATTATAAAATATACTAAAATCAGGAGGGAATTACAATGATTAAGTTTGCACATTTTAACTTTAATGTTTTGGATTTGGAAAAGAGCCTGAAATTTTATAAGGATGCTCTTGGGCTGGAGCCGGTAAGGGAGAAGAATGCAGGGGATGGTTCCTTTAAGCTGGTCTATCTGGGGGATAGAGAGACGGATTTCCAGTTGGAGCTTACCTGGCTTCGGGACAGAAAAGAGCCTTATAATTTAGGCGAGTGCGAGTTCCATCTTGCTTTTGTTACGGATAAGTATGAGGAATTTCACAAACGCCATGAAGAGATGGGCTGTATTGTATTTGAAAATCCGGGCATGGGGATTTATTTTATCACAGATCCGGATGGATATTGGATTGAGATTGTACCTGCAAAATAGTATCTGCAAGTTATCACGTGTCACTTGCAGTAAGCGCGCAGACGTGTACTTGGTATTTAGGAGGGGAAAATGAAGAGGGGTAAATCTGTTTTAAAGGCAATCGGCGTAATTTTAGGCATACTGATACTGGTTCTGGCGGCCGGGGTGGCATATCTCACAATCCGGGAATACCGTCCGGATGCGGAAGAGAAGATTGATTACCAGGGAGGCAGCAGACAGCTCGAAAAAGGCAGCAGTTTATCAGTTCTTACCTTTAATACCGGATATGGCGGTTTAGACGCCTCAGAGGACTTTTTTATGGACGGTGGCAAGGAGGTTAGGCCGGATAACAAGGAACAGGTAGAGGATAATATTGCCGGAATCACTAAGGTTTTGCAGGAGAATGAGAGTGATGTTTATTTTCTCCAGGAGGTAGACAGGAATTCCAAGAGGTCTTATTATATAGACGAAATGGAAGCATATGAGCAGGCACTGGGGCTGAATGGTGCCTTTGCCTGTAATTTCAAATGCGATTATGTGCCCTATCCCCTGCCGCCTATCGGTAAGGTGGAAAGCGGGCTGGTTTCTTTAAGTAATTATCAGGTGTCGGACGCGAAAAGAATTTCACTTCCGGAATCCTTTACATGGCCTGTTAAAACCTGTAACCTGAAGCGGTGTATGCTGGAAACGCGGCTGCCTATAGAGGACAGCGAGAAAGAGCTTGTTCTCATTAACTTCCACCTGGAAGCATATGATGACGGTGAAGGGAAAATCGCCCAGAGCAAAATGCTTGCGGACAAGCTTGCTCAGGAATACGAAAAGGGAAACTATGTCATTGCCGGAGGAGATTTCAACCAGACCTTTGAGATGCTTGGAGACAAATATCCGAGGATAGAGGAAAAGGGATGGGCCCCGGGGATTATTTCCCAGGACAGCCTGCCGGAGCACTTTTCTTTCGCAGTAGACGATTCCTATCCGACCTGCCGTTTGCTGAATCAGCCATATACAGGCGACTATGAGACTTCTCAGGTTTATGTGCTGGATGGCTTCATTGTGTCGGATAATCTGACGGTGGAAGAAGTGAAGGTGATGAATGAAGAGTTCCAGTATTCGGATCACCAGCCGGTGAGACTTCAGGTGAAGCTGGGCGATTAATTTCGCTGGGTTTGAAAAAAGTCAAATTTGAAGGTACCAAATTTTACTATCTTTTTATGCATAATTACCATATTATTCCGGAACGAAATGTGCTATAATTTACAAATGGTTAATGTGGATGGTTGAGGGCTAAAGAAAGGAGCAGACATTTGAACTTAGACCAGAAATTTGACTTGATTTTAAATGAATTACAAAAGACAAATTCCCGGCTGGATGGGATTAAAAATACGGTTTCTGTGATGAGACAGGACATTGCAGAGATGAAAACAGAGCAGACTGTGATGAAGCAGGATATCGCAGAAATAAAGACAGAACAAGCTGTGATGAAGCAGGATATCGCAGAAATAAAGGCAGAACAAGCTGTGATGAAGCAGGATATCGCAGAAATAAAGGCAGAACAAGCTGTGATGAAGCAGGATATCGCAGAAATAAAGGCAGAACAAGCTGTGATGAAGCAGGATATCGCAGAAATAAAGGCAGAACAAGCTGTGATGAAGCAGGATATCGCAGAAATAAAGGCAGAACAAGCTGTAATGAAGCAGGATATCACAGAAATAAAAGCTGAGCAGGCTGTAGTGAAGCGAGAAATTGCAGAGATAAAGACAGAGCAGGCAGTAATGAGGCAGGATATCACAGAAATAAAGGCTGAGCAAGCAGTAATGAGACAAGATATCACAGGGATAAAGGCTGAGCAGACAATAATGAGGCAAGATATCGCAGATACTAAGGAAGAACTGCATCTGATTCGGATTTTGGTGGAAGAGGACATACATAAGCATATCAATGTCGTTGCAGAAGGACATGCAATTGTTTTGAGACGACTTGCTGAAATGCATGAGATGTATGAGAGATACGAGAAGCTCACATTGAATGTAGAGGTTCACAATATACAAATAAAGGAAATCCAGCATAAGCTATCAATAGCATAGTACAGAACTGACAAAAAAGAAGTGCGGCAAACCATGAATCGTTTGTGTACTTCTTTTTTTGCCCCCACTTATTTTAATCCTACAAATCTAAAACCTTTGTTGCGAAACCCCACAATGCTATGATACGATTAATTCATAGCAGGAATGGGGTGCGAAGATGATATGGCAATGTTTTTAAACAGTATAGTTCCTTTTGAATCCTATAAAGAGACAGTCTCTGACACATATTTTGTAGATAAATCCCTGCTGTTAAGAGAACTTATGCCTGCGCTCGGGCGGAAGAACAGATATTTCTGCATAACAAGACCGCGTAGATTCGGCAAGAGTGTCATGGCAAATATGGTGGGTGCCTTTTTCGGAAAAGCGGTAGATGCACGTGCTTTATTTGATAAACTTAAAATTTCTGCCGATAAAGATTATGCCGCCCATCTGAACAAGTATAATGTGATTTTTATTGACTTCAGCAAAATGCCGGAGAACTGTGATTCTTATCAGGCATACATTACGCGCATTACAGAGAACCTTAAGGGTGATTTACTGCAGGCATATCCGGAGCTTAAGCTTGACAGGGATAAGCCAGTCTGGGATATGTTTTTGAATGTTTTTCAGGAGACAAGAGACAGGTTTATCTTTGTGATGGATGAATGGGATGCGGTGTTTCATCAATCTTTTATTTCACAGGATATGCAGAAGGAATATCTGTTGTTTTTGAAAAATCTGCTGAAGGACCAGGTATATGTGGAGCTTGCTTATATGACCGGTGTGCTGCCCATTGCAAAATACTCCAGTGGTTCAGAATTAAACATGTTCCTGGAGTACGATATGGCTACGAAGAAAAAATTCAGTGAATATTTTGGATTTTTGGATTATGAGGTAGCGGAGCTTTTTGACATATACCAGACAGTAACTGAGAAACCGGAGATTTCCATAGAGGATTTAAGGCTTTGGTATGATGGTTATTATACTGCTGGCGGAAATTGCATATATAATCCAAGGTCTATCGTCTGTGCATTGACAGATAATGAATTAGCTAATTACTGGACGAGCTCAGGACCTTATGATGAGATTTTTTACTATATTCGAAATAATATCGAGGCTGTACGGGATGACCTTGTATTAATGGCTGCCGGAGAGGGCGTGAATGCCGAAATCCAGAATTTCGCAGCAGTCTCTATGGAGCTTAATTCAAAAGATGAGATATATTCAGCGATGGTCGTGTATGGACTTCTGACATATATAGATGGAAAGGTATTTATACCAAACAGAGAAATCATGGAGCAGTTTAAGAAGCTTTTGATGTCAAAGATTTCTGAATTGAAAAACTAAAAAGAAGTGTTGCAGACTATAAATATACATTGTCTGTGCACTTCTTTTTTTGTTTTATCTTACCGGGGGAATTTTGCAGGAGAAATTATTATAGTAAAACGTCGCGCCATCTTGACACATTCTTCCACGTCTGCTATTATATAGATAACCAATATATAGATTATCTATACATGAGGAGGTGAAAATCATGTCAGAGAAACAGATAGACAAAAGCCTGCAGTCAGGGAGCACGACTTTACTGCTCCTGCAGCTTCTTTCAGAAAAGGAGATGTATGGCTATGAGATGATTGAGACACTGAGAGAAAGGTCCTCGAATGTGTTTCAATTAAAGGCCGGAACGCTTTATCCGCTCCTTCATTCCCTGGAGGAGAAAGGATGCCTGGAATCCTATGAAAAGGAAGCATTCGGTAAAGTCCGCAAGTATTACCAGATTACCCGTGAGGGCAGGAAACATCTGGAGTCCAAAAAGAAAGAGTGGGACACATACCAGACCGCTGTAAGCAAGGTGTTGGGAGGTGCTCTTTATGGATGTACCTGAGTATTTGAAAACAGTAAGTGACCAGATTATGACTGCCAGCATCCGTGAAGCCATTCAGAAAGAGCTTGCCAATCATCTTGAGGATCAAAAGGATGCCTTTATGGAAGACGGGATGGAAGAGCAGGAAGCAGAAGAGGCCGCTGTACTTGAGATGGGAGATCCTGTGGAGGTGGGCCTGGCGCTGAACGAGATTCATAAGCCGAAGCCTGCGAAATGGTTTGTGCGGGGCGTGGTGACACTAAGTGCTATATTGTTTGCCGTGAATGTTTACTATATATGTTTCGGGGAAAATTCCACCGTAGACAGTAAGGTAGGTACTGTTTTGGCATTGCTTGTAATAATGGGAGGCTTGCTAGCCATCTATTATGGGGTTATAGCAGGGGCCGGGTATTTTTCCGAGTTTGATAAAAATGAACTGCTACCTTTTGATTTTCCGGCAAGGGAGGCAGCCACGTTTTTTTGTTTATCATTTGTATTAGCTTTATTCGGAAGAGGCATGGTATTTCTAAGCAAATATTATTTTAGTATTGGCTTGTCTGTTGTTTTTGTGATATTGCATTTATTATTTTATCATAGACGCAGCAAGCAGTCTTGGTGGAAATGTTTACTTATAATATTGGTTTTCGGAATATGCTCTCTATATTTGCACAAGAACTTAATCATAACCGCAGAACTTACAAGCATTTATGCCAGCATTTATACCTTTGCCTATCATCACAACTGGTTTCCTGTTAAAAAGAAAGCCGCAGTTTACTTGCTATGGGCAGTTCCAATATGCTGTGCAGGTCTGCAGTTGTACAGAACAGTAGTGTTAAAAACCTCTTTGTTTTTGCCGGAGAGACTTACAAAAAATAAGTGGACCTACTCACTCCTGCCTGAAATATGCAGTAAGACGGGAAACGGAGCCGCATATCTTGTTTTACTTATCGGAATAGCAGCAGAGTTATTCATGATTTACCAATTCAGACATTGCACAAACAGATGGAGCAAAATTTATTTCCTAAGTGCTTCATTGGTTGTGGGTGTGATGCTTGTGAATGGAATTTTGACTCTTTACGGTGTTATGTATTCAGAGCTTACATTTACCCCATTTCTATGGAAACTAATTGAAAATCACGAGACAGACAGGACAATTGATATTGTACAGCCAATTTTATGGTACATCATGGCAGGATATACGACAAGATTTGTGACCAGGGATTCGGTGCTCGATTTAGAAATCGGAACCAGGGATTTCAATAAAGAAGGCTTTATCTGATCGGACAGGGGGTGTCTTGCATGAAAAGAGATGAATATCTGAAATCTGTGACGGAACAAATCAGCACTCCCTGTATCCGGGATGTCATCCGCAGAGAGCTTGCCGCTCATGTGCAAGACCAAATAGATGCATTTATGGGAGACGGAATGGAACCGGATGAGGCAGAAGCAGCGGCGGTGCAGGACATGGGGGACCCGGTGGAGGTAGGCGTTGCCCTTGACGAGTTGCATAAGCCAAGACCCGCCAGGAAATATGTGGCAGCCTTCATGCTTCTAAATTTGTGGCTTGTGGGATTGAATATCTGGTACATGATATTTGACGATAAAATGCACATCTCCGCCGGGAATATTGCAGCACTGGTAATAGCGGAAGTGTTTTTTCTTGCATTATATTTTTTGCTTACATTTTACCATTCAACAGAAGGAACCATTGCGAAACATTTTCTCTCAATAGGAAACGGTGGCATAGTCATATGTGCGCAGATACTGCTTAGAAAATGTCTGCTATCATTTACCGATGCATTTTTAACAGATACATACTGCTTTAGCATGATGATATTAATGCTGTTGGGATATCAAGGCGTATTGTTCCATTTTCGGAGAAAAAGCGGAGGATGGTGGAAATGCCAGCTTATCGGGTTGACAGGACTTTTCCTTTCTGCGCTGGCCAGTGGAAATGTTTGGTTTATACTTGAAGGCGCATTTATGTATGCGGTGGTTTACACATGGTTGTTTTACAGAAAATGGTTTACGGAACAGAGAAAAAGAATTTTATTCGGTGCGTGGGCTCCTTTTGGAATTTGCGCAGGGATTATGCTGTATCGCTTTTTTACTGAGATGTACCACCATACCTTGCGCGTGTCTGAAAACATTCCGATTTTTCACAAGACAAACACGCCTGTTGACAACACATTAAACTTCAATTTTCTCAATGATATGACCACAAAAACAGGACCTCTGCCTGCATATGTCCTGCTGTTCCTCGGTGTCCTGTTTGTCATTCTTCTTATCAGCTACCGCAGACACCTGACAAATGAATGGAGCAGACTCATATACTTTACGAGCATTTTAATTCTCTCTGTCATGATTTTAAACGGTGCACTTACAATGCTTGGATTTCTCGGCAGGGAAATGGCGTTTACTCCGTTTATGTGGAATCTCACCTGGAACTACAGGGAGGGGATAACGCTCGACTATGCCCAAATTATAACATATTACGCTATCGCAGGATATCTCACACGTTTTGCCGTGCGCGATTCTATCATAGGGCTGGAAATTGAAAATGAGAAAATTCAAGCTGAACAGCGCAAATTATAAAGACAGGGGGTGTCTTACATGAACAGAAACGAATATCTAAAAACCGTGTGTGACCAAATCACCACGCCCGGCATCCGAGACGCAATTGAAGAGGAGCTTGCTGCCCATTTATCGGATCAGAAGGATGCATTTATAGAGGACGGCATGGACGAGCAGGAGGCAGAAGAGGCTTCCGTACTCGAGATGGGAGACCCGGTGGAGGTAGGAACAGCCCTAAACGAAATCCACAAAGTCAAACCAGCGCAAAAGTACATATACACCTTTTTATTCCTCAATCTCATCACGGTTCTGTTCAATGTGTGGGAAATCCTCCATAATAAAAACATTGCAACCGCTACAGGAACCATTGTTTCCGTTTTGTGTTTCCTGATACCGGTAATTTCCCTGTACTTTTTTATTATCAACGCAAAGTTTGAAACAGAGGAATTAGGAAAACTATTTCTGGTAATAGGCAATTTAGGCCTGATATTTACCTGCCAGGCTCTGATACATAATTTTAGGGGCCGCGGACACGTTTTACAAGACCCGTATTTCTTCCACGGCACACTACTGATATTTTTAGGATACGTGGGAATCCTTTTCCACTATCGCCGCAGAGAAAAAGGTTGGCTGAAATGCCAGATATTAGGAATATGCATCATAGCAATCACAGTCCTCACCACCGCAGACCTACTCTTTATTACCGAAATGTCCGTAATCTACGGCATCCTCTACACAAGCATCTACTATAAAAACTGGTTCCCCGATGCCAAAAGACGCACACTCATCAGCGTATGGGCCCCAACTGCCGTGTCTTTCGCAGCCATAGCCTATACCTGCCTGCCACAGTGGAGGAGCGGAACAGCCCTGGATTTCGAGAAGCTTGCAAAAATACCCCCGTCATTAGGCAGTCCAAGCAGTATAGAAAACGCAAGCGATTTCAGCTTTTTACCGTCCATCATCGAAAAGATCGGCTTCGCCCCTGTATACTTTCTACTCCTTGCGGGAATACTCTTCCTGGCACTGTTAATATTATACAGACGCAGGCTTACAAACGAATGGGGAAAGCTTGTATTTCTAGCAAGCATCCTCATATTAACCGTAATGCTCCTCAACGGAATTCTGGCCGCCGCAGGAGCACTCAGCGGAGAAATGGCCTTTGCCCCCTTCCTATGGAAACACACCGGAAATTACAACACAACTTTCACCGACCACTCCCAATGCGTAATATACTACGCAATAGCCGCCCTCCTAACCCGTTTTACCATCCGCGACCCCGTAACACCCCTTGAAATAGAAGCCCAAAAAATCCGCACCCGCAACCTCGAACACCCCACCAAACCCGCCCGATAATTCTCGCTTTCCAGCATTTTTTGATTATAAGCATTATAGGTATCTCCTAATAAACTTGTTTATAAACACCGAACGGATTCGCAAGGATGTCCTAAAAGCAGGGTATTACACTTATTCAGATATCCACCGTTATGAGTACATCATAAGACCTGTAGAACATCGCCAACCCCTCCCGTCGAACACACCTTCCCCTACAAGGGGACGAAAACGTAGAGGAAGGCCAGGATATGGGAAACCGGTGTGGGGAGCAGGCATTGTTTCTGTGGGGCCGATTTGCGGAAGCGCGCCTGAAAATCCAGTGGTTACGGAGACTTAAGCGCGAACGCTCTTCGTGAGCGCTTTAGTCGCAGTTACCACTTAGTTGAAGGCAAGCGAGCATCGGCCCCACAGAAACAATGCCTGCTCCCCACACCGGTTTCCCATATCCTGGCCGTTCCCCAACTTTCCAGGGGACCCCTTCAATTTTTTTTGAAAATCATATTGACGAACAAATCCATCCATGCTATTATAATCAAGTATGCCGCACAAAGAGGTTTAAGAGCCATCCCGGCCACCGTATTTGGCGAGTAAAGTTCATAGGAGGTGCCATTATGTACGCAATTATTGCAACAGGTGGTAAACAGTACAAAGTTGCCGAGGGCGACGTGATCAGAGTTGAAAAACTCGGTGTTGAAGCTGGTGAAACCGTAACTTTTGACAACGTTATTGCAGTCAGCAACGACGGCTTAAAAGTTGGCGAAGACGTAAAAGATGCCAGTGTTACCGCTTCTGTAGTTGAAAACGGTAAAGGTAAAAAAGTTATCGTTTACAAATACAAAAGAAAAACTGGATATCACAAGAAAAACGGTCACAGACAGCAGTACACCAAAGTTAAAATCGAAAAAATCAACGGTTAATCTGGTGTCATTATGATTACAATTACGGTTAAGAAGAGAAACGGCGGTTATCTCGAATTTGTATCGAAAGGCCATGCCGGCTACGCGCAGGAGGGACAAGACATTGTCTGCGCTGCGGTTTCCGCTCTGATCATCACCACGGTGAATTCCCTCGAGGCATTTACCCGGGACGAATTTCAGGCAGAAGAGAAAGACGGTTATGTTTCCATTCGCTTTACGAAACCAGTGACAGACCAGGGGAAGCTCCTGATGGATTCCCTGATTCTCGGCTTAACAGAAATTGAACATAGTTATAACAATCGATATTTGACAGTAAAAGTCAAGGAGGTGTAACGACATGATGAAAATGAACCTTCAGTTATTCGCACATAAAAAGGGAGTTGGTTCCACAAAGAACGGCCGTGATTCCGAGTCTAAGAGATTAGGTGCGAAGAGAGCAGACGGACAGTTCGTAAAAGCTGGTAACATTCTTTACAGACAGCGCGGAACAAGAATTCACCCAGGTGTGAATGTAGGCTGCGGTAAAGATTATACTTTATTTGCACTGACAGATGGTGTAGTAAGATACACCAGAAAAGGACGCGATAAGAAACAGGTTTCTATCGTACCGGTAGAGGCAGAGTAATCATCAGTAAAGTGGGGAGGCTTCAAATCTATATGGGTTTGAAGCCTTTTCTTTCATATTTCAGCAGTTCGGCTGCATAGGCGGACTGTATAAAGAATAGAGGTGTCATATGTTTGCAGACAGAGCGAAAATCATCATCCGTTCCGGTAAAGGCGGCGACGGCCATGTAAGCTTCCGAAGGGAACTCTACGTTCCCAACGGCGGACCTGACGGCGGCGACGGCGGACGCGGCGGAGATGTAATCTTTGAGGTAGATGAGGGCCAGAATACGTTAGGCGACTACCGGCACAAAAGAAAATATAAGGCACAGGACGGCGAGCAGGGCGGCAAAAAGCGCTGCCACGGCGCGGACGGCGAAGATATCGTGTTAAGGGTTCCCGAAGGCACAGTTATCATGGATGCAGAATCCCGCAAGGTCATCGCGGATATGTCAGGCAGCAACCGCAGACAGGTTGTCTTAAAGGGCGGCCGCGGCGGGAAAGGCAACCAGCATTATGCCACCGCTACCATGCAGGTGCCGAAATATGCCCAGCCGGGACAGCCGGCACAGGAGCTGGAGGTCATGCTGGAGCTTAAGGTAATCGCGGACGTGGGACTTGTCGGTTTTCCAAATGTCGGCAAATCCACCTTCCTTTCCAGAGTGACAAATGCCCAGCCGAAAATCGCGAATTACCATTTTACCACCTTAAGCCCGAACCTGGGTGTGGTAGATACGGAAAACGGCGGTTTTGTCATCGCCGATATCCCGGGACTTATTGAGGGCGCATCCGAGGGCGTTGGCTTAGGCCACGAGTTCCTGCGCCACATAGAGAGGACGAGAGTGATCATTCACATCGTAGACGCGGCTTCTACAGAGGGTCGTGACCCTGTGGATGACATTTATAAAATTAATAAAGAGTTAGAGGCCTACAATCCGGAAATTGCGGCCAGACCACAGGTAATTGCGGCAAATAAGATTGACTGTATTTTCGAGGACGAGGAAAGCCCGATTGACAGACTTAAAGCAGAGTTTGAGCCAAAGGGCGTCAAGGTTTATCCCATTTCCGCGGTGACGGGGCAGGGCGTGAGAGAGCTTTTGTTCCATGTGAAGGAACTGCTGGATACCTGTGAGCGTGAGCCAATCGTGTTTGAACAGGAGTTCTTCCCCGAGGATATGCTTATTGGAGAAAACCTACCGTTTACGGTGGAACGCAGTGAGGAGAATCCGGAGATCTTTGTAGTCGAAGGGCCAAAAATCGAAAAAATGCTGGGTTATACAAACCTGGATTCAGAAAAAGGCTTTGCTTTCTTCCAGAAGTTTCTTAAGGAAGGCGGCATCCTGGAGGAGCTGGAAAAAGCAGGCATCCAGGAGGGCGATACCGTCCGCATGTATGGCTTTGATTTCGACTATTTTAAATAGAAAGAACAGGTATTAGCGGCCGGACATGCATATTTTCTGCAGTCCGGCATAATCAGGAGGATAAAATGACAAGTAAACAGAGAGCATATTTAAAGAGTCTGGCTATGAAGACAGAGCCGATTCTGCAGTTGGGAAAGGGTGGCCTTACCCCGGAGAACACTGCATCCGTAGATGAGGCCCTTGCAGCCAGAGAGCTGATTAAGATCAGTGTATTACAGAATTGCCTCGAGGACCCGCGCCAGATGGCAGAAATGCTGGCAGAGCGCACACATTCCCAGGTGGTACAGGTCATCGGCAAGAAAATCGTATTATACCGGGAAGGAAAGAACGAAAAGAAAAAAATCATCCTTCCTTAACCTACGGAGGGCTTAACAATGGGGGATGTCAGAAAAAAGATTGGGATTATGGGCGGGACTTTTGATCCTATCCACATGGGACATCTGATTTTGGGCGAAAAGGCTTACGAGCAGCTTGAGCTGGATAAGGTTTGGTTCATGCCCTCCGGCAATCCGCCCCATAAGAAGAACAGGACGGGAAGGGCCAGCGATGAACAGCGGGTGGAGATGGTGAAGCGTGCAATCGCCGATAACCCGCATTTTGAGCTGTCCTTGATCGAGATGAATGAAGAAGGGTACACCTATACGTACCGTACCCTAGAGGCTTTGAAGGAGCAGAATCCGGATACAGATTATTATTTCATCATAGGCGCGGATTCTCTTTACAGTTTCGATACCTGGATGGAGCCGCAGCGTATCTGCCAGGCGTGCACTCTGGTGGTCGCCACCAGGAATCACACGCCTGTGACAGAGCTTGACCACGAAATGAATCGGCTTTCACGCAAGTATGGCGGACACTTTTTCCGGCTGGATACCATGAATATTGATGTATCCAGTGAGCTTCTACGCAGGTGGATGCGGGAGCATAAGAGTCTGCGTTACTATGTGCCTGACCAGGTGATTTGTTATATTGATCAACAATGTATTTACACCGGAAAGCCTGGCGCCTCCTTTTAAAATAACAGCAGAAAGGATGAGGAGTCCGATGGCAGAGTATGATTTTTTAAAGATGGAGAAAAAGCTGTCCAAATATCTTGATGAGGAACGATTTGCCCATACAATGGGAGTGATGTACACTTGCGCCGCTCTGGCGATGGCGCACGGATATGATCTGAAGGATGCACAGGCGGCAGGGCTTCTCCACGATTGTGCCAAGTGTATTCCAAACAAAAAGAAATTAAAAATGTGCAGCCAGCACAAAATCGCAGTCACTGAATTCGAGGAGCAGCATCCGTTTCTGCTCCATGCCAAGCTGGGCGCTTACCTGGCCCGTGCAAAATATGATATCAATAATGAAGAAATCCTGGCTGCAATCACATATCACACCACAGGACGCAGAGAGATGGGGATTCTGGAGAAAATCGTCTATATTGCCGACTATATCGAGCCGATGCGTGACAAGGCGCAGAATCTGGCAAAAATAAGAGAACTGGCATTCCGGGACTTGGATGAATGCATGTATGAAATTCTAAAGGATACCCTGGATTATTTGGAAAAAAATCCAAAAGATATTGACAGAACCACCGAAGATGCGTTTTTATATTATAAAGAGCTTCATATGGAGAGACAAAACATGACGGCGGAATAGCCGGACAAAATCAATAATCAGAAAGGAGAGTGTTCATGAGCAAAGAAAAAGAGATGGCGCAGATTGCGTGTAAAGCACTGGAAGAGAAGAAAGGTGAGGATATTAAAGTAATTGATATCCATGATGTATCTGTAATTGCAGATTACTTCATCATTGCCAGCGGAAGCAACCAAAACCAGGTTCAGGCCATGGTAGACAATGTAGAGGAGAAGCTCGGACGCGCAGGCTTCGAGCCTAAGCAGATTGAGGGTACCAAAAACTCCAGTTGGATACTTATGGATTACGGCGATATGATCGTCCATGTATTTGACGAGGAAAATCGTCTCTTCTACGACCTGGAGAGAATCTGGAGAGACGGAAAGGTTCTTGATGCAGAAGAGTTTTTGAAATAATTGGTTATCCATAATAATATTATGTAAACTAATTGCGCTTAATTGCATTCATCACATTGTTTCATACTTCACTTGTGAAAATTTCGGACAAAAAAGCAGCGTTTCCTGAATGAAATGATCAGGGACGCTGCTTTTTTGTCCGAAATGCTATTGATAAATACGGAATACACCGAATACCTTGCCAAGTATCTGCAGATCACCGCGGATGATGATTGGGTCCAGACTGTCATTCTCCGGCTGGAGACGATAATAGCCTTTCTCCTTATAAAAGGTCTTGACCGTGGCACTGTCCTCCACAAGGGCTACCACAATGTCACCGTTATTTGCATTAGGCTGCTGCTTCACCAGTACCTGATCGCCGTCGAAGATACCGGCATTGATCATACTGTCGCCTTTCACGCGGAGCATAAACGTCTGCTCATTAGGCATGAACTCTGCGGGCACAGGGAAATAATTCTCAATATTCTCCACGGCCAGAATAGGCTGACCGGCGGAAACCGTGCCGATAAGCGGTACATTGACCACCTCACGGCGGACGAGATTAAAATTATCGTCTATAATCTCGATGGCGCGGGGTTTGGTTGCATCCCGACGGATATAACCGTTCTTCTCTAAGGCCTCCAGATGGGAGTGCACGGAAGAGGTGGATTTCAGATTGACTGCCTCGCAGATCTCACGTACAGCGGGGGGGAATCCACGGTTGAGAATCTCATTTTTAATATAGTCTAGTATTTCCTGCTGTTTCTTGCTGATTTTACCATATGCCATAGGGGATTACCTCCAAATAATTCTCTTATGTTCTTGCCTATCACAGGCGCATTGTCTGTGAATCAAATCCTGATATTCAATTAATTACCAACTTATATGTATAGAATACCATATTTTTGATAAGAAAGCAAACAGATATTCGGAAAATATGTTCGCATTTACTTGTGCCTTTTCTCATCTGATTCTGCCGCGTGCCAACATTTTCCTTGCAAAATTGTTACATTCCCATTATAATAAAATTAACCCCCATCTAGCACTATTATAATAGGTGATTAGATATGAAATTAAAACTTATGAAAAAGAGACTGGCCGCAGGTCTTTCATTGGCCTTGGCTGTGTCCCTTAGCTCTGTTTCCCTGGTTCAGGCAGGTACGACCTACGAGCTGTTCGAGCTGGTGGAAGGAGAGGCTTCCGAGAGTGGCTATATTCCGGTGTACGATCCGGCGGAAGAGCTGGACTCGGAGGGCATTCCGACAGGAGATGAATCTTCCATCACTCCCTACGATGCCATCACAGACGGCGGACCACAGGCGCGCAGTCTTCCCGCTAATGAAGCGGACGCTTTTGATGACGGAGCTGCCCCGGCGGTAGAATTGCCGGACAGTGATAGCCAGGATGTGGACGTGTTTTCCGATGATACGTCGGACGATATTACCGCAGAAGATCCGTTTTCAGACTCCCAGGCAGATGATATTACACTGTTTTCCAGCGAACAGGAGCAGGTGGACCAGGCACAAAGTATTTATACCTCCTCCAGTCTACCGGTACGCTACAGCCTAATAGAAAGCGGATTTGGAACTCCTGTGAAAAATCAGGGGTCTCTTGGTATGTGCTGGGCTTTTAGCGCGCTGGAATCAGTAGAGACAGGTATGATTCGGCGGGGACTTGCGGATAATTCCATCAGTTTGTCAGAAACACATCTGGCATATTCCGCATTTCATGGGATGAACAATCGTGAAAACGACCCTACCAGCGGTGAAACCTTTGTTGCTCCATATCCATATTTATGGACAGGTTTTGGAGGAAACAAATATTATAGTACGGCAACACTTGCCAGAGGTTACGGAGCTGCTTATGACAGCGATTATCCGTTGGCTCTCTCTTTTGATGCCGCATCTAAGGACAAAATTGGCAGATACGAGAGTATTCTTGACGGCATAATTAGTGATGACGACAAGGAAACGTCAGTAGTCCGTCTTAAGAATTGTTATTGGCTCTATGAGATTAATAAGGATGGAATTACACAGGCTCAGAGGGCAGACAGGATTAATGATGTTAAGAGCTTTATCTACAACCAGGGGGCTGTGGAAATTGGTTTGCATGTAAATGGGTACAGCTATCCCTATGATAAGGAAACAAACAGTTTTTATTGTGAAAGTTATATTAAGCCGAATCATTCAGTGACATTGATTGGCTGGGATGACGAGAAGGTTACGGCGGCAGATACACCGGGTGCATTTCTGATACAGAATAGCTGGGGTACGGACGGCGGTGACGGAGGATATTTCTGGATATCCTATGAAGACCGTTCAATCAAGTCTCCATCCTTCTACGAGGTAGAGAGCAGGCCGTTGGATTCTATGATCATCAGCCAGTATGATGGTACAGGATACGGTTCCGTTATCAAGCCGGTAACGGATAACAGCAGTCTGCGTATTTCCGGAGCAAATGTTTTTGTGTCGGATGTTCCGCAGTATTTAAAGAAGGTGAGCTTCTACGCTGGAGCTGCACCGCTGTCGTATACAATCAATATTTACCGCTATGTAAAAACATCTCCAGATACCGGAACTATGGTTCTCAGTCAGTCGGGACGGAATAACTACAGTGGATATTATACCGTGGATTTAAACGAGGCAATTCCTATCGGAGCAGGAGAGAAGTTCGCTATTGAACTTAAATTCGACAGCAAAAATGGGTATGTCCCTCACGAGCGCGGTGGTAATAAGATTTTTACAGCCGATTATGGACAGAGTTATCTTTTTGATGGAGAGCGTTGGGATGATATGATGGATATCACATATTATGACGCAGATACCGGTAAGGAAGATGCTTATGCATGCAATCTCTGTATTAAGGGAATCGGTGAGCAGGACTATACGGGAACTGTTAGCATCGCTCCATCCAAGCCGCAGTTTAATGAAGTGACAGTCACGAACGGCAATGTTATCAATGCTTCAGTTGTGAAAAACGAAGATAATATTGACGGATATGATTTCACGTTAGGTACTTCACCGAGCTTTCTTAAGTCAAAGAGTTATACGAAGGTGAACAAGAATGTTTCCAGCGGAAGCACATCTTTTACCTATCTTAACAAAGGTACATACTACCTGGCTGTTCACGCCTACCGTCTCAATGCAGAGGGCAAGAAGATATTCAGTGAATGGTCAGATGTGTATAAGGTGAAGATTGGCGGCACAACACCAGGAACGCCTAAGTTTAAATCTGTGAGCACAGGCAAGGGCACTCTCACAGCCACATATACAAAGGCATCCTCAGCTTACCGATATGAGTACGTGCTGACGAAAAAGAGCTTTACCAGTGTAACACTTTCTCCGGGTTCTAAGTATAAGACCTATACAAACCGCAAATACGGCAAGGTGAATCTTAAAAACCTGCCGAAAGGTACGTATTACTTCGGTGTGCGCGCCTATACACTACTCAACGGCAAGACCAAGGTGTACGGCAAATGGGTAGTGAAAAAGGTTACAATCAAATAAAATATCACCAGTTTTTCAGACCGTCTGTGTGTTTTTGCACAGACGGTCTCTTTTAATTTCCTGTTTTTCCTTGTCTTTGGAGGGAGAAAATGGTACAATAGCTTCGTATGAATTTTAGAAGATGAGGTAAAGGAGGCATATACTTGCCCAATAATAAAAAGAATCCCAGCAAGGTACCGGGATTTTTCGCGAAAATCAGGAAGATTTTCGGGCTGAATATTGGTACGGTGATGTTCGGCGTCCTGTTTTTATACATGCTGTTCAGCGCGATACTGTACCTGACGTCCAGCCATATTGATTCATATCAAGTGACATCCGGTCCTTTATCAAGAAATGAAACATATACCGGCCTGGCTATCCGGGAGGAAAGTGTGAATAAAGCGGATTCCAGCGGCTATGTGACCTATTATGCCAGGGAAGGCAACAAGATCAATGCCAACGGTGCTGTTTACGGACTGAGCTCTACCAAGGTGCCGGAGGTCCAGACAGAATTAAGCCAGGAGGATTTAGCAAAAATCCGCAGCGACATGCTCAGCTTTTCCAAGGGCTTTAATCCAAGCAAATTTAACAATACCTATAGTTTTAAATATCAGTTGGAGGGAAATATCCTCCAGTATGCAGGCGTTACGGCAGAGCCCTCTGCCGCGCTGACAAGCGAAGATTCAGAGGATGGTTCCGGTGCTCCTGCCAACAGCCAGGCCAGTGTGGTTACGTTAGGAAATCAGACCATCAGCAAGGCGAAATCAGACGGTATTATCCTCTATTCCAAGGACGGTTACGAGGGAAAATCCGTAGATACCGTGACAACAGAGGATTTTGACCAGAATTCTTACCATGAGACAGATTTAAAAACACAGAAACCGGTCAAGCCGGGAGATGATATTTATACGATCATCACTGACGAACGCTGGAGCCTGCTCATTCCATTAAGTGACAAGCAGGCAGTCAAACTTGCCGACCGTTCTTCCATCCGGGTGAAATTCCTGAAGGACGGCATGACACAGAGCGGAGATTTCTCTATTATTGAGATTGAAGGCTCGAAGTACGGAAAGATTGATTTCAATAAAGGACTGGTGCGCTACGCATCAGACCGCTTTTTGGAGATCGAGTTGGTGACAAATACAGTAAACGGGCTTAAAATACCGCTTTCCTCCATTGTGACCAAAGAATTTTATACAATCCCCTCCACTTTCTCGACGAAGAATGCGGATACCCAGCAGGAGGGCTTCATGGTGGCGGATAAGAATAAGGATGGCAAGGATGTGACCACCTTTGTCACTGCGACCATATACGCAAGTATCGAGGACCAGAAGCCAAAAACCTCAATTGATGATGATTCAAAGAAAGAGCAGACCTATACGTATTACGTGGACAAGGGTGCGTTTAAAGAAGGGGATGCCATTGTGAATCAGAAATCACAGGGGAAATATATTGTAGGGGAAACCGGAATCCTAGAAGGTGTGTACTGCATTAATAAAGGCTACGCGGTGTTCCGCAGGATAGAGATCCTTGATCAGAATGAGGAATATGCAATTGTGTCTAAAGCTACGTCCTACGGCCTTGCGCGTTACGACCACATTGTGCGTAACGCTGACGAGGTGAAGGAAGAGGATATTTTATATTGATGAAGATAGTTAGGAGGCTTGTAAAATGTTAGCAGATAATTTGGCACAGGTTCAGAAAAACATTGAAGAGGCCTGTCTTGCTGTGGGCAGGGACCCAAGTGAAGTCACCCTGGTCGCGGTAAGTAAGACGAAACCTGTGGAGATGCTGAAGGAAGCATACGATGCCGGAGCCCGCGTATTCGGTGAGAATAAAGTGCAGGAGATCATGGATAAGTATGACCAATTGCCCGGTGATGTGGCATGGCATATGATTGGCCATCTGCAGCGGAACAAGGTAAAGTATATCGTGGATAAAGCAGCGATGATCCATTCCGTCGATTCTCTGCGCCTGGCCGAGACCATTGAGCAGGAGGCAGCGAAGAAAAACGTGCGCGTACCCATCCTGGCAGAGGTGAATGTGGCTGAGGAGGAGAGCAAGTTCGGACTTAAAGTGGATGAGGTCCTGCCCTTTCTCGAGGAGGTATCCAAGCTTCCGCATTTGGAGGTCCGAGGGCTCATGACAATCGCGCCATTTGTGGATAATCCGGAGGATAATAGGGAAATATTTCACAAATTAAAGGAATTAAGTGTTGACATTGCAGAGAAAAACATTAATAATATTACTATGAGCGTTTTGAGCATGGGAATGACCGGTGATTATCAGGTCGCTGTGCAGGAGGGCGCTACGATGGTACGTGTGGGAACAGGTATTTTCGGTGAAAGAGACTATTCACGACAAGATTAAGGAAGATTGGAGATTTTTAAATGAGCGTTTTAGATAAGTTTTTGGATGCCATCAAGTTAAATGATGATTACGATGATGAGTTCTTAGACGACGATTTATTAGATGATGAAGATGACGATGATTTTCTGGATGATGAACTGGATGAAAAGCCGAAGAAGAAATTTTTTGATAAATTCAGCAAGAAGAGAGATCTGGATGATGATTTAGATGATTTCGATTTTGATGAAGAACCCGTTAAGACCGTCAGCAAAGCAACCGCTAAGACTGCAGCCGCTAAGGCTCCGGCAAGACAGGAACGGCCGGCGCGCCCTGCCCCTTCTTCTAAGATCACTCCGATGAGAAGCAGCAGCAAGAGAAACACACAGTCCGCGAATATGGAGGTCTGTGTGATCAAACCATCTTCCATGGAAGATACCCGTGAAATCGCAGATACCCTGGTAGACAATTCTACCGTAATCTTAAATCTGGAAGGAATCGATGTAGAACTGGCACAGAGGATCATCGATTTCACCTCCGGCGCATGTTATTCCCTGGGCGGAAGCCTGCAGAAGGTATCCAGCTACATTTTTGTACTTGGGCCTTATAACGTGGATATTACCGGAGACTTACAGAATATATTAGGAGGTTCCATTCCCTCCGTGAGGGCTGGATATTAATCCACAATGGAGAAAGAAGAATTTTTTCTTAAGAGAATCCGGGAATTGGCCAATATTTCTTATCACAGGGATATTGTAACCTTTTCGGATTTTCTTAATTTAAATGAGCAGAATATTGTGAGTAGCCAGGATTTCCGGTCGCTGGGAGTGACGGTGGAGAGCTTCGGGGGCTATGAGAATGCAGAGCGTCAGATGGTGGCTTTTCATCCTGATGCTCTTGCTTTTCCCTGGGAGTATCCCATCGACTGCCTGCGGGTGGAGCCCAAGGCTTTGAAGTTTTCTGAGGAACTTGGACACCGCGATTATCTGGGCGCCATCCTGAATCTGGGAGTGGACCGAAGTGTGGTGGGCGATATCCTGGTGCAGGAGAATGCAGCGTGGTTCTTCTGCCTGCAGAAAATGACGGATTTCTTTCTGGAAAATCTGTGCCGTGTCCGTCACACCAATATTCTCATTACAAAAGTAGAGGACCCGGGCGAGCTGCCAAGCCCCAACCTCACGACTGTATCCGGTACCTGTTCTTCCGTGAGGCTGGATGCATTGATCGCATTGGCTTTCCGGGAATCAAGGAGCAGTATGGTATCATATATCGAAGGCGGACAGGTGTTTGTCAATGGACGCATAGTGACCTCCAATGGTTACGAGCCTAAGGAGGGAGACATTATCTCCGTGCGGGGAAAGGGACGTTTCCTCTATGAGGGTGTCTCCCGGCAGACGAAAAAAGGGCGGTTAAGTGTGCGTATTTCGCGATATGTATAGGCCTTGTGAGGCACCGCCGTATTAACAGGAGTGATTGAAGATGACAGAACAAAGATTACTTGTAAAACGCGAGGGTGATTTCCATTACCCCATTTATTTTGAAAAAGATTTTTCCGGATTGGCCCAGGCGGTTAAGGATGAGGGGCTTGCAGGCAGAAGGTTCTGTATTGTGAGCGACACGAATGTAGCGCCAATCTATGCAGATAAAGTAGAGGAATCTCTCAAGGAGATATCTGCAGAGGTTTTCTCTTTTGTCTTTGAGGCGGGAGAGAGAAATAAGAATCTTGACACAGTACAGGAGCTATACCGCATCCTCATTGAGGAGGGGATGGACCGAAAGGGAATTCTGGTTGCCTTAGGCGGAGGCGTGGTAGGCGACCTTACAGGCTTTTGCGCGGCCACATATCTGCGCGGGATTGATTTTATCCAGGTCCCGACCACACTCTTGGCCCAAGTGGACAGCAGTGTGGGCGGAAAGACGGGCGTGGATTTCCAGCAATATAAAAATATGGTCGGTGCATTCCACCAGCCTCGTCTTGTCTATATGAATATGAGCACTGTTGAAACTCTTCCCCCAAAGGAATTTACCTGTGGCATGGGAGAAATTTTGAAAACAGGGCTTATCTGTGACGGGGAGTTTTTCCGTTTTGTCACAGGCAATGCAGATGAGATTAAGAAGCTTGATCTAAGTATGTTGTCAAAAATGATACGCCGCTGCTGTGAAATCAAGGCGGGCGTTGTTGAGCGCGATCCCAAGGAGCAGGGAGAGCGTGCGCTTCTGAACCTAGGACACACGGTGGGCCATGCGGTAGAGAAGCTTAAGGATTTCCGGCTTCTTCACGGTCAGTGCGTGGGTATCGGTCTTGTTGCGGCCGCTTATCTGTCACTCACGAGAGGTCTGCTCACACAGGAAGAGTATGAGGAGATACGGAAGGGTTGTGCCCTCTATGAGCTTCCCCTTGTTGTAGAAGGGCTGAAGGAACAGGATGTGCTCGCAGCGACCAAGAAAGATAAAAAAATGGATCAGGGACGGATCAAATTTATATTGATGGACGGCATTGGGAAAAGCTTCATTGACAATACAGTGAGCGATGAGGAGCTGCTTGCGGCAGTGAGGGAGATTCTGGCATGAGAGAGAAAAAGCCATTGTCAACCATGGTCTGCGCTGTGACAGGGATTTTTTCCGTGCTTTTGCTTACGGTTCTGGACCAATTCACCAAGCTTCTGGCGCTTGAGCATCTCCGAAATAAGCCGGGGATTCCTTTGATCAAAGGCGTGCTGGAGCTTAAATATCTGGAGAACCGGGGGATTGCTTTCGGTATGTTTCAGGGGAAGACAGCGGTGTTCGCTATTCTCTGCCTGTTCTTTTTGGTTGCTGCTTTGTATGTGTTTATCCGTATGCCAAAGGAAAAATATTTCCTGCCTTTGATGCTGATCATCTTTTTGATCGTGGCGGGAGCGCTGGGAAATTTTATTGACCGGGTATTCCGGGGCTTTGTGGTGGATTTTATCTATTTTTCACTCATTGATTTCCCGATATTTAATTTTGCAGACATTTATGTGGTGTGCGGCGGGATTCTTTTGGTTCTGTTTGTGTGCCTGAAATACAAAGAAGAGGATTTTGGTTTCCTCAATCCCAAGTATAAAGGATGAGTATATGGAATTATTGCAATTTGTAGTGGAGTCTGAGGAGGCCGGTACGCGTATTGACCGCTTTCTTTCTGATAAGAATGAGGAATTATCGCGCTCCTATCTGCAGAAGCTTCTTAAGGAGCAGCAGATTACTGTGAACGGGAAGGCTGTGAAGGCCAATTATAAGGTGCAATGTGCGGATGAGGTCACAGTCAGTGTGCCTGACATGACAGAGCCTGACATTCTGCCGGAGGATATTCCGCTGGATATTCTTTACGAGGACGGCGACGTACTGGTAGTTAATAAGCCCAAGGATATGGTAGTGCATCCAAGCGCCGGCCATTATACCGGGACGCTTGTAAATGCTGTACTGTTCCACTGTAAGGATAATCTGTCCGGTATCAACGGAGTATTGCGTCCGGGAATCGTGCACCGCATTGATAAGGACACCACAGGTGCATTGCTCATATGCAAAAATGATGCTGCCCACCGGGAACTGGCAGAGCAGCTTAAGGAGCACAGCATTAAGCGCCGTTACCGGGCTGTGGTATCCGGAAACCTGAAAGATGACCAGGGAATCATTGAGGGGCCTATCGGCCGTCACCCTGTAGACCGTAAAAAAATGGCTGTCAATCATAAAAACGGGAAGGAAGCCGTCACACATTATGAGGTTTTGGAGCGGTTCGGGAATGCGACGTATATCGAATGCCGACTTGAGACAGGGCGGACCCACCAGATACGTGTGCATATGGCGAGCATCGGCCATCCTTTGCTCGGCGATGAGGTTTACGGCTCTGTAAAGAATCCATATCATCTGCAGGGGCAGGCGCTTCACGCTATGGTCCTTGGCTTTGTACATCCGAGAACCAGGGAATATATGGAGTTTACCGCGCCTTTGCCTGATTATTTTTTGAAATTGTTAGATAAATTGAGAAAATAGTTGGCATTTTCCTTTAAAATATTGTATAATATGATTACAAGATATTTTAGCAGAAGGGAGTGACGATTATGAACAGTACAAGTTCAGTCATAACAATCGGACGGGAATATGGAAGCGCTGGGAGACAGATCGGACAGGAAGTAGCCAGATACTTTGGTATTAAATGCTACGATAAAGAGCTTCTGGAACACGCCGCCAACGACAGCGGCATTTGCAAAGAGTTATTTGAGAACCATGATGAGAAACCAACTAATAGTTTTTTGTATTCCCTGGTGATGGATACATATTCCTTTGGGTATTCTTCTGCAGGATTTACCGATATGCCAATGAACCATAAGGTTTTCCTCGCTCAGTTTGACGCGATCAAGAAGCTGGCTGCAGAGGGACCGTGTGTGATGGTCGGCCGTTGTGCAGACTATGCATTGGCAGACTGGAAGGATTGCTTCAGTGTATTTATCCACGCAGATCTTGACTGGCGTATCAACCGTATTTCTCAGAAATACAGTAAATCCGCCAAGGAAGCTAAGGACATGATCACCAAGACAGACAAGAGCCGTGCCAGCTACTACAATTACTATACGAATAAGAAATGGGGCTCTGCCAACGGCTACAGTCTCTGTATCGAGAGCAGCAAGCTCGGTGTTGACGGTACTGCACGTGCGATTATCGAAGCAATCCAGATATTTGATTCTACGAAGAAGTAAACTTATATACAAAAGAGGGGTCTCCATTGCGGAGGCCCTTTATTTTGTCCAGCCCTTTAAATTGCCGTTCAGGATGGCTGTAAACATCCGCTCCTTGGTGCCGGGATGGTCCTGATTAAGCTGGCGCAGAAGGTTTTTAGCGTATTCGCGTTTGGTGCTTCCGTCTGCAGGACAGCGGTTCTTTACTACAGGAAGGTCGTACTTATGCTGAAAACCGATGACATCCTTTTCTTCCATGTAGAGCATGGGACGAATAAGTGTCAGGTCCATGCGGTCCCAGTAGGTGACAGGAGAGAAGGTGTGGAAACGTCCTTCAAAAATTAGGGACATGAGCATGGTTTCCACCACATCATCCTTGTGATGGGCGTAAGCGATTTTATTACAGCCCAGTTCCTTGGCAACCTGATTCAGCGCGCCCTTTCGCATCTTGGCGCAGAGAGAGCAGGGATTGCTTTCTTTACGGTCATCAAAAATGATCTTGGCAATCTCTGTGGGGATGGAGGTATAGTGGATCCCCAGCTTGTCGCAGAGCTCCTGGATAGGGGCCATGGATACCCCCTCAAATCCCAGGTCCACGGTGATCGCTTCTATCGTAAAGGGATGAGGGTAAAACCGTTTCAGTCCATGCAGAGCGTAAAGCAGGGTGAGGCTGTCCTTGCCGCCGGACACGCCTATGGCGATTTTATCTCCGTCCTCAATCATTTGGTATTCGTCCACGGCTTTTCGTGTGACACTTAGCAACTGCTGTAATTTCATAATCTTTTGCGCGTTCCCCTTTCCAAATCTTTCAAATGGCGTTATCATTCTTTATAACACCGGAACATTATAGCGGCTTTTTTATGATTGCGCAATGATTATCAAAAAAAGTTTAAAATATTGAGACATTTTTGTAAAAGCATGTTATAATCTTGGTAGCTAAAATAAAAATGGAGGAAGCTATGAAATTTCGTTGGGATAACCGTTACTTACACTGGGGTGTGACTGCGTTTCTTGTTGTGGCCGCCAGTCTGTTGTTCTACTATGGGATTTTCCATATGAAAACCCTGATTGTTGGAATTAAGACTTTTATCGGCATTATGGCGCCCATTATCTATGGAATCGCGTTAGCCTATGTCTTGAGTTCCATCGTCGATTTTTTTGAAAAGAAAATTATTTTTCCGCTCTTAAAAAAGAGAAGTATTAAATTAGAGAAACGTGGTAAGAGAGTGGTGCGCTGGGTGTGCGTGCTTTTGACCCTTACTTTATTTGCCGTGGTGATCTACGCGCTCATTATGATGATTCTGCCGCAGCTCATCCGCAGTATCATGAGTATTATTTCCAGTTTTCCATATTATGTATCCGTTGTGGAGAAATGGCTGAATTCGATCATGGACAGAGGGTGGGATTTGAATGCAGACACCATTGATATGCTTAATAAATACTCCACCGAGGCCCAAAATTATCTATCAAACAACATTCTGCCGCAGATGCAGGAGATGCTCAAGAACATTTCCGCAGGTGTGTTTGATGTGTTTACCTTCCTTAAGAATCTGCTCATTGGTGCGATCGTATCTCTGTATGTGCTGGCAGATAAGGAAATCTTTGTGGCAAAGAGTAAGATGGTCGTATATGCGCTTTTTTCACCTAAATGGGCAAATACTATCATTCATGCCATGCGTTTTACACACAAGACCTTTGGCGGGTTTATCAGCGGCAAGCTGTTGGATTCGGCTATAATCGGTGTGCTTTGTTATATCGGGACTACCATACTTGACATGCCATATGCCATCCTCATCAGTGTGATCGTGGGTGTGACGAATATCATACCGTTCTTTGGACCGTATCTTGGCGCGGTTCCCTGTTTCCTGCTGATTTTGCTGGTGGACCCTGTGAAGAGTCTTTATTTCGCACTGTTTATCCTGGTGCTGCAGCAATTCGACGGAAATATCCTGGGACCGAAAATCCTGGGAGATTCCACAGGGCTTTCCAGCTTTATGGTCATCGTGTCCATTATGATCGGGGGCGGACTTTTCGGTATCCCGGGAATGATCGTAGGTGTGCCGGTTTGTGCGGTCATTTATGCGACTGTGTGGAAGCTGATCAGTCATTCCCTGCACAATAAAGAGATGCCGGAACATACAGAGGAATACTATAACATTGACTGTCTGGATCCGGAATCCGGGGAGCCTCTGCCCATGCCGAAGGAGAGCGAGAGCACAGGTAAACTGCAGGAGCAGAGAAATGCAGCCAATCCAAACGGTATTTTCATGAAGCTTTGGAATAGATTTCTTAAACTATTGTTTGCGCTCTGCCGTATCATTAGAGACAAGAGTGTGGAGCTTTGGCAGAAAATCAAGAATAAAAGAGGCGGCGGGAAATAGTCCAATGCTTCTGATGATACAATAGTTACACGGAGGATTTAGGTTACATGAAATTAGTCATTCAGCGCGTGAATCACGCGGACGTAAAGGTAGATGGTGAAGTTGCGGGCAGCATTGGCAAAGGCCTGCTGGTATTTGTAGGAGTGGGGCGTGAGGATACCCGTGCAGTCGCGGATAAATACTTAAAGAAGCTCTTGGGCCTGCGCATATTTGAGGACGAGGCAGGGAAAACGAACCTTTCTCTTGCTGATGTGGACGGGCAGCTTCTCATGGTTTCCCAGTTCACTCTTTACGCCAACTGTAAAAAAGGCAACCGGCCGAGCTTCATAGAGGCAGGGGCACCGGATGAGGCGGAGAGCCTGTATGAATACATGATCGCGGAGGCGAAGAAAACCGTTCCGGTTGTGGAGCATGGGATCTTCGGTGCGGATATGAAGGTATCTCTGGAAAATGACGGGCCGTTTACGGTTATTTTGGACGAGGCTATTATGTAGCTTTTGGCACTATGGGAAGTGCCGGTATTGTTTAAGGGGGAAATTGCATGAAACAGAGACGTCGGTCTGTATGGGCGGCATTCATTTTGTTTGCGGTGCTGATTACAGGCTCTGTCGTATTCCATACGGTTTCAGAGGTTCAGGCAGCCACAACTGCCGCGAAAGCTCCTAAGAATCAATTTGTGAAGAAAAACGGCAAATGGTATTACTATGACACCAAAGGGAAATTGGTCAAGGGCTGGTTTACCTCTAAGGCTGGAGTGAAATACTATTTTGGTAAGGATGGTGCGGCGAAAGCCGGTATTCTCACCATCAGCGGCAAGAAATATTGCTTTAATGAAAAGGGTAAGATGCTCAAGGAGTGGCAGACAGTCAAGGGTAAGACGTATTTCTTTGACGAGAAAGACGGTCATATGCACACCGGCTGGACCACTACAACAGCAGGAAATAAATATTATTTCTGGAAGGACGGAGTCATACGTCCCGGCTGGCAGAAGGTGGGAGGGAAGCAGTATTATTTTGATAAACGCGGAAAAATGATGAAGAACACCTTTGCCGCGAACGGGAAAAATGAATTTTATCTCAATAAAAACGGACAGAAGGCAAAGGGCCGTGTGAAGATAAAAAACGTATGGTATGCATTTAACCGCAACACTGGCGTGATGGTTAAGGACGGCTGGTATAAGGAAACGGACGGCTCTTATTATTACGCGGGGACCGATGGAAAGCTTAAAAAAGGCTTTTATAAGCCTGATAATTATTACCGTTATTTCAGGCCTTCCGATTGCAGGATGCTCACCGGATGGCAGGAGATTGACGGGTGGAAATACTATTTTAAAAAGAAGAACGGCCTGCGCTATGATGATTGTAAGCTTACCTTGTCAGGAAAAATGTATTATTTCTCTAAGACAGGCAAGCTCTATGAAAAGAAATGGTTTACCAAGTCCGAGGGAACCTATTACGCCATGGACAAGGGCGTGCTGGCTACAGGCTGGATGACGCTTAAGGACAATACCTATTATTTCAACACGAAAACCGGAGTGCGGGAGAGCGGCTGGATTTCTCTGGACGGAGAGCAGTATTATCTGAATCCGGACACCGGCATACTGGCAAAAAAAGAATGGGTGGATAAGGAGCATTATGTTGGTGAAAACGGAGCCCTGATACCAGGATATCAAAATCAGTCTTTCCGCTGGCCTTTAAGTTCCAGTTGGAATAATATCACCAGTTATTTCGGACATCGGGAATCACCGGGAGGAATTGGTTCTACCAATCACGGAGGAATCGATATCTATGCACCTATTGGAACGCCGATTTATGCGGCGGCAGACGGTACGGTTGTGGCGAAGCAAAAACCGGCACAAAGCGGCGGCGCCGGGAATTTTACCATGATAAACCATGGCAAAGGCTTGATCACGGAATATATGCACCAGTCAAAGTTTGCACCGGGGCTGAAGGTGGGAATGACGGTGAAAAAAGGTGATCTGATTGGCTATGTAGGTGTCACAGGAAATGTCACCGGACCGCATCTGCATTTCGGTGTACAGGTCAACGGCGTAAGGCGCGACCCATTGAATTATGTGAAACAGCCGTGAGTGTGTTTTGATTGAAAATATTTGATATTGAAGTTTGGTAAGAGGCAGCCGGGAATTGTACGAGTGGCTTATATAACGTGCAGTTTCCGGCTGCTATGTACTCATGTATATCTATACGACAAACCCGAGTTTTCCAAATAGATGGTTGCGAAATGGGACCACTTATGCTAGAATTAGGTAAATCAAGCCGTTGATCCGGGGTTATTTAAAGCTTTGCGTATATTCCCGGTGCTGCATATTTTAAGGAGGCGCTCCAATCATGGACAAGAAAATTACTTATCACGAACAGACAGATATCCAGAACACATTACGCCTGCGCGAGGTGCTGAAAACCTTGCCGCCATTTTGCAGAGATTATTTCCGTGCCATAGATTCCACAACAACGACAAAAACAAGAATTTCCTATGCCTATGACCTGCGCATCTTTTTCCAGTTTTTACTAGAAGAAAACCCTGCTTTTAAAAACTCCTCCATGCAGGATTTCACTGTTGATGTGCTTGACCAGATTAAGGCTATTGACATTGAGGAATACGAAGAATATTTGAAGGTCTACTCAAATGGCGATAAAACCGAATCCAACGGCGAACGCGGCCTGAAACGGAAAATTTCCGCTTTACGCAGCTTTTATGCTTACTATTATAAAAGAGAAATGATTCAGACAAATCCGACTGTTTTAGTGGATGTTCCGAAAATTCATGACAAAAGTATTGTCCGCCTGGATACAGATGAGGTGGCAATGCTTCTTGACTTTATTGAGCACGGCGGAGATCATCTCACCGGACAGAAACGCGTATATTATGAAAAAACCAAGGAACGCGATCTGGCCCTTGTTACTCTCCTGCTTGGAACCGGAATCCGTGTGTCCGAGTGTGTGGGCCTTGACGTTGAGGATGTAGATTTTAAGAACAACGGAATCAAAGTCACCCGAAAAGGCGGGAATGAAATGGTGGTATATTTCGGCCCTGAAGTAGAAAAAGCGCTGCGCAGTTATCTGGAAATCCGCGAAGGAATTGTCCCGGTCCAGGGCCACGAGCACGCTCTCTTCTACTCTACCCAGCGCCGCCGAATCGGTGTCCAGGCCGTGGAAAATCTGGTCAAAAAATACGCCCGCCAGATCACTACCACCAAAAAAATCACTCCTCATAAGCTGCGCAGCACATACGGCACAGCCTTATATCAGGAAACAGGCGATATTTATCTTGTGGCGGACGTTTTAGGCCATAAGGATGTCAATACTACCAAGAAGCATTACGCAGCCC
Organism: Blautia schinkii DSM 10518; assembly: GCA_000702025.1. GTDB lineage: Bacteria > Bacillota > Clostridia > Lachnospirales > Lachnospiraceae > Blautia_A > Blautia_A schinkii. Next base: position 33,653 of record JNKJ01000008.1, read on the forward strand.
TGGACGACGCCAGACGGCGTCAGGCAGCCACCGCAGTGCGGCTCCGTGAGGACTGAAGAGTATGTTGCATATCTATTTTACTCTACATTTGCAGACGCCTTGTACTCTTCCGTCCGCTTCTTATCCGGTCTTCTGTTCTCGGATAAAAAGAGGCCGATTAACGTAAGTGCAATACCTGCAATCATGACTGGAGTCATCTTCTCATGAAGAATCAACGCGGAGGTGACTGCCGTGATTACCGGCACCATATAGATGTACACGCTTGTTTTCACGGAGCCTAAAATCTTTACCGCGAAGTTCCATGTCACGAAGCAGAGTGCCGATGCCCCGAAGCCTAAGAATACCAGGTTTAATACGTTTTTAATATCCATAAACTGTGCGGTTTCGATATGGAAATCCATCAAAAACAATACTGGTACCATAAAAATCAAGCCATAGAAAAAGGTACGTCTCGTTGTCTGGATGGTCTGATATCCGAAGCTGCTGATTTTCTTGGTGATAGTGGAATACAGTGCCCATACAACAGCCGCGGCCATGGCAAGAACATCACCCAACGGATTAAGCTGGAGGGCTTTTTCCCCGCCGGAGCTTATGAGGAAAATACCAGCCAGCGCGATCAAAAAGCCGACGAAAAACCGTACACTTGGCCGCTTGTCATGCAGTAACAGACCGGAGAAAATAACGGTAAAAAACGGTGCCATTGAGATGATTACCCCCACATTGGAGGCCAACGTATACGTAAGCGCAATGTTCTCCAACAGATAATAGAGTGTCACTCCGCACAGGCCTGCGGCTGCAAAATATAATTCCTGCATCCGATTCCGGATGGTAAGCCGGCGCGGGCATACGCACCACAGGGCAAAATATCCGATCATAAAACGGATAAAAAGGATTTCAACAGGTTCAAAGGTACGCAGGAGAACCTTCGTAGAAATAAAGGTGGTCCCCCAAATTAGGATTGTGATAAAAGCCGCAATATGTCCATTCATAGTCTTAGTTGTCATTTCTCCACTCCTCCGCCGGAGCTACCGGTGAAGGCGCATCCGTAAAAATTCTCTGATATTGTTTCGGCGTCAGTCCAATAAAGTCTTTAAAGAAATTGCTGAAATGACTCTGATCCGTAAAACCGGACATACTTGCTACATCAATGGGCGCAATCCCCTGCTCCAGGAATTTTTTTGCCCGGTCAATGCGCACGGTCTGCAGATAACGGTAAGGCGATACCCCAACCTGCTTTGTAAAGGAACGAAGCAGATAGGATTTCCCGAAGCTCGTCATGGAAAGCAGGTCATCCAGGGTGATATTTTCGGAAAAATGTGCTTCCATGTAGGTACAGAGAGCCTTAATCTGCTGGTTGGGCTCAGATAATTCAACCTCATCAAAGGGCATCACGCATTCCTGCAGCACCTGCCTCAGAAGGAAGAAAAAAGCCTCCTCCTTTTTCAGTTTAGGCGCATTGATAAGAATGGCATTGTACAGATCGCCGAGGGATTGGGTGATGTCACTTTGATATATCACGTTCTTTGTAAAATGCGGTGTGAATTCCTTACCTGTGATTTCTTTCACAGCCCGCAGCATTATGTCTGAATTGATGTTCACTGCCCGGTAATCAAGAATATCGCCATTGATCGGGGCACAGTAATGATTATCCCGCGGGTTAAATAAGATTAAATCTCCTTCGGTAAGATCGTACTCCTGCCCTTTACACCACAGGTGGCGTTTCCCGCCCTCTACAAAGCCAATCACATAATAATCATGAAAATGATTGGGGAATTTCTGCACGATTCCACTTAAATTGTAGGCTTCTATTCCAAGGTCATGGTCATAATACACATGCCTTTGTTCTTGCTCTCTCTGCACTTTCCGGCCCCTCCTAAGACAAATATAATTTGGATGCATCTATTTATATGCATCTATGAACGCAAACATTTTGACTCATATAAACGCATCTATAAATACATCTATAAACACAAATATCTTGACTCATATATGAATTGCTACGATTACTATCTTAACATCTAAAAGCAGAAATTTCTTGTAAGATATGACACAAAAGTAAGATATGATACATAAATAAGATATGACAAAATGCCCCTTAATATCCTATAGCTCAGGAACATTAAGGGGCGTCTGTTTATAAAAGTATGTAATGTGGAATGATATCCTCATACTCTCCGCTTTTCAGCAGAAAGCCCTTGGGTATGATTCCCAATTGTATAAAGCCCAGCTTTTTGTAGAGCCGCAGCGCCGGGGTATTGCTGGCTACAACTGCATTGAACTGTAAGATTTGAAAGCCAATCTCCTTCCCCTGTTTCAGACAGTGACGCACGAGTGTCTCCCCAATGTGGTGTCCGCGAAGTCCGTCCTTGACCGCGTAGCTTGCATTGCAGATATGCCCGCATCTGCCCTCATTATTCGGGTGGAGGATATATAGTCCTACGATTTCGCCGGTCAATGTGTCAACTGCGATTCCTGTATAAGACTGGCCGGAAAAGAACTCGTCTCCGCTTTTTTCATCCAACGGATTAAGCTGGGGAAACGCAACTCCCTCCTCCACAACGTGATTCCATATGCGGATAGCCTCGGGTACATCTTGCTTTTTGTATTCTCTGATTATAATATCCATTTTTCTCATCCTCATAGGAAAAGTATACCCTTTCTTCTAAATACTTTTTACTTTACTTGTTAAAAGTGTTCCAACCCCTTTTAAATTCTAAATCACAGTGCTCTCATAACATCTAATTGTCTTGCTTTTTGATATGCACAGTCTAAAAATTCCTGAATAGACAAGTCTTCATAATCCCAATTCATAGGCTCTAGAGTTGTTGCACCTTGATAGCCTGTAAGTGTTATCATCTTCATTACATCCGTCCAATCGATATAACCATCAAAAGGAAGCTGATGCTGATTATGCTTTCCGCCATTATCATGTAAGTGTAATGCCATTAAACGATTTCCGTACTTGTTCAGCAAATCAATATCACGAGCATAGTTTTGATGATGACAACTGTCATAACAAAGGCCTACATATTTTGACTGAAAATTGTTTAGCACCTTTTCCACATTATTTATGTTATTTAAATTTTCAAAGGAAATTTGAACCTCTTTATCCTCTGCCTTATGAATAATCTTCTCTAATCTTTTTAAGCCAAGTTGATTAACAGGATATTTGTCAGTGGGTAAATGAATCACCATTGTGGGTATATTAAAATCCGCACAATCTTCAACACATTGTCGATATGTTTGATAGATACTTTCTCCGTCCAAATTATCTGATGATAAATAATTCTGTTGGTGAACAGGCGTATGGATATTATCTATTTCCAAACCGGATTTTTTTGCAAGACAAATATCCTCTTGATATCCTGTACCTCTCCCAAACTTGTCACTCCACCATAACATTACACAATCAAATCCGGCCTGCTTTATTAGTCTGTATCTTTCTCCAAAAGGTACATCAAAACTTCCACCATATCCAAAACAATCATATATTCCTATCATAACTGTCTCCTATGCAAATTTTCATCTTCAGTTCCGTACCCCGTAACAGTAAATACAATGCGCCGAATGGCTATATTATAACAAATACACCCATACGGTGCAATGTTTAAGTCTGACCAAACCACCGACATCATCCAATTCACTCCCCGGAAAACACCAGCACAAACGCCATTCCATTTTCCTCTCTCTGAGCAAAAATCTCCCCATGCATTTTACGCATAATCTCCCTGCATATATATAAGCCCAGGCCATTTCCCTGGATGCCTCCGCTGTTGGAGCCGCGGTAAAAGCTCTCGAAAAGATGATTGAAGTCATTATCCGTAACCGGCTCTCCGGTGTTAAATACGCGGATGAGCGGGCAGTAATCCTCCTCATAAAAGGAAATTTCGATGGCTCTCCCGTCTCCATATTTAAACGCATTCTCAAACAAATTCTCAAAAACCTCTACCGCCCGCTCCAAATCTCCTTTTAGCAAAATATTTTCATAGCTATTTATATTCAGCTCAATAAGACGCAGTCGGCATTTTTCCTTATATGTGTCCAGCACCCGATTTATCAGATCTTCCACATAAAACTCGCTGTACTTGACCTCGATATCCAGGATATCTTCTCTGGAATTACGGATAATCTCCTCCACGTAATTCTCTATCTGTCCCGCTTTTTCACCAATCTGATGCGCTGCGTGAAGCCGCTTGCTTTCGTTCTCATAGAGATTCTGCTCCAGTGCCTTTGCGTAGAGCTTGATATTATTGAGCGGAGTTTTGATATCATGGGACAGTGAAAGAAGCATTTTTTTCTTTTCCATTTCAAGCTCGAACTGACGTTTCCTGGAAATGTAGAGAGCATCCTTAAGCTGTCCGATACCCCATACAAACTGACCGAAAAAGCGGCTCTTTTCTTCCTTTACAACACCTGTAAGATGTCCCTCAGCCAGCTCCTTCGGCATCCGGCTCAGGCGGGAAAACGGCAGGATGATCTGGTACTTCAGATACAACAGTATCCCGACTAAAAAAATCCCCATGACCGCCAGGCAGATTTGAACAAAAATCAAAAGACTGCGAGTCTCAAACAATGGCTCTTCATAATCAAAGCGCAGCAGACCCTTGAAATGACCGTCCACAAATAATGAACGGGTATCCATGGATAATTGATTGTCTGCCTTGTAGAACGCATCAGTACTGCTCTCATCTTCCAAAGAAGCGGCAGGCAGAAAGGATACCTTTTTTAAATACTGACAGGAACGCAAATCAAGCTTATCCACGTCAGTTCCCGTGGATAAGCTGTGATAAGCCCGGTTAATCTCTATTTTATATTGATTGTCTCTGCTCATTTCCAGCTTGCCTATTCCCATCCAGGCGGTGAGGGCAAACATCAGATACGCAAATACAGAAACGATAAGTATAGTATTATATTTCTTCATAACGGTAGCCGACTCCCCAGACAGTGGTAATACGCTTTGGTTCCCGTGGGTTCACTTCTATTTTTGTACGCAGCATCTTTACATGTACCGTGAGGGTCTGATTCTCACTGAAGCTGTCCATTCCCCAGATTTGACCAAAGATATATTCCTTACGCAGCGTTTTCCCGGGATTGCTCGCAAACAACAGGAGTAATTCGTACTCTTTGGCATTAAGCTCCAGTATTTCGCCGTTTAGGAATACTTTCCTGGAATCCTGATGGATGGAAAGAGCACCCGAAGAGAGAATATCATTGTGATTGGCACCGTAGGCCCGCTGAATCAGCGCGTGTATTTTCGCACTGAGGATTTCCGGGTCCACAGGCTTTTCTATATAGTCATCCGCACCCAGCTCATACCCTGCAAGCTTATCACTCTTTGAGGAGCGGGCACTCATAATAAGCACCGGTACGCTCATTCGTTGTCGTACTGCCCGGCATACCGCAAAGCCGTCCATTCCAGGCAGCATGATATCCAGCAGAAGTAACCGTGCAGAGTTCTGCTCCAGATAATGCAGCGCCTCCTCTCCCCCGGAGACATGATGTACCTCAAAGCCGTCCCGGGTAAGAAAATCCATGAGCAATCCGGCAAGTTCCTCGTTGTCCTCTACGATTAAAACATCTTTCATTTTAAAGTTACCGTCCTATAAAATTACCATCCCAGTTTAATCAGCCAGTTGTTAAGACATCGCTCTCTTTCCCGGGTATCCTCCTGGTCCGATGATTTGCCAAGAGAGATTTCATCCCGGATATTTCCGTCCTCAATATAAAGCACACGCTCACACCTGGAGGCCACCTTCATATCATGAGTCACAAGCAGGATGCTGGTTCCCTCGGAATTGATGCGGTTGAGCACATCCATGACTTCCAGTGAATTCTGCTTATTCAGCGCTCCCGTTGGTTCGTCGGCGAAAATGATACGCGGACGGTTAATAAGGCTTCGGCAGATACACGCCCGCTGGAGCTGTCCGCCTGACACCTCGTTGATATCATTCTGCGCAATATCGCTGATTCCAAGCTTCTGCATCAGAGTTTTTGCGCGGTCATTAATCTCCTGTCTAACAGCTCTGCTGTTTCCGGCGGCCTGATAAGCAGGTAAGATTATATTATCATAAACGGAGAGGTTTTTCAGCATATACATTTGCTGAAAGACAAAACCCATTTCTTTTAGGCGCAGATCACTGATTTCATTGGCGTTCAGTGTGGTGAGCTCCCGGCCGAAAAAATCCACTTTCCCGGCTGTGGCATTGTCCATGCCGCTTACTGTATACAGAAGTGTGGTTTTTCCGGAACCGGACGGGCCCATGACAGCGACCATCTCTCCCTCTTTGATTTTTAGGTTTACATTTCTAAGGACATTATTCTGTCTTTTGTTGATAATGTATGTTTTACATAAATTGTTTACGCTTAAAGCTCCCATATTTGCTTCCTCCTACTCGAGATTATTCAATTCACGGATATTGATCTTCTTGATTTTCATACTTGCAATGCAGGTGGCTGCAATGATGCCAAGCAGCAGCACACCCGGATAGATGCCGTATACCTGCAGCGGATCGACCTGTATATTTACGTCTGCGCCCATAATGGCGAATATGGGTTTCAGCATCAGATGATTGCTGAGCATAGATAGTGGGACGGCCGCTGCCATAGAGATTAAAGCCACCCACACCATGCGCAGTACCTGCCACAGACGCATACTGCGGTTTTTAAAGCCAATGCTTTTCATCATGGCGATTTCGCCTTTTTCCCTTACAATAAACAGCTTTTCCATTAAAAGGGTGATGAGCATGATCACGGCACAGAGCATTCCGGTCATAGGATATAAGATACTATCAAGGGATTCCTGAATGCCTCCTACATTACCGTTGACTACATCCTGGGCGGTGGACCATTCATATTCGGGGAACTTTTGTCCAAGCTCTTTGGACAGCACCTCCTGTGATTTGTCTGAATCCATGTCAACGAGAATACTCCAGCAGTTAAAAATACTTTCTTTCGAGAGGTCGATTTGGGGATTGATTCTGGCAGAAGTTCCAATCTGCATATAGTCTGCATAGGTCCCGGTAATCAGAAAACTTTTTTCTGTCCCGTTTATGGTGGCTTTCACAGTATCCCCGATTTTCCAGTCGTTGTCATTAAGTACCTGTTTCGAAAAGGCAATCTCGTTTTCCAGGATGGGAGCCTCGCCTTCCATATATGTCAGATAGTCTGTATTGGGTCCTAAAAGCTGAAGGGTCATCAGCTTATTTGGGGCTGTTTCCCCCTCTTCCTTGAAATTAAAGAAAAACAGGTTGATTGCCGTGAGGGATGCATCATATCCTTTTTCCTGCATCTCTCCCTCTACTCTTTTTAATGCTGAGGTAAGTTTTTCTGTAGTATTATATGGGGCATCGCCTGGCCGCTCAATCTTACGCAGATAAACACTGCTTTCAGGGTCAAGGGAAAACTTAGATACCATCTCTGCACTTTTCATTGTGTTGACTGTGTTAAGCGGTATGGTTATTAATATAAAGCTGATGCAGAAAGTGATCATCAGCACCAAATACCGTTTCACGTGGCCTAAAATGTCATTAAGGCCCAGATACACAGGCACAGACATTTTCTTTTTCTTAAACAGCGTAAACCTGGCTTTTCGGCGGAAGCTTTCACCAGTACTGCCGCTACGGATGGCTGCAATAGCAGAAATCTTATTAAGCTTGCTGGTACAATGGTAACAGAACAGCATGACTGCAAATATGATGATAAGCGAACAAAGCACATTAACTGCGAAATTCGTTCCGGTTTCCTTCATGATCATATTGGCACTTACACTTTTTACCATCTCACGGCTTACAGGGAAGCTGATAAACAGGCCGAGAAGTGAACCGGCAGTTACCAGGACCAGGTACTTTGTGAGATAAAGCTTTTTGATTGCAAAATCCCTAAGCCCGACAGCCTTCATGATACCGATTTCCCGGTAATCCTCCTCCATAGTAAACACCAGGGTGAAACGCAGTACAAGCAGCGCGATAAGGATAAGACAGATTCCCACCAAAATTAAAAGTGCCGCCATGATCATATCAAAGGAATATACAAGTGTATAAGTATTTCTTGCAATGGTATTTATTAAAGTAAGAAAACCTTGTTCATTGAGCTGTTTTGTAAACGCTGTTGGGTTATCTGAATTAATGAAAAACAATCCGATGACATTATTTTCGGTTTCTTTATTTAATTTCTGGAATTCCGAGTCATTTACTATGATGCGGCTCATACCTACCATTTCTCTGCCGTAAGCTGCATCCTTAATTTTTTTTGCAATGGTGAATGTTTTTTCTTTCTCTCCGAGATGAATGGAAATCTCATCGCCCTCATGAAGGTCATTACGTTCCATCAGTGAACCGGGAAGCGCGGCTTCATTATTTGAGAGTGTAAATTCTTTTCCAGAATCATCATACACCTTGCAATAGTCTATATCCAATGAGCCGATATACATGGTTGTGCCGCCGGAATCAAACTCCCTGGATTCATTGCCGTTTATAATGGTGATATTTTTTCCCTGAAAGCTCAGAAACCGGCTATTACCGTGATCCTTTACATCAGATGCTTCATCCGCAATCCATTCTTCAATTTCTGTCATTTCCGTGTCTCCGGCAGTGATCAGATTGATATCCGGCACATTGGCGTAATCCATGTAGTAGTCCACAGAGGAAAACACTACAAGGATATTATTGATACTGCTGGACAGAAAAACCGAGGCGATGGTAATAAACAGAAACAGTATGATGTTTACGCTTTTTCTCCGCTTCATATCCTTTTTTAAGATTCGTAACAGCATAAAAGAAACCTTCCTTCATTTGATAACTAGAGTATAGCGGAGTAATTATTAAAAAATCCTTAAATAGGGGGGATTTTTTTCAATATCCGGATTCCCCCTGCGATTAGGAGGATGGCGGCCCCTGCCCAGGCACAGGGCTCAGCGAAAAAGATTGCCTCATTTCCCCAAATCCGTGTAAAAATAAGAGCCGCAGAGACACGCATGACAAACTCTGCAATCCCTGATAACATAGGAATGATGGCGTTTCCAAGTCCTTGTATGGCACTTCGCCAACCGTGGAGAAGGTATAAAAACCACAACAGGCAGCTCATGATGACCAGATAATGGTATGCTACATTGAGAACCTCAGCACCGTTTGCTTCACCGGAGGATACGAACAGACTCAGGATTGGTTTCCCTGCCACAAGCATGACTGCGGAAACACATACCGACATCAGGACGGCCATGATGGTGATGCTCCTCATTCCTTTATGTATACGTGCGTTTAAACCTGCGCCATAGTTCTGTGCCATAAAGGTTGTGGAGGCGTACCCCAGGGATATGGCTGAGCTTTCTAATAATCCATATATCTTATTTGTGGCTGTGAAGCCAGCGACAAACAAGAAACCGCAGCTGTTGATCGTAGACTGCAGGATCATACCGCCTATAGCAATCAAAATATGCTGGAGCGCTAAGGGAATACCAAGCTGGCAAAGACGTATGATTGCTGGCCAGTCTAATTTCCAGTCCTCTCGGCTTGTCCTGATTATAGTGATTTTTCGCAAAACAAAAAAGCAATACAGGAAGGCAATCAACTGTGCAATTAGTGTAGCCACAGCGGCGCCTACAATCCCCCACTTAAACCCAAGAACAAACAGAAGGTCCAAACCAATATTGGTACAGGCGGCAATTCCGATTGCAATCATAGGTGTTTTTCCGTCGCCGAGTGCGCGCAGGATTGCTGCCGCCATATTATAGGCCATGACAATAATGGTGCCTAAAAACAGCGTGATCAAATAAGCCGCTGCTCCGTCGAAGATGTTCTCCGGTGTTTTCAAAATCTTCAGCATAGGGTAAACCAGGGCGAGTCCAATCGCAGTAAACAAAACGCCAATGATACAGCACAAGCTAATTGACATGGCAACGCCTTTCCTCAGCTCCTGCTTATCTCCTGCTCCGAAATATTGGGACAGACGTGTGGCAAAGCCCTGTGTCATAGCCTGTATTGTCCACAGAATCAGCCAGTAAGTCCAGTCTGTAGCCCCTACGGCGGCCAGAGCCTCCACACCGACACCGCGGCCCACGATTACAGCGTCCGCCACCATATATAACTGCTGCCCCAGATTTCCAATCATAAGCGGTAAAGCAAAAAACAAAAGAAGCTTCGCCGGCTTCCCTTTGGTCATATCTTTAATTCTGCTCATTTCCATTTCCTTTCCCAATTGACATTAATTCCAAAGAATTGATATAATAATAAAACCAAACAGCTTGTTTGAATAGCCAATATCGTATCAATAAATATAAAAATAGTCCCAGCATTTATAACCGGGCAAAGAGACAAACCAAAAAGAAAGATTCAAATGGAAAATAGAGAGAAAACAAAAAGGGAATTAAATGAGAAATAGAGAAAAAAAGAATACAAAAAAGAAGGGTATCAAATAAGAAGGGAATCAAATGGGAAGTAATACAGGAAATAAAATAGTAATTGTAGATGAAAATCTGCTGGAGCGGATTCAGTATCAGAGCAACTCGCTGCCGATTTCTACCTGCGCTGATTTTTTTGATAATTATCTGAACGGTGAGTTTAATTACCACTGGCATGAGGAGTTTGAATTTGGGCTTGTTCTGAAAGGCTCTGTGGAATATCATATCACCCAGGGAAAACATGAATATGCCTGTAAGACACTAAAACAGGGCGAAGGCGTATTTGTCAACACCAAGGCTCTGCATATGGCAAGGCAGTTAGAGCCAGATACGCAGATGTTTGACTGTGAATTTCCGTCAAGCTTTTTCAGCTTTCAGATGTCAGGACCTATTTATAAAAAGAATATCCTGCCAATTATCAAGCTTCCTGTTCCCGGGATTTTTCTTTCCCCTGAAAATGAGAAGGAAAGAGAAATGATAGGATCCTTATATGAATTACATAAACTTGCGCCTGATACCTTAGGGTATGAATTAAAATGCATCGAGTTGGTTTGTCAAATCTGGCGTGAGCTTCTGAGCCTGGCGGCCGATATGAAGGATTTTCCAAAAATCCAGAACAGTGAGCTTATCCAGGAACAGCGCATCCGGGCCATGCTTTCTTTTATCCATACACATTATGGAGAGGATATTTCTATAGACAGTATTGCAGAAGCTGCCAACGTAAGCAGAAGTGAATGCTTCCGCTGCTTTAAGGAAATCATACGCAAGACGCCAATTGAATACTTATGCGAATACCGCCTTTCCAGAGCAGCACAATTGCTGGCAGGAACAGACGAGACAATCTTTCATATCAGCTATTCCTGCGGCTTCAACAGTGCCAGCTATTTCAGTAAACTGTTTAAAGAAAAATGCGGTTTGTCCCCGGGGCAGTTCCGCCAGAGCACTCAGAAAATTCAAATTAGGAAAGATCATGATTAAGTGAGGTCATTCCGTTTATTCCGGAAAGCAGTCGGATAATGAAAAAGCCCGCTGTCAGTGTGGCAATGCACAGTACACATTCAAAACCTTCTGGGATTCCAGGGAAAATCTGTGCTATGGAACCCAGAACAAATCCAAATATGATCAAATAGGTGGGCTGCGGGTGCTTGGTCATTGCCTGTTCCAGTAACTTGGTTACAAGGATAATACCAAGTATGAGTCCCGTGCCTAGAGGAATCAGAAAGGGCAGATACAAGCTGGCAATCGCCCGCATTGCTGCATCATACAGTCCCATGAGCAATAATAAATAGGAAACGCTGATTCCGGGAAGAACAAGGGCGGCGGCAGCAATGAGTCCAGCCACGACTAAAAATATAGAATTGACTTTATTTTCATTTGTTATTGCCTGGAATGTCCCATTGGGCAGCATGGAAATAAGAAGGACAATAAACAATCCCAGTGACATGTATAATGGAATCCTTAATGAAAATTTACGAATTTCGGCCTGCTTGAATATCAGCGGGAATCCACCTGCAACTGCCCCGATAAAGAAATAAAGCATGGGCATAGGATATTTTTCAATCAGATTCAGAAGCGGATTGGCAAAGAGCAGCATACCTGCGGCGCCTCCGATTGAGAATGTTAGGAGAAAAATAAAGTTTTCTTTTTTGTTTTTCATAAAAGAGCTTACAGACGAAATAAGCTTGTCGTAAATCCCGAGTATCATAGCCATAGAACCGCCGCTGACACCGGGAACCAGCATAGTGCCTCCCACGATAATTCCCTTTAATAAGGTAAAGACTGGATGGATTATATTCAAGGTAAATCCCCTTTCTGACGGTTCCCTGTACATCACTGGTTCCTAAATAATGATGTTTAAAGTCTATGCTAAGTATATATATGAGAATAGATATGGTTTTATGAATTTTTCTGGTTTCTGGGGAATATGAAAAGAGCCGGTTATCTTTAAAATACAGATAATCGGCTCTTGATTTTTTCAGTATGTAATTTTCAGTTCACAATGTATCTTTATTGCTCTGTCAGTATTTGATATTGTTTAGGGTATATTATAAGGCAACGCTTACTTTATCCTGGAAGCCTGCCGGAATTTCATCCTTATCCAGTGATATACTAATTACGAAAGTAATATCATACATATTGGAAACTTTTTCAAGTTTTTCTAATGTACTGGTGACATCTGAGTCCTCAAGCCTTGCAACTTTCAAGAAGCTGTCAAGATATATTTGCTCCAGGTCATGATCCTGAGAAATGATACCGCAGATAAAACCGACAAATTCATCTGGATTGCTGATCGGATATCCGGATACATCGATGAGACGTACCTTATTATTCAGCTCATACATATGCTTCGTGCTCTTGTCTAAGTAAACTATGCTGCCATTTGCGTCTTTAATCGCGCCGTTCACTCTGTCTAACAGTACTTTTGTTTTGCCTTTGCCTTTCTTTCCTACAATCAGTTCAACCATCCTGTTTTCCTCCTTAGACACATATAATATTAATTTTAACCAAAAACCTTGTTTAATATGTTTCAATTATAGTGCATTTTATTAAATAAATCAAGATAAATCGCCTACAACTCGGAAAATATTTTGATGATTTGTTTTGTAAGAAAATGGATGGCCTGACTCTTTGCAGAATTATTTTATCTTTCCTTTCACCCTCTGCAATGCAGATAACTCCTCCACCAATGCCTGTGTCTGCGGCGTCCTATGCGGGGTGCGGGGTGCCGGGGCTTTGTATGAATTTTGTGCAATGAACTCTCCTGCCAGGATTCCGTCCGCTTCTACGATATGCTCTTTCCCGTCAGTAAACTCAAAATTGTAAACCAACCCTTTATAGTCAATTTCAAATACCCATTTTACAGTATCTTCCCCGTGTGTTCGTGATAAAACCCGCTGTCCCGGACGGATATCTCTGGCACGGACCATCCCGCCGCCTGCAAGCACCACCGGATGTGAATGAGTAAGCTTTAACACTTTCCCCTTTTCCGTGCAAATACAGAGTAAAGTCTTCTCTGGGCCTCTGTACACGGATTCTACCGCAGATGGACCCGCCGTGGTAAAAAGCACATCCCCCCGCATGATATCATCCACGCGCTTGGTGCTGCCATCACACATAGTAATACGGGTCCCTTCCGCGAAGCAGCCCCAACGGATATTAATGGGCGGTATATAAACCGTTAATCCGTTTAGAGTATGATAATAGCTGCATCCGGCCGGCAGGCTCTCTTTTGATACGGACACAATAGAAATACCAATCGCGATGTTTGTATTTTTGCTGACATTTTTGATATTAACGGAAAAATCCGCATGCAGGTACACGTCACGTCCTACTTCATAGGAACCGGTGGTATAGTTATTTACGTCCATTTTAACATCCCAGCAGTCATCCGCAGATATCTTAGAAAAATCAATATCCAAAGTATTTGCATCAGGAGTGAAGCATGTTTTGATGGCATTAAAATCGCTGTTGTAATCAATGTTTCTTGTAGGTGGATTCCCGAAAATGAGGCCTGGGGTAAAGAAACCGTCGTTGTTCAAAATATCTATGCGCTCACCAGCTCTATTTGTCTCAGCAGGTACATATCCGTTTTTCAGTTGGACTCTTGCTTGAATAGGTATGCAGGTCTTTACCACATTATCCGATCTGACATTTTTATAGCTATAATCAATGATCCCTTTCTCACTGTCAGATGGCTCCCGGTCGTAAAGCATTTTAATGGGGTTGTTTCCATGTATGGAGTTCGGTTTTATAGCATCAAAATGAGAAACCAGCATATCTCCTTTATGATCTGTATAGTTCTCGTTCAGAACATGATACTCTTCTGTATGAATCACGTCGTTAAAATCCACACCCACATAATTGCAGTATGTATCCACACGCTTTTCTGCAAAATTTATACCAGAATATATCTCTTCTGAACACAGCTCCTGGTCTACAGAATTTACATCCGTAAATTCCTCGGCATAGGAAACAACATTTATACGGTCCGTCAAATTGCGGATTGTTCCGGACAAGGCTGCGTACGGCCAGGTTTTGGATTCCGGAGAATATCCTTCTTCTATTTTCTGGCCGCTTGCAATATAAGTACCGTCCTCCAGACGCATTTGAAGCATTGAGGACAGTCTTTTTATGGAACCTCCATTTTTTTTCTCTCCGCCGACAAGATTTGGACAGCTTACGATTACTCTCCCGCGTATCTCACTTTCGCTGTTTTGTTTCATTTGTAATTCACGCTCATATTCCTTAGTCCTTTGAACCGCAGCCCAGACAGAAGGATATTTTTCCTTAATAAAACTTTTGCCGCCCAGATCATCCAGCACTTTTTCTTCATCCACCGGATTCAAAAAACTGTATTTGTATTTTCCTGTCCTGTGTTCATTCATGGTAATTCCTCCTCGCTTAATCGGATTATTTCGCAGCTTCCTTTGATTCCTTTTGTGCCGTCTGCACCGCTCTTTCCGTCTTTCCCGTCCGCCGCATATGTATCGGTGTTACCGTTTCTGCCGCCTTTTCCTCCGTGACCGGGCATACCGCCTTTTCCGCATTGAGATATCTCATTGAGTACAGTTATTTTACTGTTGTTGGGAGAACGGTATTTTACAACCAGATGCGGTCCTTTGCCGCCATTGCCGCCATTGCCTCCGTTTCCCCCATTGCCGCCGCAGGCTCCTTTTCCGTTATAAGTGCCATCGCCGCCGTTTCCGCCGGCTCCTCCGTATCCGCCCCGCCCGCCATTGCCGCCGCAGGTTACGATTTTAATTGCATCCGTAAGTTCTCTGATGACAATCTCGATATTACCTCCGTCTGCGCCGTTTCCGCCCGGCTCTCCCGGCTTTCCGGCGGCTCCGTCACTGCCTACAGCTAAAATATCCTGTTCCTTATTTTTGCTGTTGATCACCAGCTTATCAATTTCCAGGCTGGAATCCTGCCATAACTCAATAAAGCCTTCTTCCTCAAAGTAAACGGTACCGTACTGTTCTGATTTTCCTGCCCCAACCCGAAGGGGCGCATATTTGGTTACGATACGGTCATCTTTTTCAATCTCATGCATAATCTACACCTCCTTTTAAATTTACAATATATCCGTTGCCCAAGCCACTGACGTGTCTGTAAGATCTTCTCCAGAAATAAGGCTGAGTATTTTTCCATCACAGCCGCCGCACCAGGGATAACTGCCTTTACTGTACGGAGGGTGAAAATCTTCCGTATTTACCCAATCCTTTTCTCTGTAAAGACCTTTGTCTGTCAGCAGAAACATACCATTATTACCTCTTATCCACTGCATCCACACAGGAACTGCCTGGATTCTTCCGGTCTTACAAAAATCAATATCCGGATGTTCTTTTGTCATAATGACAATTTCCTGTCCTGTTGCCGCCGCCAAATATAATACGCCCTCTCTCATCTCAAGTGAAAAATACTTAAGCCCTTGAAAATCCAGGGAAAGGGTTGCATAGAATACCTTCCTATCCACTCTGTATTCCATAAATAAAATGGTATCTCCCAGCTGCTTTCCATAAACAAGCCAGGGTTCTCCGGAATCCAGGCTGTCCCCTGCCAAAGCCCCTTCTGACATTTCGGAAAATTGTCCTGCTTTGTAATCCACCCATGTTTTGCTCTCATCTTTCAGATCATATGCGGAATAGAACAGTTCATTACTGTTCGCCTTCGTTCCTCCGGACAGGTACAGCGTATTCCCGCACACGGCCGGAATCACATGGTCCGTATACTTCACTTCTCCGTTATAGCTGCATAAAACACTCCATTCAGAGAGTACATAATCCTTGCCCAAAGAAGCTTTGTATACCTTGCTATTATAAAACGTAAGAATCATATGCTCAAAGGTAAACAGTCTGTTCTGCTTTGTAAAATCCGGCGAGATTCCCTTAACACCTCCTATCTCTCTCCATTTTGTGTCCTTTATGGCAATATTTTCTGTTTTCTCTCCGCCTGGCAGGATCATCTTCAACGTGTATTCGTGATTCCCGGCTTCTCTTGCAGCTATCTCCTTTTCTCCGGTGAATTGCTGCAGTGCGCTGTGAAATACATGGTCCGCAAGGAGTTGAAGAGGCGTATCCAAGTCACAGACCACATCCCAGTGAAGCATTACGGGAAGGTTGTGATTGAGATAAAATTTACCTTTATGCCCATTCGCGGTAAAATTTAATATCTCCAGATTATATTTCTTCGACAACAGAATCGTATAGGTAGAATCTGTGATATCGGGAACGTACTGCGAGAAATTCTCTACGCTTACTTTTAAAGTGCATACTCCCTCCTGTGCAGTGGTGAAAAAACTGTTGATTTTAATGCTTGTCGCTGTAAAGCTGCTGCCGCCTCCCACAGGTGCGTTTAAAATAAAAGAAAGCTGCCCCGTATTACTGTCATAGGTATGGGAACAACCCCATCCATCCGGCGCTGTAAAGGAATATCCTGCTGCCGGGATATCTTCTGACATGCAGAACGCAGCTTCTGAATGCGGCTTTTGGGTAGACAGTGTCTGCCCGGATATGACAATTCGTGGTCCTTTTTTTATTGATTCGGTTTCTTTAAAATCTGTAATTTTGCTCTCTTTCCCCGGCATTGCCTCTGACTTATAAATAACAAATTCCAAAACACAATAGTGTATCTGCCCGCCTGATGTAACAGGAACGCAATTGGGCAGTGTACGTACAAAAATATATGCCATTTTTTCCCTCCTATCCGCCGGCTAAAAATCATGTATGAGAAGTGTCCTTCTTTTCTAATACAAAATATCCATCACAGATGATTCCACGTTCCTGGTGGAAAACATCCACATTTGATGCAATCCTGCCCTTATGTTTTTTTATCCCGCCCGGTTGCTGCTGCGCATATTCGAAATACCAGCACTCATCCTCTTCTGCGGTTGGAACAGGCAGCATCGGTGCATCCGGTGTGCAGATGACAGCGTCTGCTTCAAAGCACAGCTTTATTTTCTCTATGGCATTTGTATGGACTGCCTCCAGCTTCTTTTTTACAACCGGCAGGATTCCTGTCTGAAAGTAAAGGGTATTTCCGATTTCTGAAATAAGTGTCAGTACCTTCCCTTCTCCATCAGCACGCAAACAAGTATTTTTTCCGAATTTCACATATTCTGACTCGAATTCATGAGAATGGTACGCCGGATAAAGTATTGAATAATCACCTCCTACATAATAACCTACAACTGCAGAACCGGCCCGGCTCCTGTCACCGACAATCAATGGAAACTCTATATCCTGGACCGATAGTGTGTTATATTTGCCGTAATCCTCTTTTAGCTGTGAAAAGGGCAGGCCGCCCATGGTTTCCATTGATGCTCTGTATAAAGATACGGCCAGCGGCCTTCCCCAAATATAGGGGAAATCTTCTCCCATTCCCATCCCTGCCGGAGCCGCACACTCCATCTGCTCTCTGACCAATGTCATTAGTGCGGAAAACGCGTCTCCGTTCTTTTTGGAATCCTCCAGCAGATAAGAAATCATACTTTTGAAGCCAGCATTGGAAAAAGGAATCTCCCCGAAAGGCACTTCACTTTTCTCGGGAGGGGAATTCCATGCCGCGAATGGTTTGCCATCTCTGTAGACGGTTTTTATACATCCATAATATTCTCCCTGTGCAGAATATACTGCCAGCCGTCCGTTCAAAAGTTCAGGCATAAGTATTCCACAGATAGGATTCGTTTCCGGTGCAGGGTATGCAAGAATGCACTCATCATCAGCCGTGACAAAATCAGATCGCAGCCGCAGCCCCTGTACCAACCTTGGACGGAGCTTACCGTATTTCTTTCCTGTCCGGGTATCTTCATATTCACCCATCACCTCGGTATAAACAGGATTCATCCCGCTGGAAAATCCATTTTGTATTTCACCGAAGGTATTTACTATATTGACTGTTTCCAGCCGGATATGGCCTGCCCGCAGAGGAAAAAAGGGTATGGCCTGGTTTACCGCCAGTTTCTCCGTAAACACATTTTCCAATATTGCCGCCGTCAGCTCCTCGTCACTGTCATTTCCGATAACAGGAACCTGCAGGGTTTGAAGGCGGGATAAAAATTGCTCATTGATACCGTCCAGATTTTGTGACATTACAGGAAGACCCTCTATCTTCTTTAATGCTTCCTTCATTTCCGGGGTAAGTTCCCCTCTTCTTGTCAGATATTTTTCCGCCACATACCGGAAGCGGTATAAAGAATGCGGAGTGATCATTGTCCTGCCCGCGTACACAACCAGTTCCTCTCTGTTCGGAACACTGCTGTCATAGTCCATACCGTCGAATTCCCATAGCCTCATAGAATCATCCGCAGGCTCGGAAAGTGTGCGTGACGGATAGAAGCTTATTTTCCATTCAATCAGAAGTGTAAGCCATGACTGCCGAAACTCCCTGCCTGCTAAATCCGATATACCGGTTTTATCGCAGGCCAATCCAGGCAGCTTTTCTTTTTCCCTGATCATTTTCACGATTTGACTGTTCAGGCACATAGCCTGTATAAAGAGATCCAGGTATCCAGGAATGATTTCCGGAACATCTCCTGCATAGGTTAGTAAAACGGATTTATCCAGGCTTACTTTCCCATCTGTCAGTATCTCCAAAGGGCTGGTCTGACACAGAATGTTTCCTTCATCTGTAAATGCATAATTCCGGTTCAATCCTTCGCCATACAGCAGCAGCACAGGGTCCTTTGGCCTATAGAAGTCCTCGTCGCCAACCGCAGAAACCTCTATCTCTGTTTTTTCCAGATGCTTCTTAAGCCTGCCCAGGCAGCTCTTCGCGTTTGAGTCAGCTTCCTCTGCCTCCCTGCGCAGCCGTGGCAGCTCCTGGCAGCAGATACGCAAAATCTCTTGCTTCATTTTTTCGCGTTCAGGAGAAGGCGAATCATCCCCCTCATATAACAGCATATAGGAATACCAGTTTCCATAGGCAGCATCCTGCCAGTAGCGAAGCTCCTCTTTTTTTCGATTACAGGCTCTCTGGTTCTCGTTTAATTCTGCCAGCAAGAAGCCGGCCCCGGCAGGTAAATCCTTTTCGCTGCTGTCATTATATTTTAGTCTCCAGATGTTACCTCCCTCAACCGTCTCAAAGGTCTGGGCGTGGATTTCATCTTCCGCCAGCGTGATTCCGTCAGAATCTCCCAGTGTATCAGCCATCTCATATTGAAGGGCATCAAAGAGACGCTCCCGGCTCATTTTCTGTTCATCCCCCAAAGCTTGGTCGATCACAGCGGAGAGGATTTCCGCGGATGTATTGCCTATTCCACATTTAATCTCCCCTGTCGGCCTCCCGCTTGGATAATCTGCCTGGTATCCCTCCCAGCGTATATGATAAACTTCGCTGAACAACACACAGTTATCGGTATAAAAATCCTTGTCTTTGACAATCAGTCCCAGGTTTTCCAGTCTTTCCTTGAAATCCTTCTCTGCTGTACAATTAAGCGGATCATTTTCTTTCTTTGAAAAATAACCGGTAATGAAATATGCAGTATCGCTCCCGGGTTCCACATCAGACATGTCGTCATAAAACCCAAACACACTGGAACAGTTCTGATAGTAAGCAGAAAAATACGGATCGCCTGCCCCCATTGCAGTCAGTGTATCCAGATACTCACCCGTTCCTTTCTTCTCCTTGCCATATTCATAATTACGTCCCAGAAACCTGTGGCTGATTAGGGAATCTGACAGATAGGGAATCGCTGTACTGTCGGTATTGTCTAATCCTACATAGTTACTTTCCACAATGAAGAATTTTTTTCTGATTTCCTGTTTTTCATCTGTCACAAGCCTGGTGACAAGAAAGCGGTCAGGAACTGCCGCATAATCCCAGAGGTATTCTCCGCTCTTCTTATCCTGTCGCTGTACTGCCCTGCGGAAACACCCGGGGAGAATAAAATGCAGATGGATTCCGGCCTGTAGCGGCAGCCCAAAGGTAAAGGGAGGCGGCTGAATCTTGCCCCCGAGATACGAGGTATATTCTACTTTTGTGTAGTCTGGTGCAATTCTGACACAGTTTTTATCAGGGGTATTTTTATTATTTGTTACGCGTACTTCAGTCTGAAATGGTATGATCAGCGGTCTCAAAGCCATCATTATCACCCTCCTGTTTCTTGTGGAATTCCGCCAGTCCAGGCGCAATGATCAGTTCCATCGCCAGCTCGGCAGAAGTCATACAATCTGTATGCAGGCTTGTCTTAAGTTCTTCTGCCAGTGATAAGATATCTGCACGGCCATATGTGTTTGTGCGGATGACCGTCGTTTTACCGGGAAGGGGTTTTCCTTCGTTTCCTTTCTCGGTGTCACGTACTCGGATAGTCCGGCTTGCTTCATGGGTGCCGAAACGCAGCCCTTCTTTTGGTTCTCTGATGATCAGCTTGTCAATCTCACCGTTGAACACACAAATCAGAATCTCATCTGAAAGCTGTTCCATCCGCAGGATGTCTAGATCGGTGCCCTTTGCATCCTCCGCTGTACTCTCAAGCCCTTTCCAAAGCCGGGTCAGCCGGGAGCGCAGAAGAAAGCCTGTAAGCCTTCTTCTGTCTGAAACAGTTCCTGTTCTCTTGCAAAAAATCCTCTGCTTCTCATGAATCCGCCGCTCCCTGGGAAGATACCTGTGATTTCTTCCTTCCTCGTGGAAAGCCCCGGCAAAAAACAAGTTCACGCACCTTGACTTGGAATCCTGCGCACCGATGCTCAGGGCGCCGTTTACTAACTGTTCTGTCCAGTTTTCATCCACGTAGAAAAAGCGTATGCTTTCTGGGGGAAGCTGCTTCTCATCTCCTGCAAGCCAGTATAACGGCACTTCCTTTAAAAGCTTTAGCTGAGTGATCCATTCTATAATTTCCGGCGGATATTGGGAATTCTCTTCTGTATTACCAAATTCCTGCTTCATCACTTGGACCATCTGCGGCAGTCTGAAATTACTTTCCCATCTTTTCATGTCTCTTCCTCCGGTATTCCGATATCAGAAATAAGCTCCCTCGCCGCTGTTTCCGCCAATTCAGCAGGATTACAGCAGCCCATCAGGATTCCCTCGAGAAATCCTTCCGCACATCTTTTCCTAAGTCCTGACTCCACCTGCTTCCGCCATTTTACCATTGCCTGCGCCACCGGTTTATTCTGCACCGTAAGCATTCTTCCAAGCTGCCAGGCCGCACTATAGGAGGCATCGAAAAGGGCAGTCTTTTTATCGAAGATCAGTGCTCCATCCGCAGTTTTTGGGATACGCTCTTTCATCTCATCCTCCCGGCTGGGAACCGGAAAGGGTGTGAGTGGTCCGCGGTAAAGAGATATGGTGCTTTCCCCGCTTCGGAACACATGGTGCTTGGGAATATAGCCGTGTGCCAGAAGCTGGTTTTCTCCGGCAATCCTCATAGAATCACACTTCAGGCCGGACATGAGGGAGATAAATCCTGCCTCTTCCTCTTCTTTAGAAAAAACTGTCCAGTGATACAGCGACACAAGCCGCACCTTCCGGCAGTCCCCGGGCAGCTTATCTAGATCATCATATCCCAGCATCGATACCAAATGTATGGTGCTCTTAACCGCCTCGGACTTTCCAGAAGGCACGAATCTCCCTCCGATAATACCGGAAAAATAGCCATCCATTTCCAAGGTATCGTCCGTTTTCTCAAGAAGATTTACAAACTCTCCATGAGTCAGCAGAGCCCGCTCTCCCTTTCGGGGGGCGATATTTTGGAATAATTTTGTTTCCAGATCTATCACATGGCATAATTCACTGTCCTTCTCCAGATATACAGCCGGCTGTGCACTGACAGGAAAATAGATTTCTTCCGTTTCATTTCTTTTTAATTCTGCAATGGTGATATCCTTCGCATTGTGTTCCTCATCCGTCACAGTGATCAAAGCAAGCCATGGCTCCTGATTCGCCGTCTCATATTCCCATGGAAGCGTTTTCTTTCTCAGTGTAATATGGGGAAGCTGGTTTGAAAAATTCCCGCTGTCATGATCCCCAGGTGAAACAGAATACACATCCGATAAATCCAGTGTGAAAGCCCGGCCTGCAATCCAGAAGTCTTTCTCCTGTGTAAGGTAGTCTTTTTGGGTGGTCCCGTCATCGCCGGTAATTTCAATCTGTTGTTCTGCATGTACGGTTATCTTTTTATTCATAACCGGCGGTTCGATTTTTTCAATAAACTGTATACCAAAATCGTTATCCTCTGTCCGAAGTTCAATCAAATGCTCCATCCGCCATTCCTCCGTTTCTATGCCAGGAAAAATTCTTCCTCAAATAAACTCTCTGCATTTGCCGCCATCATAGTCAAATCCGGTGAAAAATCAAATGTAAATCCTTCTTTCTCCATTTCCCGGGCAAAAGCTCCTACCTTACCTGTGATTTCCTCTGCTGTATCCCGAAATACCCGGAACCGGGAGTCAATTCCCTTAATCTCAGGGACAAGAACATCTGTTTCGGTGAAGTCTTTTGTGATTTTTTCATACTCCGAGAGAATATCCAACGTAAGGAAATAATCTTCCGGAAAACAGCGGAATACCTTGGAGGGGAATCTTATGGATACGCCTGTTAAAGTATCCCTTATAAGCTCCTCTTCTCCATCCCATTGTTTCGGCTTTTCCTTTGCCCACAGAGCTTTCGGTACATTTTGAGTGATTTTTTCCGTCACACAGTCAGACAGTATGTCCCTTGTATCCGTCAGAACGTGGATTTCCAGTGATGATACAAGCGTTACCCTGCCCATAGGCAGAACTCCCAGGGAGCTATTCCGGTCCTCTTCCCATAATATACCGTTTACCAGGGTACTGGTTTCGGGTATCAGTGATTCCACTGTAAGCCTTGTGCAATCGGCGTGAAGGACCACAATTTCCTTTTCAAGGCCCTGCTCGGTCACCGTGATTGTCCCTGTCTGTCCCTCTGCGGCTTGAATAGAGACAATATCACCATCTCCGCCGTTGCCGCCAGGCTTATTGAGAAAGGAATGCTTGAATTCATCCCAGCCAATATTTTTTTCCGGTTGTACCTGGTCGCCAAAGGCAATCGTAAAGGAAATGACCCACCATTTGATTCTGGCAGTTCCGCTGAATTCAGGTCCCCGGATTTTAAGGTCTACCGACATTTCCAGGGTGAAGGTGGTGGAAAACAGCCAGAAATCAAGGGTTATGGAAGCACCCAGGCTTACGCCCACACTAAAATCATAATAGAAAGGCTTCCAGCCGATTTCAATATCTGCATATGCAGTAAACCATGCCCGCAGCGGCCCCTGCTGAAAAACTGCTTCCAGCTTTCCCCCTGCACACAGCATGGACGGCGTCAGTGCAAAGTACAATTCTCCCTGCATCATCAGCTGCGGTGTTACACGCCAGAAAAAGCCAAGGCGGGGTACATCCGGATAATGCTCCGGCTTCTGGTATCCATCCCGGTAACCTCCAAGGGTGATCACAAAATCCCCTTTATAGACGCCGCCAAACCACATATAGAACGCAAATCCACCTGTGAGCTGGCAGTTCCTGGACAGTATATAGGAATCCTTTGTAAGCTGTGCTTCCACCGAGAATAAGCCTTGCTCCGGCAGTAATGCAGCCTTCAGCGCCAATGTGGCCTTTGCGATAGGATTCTTCTTGGTCATTGGAGGAACGGTGAGTTCTGACAGTCCCAGAAGCCCGATTTCCAGATGCTCTCCAAAAGATACGGTCAGCAGTGCAAAAGAAACAGCAATGCCAAAGGAATGGAAGCTGATTCCCGCTGCCAGAAAATTCTGTCCCGGCATAGCGGATATTTTATTCCTCATACCCTCCAAAAGGCGGTCAATCGTAAAATCCGGCCTCATTGCGGCAGCAACAAGGGGATATTCTTCAACCTCGGTAATTCCTGGAAGCTGCAGATATTTGTTCAGTCCAAATCCTAATGCCAGTCCGGTAATGGAAAACGCCGGAGGACCTCCTATGTTTGCCCGCAGGATTCCGTAGGCAAGGAAGGAACCTTCTGAATAAGAGCCGGCTGCCACAATGGAGATTCCCTTCACATCAACAGACAGTGCACCGTCATAGGTCTCCCCCTGGGGGCCGTTCAAATGCCGGAACCCTCCGCTGACGTGTAAATATGGATTCCCATAAGCAATACATAATCCGGCCAGTCCAAAGGATAACTGAAGCTTCTCTGACAATGTTACGGATATGGCCAAGCCCTCTGCTGTCACCTGAAATCCACTGACAGCCAGCCCCGCATCAAAAGCTAAGGTTATGCTTTTTCCGTCAGAACCAAATCCGAGCCTGTGAATTGTAAAAACGGAAAAGCTCTGCTCAAGCTGAAACCAGAGAAGCTTTAATCCGCTGTCTGTCCCTTCCTTTGTAATATCCATCCGGGCAGGATTTTTTCCGGCAAGCCTCAATTCTAACTGTTTCCCTGCAAATTGCAGCCTTAAGACAGTACCCTCGTTAGCAGATACAAGATGGATATCACGAATGGAGACATCATCAAGCAGATGCATATCTTTTCCTGCCACCGGCAGATTTGCCAGGGAAATCTCGTATTCGCTCTTTAACTCCAGATGATATGATTTCGTTGCCATGAACGCAAAATCACATGTCAGCTTTCCGATTTCCATAAGTGCTGAAAACTGCCTTGTTCCTAAATCAAAAGAAACCATTGCACCGACAAAGTTTAAAGAAGGCAAAGGAAACGCGACTGCCGGAAATCCTAGAAATGCACATATTTTCTGAAATAACTGACCTAAATCCAAAGGATTTTCTGCTGTATTGGCGAGGTAACAGCGGAATACCCATCCTGTCTTTGTCCGGTAAGCGGCAGATAACTTCAGAAGCCATTCATCCAATTGAAAATCCCCTGCGATAAACACCGAGCTATCCGAAGTTATCTTTGTAAATCCTACTGTTATGTTTGTAATATGTATATCCGGCGTCTGTGAAAGCTGCCAGACATTTTTATTTGACACAACCACTCCAAAGGACAATACTTGCTTAAAGTCCCCGGACACCGACAGTTCGATGCTCTCACATTCGAAATCTGTAAGGCTGCTTAAGCTTTGGGGCAGATTGAGATCATTGATTCCCACGATTCTTCCCAATTCATTCACAGAAGGAATACGGAGGCTGCTTCTCTTATCCTTTGCGGTGGAAAGTCTAAGCTCAGAGCCGTCGTACCGGATGACAAAAGGTATTTCCAGGCTCCATATTTTCAGATTTCCTTCAAAGGAAAAAGCACATCTGTTGCCAAACTTTTCTATGAGAAAAGAGCCGACTCCAAGGGAAACCTCATTGCCGCCCTCAAATATGCCGGACAGGTCCATCTTAAGACTTGTCTCAAAATAAAGAGAGAAATAATTTTCTGTGTTTATATTATAGAAGGTATCCTCTTCCAATGGATTCATCAGAGCCAGGTTCGTTTCTGTATAAGGAAGTTCATATGTAAACTGTAAATTAGAAACGGAGCCGGCATCTCCAAAAATCTCCGGGGAAACCGGTAATTCCAAAAAAGATAGGCTGCATGCAAGCAGAGCGGCAAAGCTTACGGATTCCTTAGCATAAAATGTAACCCTCCACCACTCATCTTCCCGGTAACACTGGCAGCCCAAAGTAATCCCGGATACCGGGAGCAGATATTGATCCTTCATCTCCACCAGCAGGAGCTGTTCCGGTGTTTCCGAAAACGCCATTTCCACGCTGCAGGCGGTGCCGTCCGGAAGTATCCCATTTCCTGACAGTCTGAATATTTGACCGTCCATCACATGTCTCACCCCTGCCAGTTCAAATGCAGTCTGCCCGCTCATGTGATGATAGAACAGTTTTATAATGTAGGAAACACCCACTGTCTCATCACTAAAAACAAGGCGGCCGCCCCTCGTATTTCCGGCTACTGTCTCAGCAATCTTCCTTATATCCATATTCTCACGATTCCTTCCCGGCTGTTCCTGTCCTAATTTACAAAGAAAAAATTAAATCCTGCGGCAGCAGCTAATTGTAGCTGTATTTCATTCTGTTGGATATATCCGGCTGCCCGGTATTCTCCTACATAGACCAGGTTTGGATGTCCGTGATAAATGCCATCCGCAGAATAGAGTGCAGTAGCTCCCTGTGCAGCCACAGGAATGTACTGATTCGCCCCAAGCTGGGTAGCCGGAGCATAATGATAATTCCCACCGTGGTGACATGCCTGCAGAACGTCATATCCGGCACCACCATTTGTCCGTTCATTTAAAGGTATGCCCTCATATGTGGAATCACCAACAACAAATACCTGATTTCCGCCCACCGTAATCAATTTTATATACAGTCCCCGATGATGAGGATGTATGCCGCCAGGCAGAGCAATCTTTCCCACCTGCACATTTACATTGTTGTTGACGTTTACCAATCCATATGCGATTGCCGCTGCTCCTGCATGGAAGTTCTGAGCCGGTACAGCGTTCTGTATTTGTTGGAATACGGGTGTACCGCTTGCCGGCACATACCACTCCGTATTATTGCATATGGTATTCAAAACCGCGGCTGTCACCTGTGCTAAAGCGTTACAATGGTCTTGATGCCAATGTGAAATAAAAATGGTCTGTTGATTAGCAGGGCCAATTGCATTTAAATCCGCAAGAATTGTGTTATAAGACAGTAAGGCAGAGGGATACTGGGCCGCCAGATTTGGATTTTGTGATACTCTTGTTC
Organism: Blautia schinkii DSM 10518; assembly: GCA_000702025.1. Lineage (GTDB taxonomy): Bacteria > Bacillota > Clostridia > Lachnospirales > Lachnospiraceae > Blautia_A > Blautia_A schinkii. Next base: position 60,686 of record JNKJ01000008.1, read on the forward strand.
CAAGGTCAAAGAATGCCTCCAATTGCCCTGCCTGCTCAATTCTTACACATAATGCGGCTCCCACATAGAGAAACTGTACCTCATCAATCTGTGTGTGGGCACCGATTGCACCAACCATTGTCCCCTCGTCTGCACTCCCTGTCCAACTGTCCTCCGGAATGTAAGGAACATATAGTTTTTTTAACAGACTGGCCTGTTCTGACGGAAGCATTTCCAAAACGCCATAGGAATTGATTTCCGGATCTGAAACCATTCCCCATTCATAGATTGCACATTCATGTTCATGAACACCTAATTCCCCGCGGACATTTGAGATACGGAGCAGATACCAGTTTTCATAGCGATATCTCATAAATTCAAGGCTTTCAAAATAAACGGTCACTGCCCCAAAACCTGTCATACCCAAATAACGGCATTTTACTCTCTCGAAGCGCTCATCTCCTACACCAAACTCCTGAAACATCTGAAAAACTTCGTACTGCTCCCGTGATGCTTTAAGTGTTTCGTTCATCCCGCCGTCAAGAAAACAGGAGAGCCTATTTTTCTCCACTAGCTGAAATTCCAATCCCGTCCTTCTTTTACCCTCAGTCTCCTGTACCTCTCTGGATAAAACCGCATAATATTCAATAATCATAGAATACTCCTGTCTCCCGGGCTTTGCCTACAGGTTTGTATGTGTGTATCTTCTTGACTTGCTGGCTTTGCCTGCAGGTCTGCATCTGCACTCTTTTGTCTCGGTGGCTTAACCGGGGGCATTGCCGGATGTGCTTTTGTTGGAGGAAGACTTTGCAGCCCTTCTTCTTTTTCTTTGCTCTCTTTGCTATGCATAATTTTTTTATTTTTCACTGTCTGCCTCCTTAAATTAATACTTCCTGTTTTCCTTCCACCCTGCCATTGTTTCTCCCGGACTATTAAAAATTATTCTCAAAATATGCTTCCGCTTTTTTATCCGCTTTCTTCATTAAATCATCCCGCTCAATCAGAGTATCTTCCTTTAAGCTGCTGTTTTCAATCTTTGTAAATTCGTCCTTAAAGGAAAAGAGCAGATTATTAATATCCTCCTCAGTTAATTCTCCGGAAGCCACTTTGAACCAATTAAACTCCATCCTGTTATACATAATCTTTAGTCCCTCTGCAAAGGGCACGAGGATTTTTAGCCTTTGACTATAGGGAAGAAAACCTTTGACTGCCGCAAGTACCTGTGACACAGCGATGATCACTGCCCAAACATATGAAAATTCCTGCCAGACTGCCCAGGCGGCAATACTCGTAGATGAAGTTACCGCGCTAAAAATATTAATCCTTTTTTCCCATCTATAAGAATCATCTGCGTATAGCTCCAGATAAAAAATCCATGCCTTTACCTGTACCATATATTTCCAGTATTTTTCCTGCATTTCTCTTCCCCTTATCTGTTTAAAACAAAACAGACATCTCATGACAACGCAATACGCAATGAGAATGTCTGTTTTTAGTGATTTTCTATACAATTGTATGTACAAAAGTGGGACGAAATAAAAATAATTTAAATTCCATCTGATTTCTATATGCTTATCTTGTATTAAATAAAAGTACCTCGATATAGTTTGATATTATAGCATATATTAATATAGATGAGTTGTATCTTTCGCATAATGCGTTAAAAATTTCTTGTTGATTTGAATATAACAAGCTTTTTGATTTTATAAAAAGCTCCCTGCCAGACAGATAAGTGTTAATGTTTCTTCTATCTATCGGCTAGGAAGCCAGTTTATCTATATCAGTAAGCCAGTTTTACGCCTACCATTACAGCATATTAATTTAGTATCTTCCTGATACAATATTAAATTCAAGGGGAAGATACGTCAGTCAATTGGAGGATGTTTTTAGTGAATATTTCTATCCTTGTTTCAATTAGAAAGAGGTGAGCAGCTTCTCAAAGATAAGATTGTTCACTCTCTCTGTAATCCAGATATCATCCTCAATTATTTCTAAAGCATAACCTTGCATTACCTGTTTATCAAACTGGGTCAACAAATCATCAAATTCTAAAGCCGTTTGCTTTTTTCGAGGAAACCTGATTTGAGTCTCAAAATCATGTGTACAGTTCAAACCTACGGATTTACCGATAGCAAGCCACTCTTCTTTCGTATAGAATTTGATATGGCTGTCTTTTTTCATTTGCATATAAGCATCTACAAACCGTTCTATATCATCATCATTCGGTGCAGGGTCGGATAGAAAAAATATACAATTCGGTTTTAATACTCTTGCTATCTCTTGAAAAGTATCATGTATAGCAGGAAAATGATGTAAAGCATATCGAGTGATAACCATGTCAAATTTTTCATCTCCGAACGGAAATGCCAAGCCATCATAGGCCACGAAATTTAAATTTTTCAACCCGTGTTTTTCAGCTTTATGACAGTTTCTGCCTAAAGTTTTTTCGACAATATCCAGTCCCGTTATATTTGCTCTTGGATATTTTTCTGCGATTGGAAATGCTAAGTATCCCGTACCGGTTCCTAAGTCAAGGATTTTCATACCATCTTCTATTTTCAAGCAATTAAGAATCAGCTTAAGATGTGATTGGTCCTGTGTCTGTTTATCATAAAAGGTTTGTGTCTGAAAACTTTCTTCAAAGCACATTTTGGTTTTTTCTATATATTCATTTAGATTGCCTTGCATATGTTATCCTCCCTGTGCTGATTTATTATTAAGCCACTAGTACAACGAATAAACATTTATTCACCAGTATATTAACGGCTCCTTATACACGCTTCCACAGCAACATATTGTTTTTAAATTCAGCTGCGATTTTCCCTGTATCCTTTAACCAAGAAAGATAGGAACGAACGGTGCTCCCTACAAGAACATACTGTTCGAAATTCATTGTTAAGGCATATTCCGTAAATAACCGTTGTAAAATCACTTCAAAGCACAATGGTTCTGTACAAAGGGTTATTATTTTTTCTGCGATTTCATGTACCTTGTCAATGTTGTACTGTGCCAGTTCGGAGATATCCTCTGTGGCATCCGCATGAGCAGGAATAAACATTTTAGCTTTAAGAGACTTCACCATTTCAAGTGTTTCTAAATAAGCAGCCACGTCATAAACAAATCCAATCTGATATTTATCGAGAGTTTCTCTGCTTGACAGACAGTCGGCCAGGTAGATCACATGATCGGGTGTGCGAATCCCTGCCATATCAAAAAAATGCCCTGGCAAATTGATAAGCTCAAAACCATCCGGCAGAACCTCTTTAGTCAGATACTCCGCGTCGCTTTCTTGTGCAAGAAGGAATTTGTGTCTGAGGTCTTTGCAGGGAAAACCGCCAAATAGAAAGGATGGCTCTAAAATCGGATGTCTTGTAAATGCACAATCGATACCGGGCGCGTAGATTTTACACCCTGTTTGTCCTTGCAGATATTTGTTCCCGCCAATGTGGTCTGCGTTGGAATGGGTATTATAAATTGCTGTCAAATGCCAGTTGTTTGCGTTAAGTATTTGGCGGACTTTGCGCCCCGCGTCTTTATCGCTGCCACTGTCGATTAGGCACACTTCTGTATTGCTAAGCTTCACCAGACCTATTTTTGCAGGACTTTGTATGTAATAGCTGTTGTCTGAAACTTGTATTAATTCGTACATGATCTTTTACCTCCGATATATTGCAGTAGGATTATTTGAAACCGTGTGATTTCTTGTGTATAGATTATCACAATTCACAGCTGTTAGCTACTATAATTATAAGCCTAAAAATATACATAAAAATGCATCTCGTACCAATACCAATGCTCCGTTGTTTTTCTGTATATTCAACTATCACTACTGTCATAATCCTCATATCAGACCCAGCTATTGAAGTGTATGTTGTCATACGATATAATGGAATCAAAAAAATATTAAAGTTTTTTACGAAGGAGGAGGAATTATGTTTACTTTTACAATATTGGGTTCTATAATTGAAACCGCATTTTATTTTCTAGGGTGTTTTGCTTTTGTTAAGTATATCTTAAAAAAATAATTATTCTTAAGTAACAAAAGCAGGATAAATCCCTATATTTAGAGATTTATCCTGCATATACAAGAGATACATTTCCTGCTTAACTGCTTAAAACACAACGTCAACTGCCTGTCTTTTTTCTGCTGACTCGAGAATCGCTAATATAGCAATTGCTGTGTTTCTTGCATCGTCAAGGCTTACGCGGAATTCCCTTCCGTCTGCGAGCCGGTCAACGAAGTCACGGATACTTTCATAGGATAAGCCTTTACATTTATCAAACACACGGTTTGCCACCAGAATATCAGGTGTTGTAGTCTTTTCCTCCGTAACCATTTGAAGCATGTTATGGTTGGAGGCATCAATGGAGAGCATCCCCTTGGTACAAAGCATACTGAACTTAAAATCATTGATATTCATATTACCGTTTGGCGTGACCCAACCGTTTTCCATCTGCGCAACACCGCCTTTGGAAAATTCAATGGTAGTGAGGAATAAATCGTCTGTAGGTACACCGAGCTTTTCAAGAATGCCTCTTTTTTTCACGCTGTATACTCTTTTAACTTCATCATGGAACATCCACCGCAGAGTATCCAGACTATGGCTTCCCAGAAACCAGAGGATAGAGGATTGTCCGGCCCAGGAAAGCATATCTGTAGCAACCCACTTAATATCATTGTGGCGGATATAGGCTGAATACGGTTCTCCAAGCGTGCCCTGACGTATCTCCTGCCATGCCGTGTTAAACGGAGGATTCCATCTGTTATGCAGATCAACCATGACTCGAACCTTATTCTCTTTTGCGGCATTATAAATACGGTCGATATCTTCCCTATTGGTAGCTAAAGGCTTCTCTATTAACATATTTTTGTGATGTGCTGCCATCTCCACTGCGATATCTGCGTGAAGAAAATCAGGTGTGACGATTGCAACAGCATCGCAGTTGGTATCCTCTGCTAAATCGTGATAATCCGTGTATATTCTCGGAATCTTATATTTGTCAGCAAGTATCTTGGCTCTTTCTTCCTGCTTGTCACAGATGGCTACGATTTCAGCAAAAGGATGTTCCTGGTATATCGCTGCGTGAGTTTCGCCCCACACGCCTGCTCCTACAATTCCTATTTTTACTTTTTCCATAGCTGTTCTATTCCACCTGATTCATAGCCACAGAATCGTCTGTTGCTTTCCATAGCTGTTCTGCGTCAATCTGACCAAGTAAAAATTGCATATTCAAATCTTTGGACTCCTGCTCAAAGACTGCTGACAATCTGAACGAAAATGGATGACTTGCAAATGCGGTAGACTCAGAGATGGATTTCGAAACCTCCTGGATAACCACAGGGTCTGTATCCTTCACATAGGTATCGAAATTCTGCATAGGTATGCCCAGTCCGTTTTCAATACATGCCTTGGGATAATATTCAGGGTTAAAGAAGGTTTTTACAAATTCGGCTGCTTCTTCTTTGTGTTCTGAGTTTTCTGCTACCATCATCACGATTCCTTCCCGGCCCATCAATGATGTATGGGAATCCTTTCCATCCACAGAGGGAAAAGAAATAATGCGGAGGTTTTCTTTCAACTCATCCGGTGTATTTTCTTCTGTGCTCAGACTGTTCTCCCATGTTCCGGTATAATACATGGCAGCCTTGCCCTGCTGGAAAAGGTTCTTTGCGGTGGGTGCATCGTCTGCTGTCCAGCTGCTCTGGAACATTCCCATATCAACCAGCTCTTTATATGTATTGGCTGCCTCAGTAAACTCAGGAGTCTCCGCAAATGAGGTTTTCATTGCTGTCGCATCCCAGATAGGCTGAGGATCGCCGCCTGTATAGCGAAGAAGGATATCGTTAAACAAAACCGACTGGTTCCATAAGTCTTTTCCGTTCATAGATACAGGGGCAATTCCCAATTCATTAAACTTTGTGATTGCTTCTTTTAGTTCATCTATGGTTTCAGGCACCTTAATATTATTGTCTGTAAATAATTTCTCATTGTAATACAGATACCAATAATCAATAAGCTGTGGTATTCCCAGTAGTTTTCCGTCAACGGTGGCTCCTTCTAACGCACCGGGAACAAAATCAAAATCTGCAAACTCGGCAGGGTCAAGCTCGGCCGCCACTCCTGCATTTACATATGGCAGGAACTCTGACGGGTTGGCCCATACAAAAAATACATCCGGCATTGTTTTCGTAGAACCATAGATTTGAAGTTTTTTCTTATACGTTTCATTATCATAAATTTCAAATTCTACTTTAACGCCGGGATTTGCTTCCTCAAACCTCTTTTTTGTCTCTTCGTAATACTGGTTCAAAGGATTTGTTGTGTCCGGTGTGCCATGCATGACGGTAATCACTACATCATCTTCTGCCTTTACCTCCTTCAGTGAGATAAACGGTACGGACAGTGCCATACAACCTGCCAACATTACGCTGAGTACTTTTTTAAACATATCTTACCCTCCCATTTTAATTTCTTATTATCGTTTAGTTTCATTTCGGAATTCCGTTTTGATGCTTTGATTCTAGCATCTCGTTCACCCTTGCAATAGTACATTTTTTACGGAAATGTCATAAATTTTACAATCATCTCTCTTATATAGATATATTTCCTGTTTAAAGTATCTGCAAGGGGTACTCAATGACTGTATTTTCGGAAAATAACTGACATATGATAATTTTTTGAACTTATCCCTTTGCATGTACATTGTTAAAATTTAGTTATAGCAAAGGAAACACATCACCTGACATTTTGATATTTTAAGATAGATTTGTTTCCTTAAAAATAGAGATAAATTTAATATATCACAAGGAGGGCTTTATGAAAGAAAAAACAAAAAAAACTTTCAGGAAGTATCTGGAAGTGACCATTATCATTCTTCCCGGGCTTCTCTTCTTTGTAGGAGGAATTCTTTTTCCTTTGATGAGAAGTCTCAAGATGTCATTGTACAGTGCGAGCGGATTAGATTCAGGTTCTTTTGTAGGACTGCAGAATTACCAGACATTAATGAAAGACAAGATATTTTGGATATCTATCCGGAACGCAGCACTTCTGGCATTAGGTTATATTTTTATTTCTCACCCCATTGCTGTGGTAATAGCCTGGAATATCCGCAAGCTTGGAGAACGTATGGAAAAACTGTTCCGGACTCTGTTATTTGTTCCTGCTGTCATCAACGTAATTGTACTTGTCAAAATATGGGCCTTTATGTACAATCCTGATTTCGGTTCGATTAATACGCTTTTGCGCACGCTGGGATTGGATTCTCTTACCAGAAACTGGCTCAGTGATTTGTCAACAGCACTTCCAAGTGTCATTGTCATGGCAATCTGGATAGGCTGGAGCTGGAGTTTCTTATATGATTATGTAGCAGTAAAGAGTCTTCCGCAGGACGTATTTGAAGCTGCCAGAGTAGACGGGGCGCATGGTTTCCAGCTCCACTTCCGTATTACGTTGCCAATGATTCTTCCGGTTATCAGTGTATTCTTTGCAACTGCTATTATAAATGCTTTTAAGACAATGGAAATTGTCATGCTTTCTACGGACGGAGGGCCGCTGAACACCACGCAATTTGTGGCTAATTATATGTATCTCCGGGGGTTCCGTACTTTCCAGACCGGGTATGCAAATGCCATCAGCATTGTATTTGCATTGATCTGTATCCTGATAACAATACTGTTTTTCCGTCTTACGAAAAACGACATCACAGAATAGGAGCCTGTATATGAAAAAGAAAAATTTATACACACGTATCTGGGTTGTGATTTTTATAATTATATCTGTGATTCAGGTTTATCCCATTATTTACCTGATTGACTTCTCCTTTTTGAAGACAAGTGATTTTTATGTTTCAGGGCTTTTTAAATGGCCTTCTTCCCCGCAATGGGGGAATTACGTAAATGCCTGGACAAATGGTAATGTCCCCCGTTTTTTCCTTAACAGCGTTGTTGTGTGTACAGTTTCCATTGTTGTTACATTGTTCCTGGTGCTTACCTTATCCTACGCCTTTATAAAAATGCAATGGCGGGGACGAAAACTTTTGTTCGGACTGATGCTTTTGGGTATGATGATTCCACCTCATACTACCCTAATTCCGAACTATGGCCTTTATGAAGCGCTTGGCATCCGCGACAGCTATCTGTCCATGATCATTCCTTATATTGCTTTTAATGTGCCTTTCGGACTTTTTTTGATGGCAGGCTATCTAAAGACTATTCCGGACAGTATTATAGAATCTGCTAAAATTGACGGATGCGGCACATTTCAGACGATTTTTTCTATTGTCGGACCATTGACAAAGCCGGCTCTTTCCAGTATCGGCATTACCACATTTCTGAACTGCTGGAATGAATATGTGATGGCCTCTACGTTTCTTAGTAAGGATACTTATAAAACACTGCCCCTTTCGATTACGAAATTTACTACAGAGCATGGTGCAGACCTGGCATCTCAGTTTGCGGTAATGTCAATTGTCGCTATCCCGGCAATCATTGTATATTTTGCTTTTAGTGAAAAGATAACTGAAGGAATTATGGCCGGCTCCGTGAAAGGATAAGGGAGGATTTTTTATGAAATACACGAATTCGCATATCAATCAAATATCATTTCCTCTGGGAGGGATTGGCACAGGCTGTATCGGTCTTTCCGGGACAGGACGCCTTATTGACTGGGAGATTTTCGGACAGCCGAATAAAGAAAGCTATAATGGTTACAGCCATTTTGCTATTAAGCTTGAGAAAAATGGACAGGTTTTGGATACCCGTATCTTAAATGGCGATTTGCCGCCCCACTACATAGGCAGTACAAAAACTCACTGGCTCCACAGTGGCTTCGGCTTTGGTCCTGACCAGATAACCATGGCAGGATTTCCTCATTTTCGTGATGTCGCTTTTCAGGGGGATTTTCCTACTGCAAAGCTTGTGTTTAAGGATGAAGAGTTCCCTGCTACCGTAGAAATGACAGCGTTTAACCCTTTTATACCCTCTGATGATTTTCACTCCTCTCTTCCGGCGGCATTTTTTGAATTTGAGGTTCATAATCCCACCGGCGAAGCTTTGGACTGCACCATTGCGTTCAGTGTGCAGAATGCTACAGGTTTGAAGAATGTGTGCAATCGGTTCTGTGAAAATGAAAACGGGAAATTTTTAAAATTGGAGTGTACAGAGCACCCAAAAGACAGCCCTCATTATGGAAATTTGTGTCTGGCAACAGATATGGATGAGGTCAGTTTTCAGGAATACTGGTACCGCGGCGGTTGGAGCGATGGTATTGAAATGTTTTGGCAGGATTTCTCCGCAAGCGGGCCGTTAAAAAACAGGCGATACGAAAATGATTTCTGTTCAAACCAGCAGCTAGTTTACGATGTGGGTACTTTAGCAGCACACAAACGGCTTCCTGCGGGCCAGACCGGGACATTTCGCTTTCTTCTCACCTGGTATTACCCGAATATGTCCAAACATTGGGAACACCGGTATCACCCAGAGAAAAGGAAAGAGGATGCACCTGTATGGAGGCATTTTTATGGAGAAATGTTTTCGTCGGCTTTTGCTTGCGCTGATTATAGCCTGCCGAGATTTCAAAAACTAAAGAATCAGACGGAGCTGTTTCAAAATGCTCTTCTTTCCTCCACCTTGCCTGCTGAAGAGTTAGATGCCATCACCGCAAATCTCTCTACTTTAAAATCTCCCACGGTAATGCGGCTGACAGATGGAGAATTTTACGGGTTCGAAGGGGTAATTTCGGATTGCGGCTGCTGTGAGGGGTCTTGTCAGCATGTATGGAATTATGCATATGCGCTTCCGTTTTTATTCCCCAGGCTGGAACGTTCTATGAGAGAGCTTGAATTCCGTTACAATATGAGAAAGGACGGACGAATGAGCTTTCGTCTGATGCTTCCTCTTGGTTCTCCTCCCGCAGACTTCCGTGCCTGCGTCGATGGGCAGATGGGGGCTGTGATCAAGACCTACCGGGAGTGGAAAATCTGCGGTGACACCGCCTGGCTGGAAAGTATGTGGCCCTCGGTGTGGAAGGCTCTTTCTTATACCTGGTCTTCTACAAACGAAGATCAGTGGGACTTGGATCAGAGCGGAATACTTAGCGGTCGTCAGCATCACACTCTGGATATGGAACTTTTTGGCCCTAATTCCTGGCTTGAGAGCTTCTATCTATGTGCATTGAAAGCTGCTGCGGAGATGGCTGAGGCATTGTCGAAACTGGAAGAGGCCAGGCTGTGTCGTAAGCTTTTGGAAAATGGCAGGCTTTTTACAGAGAATGAGCTTTACAATGGGGCCTATTTCCATCAAGAACCGGTTCATGACAGTAAGGATATGCTGCTGCCCTTTGCGGACCAGACATGCCTGCACGGAGATTCCACTATGGAAGTGTATTGGAACGCTGAAAAGAATGAAATAAAATACCAAATCGGAGAGGGATGTATGATCGACCAGGTGATTGGGCAGTGGCATGCCAACAATTGCGGTCTTGGAGAAATTCTGGATTCTTCTAAGGTCAGGCGAGCATTAAAAAGCATCTATGACAATAACTATCACTCTTCTGTCAGAAATATTGTGAATCCGTGGAGGCTCTATACGCTCAATGATGAGGGCGGCGTTATGATCTGCACCTGGCCGGAGGAGAAAAAACGTCCCTCTATTCCTCTGACATACAATAGTGAGACCATGGCAGGGTTTGAATACCAGGTTGCTTCCCATATGGTACAGGAGGGAATGCTAAAAGAAGCCCATGATATCGTAGCTTCTATCAGGGACAGATATGATGGTTATAAAAGAAATCCTTATAATGAAATTGAGTGCGGAAGTAATTATGCCAGAAGTATGGCAAGCTATGGTCTGCTATTAGCCTATAGCGGATTTCAATATGATATGACCAAAGGACTTTTGGGCTTTTGTCCGGTACTAAGTACGCCTGCTTATCAGTTTTTCTGGAGTATTGAAAATGCATGGGGAATGTTTTACAAGGATAATGACAGGACGGTAAGACTATGTGTTTTATACGGTAAGCTTCACTTAAACGAGTTCCGGTGTTCTGATTTCAGGGATAAACAGGTGATGCTTGATGGGAAGCCTGCTGTAAAAACGGATACGAACACTGTCAGATTAGATTTAACTGTGAAAGAGGGAGAATCACTTACTTTCTGTCTGAAATGACAGAAATGAGACAATTCAGGATAAAAGGCCTGTGCATATTTATTGTGCAGGCCTTTTATCCTGGGTTCTTCTATATTCGGAAGGTGTATACCCGGTTAGTTTCTTAAACACATGATTGAAGTAGCGATAATTGCTATAACCAACTAGTTCCGCTACATCTGCCACTCTGCTCTCAGGATGCTTTAAAAGTGCACAGGCTTTTTCTACCCGTATCCTTGAGAGATAAACAGAGAAATTCACTCCCAGATTCTGTGTGAAAAGTGTGGACAGGTAATTGTAAGATACATAAGCGGCATCCGCCACATCCTGAAGACTGATATCATGGGCATAATTTTTCTGGATGAACTGTATTGCCTTATCAAGAACGCTTTCTGAATCCTCCCGGACTTCGCCATTATCAAGAAAGACCGTTTGTGCAGACTGTTCCAGGGCGCTCTGATAGGATTCTCTGCACTCGGAAATACCAGCCATTTCTTTTCCCTCGTAAAATATTACCTTATGATGGATAATTGTTTCAATCCTGCTGCATGCTTTCTGAACGCATATTTTGTTTTTACTGGAAAGAGACTTATCCATCGGCGCAATCAGAACAAACTGATGGTTGCAGATAAATAATTCTTTACCATTTATAGGCTCAAGCAGTTCCTCAAAAATATTCATACAACAGAAAAGAAGCAATTCCTCTTCTGCACTGTCCTGGTATTTTAACTGAGGAATGATCAGGAATAACTGACACGGACCTTCCAAATGTTCTAAGCGAAGCTTTTGTGTCTGTATGGCAGAAGCCTGTGTAAACATTAGAGAAATTAAAGCCTGTTGTCTCAGTGTGGGCAGGTTGTCAATGAAAAACTCTTCATACTCATGAAGCATGACATCCCTCTTCTTCTCCTGGCTGATTTTCTCTGCCACTTTTTCTAAGGTTTCCATAAGCTCATTCACAGAACATGGCTTCAACAAATAATTACACACGCCAAGACGGATAGCTTCTCTTGCGTACTGGAAATCTTCATAACCGGACAGAATAATAATCTTGATGTCAGGATACTTATTTACCAGATGCGCTGATAACGCTAACCCGTCCATCTGAGGCATTTTTATATCTGTAATTACAATATCCGGCGGATTTTCCTTAAGATTATCCAGTAATTCTTTTCCATCATAGTAGATACCGCAGATTTCAAAATCTTCTGATTCTTTCTGAATCATATCTGCGATAGTTTTTGCAATAAATACCTGGTCTTCCACCACTGCCACTTGATACATATTACAGTCTCCCTTCCCCCTCTGAAACGGATACGGACAGTTCACTGCCGTGTTCCGAAAGGATTTCACTAACCTTGTCCATCTCTAAAAAGCCGTTAATTGTAAGCGTGATTTCCGTTCCTTTATCAGGCTCCGACTCAATTTTCAGAGCGAAATTTTCTCCGAAATAAAGTCGTAAGCGTTTCAATACATTTGAAACAGCATAACTGCTGTTCTCTTTTTCTTTTGATTCTGCCCCAGATTCTACATTGAATATCCGCATTATTTCATCATTGGTCATTCCACATCCATTATCCGTTAACAAAATAACCAAATTCTTATTACAACGTATAAAGGAAACGGTTATCTCCGGATTTTTTACTCTCTTAGAAAATCCATGAACTATAGAATTTTCTACAAAGGGTTGAAGAAGAAATCGGGGTATCCGTACATTCCCAAGCCCTTCCGCTGAGGTAATGGAAAAATCCAGTTGTTCTGACATTAATGATTTCTGCAGCGTCAAATAGTGCATCAAAAAATCCTTTTCGTCATTTATTGAAATCCACATTTCGCCTTTATTTAGGGAAAGACGGAAAAGCTTTGCCATGGAATAGATGGTGGCGGCTATCTCTGTCTGGCCGCAGGCACTTGCTTTCCAATAAATTAAATCCAGCATATTATACAGAAAATGAGGATTGATCTGAGCCTGAAGAGCTCCCAGCATCGCTTCCTGCTCCTTCATTTTTATTGCATAATTCTGGTGGATTAAATCCTTAATATGTGACACCATGTGGTTATACCCACGGGTAAGCTGCCCAATCTCATCCTCATATTTTACCGCTACATACTGGTCGAAATCACCTTTTTGGAACTTTGCCATAGAACCAATCAGTTCTTTGAGCGGGGAGGTAACTGCCTTTGTCAACAGGACGGCCATAATACAAAAAACACTCACCGCAGCAAGAGCAATCAGAATCACATAGGCATAAGAATTCCAGAAATCTTTTTTGATGATCCGTGACAAATCCATATCATAGTAGACTTTCCAGCCGAGGGAATTTTCATCTGTAAAGCACACAAGATGCTGCCGGTTGTCAATGGTATGATAAAATATTTTGTCCTTACCTTCGTTATTAAGAGCGGACTCAGGCATATTGCTTCCAGCACTGAACAACTCATTACCTTTACGGTCATACACTGCCAAAGAACTATAGTCATCCTTGAGAAAGCTGCTACAGAATGTCTGAAGGTGCTCCAAATTAACCCCCAAAAGAAGATATCCCTGAAGTTCGAAATTCTTTTGGGGATTTCGCAATGTTCGTATATATAAAAGCTTGTCCATTCTGTTCTGGAGGATGATAGAAGTATCCTCTTTTTTAAGAAGGTAACAGCCATAATCCTGACCCAAGGCTATAAAATCCGTAAAAATTTCGCTCTCAACCAAATCTTTGTAATCTCTCATACCAAAGCTGTTATCCTTAGCTACGTAATATCCGTTGGAAAGGCTCAGGCCATTAGTAATTCCTGTGAAATCAATATCGTCTTTAAATAAAGTCATTCCAAGAAGGAAATTATTCAGTACAGTTTTGCTTTTTGTGCCGGAAAAATCCTGTGTTCCGTTTATAATATCAAGGACCGTGTCATTTGTATAAGTTAGTGAAGATATATTCAGGAGATCCGTCTGTAAGTTATTAAGATAATTATTGAATTGCTCCAAAGATTCTTTATTTGATATTTCTATCTGGGCATTGATTTCTCGCTGAGTATTCCTTACAGAAACAACAATAAAAATCATACTGTAAATCAGAATAATAACTGTCATAGACATGACAACCTTGGTGAGGAGCTTCCAGTTTTTATATTTTTTCATTTTACCCATCCAATACTATTGTATTCTTTAGTAATATCATATCAAATGAGCACCTTTACCACAACATAATTCTTGTATTTATTCAGTGTTGTGCCATAATATTTTCCCTTGGCAAAAAGCTCCGAATCGCAGCCAATACTGCGCATTCAGAGCTTTTTGCCGCCTCATTTGATTTCATGTCTGCAAGAAAGCATTAAAGCATCATCCTTCAAAGCTGTCATACAAACTATATATCTCAGGCCCTTTTTTGGGTGCTTTTTCTAAGACGATTTTTTTCTGCTGACCTGGAATCAGGTCGAAGTAATTGTCTGACAGCACGATATCCTCTCCGAAATCAATCTCCACAAATTTAGCAAACTGGTCTGTTCGGAAAATCCAGGTTTTATCATCCACCTTCTCAAAGGTGATCAGAGGCTTGTGGAACTCGAAATGCTTGGCCTGGACAAACAATACACTGCCCTCTCCTACAGTTTTACCACCAGATTCATAAGAGTAGACCAGATAATATTTTCTTTGGTCCTGACGAGTCTTGATGTAGTCATTAAGCTCCAAATGGACAATATGTTCAGTATGAAGCCTTCTCACCTGGCATTCAACCGAGTCTTCCATCACCACACCGTTATTCACACGCATTAGCTTCCAGTTCAAAATTCCCTGTGTACCCTTAAGCGTTTCATTGCTCAGATACAGGTCCACCGTGGTTCCTTCCTCGCAGGCAGAAACCAGTATGGGCCCATAGAATCTCTTTGCCCCGTATTGAAGCCCTTTCCATCTGCCAAAGCAGTCAATGCTTGCCCAGGAAGCTACGGGCCAGCAGTCATTTACCTGCCAGAACAAGGTTCCCATACATCTTCTGTTATTTCTGTTTCTGCGCCAGTGCTCCACACCATAGCGGATTCCCTCTATCTGAATCATCTGGGACAAATAGATCAAGGCCCGGAAGTCCTTAGGGAATTTGAAGTATTGGCTGATATAGGAATTAATAACCCTGTTTCCGTTCTTACTCTTCTGATGATTTTCCATTACATAGGAGAAAATATTCCGGTCCTCAGGCTGGGTAAAGGATTCAATGGTCTTTATACACGGAAAGGATTGCAAACCAAATTCCGAATTAAACCTTGGGAAAGTGCTGCGGTAATGGGTAAACGGTTTTTCTCCGTGCCATACTCTCCAGTCATGAGAATCGCCATAGTTTTCATTCTCTGTATCCTTCATGCTGCCGGTGGATGAGGGGGAGCTTGGCCAATAGGAAATATGTGGTGCCTCTTCCTTCACCATGGCTGGCATATCTACCTCATACTGGCGGATATACATTTGCTTATATTTAGGATTCATATCCTCCCAGATCATCATTTCTGTCTCATTGTTGCCGCATAAAAGAGCGATGCAGGCATGGTCCCTGAGCCTTCTGGACTGTTGGATGATCTCCTGCGTCATGTTCTCTTTTTCTTCGCCGCTCCAGATGGAAACGATATTGGCAAACATAAAGTCCTGCCATACCATCAGACCTGTTTCATCACAATAATCCAAAAACTCGTCAGAGGGGTACACACCGCCGCCCCATACACGGATCATGTTGAAATTCGCTTTCAGGCAGTTGTCTATCAGCTTTCGGGAACGCTCACCGCTGGTTCTTCCGAGGAGGCTGTCCTCTGGTATGTAGTCTGCGCCCCTGGCGAACACTTCCACGCCATTGATTTTAAAATAAAAGCTGCTGCCCCACTCGTCCTTATCCTGACATAGCTCCAGGGTACGAAGACCGATTTTCTTTTCACAACTGTCTACGATGTTTCCATTACAGATGATTTCTGCCTTTATCTTGTATAACGGCTGTTCTCCATATCCGTTACACCACCAAAGCTCCGGGTTTTTAATAGTAATTACCGCTGTTCCTTCATCTGCGGGTTCCCTTGTAATCAGGGTTCCATCCGGAGAAAAAACACTGATGACACATTCTGTTCCTGTGCCGCTGCTTCCCGCATCTGTCTTAAAGGCTTCTGTCTTAAAGATTTCCGTTTCCATGCGGCAGGTAAGCACCACTTCCTCAAATTTATGGAGCTGATCCGCTTTTAGGTTCAGAATTCTTCCGCCCTTATATCCCTGGATACTTATCGGCTTCCATATCCCCATATCCGCAAGCGACGGACCCCAGTCCCAGCCGAACATGTAAGCTGCTTTCCTCATCTGTATATGTGCCTGGAAAAGATGTCCCTCAAGATCCATATCCGGGTGTTTAGCTTTGATTGTTTCAAGATGTTTATAAGGCGAGGTGAACCGTACAAGAATCTCATTCTCTCCTTCCCGGAGAAGCCCGGCTATATCTGCCTCCCATACGCGGTGCATATTGTCACACTGCAGTACAGAGGAACTATTGATTGAAATCTGTGCTATGGTATCGATTCCTTCGCAGGAAAGTATCACCTTATCCATGGTGAGCAGCTCCGGTTCCACGGAAAAAATCTTTCTGTAAACATAGTCTTTCTCAGAAACCTGCCTGGCGTCAATTTCATTTTCCCTATAGAACGGGTCTTCAATCGCTCCCGCTTCTAAAAGATTTTGATATACGCTGCCGGGCACCTGTGCCGGAAGCCATTGGTCTTCTCCGACACATCTCATCTCCCATATTCCGTTAAGAGATAGCTTTACCATATGTATGTCCTCCTCATGTCCAAGTATTCTCGTTGATTTCTAAAGTGTCGCCGGGCCGGAATTCCCAAGCCAGACTGTTATCTCCATACCGTATTTTGCAGTGTCCATTCGCGCCGGCTTTGAGATAAGCCTTTTTCAGTCTCCCATTTTTCCAGTAAATATCTGCTTTTCCGGCGTTTTTAACAGACACACCCAAGAGCTGTCCTTTCGCCCATTCAGGAGGAAGAGACGGCAGCAATTTGATTTCTTTCTCACTGCTCTGTATTAAAAGCTCAGTCATTGCTGCAGTAAATCCGGTATTTCCATCCAGCTCCCAGGTCCCCATCCACATACTTGTCTCGTCACTCATTACGGACGCCAGATTTGTCCGTACCAGCTTCTCAAAGGTATCCCGTATAATTTTCCCGGCGGAGACTCCGTCACCCAGCCTTGCGTAATATCCCAGGAGCATATTCATACCCCAGGAGGTAATCTCAAAGTTGTCATAACGAAGCGCAATACTCTTTCGGACCCCTTCCGCCAGTTCAGGAGTGGATTCTGCATCAATCTGTGAAAACGGATACAATCCAAGTAAGTGTGAAGTGTGCCTGTGGTTGGGAATCGGCTCGTCAAAATCGTAAAACCACTCCTGAAGCTGCCCCTTTTTCCCAAGCTTATATGGCGGCAGTTTTTCAAGAACCTCTGCCACTTTGTGCGATACTATATCTTCTTTTATTCCAATCTCCAGTCTGGCTTTGAGGTATATGGAAAGAAGCTCACGTATCAGTAATACATCGCAGGTATTAGAAAGCGCCAGGAAATAGTTCTTGCCATCCACTGAGAACTGATTCTCAGGCGAATACGAAGGTCCTGCCATAAAGTATCCGCTTTCCTCATCCATGAAAACATAGTCCAGCACAAACCGCACGGCACCGTCCAGCATACAGTAACCATCTTTTTCCAGAAATGGCCTGTCCTTTGTATATTCATAATAGTCCCATATCATGACAGCACACCAGGCGCCTCCCAAAGACCATGCCCCCCAATTATAGGCCCATCCAAGTGAGGTAAAGCCCCATGGATTAGAAACTACATGGGCTGTCCACCCGTCCGCCTCATAGGCTTCCCTGGCTGTACAGGTACCGGAGGGAATAAGGACCTGCTTCATGTACCGGAAGAATGGCTGATAACATTCAGGCAGGCTGCAAAGCGCTGCTGCCCAGTACTGCATCTGCAGGTTCATATCAATATGCATGTCCTGGGTACAATCAATATTGTTATAGATATTGTCATTCCAGATTCCGCCCATATGGGTGGGAAGAGGGGAATCCTCTCTTGAAGAAGCTATGAGAAGATATCTTCCATACTGATACATTAGAGCATACAGTGATAAATCCTCTTCCCCATCAATTACATGTTTTATCCGTACATCAGTAGGAATCTCACTTTTATCCTCCTGTCCAAGGGAAATATCCATTCGCTGAAACAAGGGCTGCACATCCTGGATATGTTCTTCCCGGCAGGAATCATAGCCTTTGAAGACCGCTTTTTCTACGCGTTCTTTCGCACAGGCTTCAGGATCTTCCATAAACATAGTGGTTTCCAGATCCAGAAACAATTCCAGACGTGATGCCTGCGCTGTATACAGAACACCATCCTCCCACCATATCGTTCCGTCCGTCAGAAGCTTTACACATCCTTCGAGATGTACGCCGTGTGTTCCATCGCTATGCAATGTTTCCAGGGCATCACCGGAAATCCTTCCGTATTCTCCGTCCCAACTACATAAGGCTGTCTGATTTCCAATTCCCTCATAACGGATTTCCAATCCAAACCTCTCTCCAGCCTCGATTTTCATACAGAACACTTGGGAGGGGTTTGACACAAAGCATTCCCGAAACATCTGAGTTTCGCTAATATTGAACCTGGTTCCGGATAGGCTGTTTTCTAAGTCAAGATAGCGCAGATAATCGTCTGACTGTACCTCTCCCTGTAGGCCCGTAAGCTTCAGCTTCAGTTCTCCTACCGGCATATTGGTCCCATACTGGTTTTTATTTCCAACGAAACCATGGCCAAGCCGGTCAGCCTCCTCATAATTTCCTGACAAAAGCGCCTTGCGTATCTGTTCCATCAGTGCTTTTGTTCCGGGACGGTTATTATCCCTGGAGGCGGCTCCTGACCAGAAGCTGCTTTCATCAATCTGGATTCGTTCCTCCAGGGTCCCACCGTACACCATCGCTCCTATCCTGCCGTTTCCTACAGGCAGAGCATCAATCCATTGTACAGCAGGATTTTTGTACCATAGCATATTTTTCTGTCTCATATGATCTCTGTGCCTATCCTTTCACTGCGCCGCCGATGGTAAGCGCTTTTTCTACCTGTTCGCTGAAAATCAGGTACATCAGTATGGTAGGGATACTGGAAATAACAAAGCACGCACCCATCGCTCCCCAGTCTGTAGAATGCTGTCCCACAAAGGCAGAAAGACCGATGGGCAATGTTTTGACCTCTGTCTTGGAAATCAAGATAGATGCGAGTGTGTATTCATTCCAGATATTTAAAAATGCAAAAATGAGCGAGGTAGCCACAGCCGGTTTGATCAGCGGCACCATGATATGAAGGAAGGTTTTGCATACTCCGGCTCCGTCCAGGAACGCGGACTCTTCCATTTCTTTTGGGAGTGCCCGGAAAGAGGTAGACAATACCATGGCGGTAAAGGCCATATTAAAAGCAATGTAGGGAATGATCAGAGCAAAATATGTATTTGCCAGGTGCATGTTTTTTACAAGGATTGCCAGGGGAATGATGATTACCTGAATCGGTATAAAAAGTCCCATGGTAATATAAAATACGGCTGCATTTTTGAATCTCCAGGTCATCCTGGTAGTGGCATAAGAAAAAGGAAGCGCCAGCACAAGGATTCCCGCAACAGATGCAAAGGTTACCAGAATACTGTTCTTAAAGTATAGGATTAGGTCAAAAGCATTGAATGCCCGAACATAATTATCAAACTGAGGCTCCATAGGCAGTCCGAAAGGATTCGTGAAAAAGATTTCATTGTTTGTCTTTAAAGAGTAGAACAACAGGTACAGCAATGGGTAGATACAGATTACACTGAATAAAATCAACAGTGCAATCAACACATATTTTTTCGTTTTTTTGGCACTCATTATTTTCCACTCCTTTCATCAGTATTTTTCTTTTGAGCTGAATATCTTGTTTATGATAAAGGTTGCCAACAGACATTGCGCCACAAGTATTACCGCCGAAGCACAGCCATAGCCATATTCCCCCACATTAAAGGCAGATCGGAAGGTCATGTACGTCAATGTGTAGGTAGAAGTGCCCGGTCCGCCCTTTGTGAGCAGATTCATGTGGGCAAAGGCATTGAAGCCTCCTGTAATGGCGAATACAAAGCACATACGGTAGGTATCCTTCAGCATGGGCAGCAGGATTTTCAGATTGATCTGCATATTGGTGGCACCGTCAATCCGCGCGGCCTCCAGATAGTCCTCCGGGATAGACTTTGCGCCGGAATACATGATGGTAAACTGATACCCGGTAAACTGCCATACGTTTACAAAAGCGACTGCAACGATCGCCCAGTTCATATCGGAAAGCCAATTCTGCCGGTAGTTCAATCCTAAGGCCTGAAACAGATTGTTGAACAGACCAAATTCCGGGTCATAAATGGATGACCAAAGCTGGCAGGCCACGGTAACGGACAGCACCACCGGAATAAAGAAGGATGAACGGAAAAAGCGTTTAAACGGGATGTTTTTATTCATAAGTGCAAACATTAAAAGCGTTGCAAGCCCCATCTGAAATACCACGAGAATTCCCGCAAATATAAGCCCGTTTTTCAAAGATTCGTAAAACAGGTCATCCGTAAACAGTTCCTTATAATTATCCAATCCTGTGAAAATAGCTTCCGACAGCCCGTCCCAGTCATAAAAGCTTTTCTGTAATGTCTGCAGAATGGGATAAAACACAACTATAGTGAAAACCAAAAGAGCAGGAAGCGTGAAAAACGCGATCACTCTTTTGTTGCCTAGCATTTTCTGCATGATTTTTTCATCTCCTAACTTAACTTGATCCGATTGTTTTCCTTATGGGGAAAAGGCATAAAAACAGCGTATCAGGGAATGACTCCGTGTCTCTTTTCTTCCACGCTTCCCGATACGCCGTTTTTGCCGGAGCTTTTAAGTGTTATTTGGTACTCTTTTCAATGCTTTTATCTACATTTTTAATGAAATCCTCTGCGGATTCGCCTACCAGAAGCTTCTGCAGCTCTTCAGTCATATCTGCGGAGAACTTAGTGTTGGCAAGAGTATGGATAAACTTGGAGCCATAGGTGATTTCAGGGATAATATCCAGAAGCTTCTGCTGAACATCTTCCAGTTCCCCTTCGATTTCCAGGTTTTCTGTTTTAACAGGAGCAGACAGAAGTTTATATTTGCTGTATTCCTGCTCTTCTCTTGCGGAAGCGAAAATAGCTGCCACATCGGTTGCGATTTCCGGATACTCTGTGTTTGCGGATACTGCAAGTCCTGCGGTGTCAGGACCTCCGGCCATACGGTACTTGCTGTCCTCTGCCCCTGCATCTGCGGTAGGATAGGTTTCTAAGAAGTCACCGTTTTCGCCCAGGTTATTGATCAGGTCAGAAAGATACCAGCTTCCGTTGAGGAACATGGCTGCTTTGCCTTCTGTAAAAAGGGCATTGGCTGTTTCATAATCTGCATTTGTCACGCCGTCCTGGAAGATTCCGGCTTCTACTGCATCTGCGATGCGGTTGATCGCTTTAGAGAAATCTTCATCAGAAGCCTTGGAAGTTCCCTCTGAGAGTGCTTTTACGCCTCCCGGATTTTCCTTCAGTGCAAAAGCGTCAAAAAATGCGCCCACCGGCCATGGCTCTTTTCCGAACATGGCTACCGGAATAATATCAATTGCTCTAAGCTCTTTAATAGCTGTCATCAGTTCATCGTAGTTTTCAGGAACCTTAATATTGTTATCCTCAAAAATCTGCTTGTTATAGTACCAAAGGACAGGCGGAATTCCATCGATTGGGAACTGATAGATATGTCCGTCTAAGGATTTCAGGCAGTTGTCAATGACATTCTGGGGAAGGTTTTCTTCATAATTAGATTCTGCATAATAATCATCCAGCTCGAGAATGCTTCCGCTCTTTGCAAGTACGTCAGCAAGTCCGCCGTCTACCTTGAAAATGTCAGGAAGGTCTCCGGTGGCTGCTCTTGTCTTTAAGGTCTGGCCGCCGTCCTGAGGGAAATCCTCAAACTCCAGGGTGACATTCGGGTATTTTTCTTTTACCTTTTCTGCTGCATAATCTGCCAGGGCCTTGCTGTCGTCATAGTAGTGAATACATACGGACAGAGTGATTTCCTCGTCTGTTTCAGCGGCCTGTACACTTGCAGGTACCAAAAGTCCTGTCAACATAGCTGCGGAGATTCCAATGCTTAATGCTTTTTTTAATTTCATTTTTGTTTCCTCTCTTTCCCGTTCTTGATGATGTCAGTATAGCACAGTAGTTGCAGGGACCATTAGGATTATGCTAGTCTCAATTGGCAAAAAACAGGCCTTTTCAACGGCCTGTTTCTTCCTTATTTTGTAATTGACTCATATACTGTCTGGGTGATATGTGATAATATTTCTTAAAGCACTTACTGAAATATCCGGCATCCAGATACCCGGACATTTCCGCTATCTGAGCTATGGAATAGATGTTTTCTTCCATTTTCTCCTTGGCGGCCTTCATGCGGACAGAAAGGATATAATCCTGTATGGTATAATCCTTGTATTTAGAAAAAATCTTGCGGATATAACTGATATCCAGGTAAACAGCCTCGGAAATATCCTCCGCAGTCAGCTCAAAATCTGAATAGTGCTGGGAGATATAGGCTTCGACCTCTTCAATGATCTGTTCCGCCCGCTTGGAACGGGGGCGCTTAAAATAGTCTGCAGTTGTCTGGAAAATATGCAGAAGCCAGCGGAAGCTTTCTTCCATAGATTCCATTTTCTTTAATTCCTGATAGGGGGAGAAGCCTGCTCCAAGGATTTCCTGGATATCCCCTTTCATCTCTACAATGTAGGAAAGGCATACAGACAGTATCCCCATAATGGCCGCATTGATATAATCCACAGAATAATGGTTAGCCACCATCTCCTGTTCTGCCAGAGAAAGGACCTCTTCCACTTTTTTTCTGTCGTTTTTTCTCAGATAGATCAGCAGCTTTTCGTTTAAATCCAGTCTGTAAAAATCTGCCCTGTGATTCTGCTGGGAAATCTCATCATAGCAGATGACTCTCCTGCCTCCGGAAACAAATTTATTCTGAAGGGAGATTACTGCTTTACGGTAGGATTCGGGGATACCGGAGAATTCCTGTACTGTACTGCCAATGCCCGCTGTCACGGAAATGCCCAGAAGCTTGTATACCAGACCACACAATTGCTCCATGAAGCCCGGTATTTTTGTCTGTATTTCCGTGTCAGCACTATTCCACACGGATACGATCTGCTGCTCGTAATTATAAAAGGATATTTGTGTCATTCCCTCGTTGGCTGCCAGCTCCTCCAGGATATTACGGATTCCGAACAGCCACAGGCTTTTATCTCTGCTTAAAACATCCCTGCTCTGGTTTTTATCCATCTCAACGAGACTAACGATTGAAAATGGCAATTCAAGGGTGACTCCAAGCTGCTCCAGCATCTCCTGGTATTCTTCTGTTCCCTCCTTTTCAATCCTCATCATTTTATTGAGCATTTCTTCCCGGATGATTTTTCTGTCACGGAGATATCTTGTCTGTGCTTCTTTCTTCTGCTGGATAAGTTCTTTGAGCTTCAGCATGACCTTTCCCAGCTCTTCTTTAGAAAAAGGCTTCAGCAGATATTCACTTACACCAAGCTTCACAGCTTTTCTGGCATACTCAAACTCAGAATATCCGGTGATAAAAACCACATACGTCTCAGGTGAAAGCTGTTTTAATTTTTCCGTCAGCACAAGCCCGTCCATTTTCGGCATATTGATATCAAGGAGCGCGATATCAGGCCGCTCCTGCTCCAGTAAATCCAATACCTGCTGACCATTGGCAGCAATCCCGCAAATACGGAATCCCAGAGCCTCCCAGTCCAGTACCTTTTCCATATAATCCCGAAATCTTTTTTCATCATCTGCAAGAACTACTTTAATCATCATATGCTTCTACCTTTGGTATCACAATTCTGATACTTGTTCCTTCTTTTTTCTCCTTATCAATGGATAAGCCATAGCTCTCTCCAAAATACAGCTTTATGCGTTCGTGAACATTTTTCAATCCGAAATGCTTTTTTTCTTTCTCGTCGCTTTTCTGCAGAAGCTCATCAAACATCCGTGGCTCCATTCCTGCGCCGTCGTCCTCCACGGTTAAGATGACCGTATCTCCCTGTTCCTTAGCCCGTATGGTGACACAGCCCTGTCCTTCTTTTTCTTTCAGTCCATGGTAAATCGCATTCTCAACAAGAGGCTGCAAGGTCATTTTGGGAAGCTTATATTTCAGGCATTCTTCCGGGGCGGAAATCTTATAGTTTATAATATCGCTGTACCGTTCCTTTTGTATAAACAGATAATTCTCTATATTTCGAAGCTCCTCACCAATGGAAACGACTTCCTCACCGCCGCTGAGACAGGTACGGTAGTAATCTGCCAGTGCTTTGGCAATTTTGCCTCCGATTTTCCCATCGTCCATTTCGCAGCATACATAGATCAAATCCAGTGTATTATATAGAAAATGTGGTTTGATCTGTACCTGGAACAATGCAAGCTCAGTCTCACGCTTTCTTTTCTGCTCCTCCTTCACCTGATTAAGAAGCATCTGGATTCTCTCAAGCATGGTATTAAAGGTCTTTGAAAGTACGCCCACCTCGTCCTTACGGTCCACCACACAGCGGCAGGAAAGCTCTCCGGCGGAAATCTTGTCTGCTGTTTCCGTTAATTCTTTAATAGGATTGGTGATCATTTCTGAAAGGACCAGGATAAAAATTACGGCCATCACAATACATAAAACACCAATGGCGACGATGACGATTGTCATATAGTATACATCCTTCATAATATCGCGGATCGGTACTTCATTGACTAAGGTCCAGGAAAATTCATGATTCTTTTTGTTGGTCACAAGTACCGCTTTGTTATCTACGGTTGTCTGAAAGCTGGAACCGCTGTGCATTGAAATGCTCTGTATAAAGTCCTTGTCCACTACTTTCTCCAGCTCATCCTCGGGATTCTGGCTGACGATCACTTCATTCCGCGCATCCAGGATATAGAATTTTTTTCGATATACCTCATCGGCATTCCCGTGGAAAAACTTTGCAATGGAGCTTGTCTTTACATTGACCAGGAGGTATCCCAGATTTTCACCTGTACCGATGCGGATGATTCTTTTTCCCAGGGTAAGGATGGATTCCGCTTGTTTTTTCGGTGAGAAAGCTCTTTTCTCTACCGGAAAAACAAAGCTGTTTACAGGTCCAAAGGAAGGAATTTCTGCAATTAATGCATCCATCTCCTCTGTTCCCGGTGTCGTATTCATCCCTGCGCTGACCACATTATTCTGATTATCTATAAAAATAAGGGAATCGATATCCTGGAAGCAGCTCTTATAATAGTTGAGTACCGAGGAAAGGCTGTTTTTAACAGATATAAATGAAATTCTGTTTACCTGTTCTGTTTCTGTTTCTTCATATACCTGATTGATTCCCTGGATTGTGCTGTTCTGGCATAATTCCAGGTTGTTGTGAAGATTGCTGATCTGCAGATTGATCATCCCGCATTCATCCTGTATACTTTGCTCAATCTTTGCGATATTCGAGTGATACAGGATTATGTTTGGAATAATCAATACCAGAATCATAAAAAACACGAGTATCGTGACAAATACTGTGATTATTTTCCCCCGGACTGCCATATTTTTATAGCATTGCTTAATCTTCTTAACCACATCTATTCTCCATTCTCAAGCCAGCTGTTTCCATTTGCGTAATCTATTGAAACAAATGGCTGTACATTATAGATAAACACATGGAAACGCAGTTCCTTGCTTCCCACAGATTCCGCCTGCATTTCCACCCCTGAGGCCAGGAGATTATTGCCCTCGTAGATGGGGGTTACGCGGTATAAGACCCTGTCACCGGTCTTATGGACGTAGTCTGCGATTTCGTTTTCAAAAGGGAGCATGCCCTCCACATTCATATATCGTGTTCCTGTAATGAGATTCTTTTCGTTTGCATTTTCTCCTGTGAGCATATAGGCAAGGAGATGGCATCTGTTGTACAGGTATTTTCCGTCCACACAGTCATATTTTACGGTATGCCAGCCGGAGGGCTTAACCATTCCGATGGGGCCTCTCTCCTCTGTTGGCATCAGGCTTCGGTCGATCATTGCCTCTGCATAACCGCATCGTCCAAGACGGTCCTGTTCGCTGTAATATTCATAAGGCCCTTTTTGCAGCTCATCTTCTGTAAAATCCGGGATATTTCCGTTAAGCTCTATGTATGGGCTTCCACTGTATGCAGGAATATCGGAAAGTGTGATGTTTTCCTTTGAATCAGGCAGGAAGGAGAGGTATTTCGCAATGAAATCTGCGGCCCCGGAATCCTCCATTATATCCTGTGCTTTTGCTGCAATGCTATGGGAAATGCTGCTCAGAGGCCCTGTGGTAAGGTATCCTGCATCCCACCCCAGATAAATGGCTTCTGTAATCATAAAGCAGAGGATGAGAATTAGAACCTTGCTTGAACGTTTATATTTTTTACGGCTGTATCTTTTATAGCGTTTTTGTCTCATGTATGTACCTCCGGATGTTTGCCTCCAGACTTATTTTAGCATATAGATTTAAGTAACTGCAATCATGATTTCGAAAGACAAAATACATAACAGAAAAGAGCAAAGCTTTCATATAGCCTTGCCCTTAATAAAGCATGATTTCCTTAATAAAGCATGATCTTAGGATAAATTTTAAGTAGTCTATAACACTAACTTAATTGTTGATATTCTGCAGCAGCGAATTCATCTGCTGATATAGTAACTCCTTACTTGACGCGCCCATAACAATGGAAACAAAAGGTTTCCCGTAAGCATTCTGGCTCAGCAGTGCCAGACAGTTCCCGGCGAGATTTGTGGTACCTGTCTTGCCGCCAAGTATGGAGACGTCCTTTGGCGCTGTGGCCTCTCCGATCAGGTAGTGGTCCGTGGCCTCCAGTGTGGTAGTCACCGGGGTTCCGTCCTCCCGCGTGTAGTTGACCGTGTAGGAAGGCATCTGCGTGATTTCTGTAAACTGCGGGTAATTGAGCGCCTCCTTGAGCATCAGATAGATGTCGTAGGGGGTGGTGTAATGATTCTCGTCCTGCAGTCCGTGAGGATTCGTGAAATTTGTGCCGGTACATCCAAGCTCGGCTGCATAGCTGTTCATCATGTCTACAAAGGCTGAGGTGGAGCCTGCGATATGCTCGGCGATGGCGGCCGCGGCATCATTTCCGGAATATACCAGCAGACAATGTACCAGCTGGTCCATGGTCACCCGGTCGCCCGCCCAGAAGCCGCACACCTGGGAGCCTTCCTCAAGAGTCACATTCTCCTGGCTTATGGTCACCGTCTCGTCAAGATTTCCGTATTTCAGAGCAAGCATTCCGGTCATAATCTTCGTGATACTGGCCGGATATACACGCTCGTAGGCACCTCTGGAGTATAAAACCTTCTTATTGTCCAAATCCAGCAGTAAGCCCTTCTGTCCTTGCTCCAGTGTGGCTGACTCAAGAGGGACATCCTTTCTCACCACGCAGAGGTCAGCGGCGAATGTCTTAGCGCGCTGGTCCTCTCCGGAGGTAAAGGTATTCACAAATTCTCTTGATGCCTGGTAAGGCTGCAGCGGACTGGAAAAAGTACCGCCCTTTAATGTATATACCAGAAAGCCCGCGCCTGCACAGAGCACAGCCAGAAGCAGAACCAGCAGAATCGTATTGCGGATACGCTTTCTGCGCAGCCGCTTTATCCTGGCTGATTTGCTTTGCTGTACCTTAGGTTTGGCTCCCCTTGCTGTATGATGTCCGGGCCGGGCATTTTTTACCTGCCGTCCCCGGGCCGATGCGGCGCTTGTCCTCTGGGGTGAATTGCTTGTCATAAGTATTCCTCTTTCTTATATAAATCCTTCTTCTGTATCTCTTTATTATAGGTGCTGCTCTGTAATCCTACATTGAGCACAAGTCCCATACCGATAAACAGGCTGACGATCGAGGTCAGACCGTAGCTTACGAAGGGAAGCGGGGTACCCGTGTTCGGGGCGATTCCCGTGGCTACACAGATATTGATAAAGCTCTGCAAAGCGACCACGCTTCCGATTCCGCAGCAGATGATTTTCCCCGCCGTATCCTTGGCCCGCAGGCTCATGCGGATACACTCCATGGAAATCAGAAGCAGCAGCACTACGATGGCTGTACATCCGATGAAGCCATACTCCTCTCCCGCTACCGCGAAAATAAAGTCGGTCTGGTTTTCAGGCACAAAGTTTCCGTCATTTACGGAAGCCACTCCTTCGCTGTCCCCGTATTTCTTGCCCAGCAGTTCTCCGGAAGCAATGGCTGTCATGGAGTTATTCTGCTGCTCAATATCGTCCGTATACTCCTCATTTTCTGGATAGAGGAAGGACATGATACGGTCTCTCTGATAATCATGGATCAGCTTTTGGTCAGGCTGTACCACAATCGCCAGAAAGATGATCAAAAGCGGTACAGCGATAAGGATTGCTCCTCCGATAATCTTATAGCTGAGCCCGGCGATAAATATTAAAATACAGAATATTACAATAACCGTAAGTGTATTTTTCATATCCGGCTGTACGTAAATCAGTACCAACGGCACTGCCAGTAAAACAGCCGATTCTACAATTACCCGCAGTGTGTTCAGGTCCTCCTCATGGTCCATAAAGAACTTGGCAAAGAAGAGGATAATGATGATTTTAGAGAGCTCTGTGGGCTGGAAGCGGATAAAGCCTAAGTCAATCCACCGCGCAGCTCCGTTGGCACTGTCGCCGAAAACACGGACGGCCAGCAGCATGGCAATATTAAAGCCATACATGATCCACTGGAAGTTTAAAATCCAGGAATAGTCCATCAGCGATAAGATAACCATGGCAGCCACTCCCAGGATGACACCTTGGATCTGCTTGGTACGCAGGGAATCCATGGCTATGCTTACGAGCTGGACACCAAAAACGCTGATTGCCAATAGAAATATTACCAGCCGAAAATTGTAAAATCGTAGCTTATACTGTTTAATCATATATCATCTGTCCCTTTTATTCAGTACAGGTATGTTTGCATGCAGCACAGGCGGTTCCTGTGTGATCTGTATGGTTACCTGGTCCTCTTCAATGGTTACGTACTTTTTTACAGTATGTATCAAATCATTGGTAAGCATTTTCATCATTTGTGGAGAGCAATCAATCCGCTCCGAGATCAGCAGAAGCTTCATCCTGTCTCTGGCATAACCTGCGGAACGCCTTTTTCCTTGCAGAAAGGATTTCATATGGATTCCCTCCTTTTCTATGCTATTTTTTGAATATGCCGCCGATTCTGCGGAATACTCCTCTCTTCTGCCGGATATTCATAAACGGAACTTCCTCACCCAACAGGCGGCGGCAGATATTTCGGTATTCCTCCTCAGCCTGAGAATTTCTGCCGGAAAGCGGGTCGCCCTGGTTCGTCGCCACCACGATCTGCTCGTCATCCAGGATGGTTCCCAGCAGGTCCACGGCGAGGATTTCAATCACATCGTCCACAGACATCATATCTCCCCGGGAAATCATGTCCGGGCGCAGACGGTTGATGATGAGATGGATGTCTCTGAGGTCACTGGCCTCCAATAGTCCGATGATACGGTCTGCATCTCGGATTGCCGATACCTCCGGCGTGGTTACCACCAAAGCTTTATCGGCTCCGGCAATGGCGTTTTTGAAGCCCTGCTCGATTCCTGCCGGACAGTCGAGAAGGATAAAATCAAATTCCTCCCGCAGGTCTTCGGTCAGCTTGATCATCTGTTCCGGAGACACTGCGGATTTATCTTTCGTCTGTGCGGACGGCAGCAGGTACAGCTCAGGATGGCGCTTGTCCTTAATGAGGGCCTGGCGCAGGCGGCAGCTTCCGTTGATCACGTCCACCAGATTATAAACGATCCGGTTTTCCAGTCCAAGGACCACATCCAGGTTCCGAAGGCCTATGTCGGTGTCCACCACGACAACTTTCTTTCCCATCATGGCCAGTCCGGTGCCGATGTTGGCTACGGTGGTGGTTTTTCCCACCCCGCCCTTTCCGGATGTTATGACAATGACTTCACTCATGTTTCTGATTCCTCCTAAACGATATGTTCCATAATCCTGGTATTCTCTGAACGTGGCTTAGTCATTCGAGGTATCGCTGACATCGCTTGATGCAACACCAGTGATAATCGAATTTTCATCTGCTAATTCAAAAATGTATTTAAAAATATC
Organism: Blautia schinkii DSM 10518; assembly: GCA_000702025.1. GTDB lineage: Bacteria > Bacillota > Clostridia > Lachnospirales > Lachnospiraceae > Blautia_A > Blautia_A schinkii. The sequence goes on from JNKJ01000008.1 coordinate 91,098, forward strand.
ATTAGCTGCCAAACAAGCATTACCGGATGAGTAGCCGTTTGCGATTCGTACCGCAATGCCGTAATCCGGTTCATAGGATGGTGCATAACCTACAAACAGACCGTGGTCGGGATGCTGCAGGTCAATCTGTGCTGTACCGGTCTTACCGGATACGTCCATGCCCAGTCCGTCAAATTGGTTATGCGTCTGTACCACACGATACATGCCATCATGGATGTCATCCCAGACATTGTCAGGAACATCAATCTGATCAACTACCTTGGGAGCGTATTCCTCCACAAGTGCGCCATTAGGGTCCTCTACCCGGTCTAAGAGCGAGAGGTCATAGATTGTCCCTGAAGTTGCCAGCACAGTTACATAACGCGCAAGCTGACTGGTCGTGTACAGATGCCTGCCCTGACCGATATAGGAAGGAACTGCAAACTGATTCGATACCTGCGGAGCAGCCTCGGAAATCTCTATCCCTGTTTTCTTATCCATATGGAGAAGCGATGCATACTGCTGCAGTTTGTCCAGACTTCTTGACTCCGAAAATTCGTTGTCCTCCACCTTACCGAGCTGGAAACCAATCATGTTGAAGAAATAGTTGCAGGACTGCTCGATTGCTCCTCTGATTTCCAAGTCGGCGTGACCCAAAAAGTTCCAGCAGTTAATAGGCGGCTGTACCAGATCAAATTTTCCGGTACAGTTAATGTAGGTACCGTCATCTATCACTCCCTCCATCATACCTGCGATGGCAGAAAGAGGCTTAAACGTGGAACCCGGTGCAGTGGTCTGCTGGGTTGCTTTGTTAAAGAACGGACTGGCTAAATCCAGGGCAAGCTTTGCATAGTAGTTTGTGTCCATATTATTGGCCAGACGGTTGTTGTCATAACCGGGATAAGAGACACAGGCCAGTACCTTTCCGGTGTGTACATCTGTTATCACAGCCGAAGCGGAACACGGCATGAGTGCAAGCTGTGCAGGCTCAATCTCAAGGGTGTATATCTTGTCTATCATAAAATCATAGGAACCCATTGCACCGGAGGCAAGAGCCTCATAGGAGCCGTCGTCCTTGGAAAGCACACCCTGCTCATAGAGTACCAGGCACAGCTCCTGACCCGAAATCCTGTCCTCATGGAGCATGTACTTATACAAAAGCTTGGAAAAGCTGGTGTCCGTTTTCAGGTAGTCTATGATGTATGAGGTCAGCGCCTGATAAACCTCAGCGGAATCCAGATATTCTCCCTCCGGTGAAACCTTGGAGATATCAATCCAGTTCTGGCTGGTGGCATAGGTGAGATAATCCTTGAGGCTGATGCTCTCCTCTTTAGACCATGCCTGGTAGGTTGCGTCCGCGGTATCGATTGCATCCTTGGAGATAATCTTCAGGGTATCCCGCAGAAGGGTGTCGCAGATATAGGTGAGATATTCCTTCATCTGCTTGTCCTCATCCATAAGCGCAGGCGGATTGTCACCTGTAAGCCTGTTAGTTATTGTATCAAAAACTTCCTGCTGCTTTTGTTGAAATTTGACATATAAATTTTTTTCTGTTTCAGAAGCTTTTTCGTCACTGAATTTATTGATATCGATGACACTGTTGGCAACCAGTGCGTTATATACGTCAAAAATAGGGATTGGTACCTGGGATGCATCTTTGTATTGAGTATAATCCACTTCACGGATTGCTTCAATTTTTGCAATAAGGATACCGGCTACACGCTGCTTTAGGATTTCATAGATTCCTTTCTGCCAATGTGTGTCAATGGTCAGATATACATCATCACCTGCAACGGGCGCAATCCTGGTATCTTCATCAATTTTCAGCACCTTGCCCAGGTTATCTACGGATACAGTTTCCTCACCGTCTGTTCCCTGCAGGGTAAGCTCCATATACTGCTCAATGCCCGCCTTACCGACGATTGCATCGTTGGAATAATCCGGGTTCTTCTGGCGAAGACTGTCCAATTCTTCTGAGGAGGCCTTGCCGATATACCCAAGAATGGGGCCCATGCTCACCTCATCCACATATTTACGGATGGAATCCTCGACCACATCAATACCTTGAAGTTTCGGCTGGTTCTCCATAACCGCTGCCACAGATTTCTCACTTACATTGGTGGCAATGGTAACCGGCATATATTTCTTAAAACTGTTGGTACTAAGTTCATACCGGATGATGGCTATGTCAAGTATTTCCTGTTTGGTGAGCTGTGTGGGCAGATTGTGGGCTGCAAGCTCCTCGGCAGTATATGCATTGTCGCCGTAGAGCACGATGGAAAAGCCGCTGCCCTTGCTGCTGTCACTCAGAAATTCTACCATCTGTGCTGCGGTAGCGTTTTTCTCTTCATCTGCCAGATCATCTATAAGCGCGTGGCCATAGATATCCGCGCGGAAACGGTTCAAAGTAAAGCCTTCGTCCACATCAAAGGCATATTCTCCATTCTCATCCACTTTGATATGGAAATTATGAGTGAGAGAATCTCCGTTTTTTTCCAAAATCTTAAGAACCTGATAAGCAATTCCGTTTAAGGTGAGATTACGCTCTCTCGTTGTCTCATAGGTTCCGTTGTCTTCAAAGGTAAGAGAATAAGACAGGACGTTGGTGGCAAGCTCGTCTCCGTTCCTGTCATAAATATTTCCCCTCGTACTTTTCAGTACACGCTTTTTGGTTGTTCGTGTCTGGAATTTATTGATATAGTCCTGCCCCTGGATAATCTGCAGATCAAACAATTCGTGAATAAGGATTCCGGACATAAAAATGAAAACCAGTGCCAGGACAGTGGTTCGCTTCAGCCGGATTTTCTTTAATATTTTTTTTATTTTATTACCCAAATAGACTCACTTTCTTTCCTTGCAATGTTCATGAAACGATAGTTAATGTGGTAAAATGCCTTGTACACGATCATAGTGAGGAATACTGTATAAAAGACCTCCGGAATGATGATACGGTACAGATAGGTCCCAAGCCCGAGCCTGCCGCGAAGCAGGAACTGCAGGCCATAGACAGCCAGGTTAAAAAGGAAATCAGTCCCGGCCACCAGAAGCATGGGGACCTTTACGTCATCGTCATAATATACTCTGCATGCATAACCGCTGATAAAACCAACGTACATATAGATCAGCGCATAGAACCCAAACAGGGAGCCATAAAACAGATCTATGAGAAGCCCTGAGAAAAAGCCAACCCAAAGCCCGCTCTTGCGGCCGCGCATCAGGCCCATGGACACACACAATATCAGCATAAGATTCGGTGTGATGGAGCCGATGGAGAACACATGAAGCACGGTGCACTGGAGCAGGAAGCATGCGATGATCATGAGGAATAGAACCATCTTACTCTTCATCTGCCCCACCCTCCTGATTTTCACCAGACTGGTCTGCTGCTCCCTTCTGGTCTGCAATGGCATCCTGTTTGTTTACGGTGATGATGAAAACTTCACGTAAATGACGGAAATCCACAGGGGTAACGATGGTACCGGTTTTTGTCAGGTTATTGCTGTCCTGATGGATCTCGCTCACATAACCGATGAATAAACCTTCCATATAATTTTCGCTGATATTGGAGGTGACGATACGTTCACCCACGGTTATTTTATTCTCCTGGTCATAAAGCTGCTGGAAGCTTAGCTTACCCTCGTCAATGAGCTCCAGATCGCCCTCTACCACACAGTTGTCCGAGGTACTCACGGTCATGGCGCTCACATTGGTGCTGTCGTCAATGATAGAACGTACTGTACACCAGGATGGACCGACTTCTGTGACAATGCCCACAAGTCCCTTCCCGGCAATCACGTTATTTCCTTCCCGGATGCCGTCATTGGAGCCTTTGTTCACCATAAAGGTATCGTACCAGTTGCCCGGGTCCTTAGAGATGATCTTTGCCGCAACCTTGGGGTAATCGGAATATTCTTCATCGAGATTATAGAGCTGTTTCAGTCTTGTCAGCTCAGTCTGGTCCTGGATGAGCTTATTATTCTGGGTGGTCAGGCTGTCAATCTCGGCCTTAAGCTCTTCATTCTCAGCAAGTAGCTCCTGCTTTTCACGAAAGCTTGCGCGTATGGACAGAAGCCAGCTTCCGATGCGGTTGATGCTCTTCTCAAAGGGAACCACGATCATCCCGGCTGTCTCCTGCAAGGGTGCGGTGGAAATCCCGGAGGTAAAGGTGGCGGCGATACAGCTCACACAGAAGATGGTCATGATGGCCAGCAAATGTTTACTTTTTAAATTAATCCGAAAATGGAATTTCTTTTTCAGGTTCTTCATCAATGGTACCCCTAATTGTTATGTTGATACTTATAATCTTCTCTGTTTGACAGGCTGAGCCCATTTCTTGAGGTCTCTGTCACGGATGATCTTCTCAAGGCCGCTGATTGCAGAGGTCTCATAAAGATCGGAAAGATTAAAGGTAAACCCGGTATAGCTTGCCAGGTAATTGTCTATGTAGGGAAGCCGTGTGCTTCCGCCTGTGAGGTGGATTCCTTCTTTGGCTATGTGGTAGGTGATCTGCGGCGGTGTTCTCTCAAGGAAGGTTTTCATCTCTGCTGCAATCTCATTCACGCAGTTCATAATGCCTGCGTTCACCACATAAGAGGAAATCACCTCCTCCCGGGGAAGTCCGGAAACGCTGTCAATGCCAACTACCTTACGGGCTTCCTTGCGCTGGTCGTTCAGCCTGCCCATGACCAGCTTCAGACGTTTGCCTGTACGTGTGCCTATCTGCAGGTTATAACGTTTGCGCACCTCGCTGCAGATAGCCTCGTTCATCTGGCGTCCGCCGATGGGAACTTTTTTACTGATAATGATCTTGCCGTCGGTGATAATGGAAAACTGTGTGCTCTGTGCCCCGATATTCACAACCATGCTGCCTTCATTCTTTTCCAAATCTACGCCCATGGCCAGGGCATCCGCGATGGGTGCCTCCACCATGTATACACGGTTCTTACGCAGCCAATGTCCGTTTGCCACATGATAATAGGCCCGCTTCTCCATTGCCGTCATGTCCAGCGGCACAGAAAAGTACATCACAGAGCCTATGCTTAAAATACGATCAATCTTCCTCATCATACTGTAGAGGACGATTTCCTGCAGCTCCAGATTCGCAATCATACCAAAAGCCATCGGCGAATTCACGGAAATGCCGGAAGGCGCCTTCTCGAACATCTCATATGCTTCATTGCCCACGGCGATGATTTTGCGGCCTTTGGACGCAATCATATTTTTCTCAATGTAACTCTTGTTTTTAAAAAACGAATAGACCTTGACAGAGCTGCTCCCCAAGTCTATTCCGTATGTTTTTTCAAACAGCATACATCTGCCCCTTCATCCTGTGTATTGCTTCAGAATCCCCTGCTCCCGGAAACTCACATATTTGTGGTCCCCGATGATGATATGATCCAGAAGATGAATACCCAGTAATTCTCCTGCCCGAAAAACCCGTTCCGTCACATCCATATCATCTTCGCTGGGGGCAGGGTCCCCGCTTGGATGATTGTGAACCAGTATCAGGCTCACCGCATGGTGCCGAAGCGCTTCCATATAAACCTCGCGCGGTGTAACAAGCGTGGCGTTCGCCGTGCCTCTGGTGAGAAGCTGCTCTCCCAGCAGGTGATTCCCGCTGTCCAGCATCATACAGAATAACAGCTCCTGTTCCTCATGGCGGAGCTGTTCCATATAGTATTTCGCAATGGAAGATGGATGCTGGAAGGAAAGCTGCGGCCTTGCGGCAGTACTGGCAATCCGCTTAGACAACTCCCCGATGCATTTAAGCTGGACGGCCTTAACCTTTCCGATTCCGTGTACCTTCATCAAATCCGGCAGGGAGATGTGTAGCAGTCCCAAAAGGCCCGGATAAGAGGTTTCTTCCATTATGTTTAAAATGTTGTTTGCCAATGATAAGGAATTGCTTCCCCTGGTACCGCTGCGCAGGATGACTGCTAACAGCTCACTGTCGCTCAGCACGCTCTCCCCCTCACGGATGCATTTCTCATAAGGGCGCTGGGATTCCGGCAATTCCTTGATTGTTTCTCTCATATGTTCCACCTGCCGCTCTCTAAAGCAGTTCCGGTGAAGCGCACGGTGTGCCGTGTGTACGGCAGCGCCATTAGCGCAGACTATATTTTAGCATAAAAAGAGAGAGATGTATACTCTCTCCTTAAAATTTCTAATTTTTTAATATTTTTGGATGGTATTTCCGGGCAACTGCCTCTGCGGTTTTGATACCGTCCATGGCGGCGGACGTAATGCCTCCGGCATATCCGGCACCCTCGCCGCAGGGATACACGCCGCCTTTATTGCTCAGAAGCTCTTTATCCCGCACAATACGTACCGGTGAGGAGGTGCGGCTTTCTATGCCGCTTAAAAGCGCGTCACCTTGGTCAAATCCAGGAAGCTTTTTGCCGAAAGCATGAATTCCTTCTAATATAGAGTCTCCGATTTCCTTAGGAAGGATGGAACGTACATTGGCGAGCGTATAGTCTCCTTTAATGCAGGGCTTGACTTCTCCCAGTGTGGTGCTTACGCGGTCTTGGCAATAATCTTTAAAAAGCTGTACCGGTACCTTGCCGCTGCCTGCTTCCCACGCAAGGCGCTCAAGGTTTCTTTGGAAGACAATCCCTCCAAGCGGCCCCTCCTCGGGAAAATCTCCGGGATTTACGGTGACTATCAGTGCACTATTGGCATTTTCACCGTCACGGGCCTGGTAGCTCATACCGTTTACCGCCAGAAGTCCCGGTTCTGAGGAGGCGTTGACCACATAACCGCCCGGGCACATGCAAAAAGAATAAACGCCTCTTCCATTGGCACAGGTATGAGTCACCTTGTAGCTTGCCGCGCCTAGCTTTTCGTTTTCTTCCTCTCCGTAAAGAGCAAGATTGATAAGCTTCTGCGGATGCTCCATGCGAAGCCCCACAGCAAACGCTTTTGCTTCCATTTCAAGCCCACGGGAGTGCAGCATGGCAAAGGTATCGCGTGCGCTGTGGCCGATGGCAAGTACACACACCTGTGTCTTAAACTGCTCTTCTCCGTTTATCTCCACTGCTTGCAGGCCGCCGTCCTTAAAGAGCAGGTCTGTTACCTTTGCGCGGAAACGGAAGCTGCCGCCCATTTCCTCAATCTGTCTGCGCATTTCCTGCACAATGTGGACAAGTACGTCAGTTCCTAAATGCGGCTTTTGCTGGTAGAGGATTTCTCCCGGGGCTCCGGCTTCGACGAAACGCTTCAGAACCTCCTGGTTGCGGCCGAATGTATCTTTTACTAAGGTGTTGAGTTTCCCGTCGGAAAAGGTTCCTGCCCCACCCTCCCCGAACTGTACGTTTGAGTCAGGGTCAAGAACACCGTTTTTCCAGAATTTCTCCACAGTTAAGGTGCGCTTGTCTACCTCCTCGCCTCGTTCAAGAACAATGGGACAATACCCTGCACGGGCCAGATACCACGCACTAAACAGACCGGCGGGACCGCTGCCTACGATGACTGGTGGATATTCTAAATCTAAGGCCTCTTCGCCCGATGATGGGAAAACGTACGGTTTTGATTTGATTGACATAATATTATTATTGCCAACCTTTTTGAGAATTTTATCTTCGTTTATAATATCTACGTCAACGGTATAGACGAATAATTTATCATTTTTATGTCTGGCGTCCAAAGACTGCTTCTTTATTTCGTAGGTGAAGGGCGTAGTACCGCTTCTGAGAAGCTTCGCGATTTTTTTCCGCAGCTCATCTTCTGTATGTTGGATGGGAAGTTTTAATTGTGTGATACGGATCATGGGTGTCCTCCTGCTGTCTGTCCTGCCGCACTGCGTCCGGCGCAGGCGCCGCTGCTCCAGGCCCATTGGAGGTTGTAGCCGCCGCAGGTACCGTCAATGTCTAGGAGTTCTCCGGAAAAGTAAAGATTAGGGGCGAGGAGGGACTGCATGGTTTCCGGGTCCACCTGCGAGGTATCCACTCCGCCGGAGCATACCTGGGCCTGAGCGAATGGAAGGGCTCCGGTCACCTCGAGCTCAAAAGCATAAACTGCGTCCGGGATATTTTTCTCTGCCGCCAGCACCTTGATGAGCTTGTCCGGGAACAGCCCTGTCAAAAGTTCTTTCTCATTTTTATAGGGAGAGTTTTTTGCCCTACTTTGAAAAAATGCATCCAGCTCTTCCCTGGAAAACTCTGGAAGGAAATTCAGGATTAAAGATACCTTACAGCCCTCGTCCAGCGCCCGGACGGCATAGCGGCTTAACTGAAACACCGGAATTCCTGATACGCCGTAGTCTGTAAGCTGGAATTCTCCTGCTTCGGTTTTTAAAGGTACATCATTGATACAAAGCGTGGCGGCTCCGCTGGTGCGCACCCCTGACCAGACAGAAAAGAAACCGCCCTTGCATTTCAATGCGGTCAGTGCAGGAAGAGGCTTTATGATACGATGGCCCACAGATTTTGCCAGGGAATAGCCGCTTCCGTCAGAGCCGGGAATATTGGAGGCCTTCGAACCGTTTGCCAGAATCAAGGCATCGCATTCATATGTCCAGCTCTGCGTACGCACCTTCCAGATATGAGAACCACTGCCAGCATATTTCTGCGTCATCTGAGGGGAAGTCTCCCACCGGATTTCCTGTACCTGCTCGTTAGTTTTTATTTTTACTCCCAGATGCCGGGCTTCCATACAGAGCACATCCACCACGCTTTGGGCCTGACCGCTGTGTGGGTAAAGATACCCGTTTTTATTTACTGTATAAATGCCAAGCTCTGAAAAAAAGCGGACCGTGTCATGGACGGTAAATCTGGACAGCGCGTGGGAGACAAATTCCGGATGGCTTCCACGGTATGCGTCCTTTGGCATTTCCAGGTTGGTGAGGTTGCATTTGCCATTTCCCGTAGCGCAGATTTTACGCCCCGGACGGTCATTTTGCTCCAGGATGGTCACCGCCGCGCCTGCTCTGGCCGCCATAATCCCTGCAACCAGGCCGGATGCTCCTGCGCCTGTGATGATGATTCTTTTTCCGGACATATATTTTTACAGCCTTTCTTAATTTCGGATTTTTATGGATGCAATGTATCGATTAAACTAGTTTCTCTTTTGAGAGGATTCCTGCATCCACCAGCTTCTGCAGGGACATCAGAATTCCAAGCTTCGCATGCTCCCAGGTAAGTCCGCCCTGGAAATACACGGCATAAGGCGGCTTCATGGGACCGTCCGCGGAAAGCTCGATGGAGGAGCCCTGGACAAACGCACCTGCCGCCATGATCACCTGGCTGTCGTAACCCGGCATATCCCACGGCTCCGGGTCCACGTAGCTGTCAACCGGGGCTGCCGCCTGAATGCCTTTACAGAAAGCAATTACGCCCTCCGGTGTGCCAAGTGTAACCGCCTGGATAATGTCCTGCCGTGGCTCTGTTGAATTCGGTACCACCGCAAAGCCTAGACGTTCATAAACATTAGCCGCAAAAACAGCGCCCTTTAGAGCTCCCTTAGTGACCATCGGTGCCAGGAAAAAGCCCTGGTAAAAGGAGCGGTTTACACCCAATGTCGCACCGACCTCCATGCCAAGTCCCGGACAGGTCATGCGGTAAGAGGCGTTTTCCACACATTCCTTCGTCCCGGCAATGTAACCGCCGATGGGGGCAAGACCGCCGCCCGGATTTTTGATCAGGGAACCGACCATCATATCGGCCCCTACATCACTGGGCTCAATCGTATCCACAAATTCGCCGTAGCAGTTGTCAACCATACAGATGACATCCGGCTTAATGCCCTTCACAAAGGCAATCAGTTCCCCAATCTGCTTCACAGAGAAGGACGGCCGGGTCTGATATCCTTTGGAGCGCTGGATAGCCACCAGGCGGGTTTTGTCATTAATTGCTTTTTTGATATTTTCATAGTCAAAGGTTCCGTCTGCCAGCAGGTCTACCTGACGGTAGGTAATGCCGTACTCTGCCAGAGAACCCTTGGAAGGGCGGATGCCGATAACTTCTTCCAGCGTGTCGTATGGCTTGCCCGCCGGGGAGAGCATCTCATCTCCCGGACGAAGATTGCCGAACAGTGCGATAGCCAGTGCGTGGGTACCACATGCAATCTGTGGGCGCACAAGACAGGCCTCCGTGTGAAAAGCATCGGCGTAAACCTTTTCAAGGGTATCACGTCCATAATCACTGTAACCGTAACCTGAGGAGGAATGGAAGCACTCCTCGCTCACTTTATTTTTCTGCATAGCCAGGAGGACCTTCATCTGGTTATACTCCGCAATTTTGTCAAATTCTGCAAAACGGTCCTTTAAAGTTTCTTCGATTTCGCGGCCGAAGTCATATACCTGTGAAGAAATCCCCAGCTGCTCATATATTTCTCTCATAAAACTGCTCCTTTAAATTGCTTCTTTTTGTCTACAATATCTCTTTTTCATGGCATACAGAAAGCATATATGCTAATATTTTTTCATCGTCATAATCAAAGGCATCCTTATCCACCCAGGTAACCTCTGCTTCTCTGCGGAACCAGGTAAGCTGTCGTTTGGCGAAATGTCTGGTGTCACGCTTGAGTACACGGATTGCCTCATCCAACGGATATTCGCCGTCCAGATAAGCAAGGATTTCTTTATATCCCAGGCCCTGCATGGAAACCATTCCTCTGTGATACCCCATCTCCCTGAGATTGCGGACCTCGTCAAGAAGCCCGTCTTTTAGCATCTCATCCACTCTCTCATCGATTCTTTGATACAGCAGCTCCCGTGGCGCATTGAGTACAAAGTACGCCAGATTATACGGGCTTTGGCGCTCCCGCTCCTTCTGATTATGACTGGAAATCGGCAGCTTGTTCTGGTGATAAAATTCCAGCGCACGGATGACCCGCTTCACATTATTGGCATGAATTTCTTCTGCGCTTACCGGGTCCACCTCAAACAGCATATGATGGAGATATTCATTGCCCTTTTCCACCGCCAATGCTTCCAGCTCCTTGCGGTACCCGTTCTCCTGCTCGGCCTCGGTGAAATCTATATCACGGGTCACAGCCTGGATGTAGAAGCCTGTGCCGCCAACAAGAATGGGGATTTTTCCTTTCGCATAAATCTGTTCCATAGCATCCTTCGCCATCTGCTGAAAACGAACGATATGAAATTCTTCGTCAGGGTTTAACACATCCACCAAATAATGGGGCACGCCCTGCATCTCATCCGGCCGGATTTTGGCCGAGCCGATATCCATGTATTTATATACCTGCATAGAATCCGCGGAAATGATTTCTCCATCCACAGCTTTAGCCAGGGAAATAGACAACTTTGTTTTTCCCACAGCGGTGGGTCCGGTGAGGACAATCAAAGGTCTCTTCATATCTGCCTCCTAAACAATACGTTTGAATTTCTTTTCCAGCTCTGCCCTTGTCATGGAAATGATGGTGGGACGTCCATGGGGGCAATGGTAAGGATTCTCCAGGGTCAGAAGTTCATCAATCAGCTTGTCAGCCTCCAGCGCTGACATTTTGTGATTTCCCTTTACCGCAGCCTTGCACGCCATAGTAGCAAGACGGGAGGTGAAAAGACTTAGCGCATCCTGGGTTCCCTCTGCTGCCAGATGATCCAGCATATCAAGGAAGAGCTCCTCCTCTGCGATGCCGTAAAGGTTAGAGGGTACCGCACTGATACAGTATTCTTTCCCGCCGAAGGGCTCAATTTCGAAACCAAATTCCCGGAAGTATTCCTCATTTGCTCGGAGAAGTGCTTCCTCCTGAAGGTTTAATGTGACGATCAGGGGCGGGCTGACATACTGGGATTCTATGGCCTGTTCTTTGAATTGTTTCACAAGACGCTCGTAATATACCTTTTCGTGCGCTGCATGCTGGTCAATAATGTAAAAATTATCCTCAAACTGTACCAGCCAGTAGGTGTCGAAAATCTGTCCGATAAGCTGGTGGCGGCTGCGTGATTCCGGCGCCAGGAGCTTTTCTTCGAATAACTCAAGCTGTTTGGGCGGTTCGGTGGCGGGATGAGGAATTTGCTCATTGAGTGTTTCACCAAGTGGTTTGCCAGGTTGCGTGCCAGATTGTGTCGGCTGCTCATTTTCCAGAATGGAATCAGATAACAGGTTTGTCACATGAGAGTCCACTACTTGATTGGATATGGATTCTGATTCTTGGCTCGTCATTACTTCTGACAGTGCTTCAACATTTTCCAGTTTTGGTGTGTTATTCCAGGTCTGCGGTTGCTTCCCTGTGAGCTCATTGTCGGATATAATCGGTTCATTTGCTGTAGTGCTATTCTCGCTCCAGCCATCTTTCAAGGTACCGGAAAACATCTCCTCTTCTTCCTCAGTAAATGGTCTTGTTTGAGTGGACAAATCCTGAGCGCACGGGTTTTGAACCGGCGGAGTTTGGACCGGCGACTTTTGAGCTGGCGGTGTTTGGTAAAAGGGACTCTGGCTTTCGAAAGCGCGGTCTTCGTGCCCCTTATACCCCGAAATTTCCCGCAGCATGTGCGGCTGGGCCGGGCTTTGCTGCAGCTGCTCCCGTCTTTTCACCTCAAAGGGCTCGGGTACGGCACCGGGACGGATGATGCTGCGAGGTTCCTGCTTTTCATCCTTACCAACGGAAACCTGGGGAATCATCTCCCGTTTCGTCAGCGCCTTGCGGACTGTTTCATAAACCGCATCATAAACCTCCGGTCCTCTTGCAAAGCGCACCTCCATTTTCGTAGGATGTACGTTCACATCCAGATCATTTCCCTCCATCTGGATATGCAGGGAAACAAACGGGAACTTATGCTGCATCAAAAAGCCCTTGTAAGCATCCTCAATGGCCTTGGTGATAATCTTATTTTTCACAAAGCGCCCGTTCACATAATAGTTTTCGAAGGTTCTGTTTCCCCTGGAAATCTCCGGTTTTCCGGCAAAGCCCTCAACCTTCATGAAATCATTTTCATAAGAAACCTCCAGCAGGGATTTTGTGATGTCCCTGCCGTATATGTTATAGATGACATCCTTCACACTATAATTGCCCGAGGTGTGAAGCTTCACCTGCTTATTCTGGATATATTTAAATGAAATTTCAGGATGCGAAAGGGCTAGCTGCTCCATAAGGGCGCTGATATAATTTCCTTCCGTCATATCCGATTTCAAAAATTTGCTGCGCGCCGGTGTATTATAAAATAAATTTCTTACCAGAAAGGTGGTTCCTTCCGGAGCGCCCATTTCTTCAAGAGACTGCTCTCTTCCGCCTTCAATTACGTAGCGTACACCACTGAGTGCGGACGGAGTTTTTGTGATTAGCTCTACCTGGGCCACCGCCGCAATACTGGAGAGCGCCTCGCCACGAAAACCCAGTGACGAAATCTGTTCCAGATCCTCCACCTTTTCAATCTTACTGGTAGCATGGCGAAGAAAAGCAAGGGGCACCTGGTCTGCCTCCATACCACCTCCGTTGTCTGTGATACGGATAAGCTTTTTTCCTCCGTCGGAAATCTCTACCGTCACTGCAGTGGCCCCGGCGTCTATGGCGTTTTCTACGAGCTCCTTCACTACAGAAGAAGGGCGCTCAACAACCTCGCCGGCTGCAATTTTGTCAATTGTGTGCTGGTCTAATACTGCGATTTTTCTCAAATTTATCACCATCGGTTCTTAATCTTGTTCTGCAGGTTAAAGAGGATATTCAAGGCTCCCATAGGTGTCAGATTTCCGATATCCAGCGCCTTGATTTCCTCCACAATATCATTATCCTGAACTGTGTCAAAAAGAGACATCTGTGCCATATCCACCTGGTCGTATACAACCTTCTGCTTTTTCTTTGCAGCGGTCAGGTCTTTGACGGCGGCTGTGATATCGGCGTCGCTGAGCTGCTCCACCAGTTCCTTGGCACGCTCAATCACTGAGTCGGGTACTCCGGCAAGCTTGGCTACCTGGATACCATAGCTCTTGTCCGCTCCGCCCTTGACAATCTTGCGCAGAAAAACAATGTCGTCGCCTTTTTCCTTGACTGCGATACAGTAATTATTTACCCCGGGGATTTTACCCTCAAGCTCTGTAAGCTCATGGTAATGCGTTGCAAAAAGCGTCTTTGCCCCGCAGAGCTTCGTGCTGCTGATATGCTCAATCACCGCCCAGGCAATGGAAAGCCCGTCAAAGGTGCTGGTGCCGCGGCCAATCTCATCAAGAATCAGGAGACTTTTTCCGGTCGCGTTGCGGAGAATATTTGCCACCTCTGTCATCTCAACCATAAAGGTACTCTGCCCGCTGGCAAGGTCGTCCGAGGCTCCCACACGCGTAAAAATCCTGTCCACAATTCCGATATCTGCGCTCTCCGCTGGCACAAAGCTGCCTATCTGGGCCATAAGTACGATCAAAGCAGTCTGCCGCATGTAAGTGGATTTACCTGCCATGTTGGGACCGGTGATGATGGACACGCGTTTTTTGTGATTGTCAAGATAGGTGTCATTGGCAATAAACATATCGTTTTCAATCATCTGCTCCACGACAGGATGACGGCCATTCTTGATATTGATAACACCTGTTTCGTTAATTTTGGGACGTACAAAATTATTACGCTGGGCTACTAGCGCCAGGGAAGCAAATACGTCCAAGCCGGCCACGGCCTTTGCTGTGCGCTGAATCCGCAGAACCTCCGCGCCGATGGTGTCACGCACCTGGCAGAAAAGTTCATATTCCAATGCATAGAGCTTATCCTCTGCGCCTAAAATTAAATCCTCCAGTTCCTTGAGCTCGTGGGTGATATAGCGCTCTGCGTTAGTAAGTGTCTGCTTACGCACATAATTATCCGGTACCTGGTCTTTAAAAGTGTTCGTAATTTCCAGCGAATAGCCGAAAACACGATTATATTTAATCTTTAGTGATTTTATGCCTGTCCTCTCACGCTCCTTGGTCTCCAACTCGGAGAGCCACTTCTTACCGTCCGTACGGGAGCGGCGGAATTTATCGACATCGGGGTTAAAGCCCTCCCGGATTATGCCCCCGTCCTTCTGGGCCAGCGGCGGCTCCTCTACAATTGCCCGCTTGATCAGCTCTGTGACATCCTCCAGAGCATCCAAATCCTCATTGATCTGCTTGAGAATGGGGCATTCAAAATCATTTAAAAGCTGTTTTATATAAGGAAGCATTTCCAGCGACGAAGCAAAAGCTACGAGATCCCGGGGATTTGCGGTTTGGTAGCTGATGCGGCTAATCAAACGCTCCAGGTCATATACAGGATTCAGATATTCACGGATTTCATCACGGAGCATTGCTTTTTCCGTAAGCTCCTCCACAGCCTCTAGGCGGCGCTCGATTTCCTCGCAGTCAATCAGGGGCTGCTCCACAAAAGAACGCAGGGTACGCGCACCCATGGCGGTTTTCGTTTTGTCCAGGACCCAGAGCAGGGAGCCTCTCTTCTGCTTCTCGCGTAAGGTTTCCACAAGCTCCAGATTTCTGCGGCTGGAGCTGTCTATGAGCATATACCGTTCCGCCAGATAAGGACGGATGGTGGTCATGTGGGATAACGCTGTTTTCTGCGTTTCCTTCAAATATAAAAAGAGTGCGCCGGAAGCAATGATTCCACTGTCGTAATCGTTGATTCCAAGCCCCTCCAGTCCGTTTACATGGAAATGCTCCTTTAAGGTACGGCGGCAAAGGTCATCATCAAAATACCAGGAATCCAACGGGAAAATACAAATTCCCAGGCGGTCCTTCAAATCGTCTGCATCAATCCCACTCATAAAAAAGGCATCGTTGCAGATGATTTCCGCGGGAACAAATTTATTGATTTCATCCAGTAGTTTCTGCGGCTTATCCATTTCTGTGAGGAAACAGTCACCAGTGGTGATATCTGCCACCGCACAGCCGAAATGGTCCTCCAGGGAAACTATGGACATCAGATAATTATTTTTCGTCTCGTCCAGGGACATGGTGTCGAAGGTGGTTCCGGGCGTGACAATCCGCACAACTTCACGCTTTACCAGGCCCTTCGCCTGTTTAGGATCCTCCACCTGCTCACAGATAGCCACCTTATGTCCGCGTTCTATCAGTCTTTTTATGTATGTCTCTGCAGCATGATAAGGCACCCCGCACATGGGTGCCCTCTCCTCCAGACCGCAGTCCTTTCCCGTAAGCGTGATTTCCAGCTCCTTGGTGACTGTCAGTGCGTCATCAAAGAACATCTCATAGAAATCACCTAAACGGTAAAAAAGGATACAATCTTTATATTGCTCTTTTGTTTTTACGTATTCCTGCATCATTGGTGATAATGCCATAGTATTTTCTTAACTCCTAACTACGTGTATTTACTGTCTTTATTATGTTTGTCTGATTTTAAATTGCGGCTATCCCTTTACCAAGTAAGACCGCATAATACATCGAAATAATAGCACGTTTGAAAAGAAGTTTCAACTTTTCTTTATTTATTTCCTTTTGGCAATTTCGTTTTGGCTTCTATTGCGAAGCATTCCTTTCTAAAAAATGAAATACCATATTTCCGGATATCACGGTACCCTTCTAACCGTAGGGATGCTTCATATTCTCTGTTTTCTATTTGTTTTAAAGCATCTACGCAGGCATTTTCCATCTGGTCAAAGGAATCTGCCACCTTTAACTCCAGAATGAAAGCTTTACCGTCCCTAAGTGCCCGGGACTTTACTATGAGGTCGGGCCTTCCTGTTCCGCTTTCACGATTAGAATACACGCCATATATGTTTGAACTTTTCAGCAATCCTGCTAAAAATCCATGGTAATAATTTTCAGAGTAGTCATAAAAACTGATGCTCTCCATTAACTGTGCGGACACAAGCCTTCCGAACGTATCGCAGTCCCCGCTCTCCAAGGCAGAAAAAATGGGTGATAAATCTGTATTATCTATTTTTCGATTGAACCATGCCATGATGGTATTTCGGTAAATGGAGCGTATCTCTGTATTGGGGATTGCAAGCTTAGAATAAATCTTTTCTCCGTCATACGTCTCCCCTAACTTTTTTAAATATCCCGTAAAAAAAAGAAAGTTCCACAGGTTTTCCCTGGATTCCCAAATATCACTATAGGTAATATCCTCGTGAAGTGTTTTTTCAATTGATTTCCCCTCTAGCAGCTCTTCAATCTCTTCCCTTGTCTCAAAGTCTGCTTTTTCTACCAATTCCCTCACAATGCTGTTGGACGAAGTGTTCGACCAGTAAGGCTTAGGATATGTCTTCGGATTCCTGGACGCGGCTTTTACATAATTGATGATACTCCATGGATTATAGATGTCTTTATCACCAAAACAATACCCATTATACCATTCCCTTACCTCATCAGATTTTTGTTCAATCCCATAATAAGACAAAGCGTCCATCACTTCTTTTTCCGTGAAACCGAAGCTGTCCGCAAAATCCGGATTCAGTATGGAATAGATATCTAGGTTATTCAGCCCTGTAAAGATGCTCTCCTTGCTGATCCGCAGGCATCCTGTTATTACTGCAAACTCCAGATTCGGGTTTGTTTTAAGTGCCGATTCTAACAAAGAACGCACGAACGTAATCATTTTTTCATAAAATCCGCCTAAATAGGCATTTTCCAAAGGCACATCATACTCATCCAATAAAATGATTACATTCTTATGATGATACTTGGCCAGACAATAGGACAGAAATTCCAATGACTTAGCATATTCAATTTTTTCCGCAATTAAATCCCTGATTGCTGTAAACCGCCTTTTTTCCATATCTGTAAGTAACGGTGTCCCTAACACATAATCATGTCTTCGGTATTCCTGTGCAATCTCATCAACCACACTTGCATATGCCATTTCATAATCAGGCTGCTTCGCAGATTTGAAAGACAGATTAATGACAGGAAAAATCCCCTGCTTTGACATATACTGCTCCCCGCAGGATGCAATCTGTAAATCTTGGAAAATATAGCGGTTATCAACCGGGTTCCCTTCCCCATCAATCTCTTGTTCAAAAAAACGACGCAGCATGCTTTGCGTCAAAGTTTTTCCAAAACGTCTTGGGCGGGTGAAAAGATTCACTTTCCCTCCGAAATCCAGGAGCTCCTTAATCATAAATGTTTTGTCCACATAATACAAACCCTTATCAATGATTTCCTTGAGGTCTTCATAGCCTATCGGCATTACTTTTTCCATAATAGTTCCTCCCGGTGATTCTCCCTGAATCTTCTATCAAACACATCCAGTCTGTTGTTATATTATAACAGCTCTCGATACCTTTTCCAAGGCACTTTGCACCTGGATATTATCGTTATCCCTCAACAACCACCTTTCAAGCTCTAGATGCAAAATACTTACAGTTCCTTTTTTGAATAAATCCTAATTGATATTGTCATGGAAACGCCGAGAGTGACAGCGAATAGAATCAATAAGATAAGGTTTATAACCGCAGCAGGAATCGATGCTAACATTGAAAAATCAATATGCAAACTTGTAAAGTAGTTGTAAAATATAGGCATTCCAAATGAGATTGCAAAAATGCAAATCATGAAGAAAAATCTTGTCTTTTCAACCCCATACTTGAAATATAGAGGTAAATATATACCATACAAAATCATCCCAACCAACAAGACAGACAAAACGACAGTCAAATCAATTGCGCCAACACCGGGCACAAGTAATGCCATTACAGTATACACAGCCCAGCAGTAGGCATAGAGTAAAAGAAAAAATACATACTTTGCTTTCACAATGGCGCTGCGTTTATACGGAACACTGCATAGTAAGGCAGCCGCTTTCGGGAATTTCGATTCTTCCTGAGACACGCCTTGACAGATGATAAGCTCAGTAAGAACCACTGTGTATACGAAAGAAATAATACCAGTAATTTCGGGTTGCTTCCATGCGACAAACAATGGAACTGCCACAGCTAAAAGCATCATGAAAAAAACATATTTTTTTACAATCAGAAAATCCTTTCTCACCAGTTGCATCAACATCATTTATTCCCTCCTTCGATATAGCCCAGCATAATATCTTCAATTGACGGTTTCTCAGTCAAAACGCCGGGAATGCTGCTCTGTATCTCCGAGACCCTGTTTGTTATCCCCTCGAATCCAAACTCAGTAACTTCAAGGCTCATAAACAGCTTTTTGTTATCAGTATTAAGCATTCTACTATCACCCTTTATGATTCGAAAACTGTCCATCAAAATATCCTTTTCCTGCTCAAATAGTATTTTACCGTTATTTATGAGTATGAGCATATCCGCAACTTTTTCCAAGTCGGAGGTAATATGTGTCGAAAAGAACACTCCTCTGCCACCCTTCTTCATGTAGTCGCTCATTATCTCTAAAAGCTGACTTCTGATTAAAGGATCGAGTCCGCTTGTGGGTTCATCCATGATCAGCAATTCCGCTTCATGTGACAGCGCAAGCGTTAAGGCGAATTTCATACGCATACCCTTCGAAAGGGTTATTATTTTTTGCTTAGGATTGAGTGAAAACCGGTCCATGTATTCCTTATAGTCCTTCTCATTCCACTTGGAGTATGCGGGAGCAATGATGCTCTTCATTTCAGCCATTGTCAGTTCATCGTAGAAACGGCCGTCATCCAGCACCACTCCAATGCGGTTTTTAAGTTCTTGTTCATTTGTCTCTATGTTTTTGCCAAAGAGCTTGATCGTGCCGGAAGTTTTTTGTGTAAGTCCCAATATCGTGCGTATGGTAGTTGTTTTTCCGGCACCGTTGATGCCGATAAAACCTGTAATACAATCTTCGGGCAGGGTAAAGCTGACGTCCGTAAGAGAAAAATCCTTATAAGATTTGTTAAGTCCTGAAATCTCCAAAATATTACCCATGTTTATTCCTCCTCATATAAAATATCCATCATGGCATTAAGCTCATCTTTTGTGATGCCTAAAGATTTTGCGGTATCTATCAATTCCTGCATCTGCATTTCGACCATATGCCGTTTTGAATCTCTCAATAGCTCTACATTCCCTGTTGATACAAAGGTGCCAATGCCTACCTGGCTTGTAGTGAAGCCCTCCTGCTCCAACTCGTCATATACGCGCCGAATGGTAAGAACACTCACCTTTATATCATTTGCGAACCCCCGGATAGATGGCATGGGATCGCCTTCTGCCAATTCGCCTTTTAGGATTGCGTCAATGATTTGCTCTTTTATTTGCTGATACAGCGGCTTATCGGAGGAATTCGAAATAAGTATTTTTATATAAATCACCTGCTTTACATATAGTGTGTATGTTTATAATACACACTATACACTACATGCACTTGATTGTCAATTGATAAATGAAAACTTTAAGAGGATGTCGCTTATAACCCATTTTTATTATCATCATTCCTTAGAGCGTGTCTGAAAATTCATTCCGACAAGCTGCACGCCCCAATTTGTGGGAGATTTGTCTCCAATTCGGTCAGCGTAGCCCGCTACGCCTCCCTCATCGGAGCCAAATCTCCCACAAATTGTGACGCACATCTTGCCGAAAGCAATTTTCAGACACACTCTAGAGTATAAAAATACTTTAACAAACATCTTCACAATTTAATCGTAAAATAATTTTTTTGTAACAGAAAGTTTTCTATTGTGTATTAATTACATTATTTGGTATAATAAAAAAAGGCTATTCAGCCAGCCTGTTTGTACTCCATGACAGGCGTGATCCACCTATCATTTTACAAACCTTCCACAGAGGAAATCACATTGCATTGTCCTGAATTCCAATTTCTTCCCATGGGATCTTTGCAGGTGAATATTTTCTTCTTAATTGTAGAATGAATAATGTATATGCACTAAGAAAGGAAAGAAACACACATGAACAAGAAAAAACGCACAGGTCTTATCGTTGCACTGGTGATCATCTGCGTGGCTGCAGTTGCTGTATTCATTAAGGGTCTATCTATGTACCGCAATACACATCAGAAGCTGAACGATATTCTCGCCTATACTGCACCCCAGACATCGGCCGCCGCTTCTTCAAATGAGTTAATTCTCTTAGTAAATGATGAGGCTGTAACGATCAACATGGCTGATGGAAATAGGACATATGACTGTCCGACCTTAAACACTGAATTTGAAACTGTAATCACCACAACAGATACATCTCATGAGGTGACTGTCAATGACCAGGCCATGAAGGATGGTTCTGTAAGCTTTAAGCTTGATGCACTCAACGCAGAAACCAAGTTTACGGTCACGGTAGATGGTACGCCTTATTATCTGCGTACACTTCCGGAGGAATTTCCGGATGTTATACCCCAGGGACAAAGCTCCCAAAACGGCTACTATTATACGACCATGGGAAATTTTGTTGTGAAATTTGACAGCAAAGGCCAGCTGGTTTTCTACCGAATAGCAAACGCCAAAAATGCAGGGCCTTTCCGCCGTAATGAGCTTGACGGAGAAGTGATATACTCTTATCTGGAAAGCAGGTCTTATCCAAACCACATACCGCTCTCCGGTATCGGATACCGCCAGACAGCTCTGGTCCTTCTCAATGAACAATATGAAAAAATTGATGAGGTGCCGTATATGGCAGACACAGAGAAGATTCCTGCCAAATATCCTCTGGAGAATCATGATTACCTGATTTTAGGCAAAAATCATTATATCCTTACCACCTACTTGGGAAAGAAGGTTAATAACATCCCATCTACAGTGGAGGGTTATGAATACGGTGCGAACGTAGTCGCATGTATCTTCCAGGAAATTAAGGACGGCGAGTGCATCTTTGAATGGGATTCCACAGATCATCCAGAATTGTATGCAGCCAGCAGGGAAGCCGGTGATTATACCAACGATTCCAGAATGTGGGCTGATTATGTTCACTTTAACGCAGTCTCGGTCGATCCGAAAGACAACAATTTTATCTGCTCTTACCGTGACCTTGACAGTATTCTTAAAATTCATAGAGAAACAGGTGAGATCATCTGGGTTCTGGGCGGTGATTTGGATGATTTCGGGCTTACTGAGGAGCAGCAGTTCCACCGCCAGCACAATGTAACTGTAGCAGAGGATGGTTCTATACTCCTCTTTGACAATGGATGTTTGACGAATGTTCTCGGTTACCCCGAACAGTCAAAAGAAGAAAAAGCTGCCGGAGAAGCCAACCAGGTATCCAGAGGCCTTAAGCTCACCCTGGATGAGGAAAATATGACTGTCACGGCAATGGAAGAATACAAGGTGGAGAATTTCTATGCCTCAACCATGGGTTCGGTACAGATTCTCGACGATGATACAGACACCGTCCTCTTTGGATGGGGCGGCAAGTCAAGAGCTGGTATGCCTCTCATCCAAGAGGTGAACTGCCAGGATAAGGTGGTCAACTTTGAGCTTCTGTGTAATGATTCAAAAATCAACTGCTACCGCGCCACCTACTACGATAAATAATTCAAAGTTTTTAAGAGAGACTGCTGCATTTTTTTGCAGCAGCCTCTCATTTACTTGATTATGGTATTCCTTATACTGAGCTATACTTTGTCTAATGCTGGACAGCTCTTTGATTTTTATCCTTCAACTTTTCTATTGTTCTGTTATATGATTATCCTCTATATGATCATCTTCTATATAATCATCTTCTATATAATCATCTACTCCGGATGAAAGACTTGCTTCTATAGAAGCCTGAAGCTGAGCTACCAGCTCATCAGGTACTCCGGCTTCTCTCAGGTTGTCGAGGATTTTGTCATAGCTCATATCCTCGGACAAAGCAGCTCCGTCCTCTTCAATCGACGTATCGTACACTTTATCAGAGTCTGTGATTTCCGGGATTGTAATATCACTGCCTATAGTTCCATCTATTCTAATGGTTCCAAGAACCGAGCCGGCGCTTAAAAGAGAGAGAGCCATTGAAGAATTCGTTTTATTCGATTCAAAATCAGCGATAAGACTGAAATTGGATAAAATATCGTAGGTTTCTGCATCTGCTATTCCGGGAAGCGGAGTGATTGTGTAGGTTCCCTTGCCGTACCCCTCTTTTGCTGCTTCTATGTCATAACCCTCCATTTCGATGCAAAAAAGTGGCTCCGAATTGGAATACAGATAGTACGTTCCGGACATGATTGCACCGTCAATACTTCCGTTTCCGGTCATGGATGTGCGGCTGTCACCATAAGAAAAATCAAGAAGATATTCGAATTTTCCATCCTTCTGGGGCATCTGCCATGTAATAACAATATCCGTATCCGTGCTGTCCACAAGGGATATCTGCCGGCCGATGACTGCGTCATCTTCGGAAACCCATATTTTGCTTGAGACGTATGCATTTTCATCAGCATCAGCATCAGACTCGGATTCTCGTATATTAGTAATTGAATTATCTATGCTCTCAAGGTAATTCTGATATATATTTTTGCTATAGGGCATGATTTTAGCCCATGTGTTGATAACTTCCTCCAATTGGGCATCCGTTTTGGCAGTTGTTAAAATGTCCTCTGCCAGAGTGGTTAGCTCATCCTGATAAATTCTTCCCTCATAAACTTTGCAGTTCTGAGTGATTTCTTCCAGGCTAAGCTCTTCTTGACCACTTGACGTATCAGAAAAATGGTCAATCAGTAGATTCCCATACCGGTCAAGAAGTGTCTCCATTGTTGAAACCTGGGGCAGATATTCACTGATATCCATCATAAAATTCATATATGTCTGAAATTGCTCAGAAGCATACGGGCTATACACAGATGACACATTGCCGTTCTCATCGTAAATATTTGATGTCAGGCTGCTCCTGATATAACCATCGAAAATCTCCGGCATTTTTATGATACTATTCTGTTCATGAATGTCCAGGTATGTTTGCAGGTTACAGATATGTGTGTCATTCAACAGAAGATTTATGTCGACACCCTCGACACCATCTTTGAAAATCACTTTGGTCTGCATATCCATTTTGTTCAACCAAGATAAATCCGTTGAGCTGAACACACTGAACAAGGAACGTCCGGCATCCTCCAGTTCAATAGAAAAGTTAACCTCCACTCCGGCGTTGGCAGCTTTATACTCTTCGAGTACATTACCATAGACTTTTGGGAAATTTTCCATAGATTTAGAAAATGCTTTTTTCTCTTCCTCCTGATATGAGCCGGCACCGAAAACCATAGCTGAACTGGCAGTAAGTGTAAGGGCTGCTGCGGTAAAGATAGCTGCTGACTTTTTGAAATACAGTTTTAATCTCTTATGCATTGTCATTCCTCCTTGTTTTGATTCAATAATAATATATATTCGTAATTTTTAGAATATATGGAAATTATACCATAAAAATCTTGAATGCACTACAAAAAACGACAAAATATTATGAAACTAGAACTATTGTTACAGTATTCCCCTTTGCATCTGCGAATTTATTGACAAACTGGTAGACACGTCTTGCTAATGTGTTGTCTCAAAGAAACGGATAACTTCGGTTTCTACTTTTTCCAGAATAATTATTTCTACTTTTCTTTTCAATGACAACAGTTTATGATTCAGATGCACTTCTCTCTTCTGGCCTTATACTAGATAAAAAGACAACTCTTTAGGTATAGATTTCCTTTATAAAACGAAAAAGGGCTATTGCACATGCGGATGATTTCACACAATGCAATAGCCCTATTGCTAATAAAATTTTTATTTTACAGACATAATATTATGCTGTATCATTAGCGCACCAGCTCCTATGAGCCCAATATAGTTACAATCAAGTTCTGACCGCACAATTTTTTTCTGTAAAAACCGGGTAGAGTTTTGAGGGAGAGATTTCATTACGTGCTCAAAGAACATTTGGTTATTCATTATACCTCCACCTAATATAATCTTTTCCGGGTCTGAAAAGCAGGCCAAGTTACCTATTGTTATTGCAAGTGCTGCGACGGCTTCATCTGTTAAGCGCCTGCACAGTGCATCTTCATCATACAATGCAAAAATATCCTTGGCCTGATATCGCCGCGCATCCGGAGCCTTTCTTAATTTCGTATCGGGATAATCCGGCGACAGTCTTTCCGCACGCGTATGTAAACCAATCCCGGAGGCAATCGCCTCAACGCATCCTCTTTCACCGCAGGTACAATATGCTTCGCTGTGAGGATCCGCTTTCAAATGACCTATTTCGCCTCCGAAAAAATGAGCTCCATTCAACACCTTACCATCTATAATAAATCCTGCAGCAATGCCAGTACCAATGTTTAGATAAATCAAATTTTTGCAGCCTTTTTCACTGCCAAAAACAAGCTCAGCAGCCAAGCCACACCTGACGTCATTATCTATTGCAGCAGGTACACCATAATACTTTGAGAGAATCTCTGCAGCAGAGGCCGGTGCAGAATCTTCTTCGGCTATCGCCAGCCATTGCCCGTTTTGCGGGTCTACCCGGCCAACCATTCCCATTCCGATTCCTGAGAAATCCACCCCGGGATGCAATGAAAATTTCTGTAAATAATCAGAAACTATCTGCAACACCTTATTTATAGCTGTTTGAGGTGTCTTTGTTTCCAAAAGCGGAGTTGGATACCGCTCACTGCGTAAAACATTTCCGTTATTGTCGATTTCTCCTATCAGTAGTTTAGTGCCGCCTAAATCAATTCCTAAAACAATTTCCTGTCTCATATTTATTTCCCTTGGACGTATTGTTTTAACAAGCTAATTTTATTCAGAGTTTGCTTTTCATCAGCTTTGAGAACCCAACAAAATCATGTGATTCCACTGACTGCCCCATATACTCAGACACAATCGCAGCAGCAAACTGCGCCGGAAGTAAAAGTGCAAATACTGCAAAACCGCCGTTCTTTATTTTCAGTTCTATTTCGCTTTCGTATGTTCCGCCAGAACCTGTTCCGACCACAATGCAAGGAGCATTCTTGTCGATCGCAAATTTTTTTAGACGCGTAGTTCTATCAAAATCATCGTTGGGACCACTTAAAATGATACAATGCAGACCATCCCTTTCGAATAAGCAGAACGGACCATGCAGAAACTCCTCGAAATCATAAGCCAGAGATGGGATATATAGTGTCTCGTCAATCTTTAATGCGCTTTCGGAAACGATTCCGAGATATTGGTTTTGAGCAAGGAATGCCAATGATCCTGCCTCTGACCAAAATTCTTTGTTCGAGTTTATCCAGTTTTCAGCAACTTTGATATTTTCGGGCATCAATTCAATCTCTTGCATAATACTTCCAATAATTTTATCATATTCATCAACACTATTCCTGCCTTCCATTCTAGTAAGTTCAAGGACAGTTAGCCATAAAGTAAGAACTGTTGAAGTGACACCCACTGTTTTCGGACCTACCGTTTCATCTCCGCAGCCTACTATAATTGCTGCATCACAAATTTCGGTCAATTTTGAGCCTTCCACAGATGTAACCGCAAAGATGTCAGCATCAGATGCACATTCCTGTGTTTTCTGAATAAATGCATAAGTATTGCTGCTTGTGCCCTCCTGTGATACCGCCAAAATCAGCTTTCTCCCGCTAATTGTATGGAAAAAGTTTATATCCGAGGTAGGAAGAAGTACAGTTACCTCATGTCCATAAAACTTTTCCATCATTGGCTTAGCAATTAAACATGAATTATAAGAACTGCCGGATCCTACCAGTATAACCCTGTCATATGGCGTTTTGCCGCATTTTTCTATTAACGCTTTTAAATAATCTTTACGGCGACAAATGATTCTTTTCAGTACCTCTGGCTGATGCCGTATATATTCTAACATTTTTTCACTCATACAAGGCCACCCTTTCCTGTTATTTATTATCTGCAGCCATGGCAACAAGCAGCCATGATGCATGGGGAAGCCATTGCTCCGCCCATCTCCAATTATCGTCTACCTCATCTGTTGCCTTTTGAATAAATTCGATTCCATCCTCATCATTTAATGCAGATGTAATCCCATTAACTACTCCTCCCGGACTGTTTAAAAAGTCATATCGACCATGAAAAAAATATTGAATACGGTTGCGTCCATACCCCTCCATCATACAGCTGTCATAAGGATTTCTTCCAAAAATCCACTGAAGCTGTGCGTCTGAAAACTCAAATAAGTCTTTGGCAAAAACACTATCTTTTGTTACTGTGCCCAGCATTCGCGCGGCAGCAGCTAATGAGGCTATCCTTGCATTTTCACCCTGCCACCATGGACTTGCGGTAGTATTATGCGGAAAAAAGAACAGCTCTCGTTCGCCATTGTCATCTATGTACTCGAAGCGGGGATATAAAAAGGGGTTTACACAACTTTTCGTTATAGCGATTTTACCTTTCATCAGCTTTTCACAAACACTAATGATTTTCTTGCTTTTTTCAGGTTCTTTACAAATACCGGCGTATAGAAGGAGTACTGTTACCGGAAGCCCCTCGTCGGAAGGATGATGGTAAGGTATTTTCTTATCCACATAAAGCCATTCCCTATTCTTATTTGAATATATTCTGGAAATGATTTTTTCGCTGAGCTTATTTGCATACAGCAGATATTCATATTGCGCGGAAGATTTATAAATCTCAACTGCTGCCAGTAATGCACAATATTCATCAATCAAGTTCCATCTGCCATTATTCGTATACCGCTCATTATTACTCCATAAATATTTAAAGGCTGTTTCTGCGGCAGACAAATATTGAACACTACTAAACTCGCTTCCCGGGTAAGGATGCCTGGCAGCTATTGCAAGTGCAGCTATTGCTGTTCCGGCTCCGGAGCGGAAGCTGGTTTCGTAATTCTCATCAGCGATATCTGCAGAATTCTCATCTTGCGCAGGATTAAACTGTGTACTGAATGTACGGTATTCATATTCGATTTTCCTAGTGCCCTGGGGACTTAAAAAAGCGTTTCTGTCTCTGCATTTAGAACGGAAAAAACTTCCGGAGGGAGCCCTCATGCGCATAATAAAGTCAGCACCAAAAGTACCTTCATCATACAAGCGCCTAATAACCATAGAATACTGTTCACTGCCCTGCATCTGCAGTATCTCTGCAGCCTGAAAAAACGCATATGCGCTGAACCCTGCCTGCTGAGGATTGTACCATGCACTATGTGATAAATGAGACATATGTACTCCATAATCACCCGTGGCATCATACCATCCCCCACTCAAATTCATGGTTCCCTGCCGATTACCCTGGAAAGAAATAGCTTTGTCTGCATATTCCCACTCACCTGAAACTCGTTGCGATTTAAAGTAACAGCCTAGGTCTGAAATAATTTTAAGCTTAATATAAGGATTGCCTATTTCAAATGAAGAGGAAAGACATTTGCCTTCTTCTGTGGCAAGACTGATATAATACTCTCCCGGTTCTTCAAATTCAGTAAAATCCATTGTCCAGTAAACGCCCTTATTCCAGTTAACAACCTTACCTTGATAAACAGAGGTACCTGAAAAGCATGTGTTTCCATGGTCATCAAGTATTTCGAAAGACAAGTTTTTTTGTGGACCATCACCCTGATAGATTGCAATCTTTTTTTCTTTTTTTTGATATCCTATATGGCATATCAATATTTTTCCCATAGATGACCTCCTGACAGAGATTTATAACTCGATTATCTTTTCCTCTCTTGCAGAACGAAGAAGTGCATCCACAACACGTACCTGCTCGATACCGCCGTCAAGATCTGTTAATATAGACAGCTGGGAATCCTTCCCCATAAAGCTGTCAGCATACACTCTGGAACCATCTCCCCAGTTGAAATCATTTCCATCCACATCCGGAGAAAACTCAAGAGCATAGCTTTCAATAGGGTCAGTAAAGCTTTTTAGTTCTGCGGTGATTCCAAAGTGTTTCAACCTCTTTTGCGCATTTTCTGCGTTTTCCTTAGGTCCATCGATAAAAATCTGAAGTCCCTCTTCTTTCTTAAAACCGGTAGTCATATTGAATGTAAACCCGCCTTTTGTACAAGTCATTTGACAATAATTCTCTACAAGTGTATCAATACGCTTTGTCCATTCTGTTTTAATTCTGGTGATTGTTCCGTCATCCCATGTGAGATAACCGTCCAGATAATCCGGCCTGCTTCCGATAATTCCTGTTGAGGACACTGCAAAGACCTTCTTTACCCGTCTTGGTGCCAGATAGTAATAAAGTAAGTCCACGGTGTGGCTGAACAAAAAGTATGCCGGAGAAGAAATCTCGGAAAAATTCTTACTGTTTTTCCCCCACAGATTCAAGGGTACAGATATGTTGTCGTCTATCCTCATCTCACCGTATTTTGGCTCTCCCAGATAACCCTCGCTTATGAGCAGGTGTATACTTTGACCTAATGGAAACAGACGGTTAGGGAAAATAACCTTAATTTGTGTACCGGATTTTTGAGCGGCGTCTTTCACGGCTATTGCGTCTTCTACCGATGTAGTAAGTGGCTTCTCACATAAAACGAAAGGAACTTTTGCTTCACAGCAGGCTAAAAGCGGTTCTGTATGATAAGGGTCCTGAGTGGTAATGACTACTAAATCAGGATTCTCTTTTGATAGCATGAGCTTAAAATCGTCATACCATGACGCATTATTTTTTTCTGCCCAGTCCTTTGCTTTTTCCGGATATAAGTCACACACAGCAGTTACGTTTATGCCATGATATCCATTCAACTCATCTGCATGAGCTGTTCCAAGCAAACCCATGCCTATAATCGCACATTTTTCAATTTTTCTCATAGAAATCTCCTTTTCTGAGCGGATGTTTCCGTTCTTTTATTCTCTGGTGCATTTATCCTTTAATTGCACCTGCTACCAGACTCTTTTGTATACTCTTTGACAGTGAAATATAAATAATGAGTGTAGGAAGTACGGAAATTGTAAGCCCTGCGCCTACTTCACCCCATCGGGTAGTATACTTACCGATTAATTCCAAAATTCCGGCTGTTAATGTCTTATGGGTACTGTCAGTCACGAATGTTACAGCAAGCATGAACTCGTTCCAGCTCGCAAGCCAGGCGAGGATTGCCGTAGTTGCGAGATATGGGCGCATCAGAGGCATGATAATACGGAAGAATATTTTATAAATATTTGCTCCGTCGATAAATGCCGATTCCTCAAGCTCCAGTGGAAAAGACTGCAGCGCTCCTGACAGTATCAATATGGTAAGCGGCATCTGAAAAGCAACGTATGGGATTACCAGTGCCATATATCCATTCAGTATAGAATGAAGATTTCTATACAGCGGCAGTAGAACTGCGTGCATAGGAAGCATAATTCCTACCAGAAACAAAACGTACACGAAGTGGCTCAATTTCCAGACCAGCCGATTTAATGCATATGCAGCCATTGACGAGAGAAACAGAGTAAATACTACAGTCAATGCTGCTACGATCATACTGTTAACAAAATTTTTTACTACGGCGGTGTTTTCTACCACCGCCGTGTAATTTTCCACTTTCCAGATATGGGGTAATCCAATTACATTTCCACCAAAAATTTCCTTGTTTTCTTTCAGAGAAAATGTAAACATCCAATACAGCGGGAAAATGGAAACCAGCGAACAGAAAATAAGAAATCCTGTTCTGATAATTTTTTTAGCCAATTTTATTCCCTCCTGTATCTCTTAAATGACTTTTGTATCAACAGCGTAAACACCAGGCATTCCAAAACAACAAATATAGCCATCACACTGGCAGTCCCATACTTGCTGGCTGAGAAAGCCTCTGTATACATAAGGAGTGTAGGCATCTGCGTCGCATCTAGCGGACCTCCTCCGGTCAGCATATAGACGACGTCAAAGCTTTTCAGAGAGCCAATTACCGCAAAAATGACACTAGTTTCAATCATAGGTGCTATAAGAGGAATGATAATTTTAAATGCAATCTGCCATCGGTTGGCACCGTCTATTCGGGCGGCGTCTGTAATCTCACTGGAAATGCTCTTTGCTGCAGAATAGAACAATAACATATGATATCCAATGTACTGCCAGATCATAGGAATCAGCACGGCCACCAATGCTATCTTATAATTAGAAAGCCATTGTTGTTGCCATGAGTCAAGTCCAACTGCCTTTAAAAGTGTGTTTAATATTCCATAGTTGGGATGATATATTTTCATCCAAAGCTGAGCGATAATCGTAGAGGAAATTACTACCGGGATAAAGAGGATTGTGCGGTAGATAGTCTCGCCCTTGACCCCATAATTTAAAATTAAAGCCAGCAGCATGGATATCGGAAGCTGTATAAATACAGAAGCCAGGGCAACCAGCAACGAATTAACTGCTGCTTTCCAGAAAATTGATTTCTGGAAAACCTCTATGTAATTACTGATACCTGCAAATTCCGGTTTTGTTATTCCATTCCATCTTACAAAGGTATAACCAAGTGATTGAAAAATTGGCAGTACTGCTATGATCACAAACCAGATTAGTGCTGGCAGAATAAAAATACATATCGCCTTTTTATCTCTTAGTGCTTTTTGCATGTGTGGTATCACCCCATTTCTGAGAGTATCGAGGGTAAAAGCACATTCCCTCAATATGTGATCTCTGCTACTTTTCCAGATTTAAGGCTTCCACATTTGCCGCCTGCGTTTTCTCGGCAAACTCTTCTGCAGTGCACGCTCCTCCAAGAAGTTCCTGAACCAGGGTATAATGCTTGTCAATCGCTGAACCAACAAGGAAGGTATCCCATGCAAGTACGTATCCGGTTGAGTTTTCCGACAGTTTATTTATCTCCATCAGAACAGGATTTACTTCACTTTCATCCACGTCATATTTCCAACATGTAATATCATCGCCAAGGAGATAACATTTGTCAGCCTGATACTCTGCAAGTGCCGTAGCAAAGGCTACTGCTTCATCCGGATGTTCACACTTGGAATTAATCATATAGCACGCTGTTGCACCGCCAAGAAAATCTGTATTGCCTTTTCCACCCTCAACAGTAGGCAGTGGCATAACCTTAATCTTACCAGCGACCTGATTGTCCTCGCTCACTACCTGCGCCGCAGACCAGCTTCCACTAAAGTACATCGGGATGTTTCCCATCATAAACTCCATATTTGCTTCGTCAGAGCTTAAGCCCAGAACACCTTCATCAAAGGCTCCAGCATCCTTCAGATCAATCATCATCTGCGCCGATTGTACGATTTCCGGAGTGTTAAGTGTTTCCTCTCCAACTAAAGCTTTATTACAATATTCAGCTCCGGCGGTACGCATAGCAAATGCATTTTGATACATACAAGCATGCCAGCCTTCTTTTGCTCCTACACACATGGGAACAATGCCATTTTCGCGGAATACCTTGACCGCCTCGAGAAGCTGATCCCAGGTTTCCGGATATTCAACCTGATACTGTTCAAACAGATCCGTATTGCAGAAAAGAACACCTGCCCATCTTGTAAGTGGAATCCCATAAACCGTACCGTCGTAAGTCATGTATTCCAGAACTCCATCTTGCAGCCTGTCCCATGTTTTATCTGCATCAAAATAATCATCCAGTGGCAGACATGCACCTGCATCTACGAAAGGCTGTGAATATCCGGCTGCATAGCTGTGGAACACATCAGCCTGAGAGCCGTCAGATACGGCAACCTTTAGCTGTCTGGTTTGATAATCGTCCGACTGGAAGCTCTGCATATCAATCTTTATATTGGGATGCTCGGCTTCATACATGGGAATAAATTCGTTAATTACCTCGCCGCTTGTTTCCGCTCCAAGCGAATGCCAAAATGTAATTGTTATCGGTTCCCCGCTCTCTTCTGCATGTACATTAAAAGCAGTTGTTCCAAGAGCCATTGTTGCAGCAAACATGATTGCTGCGAGACGTTTTGCCTTTTTCATCTTCGTCCATCCTTTCTTTAATTGTTTTTATTTTGAACAACCCAGCGCCGCTGAGGTTACTCATTCGGGATTATCAATTCGGTTTGAATTTCTTTTACCTTGTCATCGTCAGCTGCTTTAGGAGCTTTTAAAGGGGTTGTCTCACGTACAATGAGCTTAGGGTAAAGTGTTACGTGTTTCTTTTTCTTATGGTGGTTTTGTATATCGTTAATGAGAATGTTGGCAGCCTGACGTCCCATCTCGTATAACGGCTGCTGTACATACGTTGCCTGCCGGAATTTCCTGTAGTTGTCATTATAGCCACTGTTATCATATCCGATGATCATTACATCTTCAGGAGAACAGAAACCATAATCCTCCAAAGCCATCATTCCGCCGTATGCACTTCCACCGCCGAAATAGAATGCATCCGGAAGCGTTTTACCACGGCTCCTGCTTAAATATGCAGCAACAGCCTGATATCCCCCATCAAACGTAAAATCGCCTTCAATTACGTCCTCTTCTAAAACAGGAAGTCCAAACTCTTTCATTGCAGCAAAATACCCGTCTCTTCTTTCAACTGCTGCTTTTACTGCCAGATTTCCGGTTACATGGCAGATTTTTCTACATCCACAGCGAATTAGGTAGTTAACCGCTATACGTGACCCAAAAAAATTATCAACCGTAACATTATTGATATTATATTTTTCTAACGTATGCTCTACTGCCACAACAGGGCAGGTCGACGCCAGCATACTTTCTGCAAATGCCTTCTCTTCCAGATTGGAACCATAGACAATGAAACCATCTACCCGCCCCTGTGAAAGAAAATTTATAGAGCGTTTTTTAGATATCAAATTGTCTCTGGAATCGCAGAAGAAAATATCATAGTCAAACAGATTGATTTCATCCTCTATTCCATGAATCAATTCAGTCAGAAACGGGTCACATAAATTATCTAAAATAACACCGATTACGTTTGTACGTTTTGTTACAAGAGATCGTGCAATAGGGTTTGGATGATAATCCAATTCTTTCATTTTCTCAAGGATACGTTCCCTGGCCTCCGCACTTACGCCCTCTTTTCCATTTATCACTCTTGAAACCAATGCAGGAGAAACTCCCGCCGCTTTAGCAACTTCTTGTATGGTAGACATTATATACCTCCGTGTAAATCGTTTTACATCTAAACAGAGAATAACACATATGATTGTTGGAATCAATTCGCTTTTTGTACAAATAATTCAATTATATTTCATGTATATTTCCTAAATATAATGGTATATGTAAAATATTTCCAATAATTCAGAACTGATTTCTGTATAAATCGTTTTCGAAATTGGTGTAAATTTGAACAAGTAAAAAGGCTATGTATTTCACCATAGCCTCTCCATGAAATCAAAATTACGTTATTACATTAACCATCCTAAAATTCAATTCCGCCTTTATTATCTTCAGCCACTCTCTCTGCGCTTCCGTAATCCACTTATTATCCGGAAACAGTTCACAATATGCCAACAGCTGTCCAACACGCCGAAGATTCTTCTTTCTGTCAGCCACACAATTTTTCGTTTTTACAAGCACAGAGAATTCCTGCTTAATCCTATCCGGTGGAATCATTGTACCCTCCTCAAACATATAGATATCCGGATATTCCTTGAGATTCCTGCAGTATTCCTCTGGAACTGTTCCCCATTGCTCCACTGTCTCCTGCGAATATAGGCCTTTTTCTTCATCATTGTCATCATTGGCCTCGACCGCTGACTCGGAAGCCCCGCATATCCGTCCAACCTTGTTACCCTCTTTGTCGCAAATCAGCAGCGGCCCGGAGTGGCATTCTTTTTCTCCTAAATATTTATTATGCGTAAAAAACAGGCGCTCCTTTTTCATAGCGACAGCTTGTAATCCGTTTTTATCTATCTCCGCGTTCATAATAACAAGACACCGTGCCATTTTCCCCTGAGCCGCCGCAGCAGAAACCTTGTGGTGTCCGTCGAGCAGAAGGCACATACAGCCGCTCAAATAGTATGCAATCGCCCTGGGAAAATGTATGCCTTCTTCCAATCTATCAATATACTGTTTTACACATTGGGCATTAAATAAAGCCGCCCGCTCTGTCGGGAAAAGAAACCCGGGAGCATCATAAAATTCACTCTCTCCTCCATACACACAATAAAGGTAATGCAAAAGGGAGCCTTCCTGGTATTTTCCGTTCCAGAAATGCTCCCGACCATATACAGGAAACAGTTCAAAATCAGCTATCACATAATATCCGTCAGGCAGCAGGCCTATGACCGGGGAAATCGCCTCTATGGAATCCGGCAGATTTCTAAATCCACTGTTGATACGGTCCCGTACAGAAAAACATTCATCCAGTGAAATATTTTCCGCGCCATATCCCCTAAAGAGCAAATCGCTGGTAGTACCGGCAGTTTCTATACGGGCACTTGCAAGGTAGTGTGTTCCAAGACAGATATCATAATACTGTCCCGGAAGTTCAATACAGCTAAGCTTATCTTTCCCACCCGTCAGCCTCAACAGTGCAGCATCACGGCAAAAATGTACATTAGAATCCAACCGGCAGATTTGTGTAACCACCGGACGACTGTGTGTATTTTTTGTTTTTTTCAATTACATTCCTCCCTATATATATTCAGCCCGCAGCATCCGTTAAAAGTATCTTCTCCCATATTTCTGAGATTTTCAGATAAATATATTTCCTCCAGATTTTCACATCCAAGAAATGCATTCCTGCCGATTTTCTCTACGTTGTCAGGTACCCACAGCTTTTTCAGCCCGGACTCTGAAAAGGCAAAGTTCTCTATACACCTTAGTGAATCGGGCAGGATAACCTTCTCCAGCTTTTTACATAAATAAAAGGAATCCTCCCCGATTACAGCAGTTCCGGGCGGTATGGTATAATATGCCTCATCTCTTAGTGGCGGATAGCAAAGTAATGTTTTCATATTCTTGTCAAACAAAACGCCATTCTCCGAAGTGAACCTTAAATCCCCATCTGACACACTGATTTTTTTCAAGCCCTGCCTTGTAAACACTTCAAAACAATCCCCATCATCCTGATACATAAGCGGCACGTGCTTATCACCTATAAACAATTCCCTGAAACTGTTTTTTAACTGTGAAGGCAAATAAATCTCTTGTAACGGACAGGCATAAAAAGAACCCGCTCCCATATATTCCAAGCTATCCGGGAATTTCACCTTCGACAGATGGCTGCAGCCCCAAAATGCACAGGTTTCAATACGTTTTATTGTGTGCGGCAGCATAACATGCTCCAGATACTCACAGCATTCAAATGCATACCCGCCTATTGCAGTGACAGGACAGTAGCCGTCAAAGCTTTCAGGAATCTCAATATACGAAGCGCGCCCTGAAAAACCATCAATCACACCATTTCCAGCTTTATCCATATGCCAGATGAATCCATTACCGTTCATATTGCAATTCCTCCAAAAATTACAATTCCTTGAAAATTATAATTACTTCCAAAATTGAAATCACTTTGGTTAGAGGCATCCCTGACCTTCTGCATCATCCTGCATATAACCTCTTATGTTCAAAAGGAACCATCTGCATGAGCAGTGAATGATAGCTCGTCAATCTCTCCTGCGTCACCGTACCATCTGTTTCGTACTGCTTTAAAACATCATCCAGTCTTTGGAATAAAAGCTCCGCCCGATTCTTCATAACTGCTGCATTTTCCTCAGTCAGTGAGAGCCAGCCTGGTTTCTCCCCCTGACACTCTTTTCTGTAAGATAAATCCTCCAGCAAAACCACATGCCGGAAGGGAAAGGAAAGCTTAAGCACATACCCCGGAAAATCCACACGCATATATTCACCTGAAAGCTGGGTGCGGCAGAAATAGAATCGGGCACAAAGCTTATCGTTTTCAATTGTCAGCTGCGGCCACTGTAATTCAAGCTGCAGAGGAACAGTGGCTGTCACTACCGGATGTCTCTGTATATTTTTCATTAATTCTCTGCCTGTCATATTGCTGTACCTCCCTCTATGGGCCTATAGGCACTTACCATATAGTTCCCTCCGGTTTCCCAAGCCTTCTGAAAATCATTCCATTCATGTACTTTTCCTGCACCGTCAAGAACACCGGAATCATTTACAATGACCTTCACATGTTCCGGATCTGTCTTGTCAATCCCTGTAACCTCAATCATGTGATTGGCACTTAACCATGGAAAGGATGCCAGCAGAGGATTTTCCAGCACAGCATTATGTACCGAGACAAGCGGCTTACCGCCGTTTTCCAGCACCTGTTCTATATCCTCCAGCTCCGCGTCATACTCCCTCTCCACCAAAAGCCCCATAGCTTCTAAAAGCTTGCCTGCATCCTCAGGTGAGGTTCCGTTTTCGTACCACCCCTGCCGCTCGGCAAATTCCACCATCTTCTCTTCACTGAATTCCTTGTTCAACAGGCTTTCTGCAACAAATTCCTGACTCACAACAGCACAGCTCATTTCCTCTTGCTGCAGATGCCAGTGTTCGGCCTCCTCCTTGGGCTCACCTATTATTTCCCTGCTGCCCTCCTGCTCCTGTTGCTCCAAAGCTTCCACGTTCATCGGGATTTCTTCTATTTCTTGTATTTCTTCTATTTCTTCTTCATCATCAAATTCCCATCCCATAGCAGTCCTCCTCCTAATATACCAGTGCAGGGGGTTCATGACAACATTCCCCGCTTCGGTTATCTCCTGATCTTCACCCAAGCAGCGGCATCATCCATGTCTCCGCAGACAATTGCCTGGCCTACGCCTAAAGCCGGGATCATGGAATATTGATCCGGGCGAAGGGCCATGCTGGCTGCCATAACCTCACAGTCGTCGGGGTGTGTAAGGCGGTGGCTGATTTTGTAATTCGTATTTTTCAGCACATCAGGGATAAGCCTTGTGGGAATCTGATCCACTATCATAAGTCCCTGACCGTATCCACGAATTTCCGAAAGAATATTACTGAAAAGGTCGGCCGCTGCCTGGTGAGGATTACCTGCACCTGAGCCTGTGGTCTCTGTTTTCGTGAGAACATTGTGGGCTTCCTCCACAACCATCAGATGAAGCAGCTTATTCTGCTGGGCCTTTTGACGGTAGGTAATGTCACTGGAATAAGCGGAAATACGATACTCATACATAGCCAGTAGGAGCAGCGACATAATAAGCGCCTTATCACTGCCGGAAAGGCGGCTCACATTAATGATACATTTCCGGCTGAACAGCTCCGGATAGTCCACGGATTTCTTCGTGTTTAGAATCTGTCCCCGTGTTCCTCTCTTCAAAGACTTAAAACGCGTATTGAGGATCTCTACAAAATTATCCTTATTTTTTTGCGCATACGTTTTTTTCTTCATTACCTCCGCAGACATGTTTATGATATCATCCACATCGGGATACCAGGGTAGCGGAAAAGCCCGCTCTTGTTCATAACCTGGCCCTGTGAATTTTGTGAGCGTCTCATAGATTGTTTCCTCAATCAGAATCGGGATCACTTCTTCTGAGGGCAGCACGGAATTAAGTAAGGTGGTCATGCTCTCGCAGTGGTTGAGCAAATCTGTCTTTGCCCCCGGTGCGGCTGCCGGTTCGAAGAGGTTGATACGAAGAGGATTTATCACGGCTCCCTTGTATTCCTCAGGGTCTGTTCCCGGCATGAAAATCAGAAAACGCTCCTCCTCAGGAAGTCCCTTATTCTTTTCGATTGCCCAGCGTACATAATCATCCTTTGCCGGTTCCAGAATCATGACTGGTACTTTTCGTTCTATTACCTCGTTAATAATGCGCTTACAGGTGGTGGATTTACCAAAGCCTGTTCCTCCTGCAACCAGACAGTGACGTACCAGGGCATCGGGGTCGATTTTGTATTCATTATTCTGTTCCACACCCATGTCCATCACGCGCCCCAGAGATATGGAATCCCCCTCTAAAAACGCCGGGTTGTTTGCAAATCGCACAGCCGTTTTTGTCAGCCGGAGCCCGGGTACATCCCTTCTGGGCAGCGAGGTGGCCAGGCTGAGCTCCGCAGTGTTCATCGGTGTGCTCAGATATTGATACCGCCGTCCCAGAATATGCCATACATCATTTTTGTAATCGTATCCTTCCAGGTGCCTTGCCTCCTCATTCACAAGAGGAATAAGGTCAAACTGATCCCTGACAATGGGAAGCGCACCGGAGTCCTCTCTTAAAAGATGCAGGCGGATTGGCTCCAGGTAGGATTCTTTCCCTGAGTAAATGGAACGCAGCATACCCATGACCGTCAGTACATCTTTAGAAGTCGCGCCCAGGACATAAACGCCTGTGTTCCAATATCCAAGGTTCCTTCCCTCTTTCAGCCGTTCAATATGTTTATCGGTACACTCCTCCGCATACTGAGCGAATTTGTCAAGATACTGAGTAGTCATAGAGCTTGAATATGTCATCGTAATGGATTTATGGGTATCGGCTCCCATGGCACCTCCCAGGATACTGCCCACAATGGGAAGTGCACCACCCAGCACACTTCCTAACATTCCGCCAAGAGGACCACCCAGTAAAGCTCCTGCACCGGCAAGCCCTTCGCCGATTGCTTTTCCGATGCCCATACCTGCATATCCGCCGATTCCTTTGTCCTTCTGCTCACTCTGTCCCCTGGATTCATTCACACTGCGGTTTACTGCCGTATGTATCTCACTTCCCAGCTTACGAAGCTTTTCTATGATCTCAGAAATTTCCAAATCCTGCATAGGGTCAGCAATCACCAGCATGGCATAATCCTTCTCATAACCATATTCATCACGGATTCCGAAAGCGAGCTGGTCAAGCGTCTGCAGCAGTCCTGCATCTGTACCGTCACGAAAAGAGGGAATGCCAGTGACCGCACCAATAGAGCGCATGGAGCCTAAAGGCAGAGCGATTTTCTGATACATTTCTCCGCTTTTTATGTCTAAAGCCTTTAAATCCATACCCGGCATACTGGCAAAAGCAGCCTCCTTAATCTGCTCAATCGCATCAGAAGCACTCACTGTCTGCTGCAGGGAGGTGGTGCCTATGTATAAATGCGTCTCTCCTTCATGGCGGAGAAGAAGAAACAAGAGCCGGTAATTCCAGGCGTGCAGAGTCGAGAGAACTCCCTGCCATCTGCTGAGCAAGTCGTAGTTTTCGGAAAAATCAGGATGAATGGGCAGCCTTATGACCTGCAGCCATGTGATAAAGCCATGTTCACACGGAAGCTCCAGGAAACGCCGCTCACCCGAACGGTTCAGATAACTGCGCTCCAGAAAATGGTCCAGCAGACGCTGGTAAAATTCATCCGGAACCCGGATTTCGTTTGGAATTTCCAGGTTTTTCATATCAATGCCTTTGAACAGGTCTTTAAAATAGATATCTCTGTATAAATCTGCCATATTCCTACCTCCTGCTTTCTCAGCTTTCCAGTCTCAGCCTCTCCCGCTCATCGTCAAGCCGGGTACGGCTTGTATGGCCATCTTCAAAATCATACATATAATCTCCGATGAAAGTGATCATTTCCGGCTCATGGAGATTGGCTCGTACGATTCCCTGCCTGCAAAGTGACGGAGTAGTGCCAATTGGCTGACAAAAGATATAATCACTTTGGTTGTATTCCTTTTCCGTGCTTTCGTTTTCCCGTGTCTGATAATACATACATCCGTTTTCAACCCAAAGCCTGCCTGTTCTGTATTGATTAGGAATTGTTTCCGGCAAAAAAATTCTATCTCCTGCATCTGGATAGGAGTATACAGAACCGTCTTTTTGAAGAAGATAGAGTATTTCTATGCTACCACGGCGGTCAATACAAAAGCCGGATATGCTGTCACCAATTTTACGAAACTGCATTTTATCCTTAGGTGGGAAGGACTGTACCGGCATGTAGACCAGATGCCTGAACTTATCGTCACTTAACATATTGTGGATTCTTGCCTGATTTTCATAATAATCAATGACAATCTTATCTTCCCAGATAGCGATTTGACGAATATCACCAATTCCAATCTCAAAATTTCTGCCGCTGGAGGTTTCAAGAACCCGAAGCGTTCTTTTATACGTTTTCATAAGTCTCATGGCAGTGAACCCAAGTTTTGCAAAGGGGAATAAAAGCTCACCCGCAGTCTGTAAAGGTGTCTGTTTTTTGGGAATTTGTACTGTTGTGTAAAAAACTTTTCCATTTAGTTCACGGACAAAGCTGCCTATAATCAACCCATCCTCAGCCTTTAATGAAACCAGCACCTGCGTTTTCCAGGTATCACTCTGTATCTGAAGAATGCGGGTGGGAGAAACCAGATAGATATATCCCTGACCTGCATAAAGGGAGCTGCCCTCATACTGCCCATTTTCCTGGTAGACCTTTTGATTGTCCGATCCATTTTCACGCATACGGCGGATTATGACACAATATTTACTACTCTCATGAAGATAGTAAACCCACCCATGCAGCCAAACCGCACAGCCTTGGCGGTTAGAATCATAATAATTGGCCCGTGTAGAATGGCTTCTTGTGTCTCTGCCTGGTATATGTGATATGGATTCACGATTTGCCGTCTGTTCATAGATTATATTTTGAGACTCTGAGTATGTATTCTGAGGCTCTGAGTGTGTATTCCGAGGCTCTGAATACCTATTTCCAGACTCAGAGTGTCTGCTGTCAGGCTTGTATGTTTCTGCGTGTGCTGCCAGGGGCTGGTACACAAGACCTAGAGACACAATTTCCTGAGGACGGGGCATGACGAACAGCCGGTTCACATCTCCGGTAATCCTGGGTAATACTACATCTCCATATTTTGTCATAATGCCGCAAAGTATATCATGTACAAAATACCATTGACTGTGTCCTCCAGTCAGTATGACCATATCAATGTCCCCGGGGGTAAATCCCGGAAGTTTTTGTGCTGTATTTGACATGCATCCCCAGATTAGCTCCGGAAGCTGGCGGAGGTAGTCTGAGAGCAGCTTTTCGAAGTTATCCCGTCCAAAAGAGAAGGATGGAACAGGAATGCCAGTCATATTAAAATATGTGTTCAAAAAGCTGCAATAGGTAACCTTATCCCCGTTATTGAGCGTACCGGACAGAACACGTTCTTTCCATTCCTTGACCTTATCGGACTGCTCCTTGGATACAGAAGCTGCCATTTTCTCAGGGATTCCATTATCTTTGAGCATAGATGCAAAAAAATTTCCAAGCCGTATGTCTATCTCACTGCCACCGAATAAAATCGAATTATCTGACTGTGGCCAGGTGGTGATGATTTCATTTTTGGGCGATGGCCCGGGTGTATATCGGCAGACTGCCAAATCCGTTGTTCCTGCTCCCATATCTACAACCATAAAAAGAAATGGCTGATTTCCCTTGAGCATTCCCAGACGTTTCATCTCCTCCTGCTTCTGCACCAGTACCGCACTGATAGAAGCTGCCGCCTCATCCATTCCCGTCACATTTTGAAAGCCTGCTTTTTGAGTTGTCTCTATCATAAAGCGCTGGGTTTCCGCGCTCCATTTGGCGGGATAGCTGACAATAGTTTCCTCCTCATCGTCAGCCTCCCCCAGAAAGAGTCTTTGCTCCTGGTACTTATGGAAAAGGTAATTAAAAATCTGCTCTGTCAGAGAACGGGCCATTGCTCTTTTCTCTTTGTCTTTACTTTCCAGATCAACCTTGAAGCTACGGTGCAGTATACCCCCGGGACGCAGCGCCTCCGCTTCCACACCAAACCAGGTATGCTGTCCGCCGCCATCACCCATCGTCTGTATCACGGT
Source organism: Blautia schinkii DSM 10518 (assembly GCA_000702025.1). Taxonomy (GTDB): domain Bacteria; phylum Bacillota; class Clostridia; order Lachnospirales; family Lachnospiraceae; genus Blautia_A; species Blautia_A schinkii. The sequence goes on from JNKJ01000008.1 coordinate 133,433, forward strand.
TGGCAGTGCAGAGCTTCCGCTTCCGCTGTCAAAAATAACAGATTTAAAATCTAACTGCCCGCCCTCTATAGGGCAATTATCCTTATATCGTTTTACTTTAATAAAGGTTGAACTGGTTCCAAAATCAATTCCTATGATTCGTTTAGCCATATACACACCTACCGTTTTTCTTTGTCAGCCTCCGCTTTGGCTTTTTCCAACTCATTGGCATCATGATTCGTCCAGTAGCGGGACGGATTGTTGCTGTTGATGTCTCTCTCCAGCTTGTCAGAATAGTAGCGCACATTATCGCTGGCGCTTCCAAATGCCACACCCGAGTGCTTACGGGAATCCAGCTCACTGCGCTCCTCCGCTTTTTCTTCTGATTCCTCGATTTCCTTTGTTTCCGAATCCTCTTCTAAAAGCTCCTGCACCTCTTCAGGCTCTAATTCTTCTGCCTCTTCCAACTCATCCATCTCATCATAATCTTCGTACATAATAAATTCCTCCTTCATTTTTTACTATTCTTTATGTCCACTTTGCTCAAGGTCATGACAGCTATAATTATATTTCTTTTGTCAACAACGTTACAGAATATGGAATATAGCCATGCTGTTTCCTATAGCGGAAATACGCTGCATAAATCATACGTATCGCATGGTCAGACCATCGGTCAAGCCTGCCTGTCAATCCCAGCAGGATATTTCCGGAAGCATCTGTAAAGCCCACCTTCCATATTTTTCCGTTACCTTTCAAATATACCTGTAAAAGAGCAGAGACATCTTGGAATTTCAATTCTTCGTCTTTGAAATATCGATTGGTAATAGCCTTTCTTCTGATTTTAACAATACGTAGGTTTGTGAAGATATACACATCATAGTAATTCAGAATATTTTTATACTTATCAGGAGAGCCATAATTTGTATAAAATAATAATTCTTCACCTTCCAGCAGGTTAGCTGCAGAATGAAATATAGCACTTATTTCCGGATTCAACGCTTCGGGACTGCACATAGGCGTATCCCACAGAGTATCTCGGATAATTGAATTGACTGTTTTTTTTGCTTCACCTTTAAACGCTGTTCTCTGAATAAAAGCGGCATTGCTCTCATTTACCATTTCCTTATAAACGGTTTCCAGTGCGCAATCCGCATCCTTATTACAATTCAGAAATAATTCTGTCGCCTGAACTGCGGGGAGTCTTGACAGAAGCCTCACTTTCTCTGCGCCAGTAACAATACTATTACTTTTTACCTCAGAAGCTGTCAATTCCTCTAATGCTCTCGCGGCATCTTTGTCACCTTGTGCGGCAGCCTTTTTAAGCCAGTTTTTCGCTTCTACATGATTTTGCTCAACACCCCTCCCAAGAATGTACATACGGGCCAAGTTGTATTGCGCCATTGGCAGCCCCTGTTCCGCCGCCCTTTTACACCAGGCGAAGGCCTGCTCATAGTTTTTAGAAACCCCTTGTCCTTCCGCATACATGGCTGCCAGGTTGCTCTGGGCAATTACGTGGCCCTGGTCTGCGGCCTTAAGGAAATATCGCGCGGCTGTCCGGTAATCATCTTCTGTTTGCTTGTTATAGTAGAATGAGCCTAAGGCAAACAGGCGGTCAGGGCTTTCCGGGATAGTACCATCTTGTACGGAATCCGACGGTTCTTGAGAAGCTGTTGGCTGCTGCGGATGAACCTGATGTTGCGGGCGGTCTGGTTGCTGCGGACGAAACTGCTGCTGCGAATAATCTGGTTTCTGCGGATGGACCGGTTGCTGCGTGTGAGCCGGCTGCTTAGAATATGCCGTTTCTGCGCGCCGCGGCTGCCGGTATTCTGTAGATTGTCTTTGGTAATCGTTGGGTTTCTTCAGCAGGGGCTGATAGACAAGCCCCAGTGACACGATTTCCTGAGGCCTTGGCATAATAAACAATCTGTTTTTGTCGCCTGTGATTTTGGGCAGTCTTATATCCCCATATTTCGTCATAATGCCGCTCAGCATTTCTCTGACAAAATACCACTGGCTGTTGCCGCCGGTAAGTATAACCATATCTATATCTGTGGGAGTAAATCCTGGAAGCTTTTTTGCCGTATTTGACAGACATCCCCAAATCAGTTCCGGAAACTGGCGCAGATAGCTTGACAACAATCCCTCAAACTCTGTTCTGTCAAGACAGAAAGCAGAAGGTGAAATACCAAGCATATTATAGAAAGGCACCAGGAAACTGCAATAGGTAATCGCCTCCCCTCGATTGAGCGCGTCGGATAATGTACGCTCCTTCCATTCTTTTATCTTCTCACTTTGCTGCTCAGGTATTGATTGTGCAATCTGCTCCGAAATCCCGTTACGCCTCAGCATCTGAACAAAATAGCCACCTAACCGAGAATCAATTTCTCTGCCTCCTAAAAGAATAGGATTATTATCTCCCGGCCAGGTCGTGATCACTTTGTTTTGAGGATTTATTCCCGGGGTATATTGGCACACAGCTAAATCAGTTGTTCCGGCTCCCATATCCACCACCAAAAATAAAAAGGGATGATTTCCGTTTAATATTCCAATCTGCTTCATCTCTTCCTGTTTCTGCACAAGAACCGCATTGATTGACGCTGTTGCCTCATCTGTTCCCCTCACATGGGGAAAACCCGCCTGTCTTGCTGTTTCCACCATAAATCTCTGGGTATCTTCGCTCCATTTTGCAGGATAGCTGACAACCGTCTCTTCTGTATCATCCGCCTCCCCCAGAAACTGCCGCTGTTCCTGATATTTCTCAAAAAGATACAGAAACATCTGTTTTGTCAATGCGCGCGCTTCCGCACGCTTTTGCGAATCATAGCTTTCCAGTTCCACCTTAAAATTACGGTGCAGTACACCTCCTGGCCGAAGGGTTTCCGCCTCCACACCATACCAGCTATGCATTTGCGAGCCTTTTCCGGCTGTCTGGATAATGGTTGGCAACGCGGCGCTCCCGCTTCCACTGTCAAAAATCACCGGTTTGAAATCAAAACGGCCGCCATCGACTGAGCCGTCATTTTTATATCGTTTCACCTTCATAAATGTAGAACTGGTACCAAAGTCAATACCAATTAATCTCTTTGCCAAAGTCTCACCACCTTATATTTAGAAATAGCTTCCGCTCCGCCAAGTTTAATATAGCACACTATTCTCCAAAATCTTTCCGTCAAAGACATAGGAATCTTCAAAAACTCCATCCATATCCCGGTCGTATTCTGTTTTCATACTGTCATCCACACCGTCGTAATTTGTGTCATACCAAGTCCACCGAACCATCTCATCCACATATCCGTCCCCATTCAGATCACGGAAAAACTGCGAAATTTTCAAGGGAGAATACACAGGGACACTGTCCATTATAGCAATTTGAATCTTCCCGATATTCGTGTAGTCACAGCTCCCCGTATTCCAATCAGTCACCTGGAAATCAGCATAGGTGTACTTGACAGAAAATCTGGAGTTTTCCACATCATCCGGAAAAGCGATAACGGTTTCAACCTGATCGACCGTCCCGTTATAATCAGCGTCTGTCCAAACGGCCTGAAAGTCGTTATGAACTCCGTCGTTACATTCATCGATGCTCCACCTGTCGTTAATTCCGTCACCGTTATTATCACTGATCAGCAAGGCATGATTACCAGGGAAGGTATAAAAAACGGATTCATAAAGACCGTCATTATTTCTGTCCTGATTTGTCTCTGTCTGAGCCTCTCCATATAGGCGGGGGATGATTGATTCTATATCAAAAGCTTCATAATCAATCATGGACATTTTGTCATAATAATTACCATCTTCCACATAAAACCGTGCAATTTCATTCCCCGGATACAGATACTCCCGTATGCTTGGAATAATTCCGTTGTCAATTAAGTAGGCTTCATATGCCCGTTCCTCCTCAGCATAGATATCCTCAATGCCATAATCATTAGATGCCAGGATTGTACTGTACCCTGACAGGGAAATTGAAGCAGCCGATACCATCATAATAAAATAATGCAATCTGGATTTCCTTTTCATTAACATACACTCCTCTCTTTTTGAAAAATTCCGGTTCACCTCGGTAATGGAGGTCCGGCATAGAGCAATATATGCTCCCTTTCGTGAATACACGGGTAGGCATCACACGGCTTGTCCAGGTATGGCAAGGGACCGGCAGTAAGTACCATAGGAGGCTCTTCATGTGCAGACGGATAGAGCATCTTACCCGTTATATTGTATTTGCATATACAATTTGAATGTTCATACAGTGAGCCTTGATAAAGGTTAAAGCTTCGGCAGCCTCCCGCACAGTCAGCGCCCATACCACAGGTAAGACACTTTCCGGTTAACCAGTTAGGGACAAACTTTCGGTTATAAGCAAAGCTTTCTGAAGATTCCCAGATTTCCTTCAGTGAAACTTCCCTTAGATTTCCTTCTATATAGCGCTTGTCACAGAGTGAGGCACACCCCCGTACATTCCCCTTGCTGTCCAGGCCGATTGCACTGAGCCCGGCCGCGCAGCCATGAAACGTATGGAGGAGTTTTCCTTCTCTTTCCACATAATACCCCAGATTATCACCTAAAATGATGGGGAGTTTTTTTTTGTGTGACAGAGTTGTATAGAAATCAAATACTTTTTCGATATCCTCCGCCTCCAAAGACGGAAGCCTGTTGTCTCTGGCGTTTCCCATCATAGTTACCTGCTGCCACTGCCACGCAAGAATCTCATGTTCTGCCATCCAGTCATACATTGCGCCCAAAACTTTCACACATCTTTTGGTTATGGTCGTTACTGCCGTCAGTGGAATTTTTATTTCTGCCATCCTCCGGCAGAATCGTTCTGACTCCTCAAACGCATCTTTCCTGCCGCGTATCGTATTATGTAATTCTTCCGTTCCATCTATAGAAATCGCTGCGGACACAATATGAGAATCCTGGAAATCAAGAAAATCCTGCTCTGTTTTCTGATAGCCGTTTGTCACAATATCACAGATGATGCCATTATCAGAAAGATACCGGGCCAATCGCGACCAGTAAGGGCAAAGTGTGACTTCTCCGCCTATAAGAGTCACTCTTTCACAGCCCAGATCAATCAGCTGGTCCGCAATATGAAACGCCTCCGGCTCGCTTAATTCATTTTCCCGGCCCTCGCCTGCCTGGGAACCGCAATGCAAACAACGCATGTTACAGGTTTTCGTAAGCTCCCATACACAGGACTTTAACTGGTACATTTTAACTACCACCACCCTACTTTTTAATATGAGTTTTCACTCTATTTTATGATCCTGCCATTATAGTTCTTCTATTATAGCAATACAAAGCATTCAATTCCGAAAACTTTTTTCCGTTTAAAATAGATATAAGCCAGTAAAATCTGCCAGAAACCTCAAGCCGACAATAGGAATCCATACAAAAAGACCACCATAAAAAGCGGTGGTCTAATAATTTTACTGTATGGCTGTTTTAACCCTTACCAGCATTTGTGTACGTTTTACCTCTTTTGTTGTCTTGTCAGTTATGGTTGCGGTAATGGTAGCCCATCCCTGCTGGTTGCCGGTGATACGGCCTTTTTCATCCACAGAGGCTACCACCGGGTTATCACTTTCCCAGGAAACCTCTAAAATGGGGTCTAAAAAGCCAATCTCTGCATCTACAATCAGCTTACCTCCATAAAGGTCAGCAAAGGTCTTTACATAATCCAGGCATTGTTCGCTCAGGAGATTCCACTGCCAGTTCTCCTCATCAAAGTAAAGAATATGGCTCCCCTCCAAGTCAGTGATTTTATGGCTTTCTCCATTTCCGTCAATGAGAGTACAGTTCTTGATATCCAGCAGTGCGGAAGTCTCGGTATAATTGTAATTGGCAAATATCACCCCTATATATTCCAGATTAAATTCGTTTGTGTCCTGAAAGGGCAGTTCCATATGCATGACATTATCCGGGGTATAAAAAGGATCATAAGTTAATCCGGCATTTTGCCATCCGCGCTTGTCTCCCTCCCCGTTATAAATGGAAAATATCCCATAGGTTTCAAAGACTTCCGTGGTATCCCTGGGGTGGAGGTAATCCTTTAAATTGATTCTGACAGACATAGAAGTCTGTACTAACATTTCCATAATATTATGCTCCATAGGATGCCGGACATTTTGTTCTGTGAGCACAATTGAAGCATCGGTTTCCAACGGAAATTTTGTCAAATCCAGTTTCGTGTGCTCCATAGACTGCTGTGTATCTCCGAATCCCGGAATGATTCTCCCCATCAGAAATGCTCCGCCTGCTCCTCCGCAGAGAAAAACACATAAAAGTGCAAAAGGAAGCATCTTCTTTTTATATTTTTTCTTTGCCATGGGAGACTCTTTTTCCCTTTGAGCAGGTTCTCTGAGAACACCTGACACAATGTCGTATAATTTCTGAACATCCTTTTGCATTTCATTTACACTTTGATATCGGTTTTCAGGAAGTATCTGGAGTCCCTTTTTTAAAATTTCGTTGAGATATTGAGCAGACCGCTCCTTTTCATGCAAGAGCAGTTTTGAATAAGGAGAAATCAGATTATTGACATTAAGAAGCTCCCTGTCCTCCGGAAACTTTTCCCCTTCCAGAATCTCATACCAAAGTACACATACGGAATACAAATCCGTCCACGGACCTAGTTCATCCCGTTTATGCAGCATCACCTCCGGTGCCATATATCCAGGTTTTCCAATGTAATAATCATTTTCAAGCATCAACCCATCTTTTATTGAATATACACTGTTAAAATCAAGCAAAAGGATTCCTGAAAACAGCGTCCCCTTATCGTCAGGAGCCAGTAGAAAGATATTGTCCGGACTGATGTCAAGATGAAGCAGTCCATGACTATGAAATGGCTGCAGAGCCTGCAGTAAACTCTGTATAAACAGAATCGTATCGGTGAGCGTCAAAAACCCGAACTCATCTTTCAGCAGTTCAGAAAGAACCTGTCCTTTCCGGGATGTCAAAACCGTATAAACTGTATGGTTCGCCTCAAAGGAATCCAAATTTTCGGCGATATGCCGGCTTTCATCCTCAGACAAGGTCAGGTGTGCATGATTTCCTTCTACAAAGCTTTTTTTATGGCAATGAAAGAAGTCCTCCGCACTGTCTTCGATTACCAGATTCCACTGAGAATCCCGGGTAATCCTTCCCTGTTCATCCAGGGGATAGAGTTCCTTCAGCAGCACAATATGCTTGTGTTCCGGCATGTAGGTATCTGAATAATATGCCCGGTAAACAATAGAATTGGAACCGGAACCCACATAATCCTCAATGATGTAGGTGCGGCTCTCGCTCTTCAATTGATATCCCTTTGGGAGAAGTGTTCTTTGGCTCATAAATACCCCTCTTTTTCAATGCTCTATCTGTTTTACTTCAGATTTACTTCCGTTTTTCTTCAATATATGCGGTTTTGCCGTTTTTCCCAAACAGCCTGCATAAGAGCCGCTCCATTTTCCAGCTCATAAAATCATCCTCGTTTTTTAAATGCAGAGATTGTATGATGAGATAATCAAATGGATTGTGTGGATTCAGCAATGTCATCCCACAAGCGGAAAGCATGAGATTCATTCTCTGGTAATGCTCTGCGGCAAAGCTATTTTCTGATACCTCAACACCCATACCTTCTGTGGCAAGATATAGAAGCAGCAGAGTTTTCCTGTTCACATCCCTCTTCCGGGAATACATTTCCTGCATGAACTTGGGCGAAGGCCAGTTCTTTTTAATAAGCTTTTGAAGCTTCGTATGAGAACCACTTTTTTTCTGGTAAGGAATCCCCATTCTGAGATAATCTTCCGTTGCCTGTTCGATACTGAGTTTTTTCTCCCTTGGAGCTCCGGCGTAATCAGTGTTAACATTGCCGTCTAATAAATAATCTACCATCAGTACAAACTTCCGGTACGCTGTATTATGATGAAGTCCGAATTGATACTCATACTGTTGCAAAAATTCCTTCAGCACATCTAAATCCTGTATGGTTTTAAACTCATCCTTGATTGAAACAGTGGTGTACTGTTCCGGCTCCGAGTTACTTAGCTTTCTCACTGCCTGTTGGGTTTCCAGAGAGCTTGTGGGTGACTGCTGATACCCTGATTCCAGAAGAAGCTCCTGCGCTTTCGGATAATCGTATCCTTTCCTGAGACAGAATGCATAAATCAGCTCTTTGGGATTCCTGTAATGAATTCCGCTTTCTGCTGTGGAGAAAAGTATTTTCTCTGAGTTCTTTTCGTCTAAGCCTAAAGCAAAGCATATCTTAAATAATTCCTCTCTGTTTCCCGGCTGATTGCAGCCCTTCAGCCAATTCCGTACCTTTCTGGATATCGTCTCTTTGCTGTCTCCCGAAGCTGCTTCATATTCCGTCAATTTATCAATCAACCTGCTTTGCAGAGGTTCTTCCCCATGATAAGTCTCCTTCAATAAGGCAGAAAAACTGATGCCCTCCACCTTCTTTTCAATAAAAGAAACAATCTGATTTTCCTTTGTATCCTGCCCCTGAACCAGACAAAACACCTCCTGTTTCAACATACAATTGTTCTTTTTGATTATACCATTTAATTCGAGATAAAACGAAAACTTTTTTCCGGATTTCCATATTATTACACGGATTACTAAAACGTATCTGCCACAACATGATAATCATAATCCGAGAAAAAACGGATTCGTCTGCTAAAACGAATCCGTTGATAATAACCCAAATGCTTACATGTATTTATTTACTGAGTACCTGCAAACACCTTCATCGCAGACTCTTCCTCAAACTGCTTATAATACAGCTCGTGATAATATCCCTTCTGTGCCAGCAGCTCCTTATGCGTACCTCTCTCAATAATCTTACCATCCTTCACCACCAGTATCAAATCTGCGCTGCGAATCGTGGAAAGCCTATGTGCAATGACAAAGGAGGTATGCCCTTTCAAGAGCTTTTGCGTTGCCTGTTGTATGAGCTGCTCCGTCCCTGTATCAATAGACGACGTAGCCTCATCCAGAACAAAGATTGCTGGGTCCGCCAGGATTGCCCTGGCAAAGGAAATAAGCTGCTTTTCCCCGGTTGAGAGTCTTCCGCCGCTTTCGCCTACATCACTGTCGTATCCACCCTTGAGTTTTTCCACTACCACATCCGCAGATACACTTTTGGCTGCCTGAATGATTTCCTCATCCGTAGCGTCCAGTCTTCCGTACCGGATATTTTCCCTTACTGTACCCGAGAAAAGATGAGGATTCTGCAGCACATATCCAATCTGACTGTGAAGCCAGAGCTGTGACCGCTCTCGATAATCCACTCCGTCAATCAAAATCCGGCCCTTTGTGGGCTCGAAAAACCTTCCGGCCAGGTTGACCAGCGTGGATTTTCCGGCGCCTGTCTCACCCACGATTGCTACATTCATTCCCGCAGGCACATGGAGATTAAAATGCTCCAAAACATATTCCTTGCCGTCAGGATACATGAAAGAAACATCCTCAAATACAATATCTCCCTGTATCTTTTCCCAGTTTTCCCACTTGGGATTGAAAGCGTCACCGTACTTTTCCACCACGTCCGGACGGTCTGTCACATTCGGCTCCTGCGCCAGCAGATCCATCACACGCTCTATATTTGCCTGGCAGGAGATCAGGTCTGCCAAAAGCCGCGCTAACTGCTGGATAGGCTCAAAAATTACCACTGCGTAAGATATAAACACAGAGAGTGTGCCGAGCTGGATCAGGTCATTCTGCACCATGTATCCGCCCCTTGCCAACACCATTGCCGCAGCCACAGAGCTGAAAAACAGAATCATGGGAATATAAATCGCATTGAGCTTAGCAGCCCTGCTTGCCGCGTGATTCATCTCGCCGGTACGACAGTAAAAGTCCTGCTCATTATGCTTCTCAATCACCATACTCTTTGATGTTTTTACCCCTGTAATTCCCTCATTGTAGGAACTGGTTATCTGGGAATTGATCCTTCGTACCTTCCTGTTCCAATGCAGGATTTTGTTCTGGAAAATCACGGTGATCACTGCAATACAAGGCACGATCAAAAGCAGAAGAAGCGCCAGCTTCGCATTCAAAAAGAACATGATCACAAACACGCCGACCACATAAATCAGCGCCCAAAACATATCCACAAGCCCCCAGGCAATCATGCCCGCAATCTTTAATGTATCGCTCATAACTCTTGCATGGATATACCCCACCGGAGTCGTATTATAGTAAGAAAAAGACAGCCTCTGGAGATGCTCAAACTGTGCCCATTTCAAATCCTTGCCAACATTCATCTCAATGGTCGTGGCCGCATGTACAGACACATACACACAAAGCGCCTGGGCAGCGATCACAGCCACATAAGCAATGGCAAAGGGAGAAAGTCCGTTCAGATGATTAGGTGTTATAAAATGATCAATGGCATAGCTCTGAAAAAGCGGCACCACAATATCCACTCCTGCCAGAAAAAGATTCAGGCTGAAGGTAATAAAGAAAAACTTCTTATACGGCTTAAAAAAGGGCAGCATTTTGGCCCAAATCCTGAACTGAAAGGGTTTATTATATTCCTGTTCTTCATAAGCTGCCATGTGTCTCATTCACCTCTTTTCTGTCGTCATGACTCATCTGGATATTATAAATCCGACGGTAAATACCGTCCTTTTCGATCAATTCGTAATGCGTTCCCATCTCCTCAATACGGCCCTTGCTCAGCACCATAATATTGTCCGCTGTCATGAGCGTCGTGATTCTGTGGGAGATTAAAATCACAGTTGCATCCTTCATGTGCTCTTTCAACGCTTTTCGGATAAGAGAATCTGTCTCCGAATCCACGGCAGATAAGGAATCATCAAATACCATAATAGGAGCCTTCTGCAGAAGCATTCTGGCGATTGCCACCCTCTGTCTCTGTCCGCCGGAAAGCGTCACGCCCCTCTCTCCCACCAGGGTATCGTATCCGTCCGGAAAACTCATGATCGCGTCGTCCACACAGGCAACCTTTGCCGCACTGCGTATCTCTTCAAGAGATGCGTCCGGATTAGCGGCAGCGATATTTTCCCGGATAGTACGGGAGTATAGAAACGGCTCCTGAAGCACGATTGCCACGTCACGGCGGAGCTGTTCAAGAGGAATATCCTTGATGTTTTTTCCACCGATTGTGATGGCGCCCTGCCCATCTGCCAGCTCATAAAAACGGTCAAGAAGCTGCACAACCGTGGATTTTCCGCTCCCTGTGCCGCCCAGAATACCAAAGGTAGCGCCTTGGGGGATGTCAAAGTTGATATCCTTTAGAACCGCTTCCCCGTTTTCATAAGCAAAATTCACGTGAGAAAATCGGATGCTATACTGATCTGGTGCGAAAGAATTCTGTACACTCTCGCTTGAATCCTGTATATTCTTCAATGAATTCTGCTCATTTCTAAGTGAATTTTGCACATCCTTAAACAAATCATTAGGTGAATCCTGCACATTCTTAGATACATCTTTGGCACCGTAAGCCTCTTCCTTACCTCCGATAATATAATCCACACGTTCAAAGGAAACCCCTGCCTTGCTCATATCCGAAAGAATACGTCCCAGCCCTCGGATAGGCCACACAAGCGTCGTATTATAAGAAGCAAACGCAATAAATTCACCCACAGAAATATTCCCGTGCACAGCCTCCGCTGCACCCAGAACAATGACTGTGATTACCTGGAAACCTGTGATTAAATCGCCTATACCCCAGTACAAACCGGACAAGCTTCCCAGCCGGATCCATAGCTTCGCAAACGCGTTATTTTTCTCCCGGAACCGCTCCATTTCAAACTTTTCCCGGCCAAAAGCACGCACCACCCGCACGCCGGTCGCATTCTCCTGCACCACTGTGGAAAGCTCTCCCTCCGCTTCATCCGCGTACTGGAACCGGGATGCAATAAGACGGTAGAAAATGCCAGAATAAGCCGCCACGACAGGTACAAACAGAAGCACAATCAGTGAGAGTTTCACATTCATTGATATCATCATAGAAAAAGAAACCACAATCAAAAAGACGGTGCGGAATACCTCTAAAAACTGAGTAACCACAAAGTTACGGATAACCTCCACATCAGAGGTACAACGCTGAATAATATCTCCTGTTTGGTTCTTATCATGCCAGCTCATAGGCAGCTTCTGCACGTGGGCAAACAGGGCATTGCGCATGTTTTCCGCAAAATTCTCTCCTGCTCTGGCAGTGAAATATCTGCTCACAAACATAGCGGCCCCGGACAGCAGGGCCACAACAACAAGAACCAGCGCGATCATCCAAAGATGCTCGGAAAGATAAGGATACGCCTTCCCGCTCAACACAGAATCGATAGTAAATCGAAAAATCTGAGGCGTCAGCGCATTTAAAATCGTAGTAAGAAAAGACGCGATCACCGCAGCGACAAAATATTTCTTCGCTCCGGTGAAAAAACGCCTGATAATTAGTAGTTTTCTGCTTTTCCTTTTCACAATTCTTTCATCCATTTCTACATGTTCATATTTTAAACCTATGCCAGAATTTCTATCTTGCACCGATGCACTTTTTTATCTCTGTCATAGCTGATTCCAACAGCCAGGATTTTGCCTGTATATTTCGTTTTTTCCCCTGCCTTGCCCTGGAATTTCAGGGCGTATTTTTTATCTTTAATCTGCTGGATGGCTTCCTCCGGGGCGGCATCTATCTTTAACTCCAGGATGATACAGTCTAAGAAGTGGGACCTCTGTATCATGTGCCATTTCCAAAATTTCCGCCATTGTATCGGTGTCTCCTGCTATTGTTGCCTGCAGCATACGGTCAGACTCTCTGGCCAGACGATACACATAGCCTAAAGATGGCTCTTTTCTCAACATGACAGCAAATTTATCCAGCAGCTCCTTGTTAGGGATTGACACTTTTCCATCTTGGTATGTCAAAAAGCCATATACCACCATGGCGGAAAAAATCTCTTCCTTTGTCTGCAGCTCCATGGAGGTCGCTGCGTATTCCTGGATTCTTACGGGAACGGCGATTCCGGCGGCCATTAACGCCAGTTCATCACGGACTGCAGCCACATTGTGCCTGATATAGTAATAAATCTCATCGTATGGTCCCGAGCTGGTCCAGTAATTCCCTAAATTGTCATTCTCCAACGCTGTGACGACAGAACGGGGATTGTATAATCTGCTTCCCGATTTTGTGTAGTATCCGTCATACCAGTTTTTTAATTCCTCCCGGGTCAGGTGCGGCCTTGGCGTATTGCAGAGGTACTTTTCAAACAGAACATCCACTTCATCCTCTGTGAACCCGAAATATTGGGAGAATTTCTTTTCTTCAGCCATGGTATACTCCCGGAACATGTTAAGTTCGGAACCACTTGAGTACTTCGCGATGGGAAGGATTCCCGTCATATAGGTCATGAGCACATATGGTCTGTCTTTTAAAAGGCTCCGCAAGAAGCGAAGATATGTCTTTTTTTCTTCTTCTGTGACGAAATTCTGATGAAAAATGAAGTCCCACTCATCCAGTACAAAGATAAAACGCTGCTGAGGATTGTCTGTGCAAATGTCCATCAATACATCTATCACACCTGCATTTTCAAAATGCTGAATATCTGGATATTCCTTTGCCAAATCTTTAAGAAGCCTGTTCTTAATTCTCCCGATGTACTGCTCATATGAGCTACAGCCTTCTGAAACATCATTAAAAACAATATGAATGACAGATATCTGATTTCTATACTTATCATAGTCTTCATTCTTCCCTATCTGGAGCTTATCAAAAATATCACTCGCATCGCATCCCCTGGAAAAGAATGAGGCAATCATATTTGCCATCACTGTTTTGCCGAACCTGCGGGGTCTGGTGATGCAAATGTGCCTGTTTCCTGTCCTTATCAACGGAAACAGCTCCTCAAGCATTTGCGATTTATCCACGAAATAAGGGGATTCCGTTTCACTTTTATATAACGTATAGGCTGTTGTGCCGTTTAAATAGACACCCATGATTCATCCGCCCTCTCTTCTGCATAATACAGTTTTTCTAAATCCCGAATCAATTGACTTTCACAATTATACCAGATATTCTGCCCCAATCATACCTTATATTTTCACCCAACACTATAAAAACCCCAAAGTTTGTCTTTTATTTTCCTATGTTTTTCTGCCATCCGTCTCCTATTTTCCTCTCGAGTTCTGAAAACCGCTTCAGACCGCTCAAGGCATCATAGGCTGCTACGCAGGAGGCTCCGGTGGCAGCGGATAATTGAAGGGCTTTTGCAGGTGGATATTCTTCCAGCATGGCGGTAAGAAATGCGGCGATGCTCGTATCCCCGGCTCCGGTTCCTGAAAGCACTTTTTCCGGTAGATAGCTTCTTTCAAAGCCTTCCTGGTCTGCCCAAACGTCCGGGTTTAAGCCGGCGCGTTCCCCAACGCCTCTCAGGGTGAGTCTGTCTGCGGTGCGGTAGTACATACCGGGTGCTCCGCATTTGATCAGTAGGACTTTTGCCCCATAATCCATACACTGCTCAGCTAGAGGCTTGATATCATTTTCAATATCCAGGATTTCCGTAATATCTTTTCCTGCGGCCCGTCGCTGCCACTCTTCAAATCGTTCCCGGTCCAACATATAGCAAAGCTCCTCCACACTTGGCACAAAGAAATCCACATATGGAATCACCCTCTCCAGGATTTTGTTCCAGTCCGCACGTCCGGCTTCTGATTCTGCGTCGACTGCGGCCATATCCAGGGAGGTGGCCGCCCCTGCATCTTTTGCCCGCTTCATGATTTTTACAAGCTCTTCGCCATCATTTTCATACATGGATTTCATGACCGGCGGGTATCCGAAATGAAATAATGCTGCGTCCGCGAGAGCGGCTTGCGGGATATCATCTGCACGAAATGTATTGTTTGCCCCTGGACAATGTAAGAAAATCCGGTCTATACCGGGAACGGCAAGTACCACGGAATAAGAGGTTGTCTCCTCTTCCGAGACGATCATGCCGCTGTGTGCGTCATATTCTTTTAGAAGATCTAAGACAATGCTTCCAAACGCATCATCACCAATCTTTCCCATCAGAGTCACATCTGCGCCCAGGAACTTCATGGCAAGCCCAGTATTCGCTACGGAGCCGCCGGTATGTATGTCAGCTTCACCCATCTGTATCAGCCTGCCCGGGGCCAGCACGTCGCCCAGAGAACTAACCTTACGCTCCGGAAACTTGGGAGTTATATCCAGGCAGATATGCCCGGCAGCAATTACTTTTTTCATATGCATCTTTTGGCACCTCCAGTCACTTTTATGAGCAACTTATCTATTAGTTTATTATAACAGATTTCATATTTTAGGAAATAACAATTTTGTGATTTTACATGCCTGATTTGGGGCAAAATTTAGCTGCTGAGCAGTAATCAGGATTTGACTTTTTCCACAGAATATATCATTATATAGATAAATACTACATGGTCAGTATTATACAAAAGAAGAAGGAGAAAAAGCCTATGAAAAAGATGAAGAAACTACTATTATTGGTGTTGATTGCCTTGTCTCTCACTGCCCCTTCCACTGTTCCCATAATCGGAAGTGTAGAATCCGTGCAGGCAGCGGCGCAGATCAGCAAAAAAAACGCTGTCCTGCTCACCGGACAGACAATGCAGTTAAAGGTTAAGGATGCAGACAGTAAAATAAAATGGTCAAGCAGTAATAAAACAGTTGCGACTGTCAAAAATAACGGCTTAGTCACCGCTAAGAAAAAAGGCACTGCAGTCATTACCGCTGAAACCGACAAAACGGTTCTCCAATGCAAGGTCACAGTACAGACTCCGCGTATCAGCCAGAGTTCCCGGACACTCAACAAAGGTAAAACCGTTCGGTTAACAGTAAGCGGAACAAATCAGAAAATAACGTGGAAAACCTCCAATTCCAGGGTAGCCACAGTTTCAGCAAGCGGGGTTGTCGCGGCCAAAAGCGCCGGTACTTGCAAAATATATGCAACAGTTTTAGGAAAAAAATTCACTTTTACGATAACCGTTAAATCAACTCAGCCAAGCGTCACAACAGTTTGGCTTTCTGCCACCGGATCAAAGTATCATAAGATACCGAACTGTGGGAGAATGAACCCGAATAAGGCAAGAAAGGTAACTATTACATATGCCAAACAATGCGGGTACGGAGCCTGCAGTAAATGTTTTAGATAGAATTTAATTTGTGATCAGCAATATTCAGGCATGTTCGTGTGTTTCATGTGTTGTGCTGTTCGATTGAAAAAATGAGCTGCTTCAAAGGTAGACGAAAAATCAATCTGCCCATGTAGCAGCTCATTGTATTTAAATATTTTTACATTCTATTTCATTTATGACGCTCCCAAGCCTGATGACTATAATATGTACGCCCTTGTATTTCTTAATTTTACTGAACTGCCGCCATATACTCATCGGAAACATACCCGATTCTGCCGTCTGAGAGGGAGAAACGTAACCATCCATTCTCGTCTGCACTGGCTTTGATAATATCGCCGCCGACTAATGTACCAATGATTGTAGCGTTTCCGTCTGCTGCGTCATGAATATTCAGAGAGCTTCTGACTGTACAAGACATAGTCTGGGGGAATTCCGGAGTAAGATAGTCGTCACAAATGTAAGCAGTCTCCCCGTTGTATTCACACTGGTACCATTCCGTATTCAAAACATTTCCTGTCACATGAACCTCATCGCCCTCTTTTACCACACCGATGATAGAACCGCCTGTTGTCGGAGCCGTCCGTACATTTACAGAGGAAGCCCCGGTCACGTCCATCATCATATCCAGGGGACGGATATTTCTGCCATGGTCCGAATTGCTGTTGGTGCTTGAATTATAATCAGAAGCCGGGACCAGATAGCTGGCATATACATAGCCGGAAGTATTGCCGGAAATTTTATACCACATACAATCCGGACACTCTCCTACCACATAATAAGTCTCGCCCGGTGTGGTGCTGTCCAGAATATCACCAAAGGGTGACTGACGGATCATGGCCTGGGCAGTTGCCACATAATTAGCCCCAACCGGTATCAGCTCAGAATCATCGTAGGAGGCTCCCCCATTCGTATGAGCATAAGGATCATACCCCTCCTCAGACACTGCTTCGCGAATATCAGACGGCATAGCCATCGTAGTGGTGGACACTGCTGCCATTGCCATTACGGCCATGAAGCTTCCTAAGATTAGTTTCTTTTTCGACATAAACATATCCTCCTGTTTCCGGCATCTTCTGTATTTATTTACTTTTTAAATGGATTGCCGTATTTTTCTATATTGTACTCTTTTTGTATAAAAATGGCAATCAAAAGCAGATAAAAAGAGGATGCGTTTCCGCATCCTCCATAAAATATTAGATTTCAGCCAGCTTAAGAAGATCCGGTATCTTGGACTCCCAGCCTAATGCCATGATATGTACGCCCTGGCAGTATGGTTTACATTCTTTGATGATACGTGCAGCAATCTCAATACCTGTGATTCCTGCTTTTGTTTTTTCTTTATCAGCTTTCAATTCCTCGATCATGGAATCCGGAACATGTACGCCGGCAACGTTTGCGTTCATGAATCTTGCCATTCCCACAGATTTCGGAATTACGATACCAAGCTGAACCGGTTTTCCGAACTGTTTCGCTTTTTCCATGAATTTGATAAATTTCTCAGGCTCGTAAACTGCCTGGGTCTGGAAATAATCAGCGCCTGCCATTACCTTACGTTCCATTTTTGCAAGCTGTGCATCAACGGAATCACTGCACGGTGAAACAACTGCGCCCTTTGCAAATTTCGGAGGCTCGCCTACCAGTTCGTTTCCGCCAAGGTCACGGCCTGATTCCAGAAGCTTCACTGTATGGATCAGGGAAACGGAATCCAGGTCGAAAACAGGTTTTGCCTGGGGATGGTCGCCCATTTTTGTATGGTCACCGGTTAAAAGCAGCAGGTTTTCGATTCCTAACATCGCTGCGCTTAAAAGGTCAGACTGCAGTGCGATACGGTTTCTGTCACGGCAGGTTAACTGATAGATCGGGGTAAGTCCTTCATCCTTCAGAACCTTACAGGTTGCCAGAGAGCCAAGACGCATAACGGAGGACTGATTATCTGTTACGTTCACTGCGGTAACACCTGTCAGATAAGTCTTTGCTTCTTCTACAAGATGGTCGATATTTGTTCCTTTCGGCGGTCCTACTTCTGCTGAAACTACAAATTCACCACGTTGAAATAATTCGCTAATATTCATTCTCCCTTACTCCTACTCATTATAAATTTTTCACTTCGTCATCAGTTGCGAAATTGCGTATCTGTACCGGGCATTTCAGCGCATCCTGACGTCCAAGCTGTGCCAGACGTCTGTAAATGCGTTCCCAGCCGCATTCCATATCTCCGTCTACTTCGCATTTGCCGTTCTTCGTACCGCCGCACGGTCCGTTTACCAGGCTCTTGGAGCAGGCAGTGATCGGGCAGATTCCGCCGGTAATATTCAGATAACACTCACCGCACTGATCGCAGTCATATTCTAACGGGGTCACACCCTGGAATCCCGGTAATGGATATGTATCACAAGCTGCACATACTTTTTTATCCTCCAGGTACTCGGCAATCGTCTGTACGCCGACACCACAGGAGAATACCAGTACTACGTCTGCAGCTTCAATCGCACTCATATGCTTCTCAAGGCGCAGCTTCATATTTTCCGGATTACATATGTAGTCAGTTGTAATGATCCCGGTCACATTCCCGTCCTCAGCCAGCTCTTTCTGGAATTCTGCGGCCTCTTTTTCCGGGAAATGGACTTCTTTGCATCCCTGGCAGTTAATGATAAAGACTTTCTTTCCGTCCACCAGTGATACGATAGTTTCCTTAGATTTTAATTGGGTAATTAACATATCACTTCATCTCCCTTATCGCATTTTTTCCAGCCTTAATCTTGCTGACAATCGGAATCTTGGAGGAACAGATGTAATCACAGCACCTGCACTCGACACAATCTAAGACATTTCTGTCACGCATACCTACCCAGTCTTTCTCATCTGCAAGCTTCGCAAAGTACAGAGGAGTAAGCTCCATCGGGCAGACATCGACACAGCGTCCACATTTGATACATGCCACTTCCTGAGTCTGGTCTGTATTAATGGCAATGATTCCATTGGAGCCCTTCATCATAGGCACATTCAGATCAGAAAGCACAAATCCCATCATAGGTCCGCCCATCTTGATCAAAACATCATCATCTGTCACACCACCGCAGTAGTCGATCAGTTCTTTTACACTGGTACCAATCTTAACGATGTAGTTGCCCGGATTTTTAATCTTTTCTCCGGTTACGGAGGCAACACGCTCGATGAGAGGCATGCCTTTCTGAATTGCATCAGAAATAGCCTTAACGGTACTGATATTGCTCACTACAACACCTACATCTGCGGGAAGTCCGCCGCGGGGTACCTGTCTTCCCATCACGCGCTTGATGAGCATTTTCTCAGCGCCCTGTGGGTATTTCGTCTTAGCTGTTACAACTTCAATGTTATCACAGTCTGCAATCTTCGCTTCCATAAGCGCAACTGCGTCCGGCTTGTTATCCTCAATTACAATGATACCCTTCTCGGCATCTACGGTTTTAATCATTGCTTTAAGACCGTAAATAATGTCATCTGCAAATTCCATAAACACTTTGTGGTCCGCGGTAAGATATGGCTCACATTCGCAGCCGTTAAGCAGGATTGCTTCAATCGGCTTATTTGGTTTTAATTTGACTGATGTGGGGAAACCGGCGCCGCCCATACCAACAATTCCGGCTTCACGAACGATTTCAATAATTTCGTCCGGGGTAAGGTCTTCATAACCTTTATTTGGTTTCACTGATTCGTGCAGAGTATTTTTTCCGTCGGATTCAATGACCACAGCCATTACCTCGCTGCCTCTTGTGGCATGCATGCGCGGCTCAACTGCGATTACGGTTCCGCTGACACTGGAATGAACAGGTGCACTGATAAAGCCTGCGGCTTCACCAATCTTCTGTCCGACCTTCACTGTGTCTCCCACTTGTACAATGGGATTCGCGGGTGCGCCTAAATGCTGTGACATGGAAATCACGGCAACCTTCGGCTCAGGGAATCTTTCCAGTGAAATATGCTCACTGAATTCCTTGTTCTCTGTTGGATGAACACCGCCATAGTAGCCGGCAAATCTCTCCTCACGGATGGATTTTACATAGTCATTAACAACCTTAAAATTAACCTTGGAATAATCGCGAACCTGGACAGGCTGATTTAAGAACTCTTCTGTACGGCCCTGTTTCTCCAGTTTTTTATTGATTTTTTCCCAGGCACAGTCTTTGTCCGGATCCACTTCACATTTACCGTTCTTTGCGCCGCCGCACTGTCCGTTGATCAGGCTCTTGGAGCAGTCAACGATGGGACAGACACCACCGGTAATATTCAGGTAACACTGGGCACATGCATCGCAGCTCTTCTTGGTGAGAGCCATGCCGTGATGTCCTGTATAATTCAAAGAATTGCTGGCCGCATATACAGGTACCTTTGCAATGTCCGCAACTGTCTGGATTCCCAGGCCGCAGGAAATTACAAAAATCTGCTCCGTACCTTCGGGAATCATATCCTGTAACTTTTTCTCAGTCTGCGTTTTGTTGCACAAAAAATCAACCTTTGCGCTGCCCGTGATTGTCTTGCCCTGCTCGGCCGCGATTTTCTCAAACTCGCCGCAATCCGGTTCATCAATGGTCTCAAATTCCTTGAAGCATTTGTTGCAGGCAATGACGAACACTTTATCCTTATCGGCCAATAATGAAACCAGCTCGTCGTTCCCCTTTAGCTTATACTTGGTATAGTTCTCCAATTGCTCACCTTCCTTATGAAATTGATTTACAGATTTCATATTTATCTGCCATTGTTATTTTTTTCACCCTCTGCACACATATGTAAAAATAGCAACAGATAAATAGCATCTGTAATTAAAGCATATTATAACACATAATAGTTATATTATCTATTAAAAACATGTTTTTTTATAAAAAATATATGATAATGCACAAGGAATTTCTTGCTATATTATTAACATATGTGTTAATAATATAACTATAAGAATCCTTTCTTATATAAAATATCCTGCAGCTATAATATCCTACAGCTGTAAAATCCTGTAGCAGGAATAGTTGTTGCGAGTTCTTTTGTCTCAGGGCATAATTACATCGACTACTGAGCTTTTATCATAAAATATTGAAGGAACATGTAAATGCTGAAGGGGCTTTTCGTCTTTCTCCCTTATTCTCATTATGAGCAGTTCAACCGCTTTTTTTCCAAGAAGCTCATAATTTTCTTCAATCGCAGTTACATTGGGTATCAATGCGTCAAACAGCGTATCGTGGTCAAAACAAATGAAAGACAACCTTCCGGGAACGGTAATCTGAGAATTTACAATTTCCGCCAGACATCCCAGCGAAACCAGGTAATTCAAAAATACAATTCCTGTGGGCGGTTTTTCGAGAGATAATATTTTTTTCAGAGATTCCTGGGCAGATTCCAGAGAATCCACATTATAAACACAGTATTCAGACCGGGGAATAAGCCCGGCATTTTTCAGTGTATCTAAAAAACCTTTCTTTCTCTGCTGTATGCTGTAAGAGTTCACATCTCCTCCAATCACTGACAAATCCTGATGTTTATGCCGGATAAAAGACTGAGCTGCCTCGCAGCCCTTTTGGTAATTATCTGAACATACAGTATCGACGCCAATATATTCAGGTATGTAGTCAATGCACACAACCGGAATTTCATTGTCTGCTAAAATACAGATAGTCTCGGAATCCAGAGAATGGTCTACGGCTATCACACCGCAAACCTGATTATGGAGAAGGAAATTCAAAAGGGTGGTTTCATATTTTTCATTAGATTTGCTGGTACATACAATGGACATAAATCCCAAGGATTTCAGGGAAATCTCAATGGGATTGACGATTTTTCCCCAAAGACAATTTTCCAGAGCAGGCAGGATAAGTGCGATTGTTTTCGTCTTTTTGGAACGAAGGCCCTGGGCGACCTGATTTGGGACGTAATGGAGTCTGGCAATGGATTCTTCAATCTTTTTCATATTTTCAGGGAGAACTGGCTTGTGATTTAGATATTTAGAAATCGTTGCTAAGGACAACCCTGTATCTTTTGCTATATCGGTGATTGTTGTTTTCAATGAATGTACCCCTCTTCTATTCATTCAGTAATATGGTCATAACAGCCATTTTTAGTATAACACATACAAAAAAAGAATTACAACATTCGTAAAACGTTTCGTGTACAAAAAATATCATATATTAAATATGCACATATTTTACCTTGCATTTCCGTATATAATAAACAATTATTCCATGATATTCAAAAGATTATTGACTAAACGTTTCGCGTATGGTAATGTTGTTTCATAAAATCGAACGCAAATTACGTTAAAAAGCGAAAGGAGAACGACAATGAAAAAGAAAGTGATAAGTTTATTGTTAACAATGGCAATGCTTAGTACAATGGGTGTTTCTGCCGTATCTGCAGCAGAGCCTGATTACACATTAAAGGATGCGAAATTAGAAGGTGTAGAATTAAAATTATATGCAAACCTGAATAACAATTCCGAGAAGTATTTTAAAGAAAAGCTTGCAGATTTTGAAGGAGATACCGGTATTAAGGTTGAGCTCACCAATATCAATACAGAAGCAGATTACATAGATAAATTAAGTACGGATTTTGCTTCCGGTGATATCCCCAATGTTTTTATGGAATACGGCGGTGCAAGATGTCTCGATTATATGGACGCAGGCGCTCTTCTGAACTTGCAGCCATATCTGGAGGCTGACACGGAATGGTACGATAATTTCATGGAATCCTGCTGGGAACCGGCACATTTTGAAGATTACGGATACGAAGGCTTGTACGGCGTACCATATTCCAGCTATCAGGTTGTACTATACTACAATAAGGAAATCCTTGAGGAAAATAAAATAGAAGTACCGACTACCTGGGACGAATTGCTGGCAGCATGTGCTACATTAAAAGAAAATGGGGTACAGCCTTTTGATGTAGGCGAAAAAGACAATTATCGTTTTGGTCATCTTCATACCGTACTTTCTCTGAAAACATACGGACCGGAAATCGGCGCAAAGCTTGGAAGCCGTGAAGTTACGTATGACGGAGAAGAAATGCTTGATATTTATGCCAAAATCAAGGAACTGACAGATAAAGGCTATCTTGGTGACAATCTTCTCAGCACAGATGCCAATCAGGAAACTGCATATTTCCAGGAGGGGAAATCTGCATTCCAGTATAATGGTTCCTGGGGAGCAACATCCATTGAGAGCTCCGGCTCTGAGTTATACGCCAATCAGACCATCGGTGTGGCAAGATTCCCGGCAGTAAACGAAGAATATGCAAAGGTGGACATGGGCGGCGGAAACGATTCCTTCTACGTATCCCAGATGAATGTCAGCGATGAAGAAATCGCAGCCTCTGTTTTACTTCTGAAATACATCACAGGCAGGGAATTCTGTACCGGTTTAATGGAAGTGAACCCTAATACCATGGCAATCAAAACGGACGCAAATGTAGACAACTATTTATTAAAGGATATTATGGCAATCATGGCAGATACCGAGGCAACAAAATCCGACCTTCAGAATTACGATTCTCAGGCACACATGATTAACACCGTCCGCGCTGCACTGCAGGGAATTGCAATGGGCAACACCCCTGAGCAGGTTGGCGAAGAAATCATTTCAACTATGGCACAATACGAATAGACTCAACTGATTAACGTGCATGAAAAGGGACTGTCGCTGGCACAGTCCCTTTTCATATTTATCGAAACGAAAGGAAAAACCATGAAGGCAAGAAAAAAAGATTATATCATCGGCATTTGTTTTCTTTTGCCGGCATTGGCACTCATACTTTGTTTTATCGTATACCCAGTGATCGATGCTGCATTTTTGTCATTTCATTCCTGGAAGGGGATTTTCGGACAGCCAAAAAAATGGGTTGGCCTGGATAACTATACAGGCGTTTTAACCAGTGAACTTTTCTGGAATTCCATGCTGAATTCTTTTTGGTTCATAGTGGGAAGTTTCCTTGTACTTATGCCTCTTTCCTTCTGCCTGGCTCTTTTAATTACCTCAAAATTAAAATTTACCCGGTTTATGAAAACCGCTTTTTTTATGCCGGTCATTTTGGGCACCACCACAGTTGCTTTGATGTGGACTTACATATTGAACCCGGAATGGGGAGCCTTGACTCAGATTCTACAATGGCTGGGGCTTGACAATCTTGTGATGGACTGGCTTTCCAAGCCCACGATTAATGTCTGGTGTGTTGTACTGGTAAATGAATGGATGTATGCGGGTTATAATATGCTGATTTTTGCTGCAGGATTGGTTGCCATTCCACAGGATCTTTATGAAGCAAGTGTAATTGACGGATGCAACGGCTGGCAGAAAATCAAATACATTACTCTCCCGCTGTGTAAAAATTCCTTTAAGATATTCTCTGTTCTTGCGGTGACTGGGTGTCTGAAGGTATTTGATATTGTATGGGCCATGACAAGGGGCGGTCCGGTCAATTCCAGCTCCACTCCTGCCATTTTGTTATATACGCAGGCATTCCAGTATAAGCTTTTTGGACGCAGCAGCGCATACAGTATCATCCTGTTAGTATTCGGAGTTGCACTTAGTCTGGTCATGAACCGGGTTTTCCGCCAGGAAAATGACC
Source organism: Blautia schinkii DSM 10518 (assembly GCA_000702025.1). GTDB lineage: Bacteria > Bacillota > Clostridia > Lachnospirales > Lachnospiraceae > Blautia_A > Blautia_A schinkii. The sequence goes on from JNKJ01000008.1 coordinate 158,111, forward strand.
TGTATTCATAGAAGGAGGGAAGAAAGCGTGAAGAAAAAAACGGTTCATGGAATTTTATATTTTCTGGCATTTTTGTGGTGTGCGATCACACTTCTGCCCTTATTGATCACATTTATTTCCTCTTTTAAAAATAATAATGAGATTTATTTGGGACTTTTCCGTCTGCCATCTGTTTGGAGAGCCTCTAATTATGCCAATGCCAGTGAAACGGCAAACGCTTTGAAGGCAATTGGAAATTCTCTTTTTATGGCTGTGGCAACCACCATCACTGTGACGATCATTGGTATGATGGCTTCCTATGTATTATCCAGAAAGAATTTGTTCTTTATCAAACCGCTTAATATCTTTTTTATGATAGGAGTAATGGTCCCGGTACACTGTACCCTGATTCCGATTTCCAATATTGCCAGCTCTCTTCATGCAAAAGACCATTATTGGTTCCTGCTGCTGGTGTACACTACCTTCAATCTGGCGCAGGCAATCTTTTTGTATACCGGATTTATGAATGGGATAGACAGAGGGTTGGATGAAGCGGCAATCATTGACGGGTGCGGTGATATCAAGCTTCTGACGAAAGTGCTGATGCCTATCTGCAAACCTATTATTGCGACTGAAGCGATATTTGTATTTATTTATGGTTACAGCGAATTAATCTTCTCGCTCACATTAATATCAAGCGATATAAAATATACGGTTTCCAGGGCAATGTTAAACTTTACCGGCAACCATACCATTGATTTAGGCGCCCAGTTTGCCTTTGTCATTATGGCAATGATTCCTACCATTATTATTTATCTGTTATTCCACGAGAAGGTGGAGGCAGGTATGTTATCCGGTGCAGTAAAAGGGTGATAGCTTTTTTCCAGTCTTGCTTTTATAATAGAAGATATAAAACTCAAGGATTGGAGAAGATTATAATGCCAGTGACGATCAAAGACGTAGCGAAAGATACAAAATTAGCTGTTTCTACCATATCAAAATATATGAACGGCGGAAACGTCCGGCCGGAAAATAAAGTTGTTATAGAAGAAGCCGTAAAGCGGCTGGGATATCGTCCCAATCACCTTGCAAGGGGACTCCGAAACTCAAGAAGTTATATCATAGGACTTCTCATTCCATCCTTAATTGGTGCCCATTCAGGAAAAATGGTGGCTGCTCTGGAGGCACAGATGCGCAAAACAGACTGCTTTTTGACCATTTGCTGCTATCAGGACTCTGTAGAACTGGCAAAAGAATACGTCGATTTTCTGGTGGAAAAGGGCGTGGACGGCATTATCGTCAGTCCTATACAGACTAAGGAAAACTATTTAAAATCAGCAAATGACGCAAGGATACCAGTTGTCATTCTGGAGGATACCTACGGAATCGAAAACTGCGACGTAGTCCAGGTAGACTGTGCCTCCGCCTCTTATGAATTGGTAGAATGTCTCATAAAAAAGGGGCATAAGCATATTGCCATTATCAAGGGTATCGAAGGGATGACCACCTCAAGGGAACGTCTCAACGGATATCTTCGGGTTATGGAGGACTATGAGCTTCCTATAAATCAAGAATATTTAATATCCGGAGCCTATGATTACCAGTCAGGTTATGAAGGGGTCCAAAAACTTTGGCGGTTAGAGAAAAAGCCTACTGCCTTGTTTATTACCAATTATCATATGAGTGTCGGAGCCATGGTTGCGGTCAGACATCTGAATATTCACATACCTGAGGACTTATCTATTGTGGCATTTGATGATATGGAGCTTTCTACAATTACCAACTGCCGTATAACTGCTGTCCGCCAGCCCATGGATGAAATTATGGAACAGGCATGTGAATTTATTGAACGGCGGCTGAATGGTGATTTTCGCAGTTATCCGGACAAGAAAAGGATAAAGGCCCAAATTATTTACCGTACTTCCGTAGCTCAAAAAGAGGATTTTGATGAATAAAAAAATCAAGGAGAAAAATTATGTCAAAAAAATACAAAGAAACTTTCCGGGGGTATTTGGTTGATAACCATTCACCTGATGCCCCTGTAGTAACCTTGGAGCACTTAAATGCAGAAGAATTTGAACGATTCTTCCTGGAATCTAACATTAATCATTTGATGCTCTATTGTAAAGATCACTGGGGCAACAGCTATTATGATACAAACATCGGAAAACTGCACAATGGCCTTAAAGAGGACTGGGTTGGCAGAATTGTGCCTATTCTCAGGAAACATGATATTGAATTCAATGCATATTACTGCTTTGAATATGATCAGTACGCCCCCACCTCCCACCCGGAATGGGCTACAAGAATGAGAAACGGAGAACCTTTGATCTGCGGCGCACAAAATCCTGATGCCACTGCTAAATGGGGGATTCCTTGTTATGAGACAGGGTATCGTGCTTATGTCCTGGGTCAGTTAAAAGAAATCATAGAGAAGTACCGTCCCGACAGCCTTTTTATTGATATATTTGGGAAATCATTGTGCTACTGTGACGTCTGCCGCAGGCAATTCAAAGAAAAATACGGTTATGAGCTTCCAGAGAATGATCAGGGATTAATGAAGAATAATGGCGACATTGTGCAATTCCTGGACCATCAGGCAGAAGAAATGCTGGATGAGGTAAAGGATACCCTGAAAAAGATTGACCCTGACCTGGCAATCACTGTAAACTTCGCTTCTCACTATCCAAAAGAAATCAGGGATAAGCTGGATTATATTTTCACAGAACCGTGGGCCGGAAATTGGCTGTCCGGGGCTTATGCCAGAGATACCTCCGGCGGGAAATACCCCCAGTTAGGCCCTGGAGATGTGTCCCAGGTATACAATTATAAGAATGATGCGGTTTATGAGCTGGCCGCCGCAGAAATTGCCGCACAGGGCTGCCGTGTGTTTATGTATAGTGAACCAATGCATTACGATGGTTCCCTGGATTTTACCGAGGCACAAAAAATCGGAAAGGCCTACCGGGAAGTAGAAAAATTCGAGTCCTGTTTAAAGGACCGTGAATTGTTAGCCGATATTGCCATTATCCAAAGTGATTCCGCAGATTCCTTGATTATCGAACATCCCGTAATTGCGAGATCGATCGGACGCGCCAAAGAAGGGGGACTTCATCGGAAAGCTTTGCTTGGTGCCATGCAGATATGTGATTATTCAAAATACACCTGGCAGGTGGTGCCTGAATTAGAATTAAGTCTATCTAAAATGAAACAGTATAAAATGATCATACTGCCGAATCTCTTCTACATCAGGTCAGAGTTGAAGCATGATTTGGAGGAGTACGTTAAGGGCGGCGGATGCATTTTTGTATCAGGAGAAACAGGTACATATGATCAGAATGGGGAGCTGTTGGAAGATTTTGCATTATCAGAAATGCAGGGCTGCCATTTTATCCGAAAGAATACGAAATATCAGAGAAATGTATGGAGTGCATATATCACCCAGACCAACGGCGAGGTTTGGAAATATTGTGAGAAAACAACACCTCCGGTCTGGCATTATATATTGGAGACAGAGTCTGCCGGAGCAAACATCCTTGGCACCTTCCGTTTTCCTGCTGTGGAACTTACCGATACACAGTGGGTAAACTGGGGATACCCTCTACCTGGTAAGGAGACAGCTATCCCTGCGGTCTATCAAAATTCCTATGGACGAGGAACTGTACTTCAGTGTTGTTTTGCATTTTTCGATATGCAGACTGAGGAGTTTGCATGGGTTAAGAAATTTTTCCAGGGAGTTTTGGAAAAGTATATAGCTCCTTCTGTTTATTTAGATACAGAAAACAAAAATATACTGGAATATACCTGCTTTGACAGGAAGTCTTCCAATGAGCTGATTTTACATGAGTTGTCCAAAATGGCGGAAATTGCCTTTGGTGATACACCTGCTATACCGGGCGGCGAGCTGATATTAAATATACCGGATAAACAAATAAAGGCCGTCCAGATGTTTTATCCTGAAAATAAGGAAATTACGTTTATTCAAAAGGAAGGCCGGATTCGCTGCAGGCTGGAAGATGTAAGAATACATTCCGTTTATAAAATCAAGTATTAATAAAGTTGGGGACGTTTACAGAACGTCCCCAACTTTGCAGATTCACCTTCAAGTAAACCTCTTATAGGTTGATACCTGAATTTTTAATTGTTTACTATGCCTTGGCAAGAACCTTTACACGGTACTTAGATATTTTTTCCTGTTTGCAATGGTATTAGATAATAATTTGAAGCTTTTATTCTTAGCATTATTTGTCAGTTTTCTTATATATGTATTATAGACTTTTTTACTAACAGTCTTACCTTTTACATAGTAAGTAGTTTTGGTAGAGACAACCTTTTGGTTTTTATAAATGCTATATTTATAACTCTGGGCTATTGTCTTTATTTTTCCATTGCTGTATGAATTGTGGCTGATGATAGTGGTCCCCATTTTTGAGGTATAGGTTGTAAATATTTTTTTACCCGGATATATTTTTGTGATTTTATCTGCCATATTTGGAACCATCTCAGCTTTTCCGTTTTTGTATTTGAATAACCGGTAATGTGACTGGTATCCATAGGCTTTTTTATGATAAATATATAATTCGGGTACTTTATCATTATCCAGGTCCAGAAGGGCAAACTGCATCTGTGCAGTGGGCTGCATATTATTTTTATCACTTGGTCTGGTCCAGGAAATATATTTTTGAGTTAACAAGCGATAATATGAATTTTTTGCCTGTGTGGCCATCGAGGCTGCCTGCGGCGTTGCCTTAAACTGGAACAGGACTACAATGATAACATTGAAAATCAGCAATCCTTTAAATATTAATTTTTGTTTATGTCTCATTATGAACCTCCTTGGCACTGCAACTGATAATCAAAACTGCCATTGGTAAATTTATAGATTTACCTTTCCTCTTATTCCAGTTTATCACATATTCACACTAAATTCTTTACAATATCACTGTTATTTTTTATGAGAATTAACTAATTGTAACAGTTCAGGAAAAACGAAAAGATAAAGATTGTCCATTCCAGCAAGTAAATATCAATTAAGGACAGGATACCTGTTATCATCATCTCGGATATCCTGTCCTATTATCTCATTTTTATGGTACCTGAGGCCATTCTATATCCGGTATCAAGAAACCTCGTTTTGTTCTCTGTAAATCACCTTAAATGTGGAAATTTCATAGGGTTTCATTTCATAGCGTACCATTGTACCGCTGCAGGGGATTTCGTATTCTGTATCTTCCAGCATATTACATACATATACAGACTTCAACAGCCGGCTGAAACTCACCGTCACATTTGTTCTGCGGTTAAATGCCTCATACAGGCGCAGCACCGTACCTATTCCATTCTCTGACGCTTTTACAACCTCCGTGATAACATTAGGTTCATTGACGCTGACTACCGAATATTCTCTGGGCAGCGTGCCTGAACTATTTGTTTTAACCACACATTTCAGCGGATTGTTCAGCGCATATGCGCGCCCAATCGTCCCCGCCTCACGGAAACCCTCTGCATGAGGATATATCGCGAAGCAAAAGCTGTGATGTTCCCGGTCTGCTGAAGGATTCGGATACACAGCAGACTTCAGCAGTGAAATACCAATTACACCATCGTGTACATTTGCTCCGTATTTACAGTCATTTAATACACTCACCCCATAACCGTCTTCCGACACATCAAGCCATTTGTGCATACATACTTCAAATCTCGCGAAATCCCAGGAAGTATTGTAGTGGGTTTTCCTTGTTACATTGCCATACTGAATTTCGAACGATGCTTCATCCGTGTGGATATCTACCGGGAACAGGGCTTTCAGCAGGAGCTTCTTTTCCATCCAGTCAATTTCATTTTGTATACGGATTTCCGGGCTGTCTGCGCCAAGTGAAATATACTGGACGATAGTGGAATCCAGATAACGTCTGCATACGCGGATGGATGCTCTTACGGGCCCTTTTTCCATCACTGCTATCTCCTGCACGTCTGTTATTTCCCAGGATTTTTCTGTATAATAATTGTTGATATCCCATGCATCCCAGTTGTGAGGACGGTCCTCATACGTCATCAGGACATTTCCTTGTTTTCCATATTTCAAAAGCTGACGATGATGTTTTTTATCATAAATGGAACAGAATTGGCCCTTATCTGAAAGTTCCACACGGACAAAAGCATTTTCAAGGCTATATTCAGACACCGAAAGCATTGATTCCGTTCTGATATCTTTTTCATCTGTGAGAAAATATGTTTTGTAGCCTTTCGCGGGTACAGCCGATGCAGTGAAGAGATACCTTCCGTCTGAAAGCCGCTGAAGCGGACAATCTGTATTTCCGTCACTGACCGCAGGCGCCTGGATTCTCTCCGGGCATTCAAAGATAACCTCGTCCGTGCACGACATACCATTGGGGTTAAACACGGTAAGCGTATTCTTTGGTCCGTCAATTTCTGCTGTGATTGCCTCCAGTGCCGCTGTTTCAAGGGCATACCCCTTCGCCAGCAGCCGCTCATATTCAGTTCTTGAATCGTCATATACCTCTTTGATGGAGGAACCGGGAAGAATATCATGGAACTGGTTGCGCATAGCTATCTCCCAGAGTTCTTCCAGAGCCTTTTCCGGATACGTAAGCTGCACAAGTTCTCTTCCCATGCTGAAAAAAAGTTCTATATTTTGAAGCAAAAACTCTGCCTGACGGTTAAATTTTTTATTTCTGGCCATAGAAGTATATGTGCCGCGGTGATACTCAAGATATAGCTCTCCAACCCATACCGGAAGCTGCTTCTGTCCTCTCACATTTTCCTCAAGGGTATGAAAAAACTCTGCTGATGTACTCATTATAGTCTGGGGGCAGCCGGGAAGCCCTTTTGACAGTCGGCGCTGATTTTCCAGCATATCACGTACCGGGCCGCCGCCGCCGTCTCCGTAGCCGAATGACATGAGTACCTCATCATTCAAATATTTCTGGCTGTAACGCTCCCATCCTCCCTTGACCTGGGAGGGATTGAGATACGCATTGTATGTAGTAAAATGCTCTGTCTCTGTCCCGCTTTCCACTGCACTTTTGTTATAGTCACGGCTGGGACTAAAATGTGTCAGAATTCTGGTGCCGTCGATGCCCTCCCACTCAAAAGTATCATAAGGCATTTTGTTAAATTCATTCCAACTAATCTTGGTAGTCATAAAATAACGGATTCCGCACTTTTTCATAATCTGCGGCAGTGCCGCTGAATAGCCGAAAACATCCGGCAGCCAGAGAATTTCATTATCCTTCCCGAACTCCTCCCTGAAAAATCTTTTTCCATAGAGAAACTGGCGTACCAGAGATTCACCGCTGGTGAGGTTACAGTCAGCCTCCACAAACATACCGCCCTCTACTTCCCAACGGCCCTCCTTCACGAGCTCCCTGATTTGTGTATATAACTCCGGCGCATTTTTCTTTACATATTTATAAAGCTGTGGCTGGCTGGACATAAACACATATTCCGGATATTGTTTCATAAGCTCAAGTACTGTAGAAAAGCTGCGTACTGCCTTATCTTCCGTCACTGCTAATGTCCACATCCACGCAACATCAATATGTGTGTGACCCACACAATAGACCTTTTCCCGGCTCTGCCCTGTATGCTTTTCATAGAATTCCTTCTGAAGATATAATTGTGCCTGCTGAAGCGTTGCGTTATATGAGGGCGAATGCTCCCGGCGCAGATCCAGCAGATTCAAGGAATCATTCAAGGTTTGAATGATTGTCCGAAAGTTCCGGTCAGACGGAGAGAGCAGCCGTGCAACCTCATACGGAACAGACAAATCATAAAAATATTTCTCCGTTGGCCGGTGAAGCGCCTTTATGGCAGAATCCATTATTAACCGGAAGTTATTATCTCCGGTGAATGCCGAGAGCACGATTCTGTAGCATTCGCCGGCCCTTGCGCATTCACTTAAAATAACTTCACGATGATTTACATCAAGTCCCTGTTTTCTGACATTGTTGACAAAAACCGTAAACTGCGGATTTGTGGCATCCCATTGCCCCTCGCGGCCGGTCTTCAATTCAAACACCGTACATTTTCCGTCAAACTCCTGGGGAATCGTCACAAAAGTTTCAAACCAGAAATACTCTCTGTGTCCGCTAAAGAACTGAGTGTCGCTTAATATATCCCATGAATCTGTACAGATATCCGCAATATTTTCAAATCTCTCCTTTGATTTCAAAAAGCGATACTGCCTGATCGGCGTAACATCTGTATAAATCAGCTCCTTGATATCGCTTATTAGCTTTCCCACTCGCTCTTTCATTAGAATCACTTTATATCCTCCCCCAGACCGCTTTATCAAATTTTTTTTAATTAATCTTCTGTTTTCCCTTCCCACTGGTATATATCCTCATCAATGGGAAGCCTCTTTTCCACCGGCAGAATTTCTTCAAAGGGTTTGTGAGGCTCTGTCTGATACCAATATGCAGTAGAAGACCAGTCATCGCTCCTGTGATTGTCATGGCCATGCTCAATTGTGACCTTAATTGACTTTTCAAACATTACCGGATCTGTAATATGATATCTGTAATAACTGATTTTGCCCTTCCAGTTATCCTTTCCGCCAAGCAGCAGACCGTGATACGGTGCACAGTATTCCTGTGTGGGACACCATGCCATATTGACATAATCCTCTGTACCGGTTCCGTGCAGCCTTGGTGGCCATGGTTCATTATCAATGAAGATCATGTCATCCCCTTCGCCCGGCCAGTCCCAAAGTGCATTTTTGTTGAGATTGTGGATATTTACATTACAGCCGACATAGTGTCCTTTGCCCTCTGCTTCCATTACAACATAATTATCCTCTCCGGTAAGATTGGAACGGCCAAAACACCATTCCCGGTGTGTCTCAAACTCACTCTCATCCACGCCCTGAGTCGGCATCTCGCGGTGCCATTTTGCATGAAAACGCAGCATTTCTTCCGGCAGAGACTCATATTCCTCATAATCCACATAATAATATAGCAGTAATTCTCTGTCACTCTCATTGGTGATAGTCATACGCGCCTGTGAAGCAAATGGCATAGGGAACCAGCAGTTAAAACCTTTTCCATCCTCCGGACTCATCTGCAGAGGTTCGCTGACAAAATTTTTGCTCATAGCATGACCCATGCCGAAGAAATCACCGGTGGGAGCCAGAACACTCGGTTCTTCTTCCCCGTCCCAATAAAATCTCAGAACTGATTTTCTCAAATAATCTTTCACTTCGCTCACGTCGTCATTTGCCAGTGTGAACCAAATATGATTGATACAGCCGGCGGTTTTAATATCACAAATAGTAAAGATGTCTCCTGGCTGAATATGTACCCTGTCGTCATTACCGCCGCTCCTGTCATAGCTGGATACACGCATTCTTTTTGAATCTCTGGCAACCGCTATCGTTGACAGTGATGCCGGTAAATTTGTTTTTCCCATAATAAAACCTCCAGTATTTTGTATTTATTTTTTTAGTTAAACCCTGTCAATGGTTATCCCTTAATTCCGGCAGTTTTTACCCCTTCTGTAATATGTTTCTGGAAGATGAAAAACAGAATAATAATAGGCAGAGCAGATACACAGGATGCTGCCAACACGAGATTCCATTCCACTGACTGTGAACTTTTGAAATTTGCTATCGCAATTTGTACCAGCCAAAGCTTCCTGTCCTGAGCTACGATCAACGGCCACAGATAATTATTCCAGTTCGCCAGAAAGAACGCAACTGCAAGGGTGACTGCAATTGGTTTGGACAGCGGAAGAACAATTTTCACAAACACTCCAAAATAAGATGCCCCGTCAATCTTAGCTGATTCCTCCAGTTCCTTGGGAATACCAAGAAAAAACTGATGAAAGAGAAAAATCCCATAGGCGTTGGGAATCATGGGAATAATAATGCCCCATAGATTATTGATCAGCCCCATCTGCTTAATAATGATAAAAAGCGGAATCATGATAACTGAAAACGGAATCATCAATGTGCTGATAATCCAGGTGAAGATTGCCTTTCTTCCTGTGAAATTAAGCCTTGCCAGCGCATACCCCGACATGGCATGGAAGAAAAGAGCCACCACAGTGACAATGGTTGCTACAAAAAACGAATTGAAAATATATCCGCCGAAATTTTCCTCCATAAACACAGTCTTATAATTATCCAATGTCAACGATGAAACCGACGGAAACAGATTCATGTTGAATACATCTTTTGCTTCCTTGAATGAGCTGATAACCAGCATATAAACAGGGAAAGCAATCATGATTGCCAGTATGACTGCTATCACCAGCAGCAGCCCCTGACTTATTTTTCTTTTTTTCATGGCATTTCCTCCTAATCATCCCTGCTCTTCAGCAGTTTCATCTGAGCCAAAGTCAACACCATGATAATCAGGAACAGCACAAATGCCAACGCAGAAGAATATCCCATTTCAAATGTTTCAAAAGCTTCCCGATAAATATAAAGCACAGATGTTGTTGTTGCATTCGCCGGTCCCCCGCCTGTCATAACCTTAATTTGGTCAAATGCCTGGAAGGATGCTATCGCGCACATAACCAGAACAAACACACTGGTATCCTTGATAAGCGGCACCGTGATTCTGAAAAATTTCTGCACCGGTCCTGCACCGTCAAGCTCCGCTGCCTCATAATAGCTTTTCGGAATATCCTTGATTGCCGCCAGGAACAGGATGGTATTGTAACCCAGTACCAGCCAGATTCCTACGACCACTGCCGAAGGCAATGCCTGGGAAGGAGATGCCAGAAATTTCATCTTCTCCCCTCCGGCCAGTACAATGATCTGGTTCAGAAAACCGTTCATCGGATTGTACATGAATGACCAGACAATACCTGCGATAACCGTGGATATTGCATAAGGCAGGAAATAAGCTGTACGAAAGAAGGACTGTACCTTCCCATGCAGAGCATTTAATAGATTTGCCATCAATAGTGCCATGACAAAAACACCCGGCACATACATAAGCGCATACTTCGCAGTTACCCAAATACTTTTTATAAACATTCTGTCCTTTGTCATTTTTATATAATTATCAAAACCAATAAATTGCATATCTGACAGACCTGTCCAGCTGTGCAGACTTATGTAAAACGCATAGATAATAGGGATAAAAACAAAGACCAGCAATCCAAGTACGTCAGGCAGCAGCATACAGTACGCTGTCATCGCTTCCTTAGTGAGCCTTTTGGCTCCTTTCTTTTTTCTCAAAACAGTTCCCCCTTTATGAAGGGCCGAGGCTGATGCAAATATCTTACCCAGACCCGGCCCCTGCATATGTACCAGTCAAAACGGTCACTGGTAATATCACAGCAGTTATGCTGATATTGGATTATAATGCGCCGTCATAACCGCTAAGGAAATCATTGAGACTTTCCTCTGCTATCAGGACACTGTCCTCCACACTGATACCGGTATCAAAATACGCGGACTGCAGCATATCCTGAAGAATAGTGGATACCTCTGCCGGAAGTCTCATCTCCGGTTTTTCTGTTCCGAGGATTTTATCCGTGAATTCTCCATTCAAACCTTCATGGTATAGTTCTTCATTTGCGTCAATAACAGACTGTCTCGGTGAAAAAGCAAATTTGATATCTGTACACCATTTCTCCGTTCTTGCAACATCATCCCCAAACATCCATACAGCGAATTTTGCGGCTTCATCCGCGTATTTGGAATTGGCATTGGCACAGATTTTCCATCCTCCGGCAACAGTTGCCGCCTCGCCGTCTTCAGGTACAGGAACCGGTGCTACACCAATATTATCCATGGAATCGGGATAGTTATTTTTCATCTGGGAAATTGCCCAGCTTCCGTTTAACTGCATTGCAGTCTCACCCTCGCAGAGCATACCGATTTCAGTATTAGGACGGCTTGGCTTAATGTTTGCATAGCCTTCCTCAAACATCTTACGTTTTATTTCCAGATTTTCCAGTACGCCTTCTGTGTTGATTGCTGCTGCATCCTGGCTCTCGCTATATACGTCATTACCACTCTGCCACAGGAAAGGATACCACTCAAATAGCTGATGAGTGCCTTTTGTTGTCTCCATTGTGAAACCATAACGGGAATCTGTGGTCAAAGCCTTAGCGGCATCATACAGCTCGTTCCATGTTGTGGGAACTTCCAGCTCTTCTTCTGCAAAAACTGACTTGTCATAATACAGTCCCAACAGCTCCATTTCAAAAGGAATCGCAAGAATCTTGTCGTCTACGCTCACTCCTTCGATAGATGATTCAGAAAAGTCAGCAAGAGCTTCAGGTGCAATATAATCGTTCAACGGCATGAGTACGTCAGAGTTTGCATATTTGAGAAACAGGCCCGGTGCAATAAGAAATACATCAGGTCCCTCTCCGGAAGCAAAAGCCGTAGCCATTTTTGTTCCATTGTAATCATCCCACGGAACCTGTTCCAGCACGACCTCAACAGAATCCTGCTCCTCATTGTACTGGTCCACACATTCCTGGAAAAACTCCAACTCCTGGTCAGAATGGAACACCCAGAACTTCAACTCTTCCTTTGCTTCTGCTGCCTGTACACTTATTGTCGGCATTACCATAGCTGCACATAAAATCAAACTTACAATTGCCTTTTTTTTCATTGATCTTTCCTCCCAATTTTTACTGTGAAGCAAAATTGGCGCCTTCTCATTTGCTTCTTGTTTTTGATGATTTTATTATAGGGTGTGTTTGTTCATATTTCCATTTCAATTATTCTATTTTTATTATAATTTCTTTATCTTTCACACATTTGCACAACTTTTTTCTATATACATCAAAAAAACCGCCATATTTCCGACGGTTTTTCCTGCTCATTATATTTATTTTGTTGAACCTTTTTTGCGGTCTGTACCTTTCATTTCAACTGATATATAATATTTGAACATCCCCAAGAATCCTTTTTATCTCTGACCTGAGAAAGCTTTCTGCTTCTTCACGCACTTCTGCCCGGTAACAATATTTCCCTCTGCCCCGTCCTGTCATTTTATCCTTACTGTAAAGGTCCGGGCTGTTGGGGAATGCTTCACTGTTGATCGCCCTGTGAATATAAGAATAAGTCATTAAGATAATTTCCAAAAACATCTGCTTTTTTACCTTTTCTGTAAGTCCGGCTTCCAGTTCCTCCAGAAGTTCCGTGTAAAGCTCCTTCCATCCATCTGTCAATATTACCGGAGCGATTAAAAGACCACACGGATAACCAGCTTCACACATTTCATTGACAGCCTTTATCCTTTTTGTAAGGCTGGAGGTACCTAACTCTACCCGTGAAACGAGCTTTTGGGGATTTACACTCATACGAAAAATTGTCTTTCCCTTGTGAGGAAGCTTTAGAAGAGGTTGTACCATATCAAATTTCGTTGGGAAAGTCAGCTTTCCGGTCCCTTCCTCCGCAAATCTTGGAATTGTATACATAAGATTTCCGGTAATGGTATTCTCAAGCACAAGGTCGCTGTTGCTCCCAATCTCAAAAGTCAGAAGCCGCTCACTTTTTTTACTCTGTTTTATCAAGCGGTCCAGCATCTGTTCCCGGTTTACAAAAAGCCTGAGATAAGAACATTTGTTATAATTGCATACAAGGTAGCAATACAGACACATCGCTGTGCAGCCGGATGAGGTATAAGGAACAAGATAATCTGATACCTTGTGGTTCTCTACATATTTATGAGTTTTCCTGATACCAACGATTAAATTACGTTTCATATGCCCAAATTCCGAATTGGGTTTTTCCTGCATTTCCTTTATTGAATTATGACTGTCTACAGGTATCCATGGAAGGCCGGAAAACTGTTCCTTTAATTCTTTCCCAAGTGCATATGTTAAACTTTCAGGTTCATAATATACAGCATTAAATTTCATATTGTTCTTTTCTCCAATCCTGTGCAGGTGTGCGGCAATATTATCAATAGTATGTACTGTTTTGGAGAAAATTAATTATATATTTACTTTGTTAGGCATTTTCTATATTCTGCCGGAGTCACTCCGGTTTTTTTCTTGAAAATCGTGACAAAATATTGAGAATTTTGGTAACCCACCAGCTCAGCCACCTTATATATCTTCTCATTGGTGTGAATCAGAAGTTCCTTCGCCTTTTCAATGCGAAGCTGTGTGATATAATCCACAAAATTCATTCCCATTTTTCCCTTGAAATAGTTGCTCAGATAACCCACAGACAAATTCACATGCTCTGCTACGTCATCAAGAGACAAGTCACGCATGAAATTATCCTGCATATAACGGAGTATCTGATTCATATAATAGGAATTCATCCTTCTCCCGGCAATGGCATTTGCCTCCTCCGCCATCCCTTTAAGATTTTTGTTTAAGACTTCTTCCACCTCGCTGAAATTACGGATTTCTTCAATATTTCCCACGAAACTCAGGATAGCGCTGCTGTAATTTGAATCCATCCCAAATTCCTCTGTCAGTGCCTCCACTCCCCTTTGCAGTAACATCAGGTGACGTTTCAGCTTTATGATTCCGCACCGCTTATCCTTATAATAGCCAAGGAACTCATCCAGCTTCTCTTCCGTCAGCTGACCGTTTCCCGTCTTGACCGCATTGATAATTCTCTCACATGCCTGATCGGAAAAAACAATATTCTTTTCATCCGGAAGTTCATCAGCCAGATTCACACTCTTACTCCCAGGGTAAATATACTGCTTAGCCGCATCCAATGCCTGAAAATACAGTTCCTTCAGGTTTCTGCAGCTCTCTGATTTCTTGCTGATGCCAAGATAAAGTCTGCCGTTCAGCTGTTCCTCCAACTTTTCCAGTGCTGGCTCAAGACTTTCCCAAATCGGCTCCTTTTCCCACACCATACTTAGCTGATAGCCAAAACAAGTATACATATGCGAGACACCCGGCATCAGGTTCAGTACCTCTGCCTTCAGCCGGCCTGACTCCTTAAGTCTCTCCGGAGGGATTTCTCCCATGTCAAGAACTGCTGCACGGCAGTTTCCCGTATGCTGATAAAGGCCCAGTTTTTCCAAATTATTCTTTTCCTCCTGGAGATCGGATGACCTGATAAGATTGAAAAAATAATTATCCTCAAGGCTTTCGCTTTTTGTGATGCGGCTGCTCTGTCTCTTCTGATTCACTCCATCCAGCGCTTCGTACAGTTCCTCTGCCTTCAGCGGCTTTAACAGAAAATCAAAGACTCGATACTGCAGAGCCTTCTTGGCATACTCAAAATCTCCGTAACCGCTCAGTATGATGAAATCCAGATTATGATAGCGGTGCTTCAGATGGTTGATCAGCTCAAGGCCATCCTGATTTGGCATACGGATATCTGTAATGATCACATCTGGAACCATCCGGCTTAAGAAATCAATTACACCATGTGCATCCGAACAACTCCCCATAAGTTCATACTTGTCCGGATGTGCCTCAATGAGTCTCGATACACCTCTCCTTACCTTCGGCTCATCATCTACCACCAATACTTTCAGCATATTATCCCCCATATCTTTCAAATGTCCAAAGATTCTTTCGGAAATCTTAATATGACTTCCGTTCCCTGTCCTTTTTGGCTTATTATTTTCAGTCCGTAATTTTCTCCATACAACAGCTTTAATCGCTGGTTGATATTGCTCAGTCCCACCCGGTCACTGTCCTTGGACAGAATATATACAATCCGCTCCTCTGATATCCCCACTCCATTGTCACGGATGCGTACCACTGCCTCGTCTTCTTCAATCTGGGCAGACACGTTTATACAAGCCTGTTCCATATTCTGGGAAAATCCATGTACAATACAGTTCTCCACAATGGGCTGCAGCAGCATCTTAAATGTTCTATAACAGTAGACAGCCTCGTCAACCTGAAATCTGGCAAAATCCATTTCGTATCGTTCATCATATATGTTGATGTAATTTCTAATACATTGAAGTTCTTCCTTCAATGTGACGATACTCTCTTTCTTGCTGATGGAATACCGAAGAATTTCGGAGAAGGAATTTATTAATTTACAAATCTCCGGAGCGGGAATATCCAATGCCATCCAGTGAAGGGTATCCAGTGTATTATAGATAAAGTGCGGATTGATCTGGGCATTCAGGGCCTGAATCTGGTACTCTTTTTCCTTTTCATTCATTTCATTGTTTTTCTCAATAAATTTCTCAATTTTTTCATTCATTTCATTGAAGCTTTGGTAAAGCTTACCGATTTCGTCCTCCTGATTAATATACAGCCTCTTTCCCACCAGTTCCTTTTCAGGTACACTCATAGCCACAACCATCTTCTGAATGGGATAGATGATGTAGCGTTGAATCATAAAAGCGCCCAACACGGAAAACATCAAAATAAAAAACAGCTGTGCAATGGTTGTGGTCAGAACCCAGCGCCCTGTCTGAAGAACCTCAGCCCTGTTCTTCATGGAAATATAGTTCCATCCGTTGTACTGGGAGGTGAGCTTGGTAACGACATACTGTTCCTCCTCATAAACCTGTTCACTGCAGGTCTCCTTCGAATTCTGAACGGACAGAAAAAACTCATCATCCAGATGCTGTGCCGCTGTCAGATGATTGCTCCAAATGATTGAGCCTTCATCATCGGCAATTACATATGTTGTGTGATCGTCCTGCTGTCCCAGCAATTCAAAAAGATTGCCAAACAATGACAAATCTATATTCAACACCAACACACCCAGCGGCTCCCAGGTAGAAGTGATATCCTTTACTACAATTGCACACGAAAAATACTGCTTCTGTTTCCTGCTATTCTGAATATTATATGTAGAAATCCAGGTCACCGCGCCATTATTCTCCTTAATCTGTTCTTGCCAGCCTGTGTTTTCTTTGTATAACTCCTGGAAAACTCCGTTAATCATGGAATCCTGAAAAAAAACTTCCCCGGTGTCAGAAAATAAATATGACGATTCCACATATTCGTTTTCGGTCTGAATGCTGCGCAGATAATTAGTCATTTCCACATAATCAAGTGGTATCCTATCTTTTGGATCTGTTTTCAGGGTTTTCACAATATCCCCATCCTGATAAATTTCATAGATGATATTTTCATGCTCCTTGATCTGAAGCTCCGTCGTCTTCAATATATTTCCCAGCTCATTCGACTGATTGCTGTACTCCTTCTGAATCCAGATACTGCTTACCTTTGTATACATCCAGCCTGAAATGGCACATGTGGGAATGACCATAAAAATAATCAGTACCAATACAAATTTCTTTTTAATTGATAGTCCCTTAAGTTTCACCTGTTCCCCCTCACAATATTTTCTTTTGAACAGCTATCTTTATTATACCTTCCTGTATTGTTAATGTCCAGAATACAGTGGAATTCGATTGAAACTCAGTTTTTGAAGGAATCGTAACATATGCATTGTCCTGCTATTGTGAGAAATGCATTTGCAAAATAGTTTGAGTCTGTAATAGTAAAAATGCCGGGAACTATAATTTTACAGTTCCCGGCATTTTATAAGACACCTATAGTTTATTTATGATTTTGTTTAAATAAGATTCCATACACTCATTCAAATGTCAGCGCAACCTTAAAATCTCCATATTTTCCAGACGCATACTCGAATCCTTTTTCCCATTCTTCAATAGGAAAGATACTGGATACGACCCCTTTTGTAGCAAGAACTCCATTCGCAATATTTTCGATTACGTAGGGATATGCATACGGACTTAAATGTGCTCCAAGTATATCAAGCTCCTTACGGTCACCAATAATAGACCAATCCACTGTTGTCGGAGCTCCGAATACACTGAATTCCACCATTCGACCAAGCTTCCTAAGCATACTCAGTCCTTGGATTACGCTGGAAGGATGTCCGGTAGCTTCTATATATACATCACATCCATAGCCATCGGTTAATTCATTGACAGCCTTTAAAACATCCATTTTTCCCGGATTCCATACATAGTCAGCCCCGAATTCTTTTGCCTTTTCAAGACGTGCATCTATCATGTCTAATACGATTAGCTTTTTTAACGTTTTTGTTTTCGCGTAGGTTACCATTCCAAGTCCCAGAGTTCCGGCACCGGAAATCACCACGATATCCTCCGGACTAATGCTGCCTCTGTCCACTGCATGCTTGGAGCACCCATATGGTTCTATGAGCAGTGCTTTTTCCAGGGATAAATTATCGGGCACTCTGCTGATTACCGCATTTTTAGGAAATCTGACATATTCAGCCATACCGCCGTTGTTTGTGTTCTGAAAGCCAAAGATATTGTGAGGCTGACACATCCAATAATGCCCGTCTTTACAGAACCGGCATTCACCGCAAGGTACAATTTGATCCGCAATAATTCTATCACCCAAGGTAAAATCCTTTACATTTTCTCCCAGCTCCACAATATGTCCGAAAAATTCATGTCCCGGTATAAATGGCGGCTTCACCCAGGAAGGCTGAGTTTCATCCCCCCAGAACATCGCGGCGCCGTGTCTGCATTTCAAATCTCCTGCACAAATACCACAGGCCTCAGTTTTTATGATAATATCATCAGGCCCGCATTCCGGAGTTGGATATTCCTGTTCTAAAACATACCTGTCTTTGTCATAAGCTACCAGAGCTTTCATTGTTTTCGGAACTCCACCGTTAATCTTCATAAGTCCTCCCAGCTTTCTTTATGTATATTTTTACTTATCCTCTTCTATTTCAATCATGACTGCGCCGTTAAGTCCATAGGGAATCAAATCATATTCTTCAGGCGATGGTTCCCTGATTACAGGCGCTTTTTTCCACATATCTGGCCATGCGGTTCTTCTTGGCTTCTCCGGATTAAAGTGCGGACCAAGATAATTTTTCATACTGGCGCAGACCTTAATTTGAATAAGATTTTCTCCTGCATGGAGGCTGCTGCTGATGTCCATACCTTTCACACCGTTAATATTTGCCACGCCCAGATAATTCCCGTTTATTCTGACAGAGGTGGACGGAGCTTCTGAGTGAGGAACATATAAATAACCTTTGGGATTTTCCCCGAGTGCAACAGGGCTTTCATACACCATACTTCCGCAGTAGAACGGATACCCTTGTGTAAGCCAGTTACCTGTGTTGAGCTTTGGTGCAGCATCCATTTCCCAGTGGCCGTTCCTTGCAAAAACGCCGAAATTTCCGCGCAAGGTCACTGCCTCAAGTTCAAGCTCCACATCGAATTTATGAGCTGTCAGAACAATTTCATTCTCTCCGGCTTGGACTAGTGAGGTGATATCATACTGTGTGACCAAGTAATCCAGGAAATATTCTTTCACCTCTTTATCGGCAGCTTTTCCGTTCACTGTTATCTCATACCGCGGTCCGTACTCTACCGCAAGCAAAAGCTCCTCGGGCACAAATCCTTCTGTCACTTTGAAGTGGTATGCTGCGGAAAAACCACTCATATCTTGATAGAACCGGTTTCTGTCATAGGTCCTTGTCTTGTACTGTACCTCATTGTCCCAGGGATTCGCCGGGAAACCTCTCTTCTTAAATATTCTTGCACCTGCGGAAATAACTGAATAGTCCTTATACGTATCTCCGTCAATCATCAGGTCACAATACTGCAACGGCCAAATATTTCTGTCTTCAGGAATAACACGTGAAATATTAAGCTCCGTTTTGTTACTATGTTTTGATGTGGGCGATTTTGATATCGGTGCGGTTTTAACGCATATCTTTTCCGATAATTGTTTTCCATTGTCCGTATCATCGCATATATCCGAACCATGACAGATATCCAAGTGATGGCAAACACAAAACAGCCTGGATTCCCCATCCTTTAATAAAAGCGGTACGGAAATATTACCGTGGTCATCACTGTTTGCTATAACTTCCGTGCATCCATCCCACAGATTCCATTCCTCAAGGTAACTACCATGAAACAAAGCTTCTGCAGCAACATCTTTTTTACTGTGATTCGTAATAAAATACAGCTCGCGTCCATCCTCCAGCAGTCTGCGGATGCTCTCTACACCCTCCGGGAGTTCCTGGTTTACATTAAAATACCGCTCATAATTCTCATTTAAATATGCCAGCATCTCTTCTGCTTTATCAAAGATAAGGAAGTTCTGTGAGGCAAACAATTCCTCATACAGCGCTTCATTGATCACCCCGCTCACGAAGCTGCCCGGGTGCCCCACACTGAGAACCTTTCCCCCCTGCAGCATGAATTGCTTTAACAGTTCAATCGTTGACGGCAGCATATTCTTGATACATTCATGAAGAATAACAATCTGGTATTTCTGACATTTGATTTCAAGCTCTCCCTCCACTGCCCGGCCATGCCGCTTCAAAATCACCTCGTCTCCCAGATTAATATCCCACTGCATCCGCCTTAAATCCTGAATCATTGCTAAAAATGGCCGCATGTCCGGTTCCCTTGCAAGAATATTGTCTACAAGCTGGGAGGTATCTTCATTTCTTGGACTGATATAACCGGTCATCGTAGGATTCATTACCAGCACACGTTCCTGCGAAACACCCTGGGAGAGCACTGCGGAGAGTCTGCCAAGATAGTCATTCAGGCCCGTATAATCTTCCCACCATGCCTGTCTCCAGTCAAAGGATTGAGGGTGATCCCTTTTCCTCGCCCCTGTGTAGGAGGTATAGGAAAGGTGCTCATTAATAAAATTGACACCATTTACAAATAGATAGTCTCCCATCCTCTTATAATCCTCAAGCCCGGAATCATATCCTCCGGCCCCATATGCCTCACAGAAAACTCTTTCCTTGCCGAACTGATGGGCAGCGCTCATTAATTCAAGCATACTGATTTCCTGGACCTCACTCGGCTGGTTCAAAAGACGGCCTGTCTGTAATAAATCTATCCCTGGCCAGTCCTGATATTCGTAATTAGACATAACGCTGGGGGAGACCACCACATAATAAGGCTTCGGCCATCCATCCTCCATAAAATGTCCGGTAAACGCAATTTCATGCTCTTTACACCACTTATGGATTGGTATCACAAAGTTATCTGTCCACAGCTCTTGGGTTACCTCATAGTAGTCATGGCGTATTTTTTCATTGTCAAAATCCGCCCAATCCTCAAACAATGCAGGCAGATATTTTAAGATATCATACCCTTTTTTCTTCTGAAATTCATAAGCAAACCAATGATTAACGGGAAGTGTGCCCTCTCCGCCTCTTCCATAAACCGTACTTCCCGGCAGGGACGGTTCATCTGTAAAAATCGCCTGTATGGTATCTCCGAAATCCTCCTGAAAATGCCCGGCATATGGATCATAAACCTTTTCCAGAAACTTCTCTGTCACCTCGGGCCGAAGCCTGTCGATATCTGCAAATCCGGCTAGCCAGCCCGCAGTTTGTGAGGATAAATGTGTCATGACCGCAAAATACTTACCAGCCCCTTTCCACATACTCCGCGGCAGTTCAGAGACGTCCTTTTTAAATACCATTTTTCCTTCATTTTTGTCACAGGCATACACTGCAATCAAGGTATTGTCACCAAGCCAGTCTGATTTCGCATCCGTAAAATCCATTTCTTCCTCAGGAATCACCTCATAACGCACAGACTCTGAAAGGCAGTCCGGCAGTTCCGAAGAAACATGCCCGCCTCCAAACCCGGATGGGTAGGAATTTTCATCATAAATATTTAATTTGAGTCCCAGTTTTTTCGCTGTGTCCAATGCTTTTTTCCAGGCAGAGAAAAACGGCTGATCCAGATAAGAAACCTTCATACCAGGTCTTGGATGTACAAATGCGCCACCAAATCCGTGTGTCTTTAACTCTGTGAGCATTTTTTCTATTTCCTCATCTGTCATATCAGCGTTCCATACCCACAGCGGAGCCGTACGATATTCAGCTCCCGGATTGAAAAACAGTTCTTTCATCTTTTCCATAAATTTACCCCTTTACTCCGCCGGCGGTCAGTCCGGCTACAAAATATTTCTGTAGTGCTACAAATATAATAAGAAGCGGTACTATCACCGTAACAATTGCCGCGGTTAGAAGCGGCCAGTTGGTGCCATATTGTCCCTGGAAATTCAAGAGTCCCACCGTAATGGTAACACCCTTATCCGTCAGCAGTGTCGTTACCTGTGCCCACATCAGTTCTCCCCAGACATAAGTAAAATTCATGATCAGGCAAGTCACCATCGGTGCTTTCATCAAGGGAAGAATGATCTTTGTCATTGTCTGGAATTCACTGCTTCCGTCAATCCTCGCGGCTTCCAGCAGGTCAATTGGCACTGTATCAAAATAGTTCTTCAGGATAATGATAGTTCCCGGCAGTGACCAGCCCACATATCCCAGTATAGTGGCCAGATACGGTACACTTAAGAGATGAAGCTTGGACACGATAATATACAAAGGAATGATCACTGATTCTGTCGGAAGTACCTGTAAAAGCAGCAATACCAGCAGAAATGCTTCCACATGAGGGATTTTCAGTCTGGAAAGTGCATATGCGGCAAGCAGTGCAAAAACCTGGATACTTACCAATGAAACCGCGCTGATAATAATACTGTTTATCATATAAGCGCCGATTTTTCCTATCTGGAATGCTTCTATATAATTTGAATAAAGAAACTCTTTGGGCAGTGCCCATATACTTTCATAAAACTCTTCTGAGGATTTCAATGATGTAACCACAGAAAATATCAGCGGGAAAATATATACCGCAAGACATGCAATGATTATAATGCACAGGATGATATAGGGCATTTTAAGTCTTGTTTTTGTCTTAGTATTCATAATTCTCCCCCTTTAAAACAGATCTTCCGAAAATAATACATAGACCGATCAATACCGTACAGATTATCCCGATTGCGGCCGCATACCCGTATTGATTATAGGAAAATCCGGTTTTGATCATCATAATAGGAGCTGTCATAGACAGATTCGCAGGTCCGCCCTGGGTCATAGTCCATACCAGATCATATGTCTTGAATGCCCATACTAAGGTCATAGACAGTGCCAGCCGTACGGTCTGTTTAATGAGAGGCAGGATAATATATCTTGACTTCTTAATGAAACCGCAGCCCTCCAGTTCTGCACTTTCAAAGAGGGAAGATGGTATGTTCAGCATAGCTGTGTAGCTTAGCATCATGATGGTACCGCTGCTTCTCCAGCCCTGGATAAAGGCAATTACCCATAGTACCGTGTTTCTGTCTGACAGCCATGCATGTTTCAGAGACTCCAACCCCATTGCAGCCAATACCGCATTTAGCAGGCCTTTATCTGAAGCTGCAAAAATAAAGGTAAAGAGAAGTCCTAAGACAGTCATTGGTATCATGCTGGGGCTGTAAAAAATCACTCTTGCAGCGCCGCTTAATTTTCCCTTAATCCTATAGAGCGCCAGGGCAAAGCCAACACCAAGAAAAACAGATACAAGAGTTGAGATAATGCCGATAAAAAGTGAATGCGCGATGGCATCCCTTGTCCCTTTGGTTGTAAAGGACTGAATGTAATTGGCCAATCCCACAAAACTCGGCGTACCTCCGCCCTTCCATTCACAGAAGGAAAGATAAATATTCCATAAAAGCGGTATTATAATAGTAACTAATATGATCAAAAAGGCAGGAAGCATAAACAAAAATCCAGCCAATACAATTTTTCGATTTACACCTTTTTTCTTTACTTTACGATCCACAAGCCATCCTCCTTTTTAAAGAAGGAGGAAGATATTTTCTTCCCCCTTCCACTCCTTAGCCTTATTTGGCGATTGCTGCTTCTCTTAATGTCTCCAGCTCATCAATAGCCGCTTCCCCATTGTAAAGATAATTGGACGGCTGATTATACACGATATTGTCAAAAATTTCAGAAGAAAGATTGATGATCTCGTCAGGATAAATTTTATCTGCATCCTTGCTGTACAACTGATAGTTTACATCATCGGAAGTAACGTTCTGGTTAACGACGATTCCTCCCTTATCAGCCACCATCTGCTGAACTTCATCGCCTGTGATATATTTCAGGACCTCAACTGCTTCTTCAGGATATTTCGTGTTAGACATTACCATATAACCGAACGCGGAACCAAGAAGATGATTCATCTCATCATTTTCAGCCATTCCGGGCCAGCTTACGACGCCGATTTCAAATTTATCACCAACTTTATCTGCTGCATTCGCAGAGTTTCCGTTTACGTTGCAATAGATTGCTACATCTCCGTTTACAAACGCTGATAAGGCATCATCTGCGGAAGTGGTAACTGCTTCTTTTCCGCCTGGGTAAACATAATCATTATTGTATAAATCTGCTACATTCTCGATAGCCTTTACAACTCTTTCATCCTTAAATGATATTTCTCCTGCAATGAAAGAATCAAGCTCTGCATCATCCTTCCAGCACTGCATCAGGCCATTGCGAACAAACCAGGCAGCCCAGTCCGACTGAACCGACAGAGGAGTTTTCCCGCTCTCCTTGATTTTTGCACAGATTTCTGTGAATTCATCCCAGCTCATCTCGTCCGGAATTTCAATTCCGGCTTCTTCAAAAATAGATTTGTTAATCTGGAAAAGCGGATAGCTTGTATTGACAGGAACTGCCAGAATTCCTTCATCTGTAGTTCCTACTTCCAGAGCGCTTTCTCCAAAAGAGGCCTTCCATGCTTCATCCTCCTCCAAATATTTGGTGAGGTCCATGGGAATGCCTGTACCTTCGAATTTTTTCATGTATGTAGGCCAGTAACCAACCACATCAATGGCCTGGTCTGCCGCATAGGCTGTTTTGATAGTTTGTTCTGCGGTTCCTTCATCCCAAGTTTTTAATGTTAAATCATACTCCGGAAATTTTTCTTTTACCATATTGCCAAGCTCTTCCTGCCAGGGATCTACAGGGCTTTGAATCATAAGAGTAAGCTCTACCTTATCTGCATATGCTTCCTGTGTTGTTCCGGTAATTGCTGTGCCCATTGCCATAACTCCTGCTAAACCAAGACTTGCAGCTTTCATTATTTTTTTCATATTGTACCTCCATTTTTGTCATTGCCGCGACGATAGTGTTTACGTTACATGTTCGTTGATTTTTGAACTTACCATGGCTTTTCATATCTTCATTCTAGCATAATTCCGGGAGATTACATCCTTGACGGTTGCTGAAAAATACCAGAATATTGCTTCTTTGCAATTTGTGTTTGATTTTATTTCCGGGAGTCCTCTCTTATCTTATCAGACAATTCAGGAAAATAAAAGAAGTGTCATATTTTACCATTTTTTTCGTAAATTGCATTTGAAACCTGATAATATACTGTTATAATAGGATAATAAAAGTCAATACCATTTCGGTTCTTATCTAAAAAGATAACCCTATTAACCTTTTACATAGGTTAACAATGTGCAAGGAGGCTTTGCATTATGAAACAATATCTGGAACGCGCTTCCTATACCTGGAGCGAAGATTCTATCCGACTGATCAACACCCCTTCCCAGGCAGTACGGCAGAAGTTTTTCTATGTACAGGAGGTGGGCTATTTCAAAACCTCTCCGCCATATTTTACTGAACGTGCAAACCTGAACAGCTATCTGATCGTGTATACACTCTCAGGAAAAGGTGTTTTGCAATATAATTCAAAAAAATATGTGATATACCCCGGACAGGCCTTTTATATTCACTGTATTCCGAATCACTTGTATTCTTGTGCAGATAAGGCCGGCTGGGAAATATTGTGGCTTCATTTTAACGGCGTAACGGCAAGGGGATATTATGATGAATTTACCAAAAATCAGTTTGCCATAACCAAATTTCAGGACACCTTTTTTATTGAAAGTACCATGCGGAGGATACTTTCCCTTACCATAAAAAAAGATGTCCACTCAGAAATTATTACATCCAATTTAATTGTTAATCTGCTCACAGAATTGATTATCCAGAATAATAACGAGAGCCTTGCGCTGTCCTTTATACCGGATTATATTAAGCAGACGCTCAAGGAGCTGGAAAAACACTTTTTAGAACCGTTTTCTCTTGAAAATCTTGCTGCATCAATAGGAATCAGTAAATATCATCTTTCCAGAGAATTCAAAAAATATATTGGAACGACGCTAAACGAATATGTGATTACTTTAAGACTCAATTATGCGAAGGAGCTGCTCCGGTACTCCCAAAGCTCCGTCGGAGATATTGCTTACGCCTGTGGTATCAACCAGGTGAGTCATTTTATCAATCTTTTTAAAAGCCGTGAGGGAATGACACCTCTGCAATACCGCAAGGAGTGGAATGTTCTTTCTTCGTAATAGAAAACAGCCGGCAGAAAAAAATTTCAGTCGGCTGATATATTTCAAACATAAGTATCAAAATATTGCATAAGGTATGTCCATAAGCTGTGCTACTTTGGCAAACAGTGCTGCATTGTGTCCTATTGACAGTGCCAGATGATGAGTTGGAGCCTGTGCAAACCATTTATCCATATATTCCGCCGGCTTTTCTGCAAAGCGTATATGTGTGGAGGTGTTGCCGTTTAAAAGAATGGGAGCGTCAATTGCTTCTCCCTCACTGATATTGAACTTAAGCCTCCCATCTCCAGTCTGTGTGATTCCCAGAGTGGTGACCGCACCGGGGCGAACCTTGGCTTCCACAGAAACGCCGCTCCCCCGTTTGCCATGGTATACGCCCATGCCGCGAAGAATCGGCCTGCCCTTGGAAATAGCAAAATGGAATGGCCCGTCGTGTCCCAGTATTATAGTGTCTCTGTTAAAGTCTGCCGCCACGATTTCGCAGAAGCTTCCGCCTTTATTGCAGATATCCGCGATTTTCATAGCCAGAGCTGTCTTAATATCACCCTCACCGGAGCAGGCAATTCCCTGCGCATTTAAAAGAGAAAAACCAACTATAAATCCACTCTGTATTTCTTCAAAATAATCCTCACGTCCATGATAATAATACGAAACACTATCCAGGTCCCTGTCACGCACCATTCGCTCCTGTGCCGCAGCCACCTTCGCAGCCCAGGCTAACTGCTGCTCTGTAGGCTTTCTGGCAATGGGATCAGAGGGAGAATCTCCTGATATTTCAAAAAAACCTTCAATCTGATGCCTTTTATCTGTAACCTCTTTTTCTTTTACGGCATCGAGATAGGCACCCAGATCACTCATCTCCAATATATCCACATTCATTCCTGTCTGTGCCTGAAGCATGGTAAGGTCGCTGTACATATCCAACATTCCGCTATAATATCCGCCCAGAAATCCAAACCTGGCATGTTGCAGTGTGCGTTTCACAGTAGCTGCCATACACCATTCTTCAATCTCTTTCCATGCCTTAACTGCCTCAGGACGGTCGTAAGTAACCTCATCAGCCTTCGCAAAAGCCGGCGTTTCACAAAGCCCCAGAAGGCCATTAACAGCCCGGAAGGGAATGCCCGCTCTATTGAAAGCATTGGAAATCTCCGGGATTGAACAGCCCACACACTGTGCGAGCCAGCGGTCGGTCCCTGTTGTCTCGTATGCCATCTCCGGAGCTGGTTGCAGATTCAAAATAATTACAGGGGCATTATTGATTTGATGTACAGGCAGTACACATGCGCTTGTATAATAAGTTGCTGCATGGGAAAAGACAATGTCCACGTTATTGGTGTTAAAGTATTCCCCTGCCTGTCTTCCTTTTTCCTCAGTGTCTACTAATCCGAAATTATATACCTCTCCGAATTCTGTCAGCCTCTTTTCAATAAATCGGTTATATCCTTTCAAGCATTCGTAAAGTCCGTCGAATTGCTCCCAATAAGCGTTCAGCCCCGCACTATAAAACCCAATCCGCGCTTTCTTGGGTTCTTTGATTTTTTTTAGTTGTACCATTACTGATTCCTCCTCAATCATCCTTTGTCTATGAAGATACTGATGTTTACCTGTGATTAATTCAATTATATTCTATCCAACTTCATATTACATCAAATGATATTGACGAAAAATATCAGTATCTTGCCCATAAGAAAGGAATTTAAAATATGTGGAGAAAAACAGCAATCACAAATTTTTTAGCCATCACTTTCTCGCGCGCCTAAAAGCTTCCAAGTCTTAGACGGCCTTACCTGCGCCACTATATTTCCCATCCTTTTACAATTCTTGCATTGGCCGGGAAACTCATAAATGAATACGTCCTCTTTTTTGAGATTAAGTCCATAAACATCGTTGATGCAGCTGCGGCAATAACCAAGGTTTTTTATCTTTTTATTATTTAGCATCTTTGGCCCTCCCTCTGTAATTCGAACTTATTCTCTTTAATGGCAAAGTGCAAACACGTAAGCACGCGTTTGCACTTCCTTTTGTTGTATGTATTATAGTAAAATTTACATGAAATTGCAAGACAAACACATGGATTCGTCATTAATATCACTTAATTTGGCATTTATGGTAATGTGCGCGTTCTGTAGTTTTCTGGCATCGTCTCTGAGTTATATTCCTTTATCCTTCTCCTGGTTCCGGTATTCTGAAGGTGATTGTCCTGTATAAGTCTTAAAAGCTCTGGAGAAATTTTTTACATCCATATAGCCCAGTTCTTCAGCAATTACACTCATGCGCACATTAGACCCGCGCAGCAGATGCTTTGCACGTTTAATTTTGTATCCCAGCACATAGTCTTTGAAGTTCATCCCAACTTTTTCCTTAAACATAATACTCAGATAGTTGCGGTGGATATTGCATCGTTCCGCAATAGAATCAAGAGAAACATTGGCGCAATCCTCCTCCAGCATTTTGTCAGTAACGTACTGGATAGAATCTACGTTTCGTACCATCTGTTTCTGAGCATTCCCATATAGGGATGTGATATATTCAAGGAAAATTGTCTCGATTTCCTGCAGAGTGTCACACATACCGAAAATGTTATCAGGCATATTAATTTCACCGGCATCCACCCTGGAATCTGAAATCCGCACTAATCTGGAGGTGGTCAGTAATACGAGTTCTTGAAAGAAAAGAACGATTTCTTCTCTGGAATACGACATTTTAATTAGTTCACAAATCAGCTCATCTGCAGCGGAGTGTATTTCTTCTCTGTTGTTAGAATTGAATAAAATGTCACTAATACGGTCTGCATAATTATGTACCAGTAGAAAGCTTTTGGTTGTTTCTTTTGTAATTTCAGCGGTCCGCCTTTTATATAGATAAATCTCATTTTGGCCGTGGAAAAATTTATCCTGTAAAGCTTCAATGGCCTGGCGGAACTGCTCCAGCAGACAATCAAGTCTTGTGCTGGAAAGACTCACCCCGATTGTAATCTGGCAATCGTATTCCCGAGACGTAAAAATCAAGGTACGTATCCATTCCAAAAATGGATTCGTATTTCCGATAATGCAGAATGCAACACTGCCATGACGTAATTCACTACAGATAATCTTATCAGGACAATTGTTTTCAATATACGCAATCAATGCTGTATATCCTTTGCTCTTCTCTTTATATTGTGTTTGTACCACCTTTTTCATTGCCGAAAAATCATCGACAACAGCATACACAAAGGTATAGGACTCCTCCTCCATTTGTTTGCCGTAAAGGCCGACAAATTTTTGTATAAATGCACCAGTATCCTTCCCAATATACAAACTTTCAAAAAATCCATTACGGATATTTAAGTTCAGCATTTTTTGTTCTGACTGTTCCTGCTGAATTGCCTGTAGTTCGCTGCAGATCAGCGTCATAAATTCTCCCTGATTGATGGGCTTAAGCACATAGTTGGAAACGCCAATCTGAATCGCCTCCTGCGCATACTGAAACTTATCAAAGCCGCTGATGATAATGATATGCGGCCGGTATGCCTCACCCAACTTGCGGCAGAATTCAAGTCCATTCATCTCCGGCATTTCCACATCAGCAATAATAAGCATCGGCTTTTTCTTAAGTGCATAATCCAGTGCTTCGGTAGAGGATGAGAACAGTACTGTCTCTACATCACATTCCATCATACCAATCAATTTACTTAATCCATTTAATACCCATTTGTCATTATCTACAATTAAGATTGTCATTTTATCCTCCGTCTATTCTGTCTCACTTAGAAGCTGGTCAGGCAGATAAATACTAACGATCAGTCCACAGTCCTGCCCGTTTTTCAGAGTAATCCCATAATTACTTCCGTAAATCAATCGTATTCTTTCATCTATATTGTTTAATCCATAGCTCGCCGTATTTGTCTGTACTTCCTTTACAGACATCTCCTTTGTTTCCAGAGAAGGAATTCCTATTCCATTATCCTGCACGGTAATCAGAAGATATCCACGAATATGAAAGGTTCCAATGCGAACCACTAATTCAGAAGATGTAAATCCATGCATGATTGCATTTTCCACAATGGGCTGCAGGATAATCCTTGGTATACGTTCTGCACGGACATTTTCATTTCTCTCAATTGTATAACGGATTGCCTGGTCATACACAAACTGTTCTAGTTTCAAATAACATTCCACCTGATTCAATTCATCATCCAAAGTATGAAAAATTTTTCCCTGGTTAAGGGTAAGTCTATAAAAATTAGAAAGATTCTGTATAATATCACAAATTTTGTCTGTTCCGGACAGGTATGCCATCCAGTTAATAGAGTCCAGCGTATTATACAGCATATGCGGATTAATCTGCGCCTGAAGGGAATCCAGTTCGATTTTGCGGTTCTGGTCCTGTGCCTCCATATTTTTTTCAAACAGTGTATGTATTTTTTCAGACATTTCATTAAAACTTTTGACCAGATAGGTTAGTTCATCTGAGCCATCGGGCTCTAGATAAGCCGTATCTGTGGTCAGTTCTGCCATTTTCATGGTATTCACCAGTCGGTTAACCGGCTGGATTACGGATTCTGATACAAAAAAGGTAATGATACTCAGGACGATTACCAGCACAAATGCAATTATGATACATAGTATAATCTGCTGTATCAGGCGGCTAAGCATCTGGTCATAATTAGTCAAAATATAAACCTTCCACTGCAGTAATTTTGTCTCTGACAAGCAGGTAAGGTATCTTGTATGATTTACACGCATAAATTCCTCATTTACCGGAGGTAGATTCCAGATAACATCGCTTAAGTTTTCGGCCTCGTCCTCACAGATACTTGCTGTAACAGGCGTTCCGTCTGCAGTACTGATTACGATATTATAAAGCGAATTTTCCATTCCCATGGTAATCTTCTCCAGAAAATGTTCCGGATCAATGGAAATAAATAAAGCCCCAATCACCTCTCCCCTTAATTGTGACTTAATCTGGACTCCAACAACTATCCGATTCTCACTTTTATTACTATATAGTTTGGCCTGCTCTAAAGCTATGTTACCATATGACACAATACGCTGCGACGATGTCATAATCCTTTTCATCATCTCACTCTTCTCCAGGTTTCCGGCAGTAATATTGCTGGGGAAAAAGACAATTGAATTCTGTTTGCCTGTAATCTCCACAGAATGAATGTCCGTGTTATCCGCATAATATGCAAAGATTTCATCAGACACGCCGGAAGAATATCTGGTCCAATTGTTATTCTCAATCACATCATTGTAATCGTCCACCAGAGAGATAAATGAGGTTTTCGTGCTGAGGGCGTTGAGCGGAGTTAGTATAGATTCCAGAAATACATTCAAATTATATTGAATCATATCTTCTGTTAGCTTCACATGCTCGAGTTCATTGCGTCGGATTACGGAATATGCCGAAATCCCCATCAGAGAAATAATGATTAGGCAGGTAATGACCGGCAATAGCACGGAGCTTATCTGCAGACGGCGAATCAGATGTATTCTTCTTAGGCCTGTTATAATCCACTTGAAACGTGTCTTATTACTGCTGTCATTTTTGTCCAATTATATACCTTCTTCCAAGATTATCCTTTGATTCTTTCACTCTTCATATTTTATAACATTTTCTATTTTCAAACTACTACTTTTTTCATCCATTTATTTCCATATTATTGTGGATAAAGTACACAAAAGGACGGACAAACCCATATGCGGTATTTATCCATCCCTTTTTAAGTTCCTACTTCAACAACTATTCAAAAAATACTTTTGCTGTTTCAACAATTCCTTGGCTATCCAGATGGTAATACTGCAAAAGCTTCTCATAATTTCCGCATGTTTTAGCATAATCCATAGGCATCGCCAGACGCTTTAGCACGGTATGCTCCATGTCTGATAATTCCTCTGCCACCAAAGAACCCAAGCCTCCCTGGATGTAATGCTCTTCCACAGTAATGACCTTTCCCGTTTTTGCAGCTGATGCACGCACCAGTTCCCGATCCAGAGGGAGAACAGTTGGCATACCAATCAATTCGGCAGAAATCCCCTTTTCTTCCAGAACGGGAAGCGCTTCCAATGCACTTCTGGTAGATGAGCCTGTTGTAATAATGGTTACATCTGTTCCTTCTTTCAGTATCTCACCCTTGCCGATGATAAACGGCTTTCTTTCAAAAAGCTGTTGGATTTTGGGATTCCCAATGCGCATATATACCGGACCATTATGGGCAATCATTGCCTTAGATGCCTCCTGTATCTCAATCGGGTCCTGTGGTGCCAGGATGGCCATTCCCGGAATAAGCCGCATCAGACCGAAATCATCCAGACTTTGATGAGTGCTTCCGAGATCAGAATAGGTCATACCACAATTACGCCCTACCAGCTTCACATTTTGACGCATATATCCTACATCATTACGGATCATTTCATACGGACGTCCGGTGACAAAAGGTGCGATTGCACAAAATACCGGTATTTTCCCAGTTGCGGCAATTCCGGCAGCCATTCCCACAACACCTTGTTCCATAATACCGCATTCAAAATAACGGTTTGGATATTTTTTGATAAAATCACCAAATCCTGAGCTTTTCCCGCTGTCTGCGGAAAATACGACAACATCCTTGTTTTCTGCAGCTATCTCTGTAACTGCTTTTCCAAATTCTTTTCTTGGATCAAATAATTCACCAATCATGCTGTTAACTCCTCCAGTTCCTGCCGCAGTATGGAAATCCTGTTGTCGATTTCTTTTTCTGTACTTTCAAGAAGCTCCTCTTCTGCATTCCAAAAATGATATGCTGCGTCATTTTCACCTGCGGACATGCCCTTCGCCTTTACTGTCTTACACACAATCGCTGTTGGCTTTCCGGGTTGTAACGGAACAGATGCCAAGGTATCTAAAATCTGATTCATATCATTCCCGTCAATAGTTTGTACCGCCCATCCGAAGTCTTCAAATTTTCGGTCAATAGGCTCCATACTACATACGTCAGTAACCTTACCGCTGATCTGCAGACCGTTATTGTCCACGAATACAATGAGATTGTCCAGGCCGAATTTTGCAGCCGCAGCCGCAGCTTCCCAGTTAGAACCTTCGGGAAGCTCTCCGTCTCCTGTTACAACAAAAACACGATATGATTTTTCATCTAGTTTTGCCCCCATTGCCATACCTGCCGCAATGGAAATACCATGACCAAGAGCACCTGTGTTTGCCTCAATTCCGCTTAATTTATGCATGTCCGGATGTCCGGGTATCCTGCTGCCCAATGCACCGTAGGTATCCAGAACCTCTTTATCAAAAAATCCCTTTTCCGCCAAAACCGCATATTGGGAAAGGCACTTATGGCCTGCCGACAGAATAAAGCGGTCCCTGTCTGGTTTCTGAGGTTCTTTGGGATCTACATTCATTTCACTGAAATACAATGCCGTCACAATATCAATGGCCGAAAGCGCGCCGCCCACGTGACCATGACCTCCTGCACGGACCATGCGGAACACATTTTTCCTACACTCTTCAGCCTTTATTTTTAATTCCAATACTTCTTTCCGGTCAGCCACGGTAAACCCCCTTTTCATATTCCGATATACGGACTACCTTTTCTGCTGAACGGCAGTTTGGATTGTAGGTAAGCCCAAGATATTCCTTTACAAGACATTTCGCCAGTTCGATTCCTGTGACCTGTGCTCCCAAGGTCATTATATTGGCATTATTGCTGAGCTGCGCACGCTGTGCCTGATAAATATTGTTCACCAGAGCTGCACTAACCCCCTTCACCTTGTTAGCGGCAATACAAACACCTATACCGGTTCCGCAGATCAGAATACCTCTGTCATAGGTTTTGCCGGCAACCGCTTCTCCTACGGCAATTGCTGTATTTGCATAAATCGGGTCATCGCTCCCGAAGTCCGTCACTTCATGTCCTAATTCTCGGATATATGGAATCAGCTCCTGTTTAAATTCCGTTGCATTCGGATCACAGCCAATTGCAATCTTCATACTGATTTAACTCCCTTCTGCTGTCAGTCCAGAATAAATGAACTGTTCTGTGTAATGTAATTCTTTGTGTCACGCACAAATGCTTCGCTGCACGGAAGCACCGGCTTCCTCGGTACACCGGCACGATATCCCATAAGATTCATCACTGCTTTCACCCCAGCAACTCCTGCTTTTGCTCCTGTCTCCTTTGATGCTTCTTTCAGTTTATCAAGATAAGCCACTCCCTGTTCCGGACCCTCATTCTGATAAATGCTCAGAAACTCGGCACAGGTACGGGGAAAATAATTAGCGGCAGAGATGATACCACCCTTCCCGCCCTGCTTCAGGCAGGAAAGGATATTTCCCAGAGAACCGGCAAATACCTGGAAATCCTCCCTATTGCCCACTGCTTCCATATATGAGTTCATCATATCCGGAGATGTGTCCTTAATACCAGCGATATTAGGATGGTCTGCCAGCACTCTTAAAGTATCCGGAGAAATCCGAAGGTCATTGGCAAATCCCGGTGCACAGTAAAGCAATATGGGATAAGGGCTCACGTCTGCGATTGCTGTATAATAATCAATCAATGCCTCGTCTGTCATAAGCTTCTTAAAATAGCAGGGTGTCAATACGGAAATATAGTCAACGGATACCTTTGCCTCATCCAATTGCCTGATGAATCTGAGTGTATGATACAGGGACTCTCTTCCTGCTCCGGCGATGAGCGTTTTTTCAGTCGGAACCAGTCCGGAGACAGTCTGTATTACCTCCAATGCCTCTTCGTCACTGAGTGACCGGAACTCGCCATTACTTCCAAGTATCATATATCCGCCGATATCTGTGCCGTTCCACTTTTCAAAGTTTGTTTTTAACCAATCTAACCGTAATCTTCCCTCTTCATCAAAAGGAGTGATGCAGGGAATTATAATACCTTCCAGTTTTCTCATTCTGTACCTCGTGCACACCTGTATGATGCTTCCTTATCAGTCAAATCGAATAACGGCTTTGACCACTTCATTTTTCTTGTTTATAGAATCCTCAAAAGCCTGCTGGATATCCTCCAGGGAATATTCATGGGTCGCAATTTTCTCAACGGGTGCCAGGCCCCCGGCTGCAGCGGCAATGCTCTTAGGGAACATATTTACATAACGGAAAAGAGATTTAATCGTAAGTTCTTTCCCCATAACTTGTCCGAAATTGTAATTGATTTCTTCCTGAGCAGACATTCCTACCAGGACCACAGTGCCGCCCCGTCTGGCGATATGAGCAGTCTGGGCAATAGTAAATTTGCTCCCCGCAGTCTCAAATACAACATCCGGTCCTCGTTTCCCTGTCAGCTCAAAAATTTTGGCTATGGGGTCCTCTTTTGCGCTGTTTATCACATAATCTGCCCCCAGTTCCTTGGCTTTTTCAAGTCTTACATCTTCCAGGTCACACACAATGATCTGGCTTGCGCCCCTTGCTTTGCATGCGAGCATGGTCATCAGTCCGATGCAGCCGCTGCCCAGAATGGCAACTGTATTTCCCACTGTAATTGCGCCCTTTTCCGCAGCATACATACCGGTTGCAAATGGCTCGATCAGGGCTCCGGCTCTGGCACTCATTGTCTCAGGCAGAGGGTAGCACAGATCCGCTTTAAAGGGAACATATTTCATGAAGCAGCCTTGTACCGGAGGTGTTGCCCAGAAAACTACATTCTCACACAGATTATAATGTCCTGATTTACATAATTCACAATTTGAACAGGTGACGCTGGGCTCACAGCAAACCTTGTCCCCAACTGAAAGATGCGTGACATTTGCGCCCACCTCAACCACGGTCCCGGCGCATTCGTGTCCCAGCATAAACGGAATGTCCCGCTCTTTATCTACCTCGAAGCTTCCACAGCGTCCGTCATGGAAATAATGTACGTCAGAACCGCATACGCCTACATATTCCACCTGTATTAAAACACTATCCGGAGCAACCGGAGTACTTACTTCCAGCTGCCTTCTCATTTTTTCCTGCATGACCGGATCTGTCACATGCTGCTCTATATTTGTCACATCCACAACCACCATAGTTCCGGTCTGTGTCATGAATGCTCCTTTGTTGATATATTTCTTTTCTGTCATTCCTGTGATGCTCCTTTCCCATTGTTTTCCCTGCCCTTTTAGGACAGGGAATCATTATCCATATATCACCGCATATTCACACGGGTACGCGGTACTTCTCCGTTCATGATAGAAACTGCCGTCTCTGCACAGCGGCAGTGCAGTGCATCTGCTGCCTCTACCGTATTATAAGCGACGTGAGGTGTCACAATGATGTTTCCGCACTCATAAAGAGGATGATTTACATCATGAATAGGCTCTTTCTCAACCACATCCAATGCGGCAGCCGCTATCTTTCCGCTCCGGCATCCTGCAACCAAAGCATCCTGACTGATGATGGGACCTCTTGCCGTATTGATGAGCATCACGCCATCCTTCATCTGTGCGATCGCCTTGTCATCAATGAGATGATAGGTAGAAGGCGTATGAGGTACGTGAACTGAGATTACATCCGCACATGCATACAGCTCCTCCAGGCTCACACGTTCACACCCGTTCTCTGCGAATACAGTATCTGGCAGGAAAGGGTCATAGGCAATGATTCGGCAGCCTAATGGTTTGATCATATGATAAGTTGTTCTTGCAATATTTCCGAAGCCGATAAGTCCCAGTGTAAGCTCGCTCAACCTGTGAGGAGGATAACCATAGGCTACATTCCATTCTCCCCGGCGGCAGCTTCTGTCAAAGAAGGTTACTTTTCTGGTAAGATCTAACAGCATAGCCAGGGTCAGTGAAGCCACATCCTCCAGACAATAGTCCGGCTGATTGCAGCAATACACATGATGCCGGGTACAGGCCTCCACATCTACCACATCATAGCCCACTCCGTACCGGACAACTCCCTTCAGATTGGGAAGACTGGAAAGAATCTCTTCTGTAATCGGCAGATACACATCTCCGATCACTTCCGCATCCTTTGCAAATTCTATTATTTCTTCTGCTGTACGGCAGTTTCCGATTTCAAAGGTATATCCGGCTTTCTCCAGGATTTCTTTTTCCTGGTGGAAGTCGCTGTCCGGATAAACGTGTGCGTCCAGCATACAATATTTCTTCATGTTCATGTCTCCTCGCTTTAAATCCTGCGCTACAGGATTACATATAGTATTTTGCCAGCTCCACATTGCCCAGAATTGGGCAGTCGTCCACAACCTCAAAAGAAAGATTGCCATAAAATTTCTTTTTCAGGCGCATGTAAGCTTCTGTAGCCATACCTCCTGAAATTTTCACAGTTCCTTTTATTTCTGTGAGACTGGCTGCCTTTCTGATGGCACCTACCATAACCTCCTGAATCCCGATGAGATATGCTGTGAGCATTTCTTCCCTGGTCGCTGCCAGGGTAAGACCATGCCATGCTCCTGTTCTCTTTTCGAGGC
Source organism: Blautia schinkii DSM 10518 (assembly GCA_000702025.1). GTDB lineage: Bacteria > Bacillota > Clostridia > Lachnospirales > Lachnospiraceae > Blautia_A > Blautia_A schinkii. Next base: position 195,645 of record JNKJ01000008.1, read on the forward strand.
TCTGACGGTCTCCGGTCAGATAAGGGTCAAAGGTGACTTCCAGCTCTCCCTTGGCAAGGTATTCATCAATGGCTTTTTCCTCAAGTTCGTATATTTCCTCTTTTGTCAGCTCTCTGCAAAACTGCTCATGGAACCAGTCAATTCCGAATCCCCCGCAGGTTGTCACATAAATCTGCCACAGTCCCGGCAAAGCTGCATTGCGAAGATAATACTGTGGGTCCACCTGGGGTTTATCTGTGAGGATTGAAACCATTTCAGAAGAACCGGTTGTATTGATAATGCTTCCCGAGGTTTTATTTCCTGCGCCCATCTGTGCTGCGGCTACATCATTTGTTCCTACACACACAGGAATCCCTTCCCTTACTCCCAGCCGTTCGGCAACTTCCTTAACGAGAGTACCATGGACAACACCGGGATTGTAAATTTCACCGAACTGCTCACGCTTCAGACCAAAATCCTGAATAAGCTCATCAGACCAGCTTCCCTGGGTGGTGGTTTCATACATTCCCAACATGGAGGCGTTCACAAAATCTACCATCCATTTGCCCGTAAGTTTTTTATGTATATAAGTAGGCAGATGTCCGATGGCATATGTTTTATCTAAAATTTCCGGCATGTTTTGCTTAAACCAGATTAGTGTCATAGCGGAGCAGCCCCCTGGGAAGGGATAAATGCCGGATATATTCATATACCGCTCTTTTCCAAATTTCTCATCTATATAGCGGGACTGTTCCCGGCTTCTGCGGTCAAGGTGCGTTATGATGTTGGGATATACGAGATTCCCCTCTTTATCAAGAAAAACCGGAGAGGGAGAAAATGTGTCATAGCAGATCATCTCTACTTGACGGAGAAGGCTGCCATCCAGCTTCGCGGCTGCAGCAAAGAATGCATTCATTAAATCTGCCTCTCTCAGCTCATTTTTCTCGCCTGGCAAGATAAGATAATGATAATCAGCCTTACTCCAGCACCTTGTTTCCAGATTTTCATCGATTAACGACATCTTCACCGCCGACGTCCCAAAATCCACGGATAAAAAAAGCATGTTTCCTCCTGACTGTGCGATGTTCACTGCACATAAATAATTATGCCTCAATTGCATATGCTCTTACAGGTGAGCCGTCCAGCTTGTCCATTTTTAATGGGACTGCATGGAATTCTACAATCGGCTGGCTGATTTCAGAGACATTGGCAAGACTCTCCACTATCATAATCTTTCTTCTCAATAACTCTACATGAATCTCCTCATGCTTTACCGGATGCACGGATGGTGTCTCTAATCCGATGAGATGAATCCCCTTCTCCTCCAAAAGCCCTGCCACCTCTGCCGTTAATCCGGGATAATTATCAAAAAATGTATCTGTTCCATATTTCGCGGCCCAGCCTGTTTTAAAAATAACTGCGTCACATTCCTCTAAGGCGTTCGCATATTTTAAGCAGTCAGCTTTTGTGATTTCACCGGTTTTACCGGTGAAATCCAGCACTGCTGTTTTCCATCCTATATAATCCTCGACTTTCATATCGGTAATGGAAGATGTACCCGGAATCCTGTGGATTGGTGCATCTACGTGGGTTCCGCTGTGAGTACCGAAGATTACCTGACTTACGAAATATCCATTTTTATAATTATGATGCGTGAGGATTCCCACTGGCGGATCGCCGGGAAATACGCCCATCTGGTTTACCATGGTATGGGTAAGATCTATGACTTTTCTGTTCATCTCTTCTCTCCATTGGGGTACAGGATAATTTTACAGCTATTATCTGCACGGCTTGTCATCATATCAAGTGCGGTCTGGAAATCCTCTGTGCTCTCAAGCGGCATCCGGTGGGAAATAATGTTTTCCACATCCAGTATGCCTCTTTGAATACTGGAAATGACGAAAGACCACACATTAGGACTTCCAAGCGATCCCCTGATATCAATATTATTGGTACTGATAAAATCCCAACTGCATTCCGCTTTTGTACTGTCAAAAAATCCGCAGATACTAATGCGCCCGCCAGGGGAAAGCACCTTCTCACAATCATGAAAAACCGTCGAACCTCCAGCCGCAATGACAACTGCGTCAATTCCTTCTCCCTGTGTTACTGCTTTAACCTTTTCCGCAATATCTTCATTTTTGACATTAATAGCTGCATCTGTGTAATCCTTAGCCCTTTCAAGACGCTCATCTCTCGTTCCGGAAATGATCACCTTTTTTGCGGCAAATATTTTTTTTGCGATTTGAGCAGCAAGAAGGCCGATGGGTCCCGGTCCTACGATCAGTACATTATCATCCGGACCAATGCCGGCGCGCTTTACTGCCTGCATCGCAATGCCGGCAGGCTCTACCAGCGCTGCATGGTCCATGGAAATCCCGTTAATCTTATGAAGGCTCGCCGCAGGAAAGGTAATGTACTGGGCATACCCTCCGTCCCGGTTCATGACACCTGTTTCCGTCCTGTTCGTACAGAGATGAGGAAGGCCTTTCTGACAGTAGGAGCAGAAACCACACCGTACCGTACATTCTCCTGTTACTGCATCTCCGGGGACAAAATCCTCTACCCCTGCTCCTGTTTCCACAATATATCCCGACCACTCATGTCCCGGAATAATGGGGAGCTTCGCCTGTCCGGTTTTATAATACTGCATTTCATTACTCAGAATACCTACGTCAGTTCCGCAAAGTCCCACTGCCTCCACCTTGATAAGGACCTCTCCTTGTGCCGGAGGCTTTATTTCACATTCTTCTATTTTATACTGAAATGGACCTCTCACTACGATTGCTTTCATACTCAATCTTATCTCCTATCTGACAATCCGGACTTATCTGTCCGCATCACACAATCAAACAATGTTACTGCGTATGATAAGCCGGATTGTTTATACTGCTCGTTATCAGTACAGATTAAATGCCTCATGTCCTTCTCTTAAGGAACCATCCTTTTTAATAAAGCACATATTGCCCGGATATGGTGACATTTCCATATGTATATTTGAGAAATCCATTGGTTCCTTCCAGCCAACCGGACCGTCACATGGGTCATGCAGATCTGCAACACGGCTATAGTGCAGTGCATGAGCAATAATTCCGATGTTTCTATTTGCGAGCTCCGGCATTGTATAATGGATATTGTTGAGACGCCATTCATTGACCATAGAACCCCAGAGTGTTTCTGTAGCAATTAACTGTTTTCCGCTCTTCTGTGAAACCTCTACATACATATCCAGGAATTTCTCGAATTTCTCACGATCCTCCGGATTATCAACGGCAGGCCAATAGTATGGATGAATCATAAGTACATCACAGATTGGTTCCACACGCTCAATACCTGCTCTTCCGTCATCCGGTCTCAGGCTGATTCCTGCGGGTGCATCTGCTTTCATTTCCCTGATCTGTTTGGAAATGCCGGCAAGCCACTGGAATTCATATTCCTCAATCATACCCAGATTCGCAATCTCTGTGGTATAAGAGAACGGCTCGTTTACAATATCCCAGGCAATAATACGGTCATCGTTCTTATGAGCGCCTACAATGTGATCTACGTATTTTTCCATCAGGTACGGCTGGTTCACATGACTTGCTCCCGGGTAAAAACAGTCAATATATTCGCCGCCGTTATCCAGCGGGTCAGCATGCCAACGGTTTAACAGAATCGGAACCACTTTAATTTTAAGTGAATCTGCAATTCTTAATGTGTTCTCGAAATTCTTTTCGAACTTTTCAGGATCTCTTGTCCATGCATGCATATCCAGCCAGATTCTGACTGTATTAAAGTTCGGAAAATAAAATTTTCCTCTGCGTAATTCCAGCTCTACTATTTCCGGTCTGTAGAACAGCCAGTTTTCAAAACTGGAAGAACCATAGCTGGGCTGATAATTAAAACCACGAATCTTAGAAAAATCTGTCATAGCATTTACTCTCTCTTTCTCATAAATTCATTAAGGATATACTTTTTATCCTTTGATTGCGCCTGCTGTAAGGCCTTGTACAATATATTTTTGTGCAAATACCAGGAACAATGCTGCCGGAATCGTAGCCAATGCTGCCGCAGCCATCATAGCTCCCCACTCTACACTGAACTGCTGGGAAAACTGACTTAATCCCACACTCAATGTTTTTACGGAATCTGAGCGGATGAATACGCTGGCCAGCATATATTCATTCCAGGAATAGATAAACGCGATAATACCTACACTGGTCAATCCCGGTGCTGATACCGGGATTACCAGAAGTAAAAATGCCTTAAACTGGCTGCATCCGTCAATAACTGCTGATTCCTCAATTTCATAAGGAATCGTTGCAAAGAAGCTCTTCATCATGTAAATACAGATGGGAAGATTGATTGCCGTATAAGCAATCATCAATGATGGCAGCTTATCATAAAGCCCCACTGCTCTGATTACCATAAACAACGGCATTAATAATAGAATCGCCGGTATCATCTGTACTAAGTAAAGAAGAACACTAAATACTTTGATTTGTTTTCCGTGAAATCTGGTAAGTGCGTATCCTGCCAGTGCTGCCGCCACAACAGAAATCAAAGTTACGGCACCGCTGACAATCACACTGTTTACAATATTTTTTACGAAATCAGTATTCCGAATTACATATTCATAATTGTCAAGCACCGGATGTTGAGGCAAAAATCCAGTGTTTCCATACAATTCTGCATTTGTTTTAAACGAAGTGGCGAACATCGAAAATATTGGAAGCAGCAATACAAAAATTACAGCAACTAAAATCACATATACAAATCCATTTTTCTGTTTCATGCTGCCAATTCCTCCAATCTTTTGATTTCAGCCCTTTTTGCCTTTGCTTTGAGGATGAAATAAAAAAGTACAATGATTGCAATAACTGCCATCATTAAGGTAGCGATGGCGGAAGCATATCCGATTTTCCCTCTGTAAATTGCTGTATAGTAGGATAAGATGGATACCACATATGTACTTTGCGCCGGCCCTCCCTGTGTCAATAGATAAATATTATCATAGGAAAGGGAATTAAATGTCCACAGGAGCTGAAGCACAATGGCCATGATGGATACTGGGCGGAGCATCGGCATTGTAATATATCTGAATACCTTAAAAGAGCTGGCCCCATCCATGTAAGCGGGTTCATACATATCCGTACCAATAGACTGCAGACCTGCGAGAAGAACCACCATCATAAATGGATATGTTTTCCAAATGCCTGCGATAATGACTGTCACCTTTGCTAGTTCCGGACTTGATAAAAATTGAATCGGCGAATCAATCAGATGTATATTCATTAGAAATTGATTCACAATACCAAATTGATCATTCAAGACCCATCTCCAGCATTGAGCCGCAACGACAGTGGGAATAACCCATGGCGCCAAGGCAAAGGTCCTGAAAACGGAACGCCCTTTAATATCACGATTCAAAAGCATTGCTAATAAAAGTCCCAATACGTAGCTGATCATTACTACCGCCGCTGTATACAGCAGTGTAAATCCCATAATTCCCCAAAATTCTTTATCCTGAAATATCTTGACAAAGTTTTCAATGCCCACAAATTGACCGCTCTTTGGTTTTGTATAATTCTTATTCGTAAAGGACAGAACCAATCCGTAAACCAGGGGAAAACCATTGATCAGCAGAAACAAAAACGTAGCAGGAATCAGCATGTAATACCCCAATAATTCACGTTTTGCTATTAACTTTTCACTCATATTCTGCACCACTCTACCTTAATGTATTTTGCTAGGAATATTCTGCCAAACGGCTGTGCGAATAAACAGACTTGTTTGCAGATTCACACGGACATTTGGCAGGCTGCCCCATATTGGGCAATCAAGTTATTCCGCATCCTCAAAGGCTTGATCTATCATCCCGCCTATATCTTCCTGGATAGCAGCATTGTCTGTATTACCGGTCACAACCTCCTGTAATGCCATACCCAGATAGTTTTCACCCTCAATCACAGACCATGCTTCATACAGGCTTGGATTTGGCCATACCGGAACTGTGCCTCCGGGAACCGCATTCTCGATACAGGTCTTGATATAAGGCTTTTCTGTGTAGAAGCTGTCCTCCAGCATAGAGGCAACAGCCGGGAATCCATTGATACCGCCTTCTGTAAACAGAGGATTCATATTTTCAACCCACCATTTGATAAATACCTTACATTCCTCCGGATATTCGGTCTGGCTGTAAGCGACAATCGGGTTAATCCACATCAGGGTACGGGCATCCTCTCCCTCTTTACCGGAAATACAAGGCATAACACGAAGCTGTTCTGCAAGAGGATCACCGGAGTTATGGATGGTAGTTCTCAGTGCACCATAGCTCATTGCAGCTTTTCCGGAAAGAAGCATGGTATCCACGTCAGGATCAGAAAAGCTTGCAGTTGAATCCGCGATGTATCCTTTGTCATAAAGAGTGCGTACATAATCCAGGACTTCGCCAACTTTTTCATTACTGAAGTCAGGTGTTCCGTTTTCGTCAGTAATACCAACTCCGTTTTCAAACATCATACTAAGAAAAACCTGTGCTCCGTCTCTGTCTCCAGGAATTACAAGGGGAACCATATCTGTCTCGGTTTTAATCCGCTCACACAGACTTAAAAATTCATCCCATGTTTTTGGCATTTCTGTAATCCCAAGCTCTTCAAATACGTCTGCACGGTATGTGATACAGCGTGGGTCACAAATCCAGGGAATGCCTGCCTGAATGTCGCCGTATTGATGGAGGTCAATGCTTCCTTCCGGGAACTGGTCAATATAACCTGTCTCCGTCCATTCATCCACAATTGAGGAAAGGTCAATCAATTCATCCATTACCGCATATTGTGTTGACTGAGAGAAACCGCCGGTGCTTATATCAGGTGCGGTTCCACTTGTTACTGCTGTAAGGAAGTTCTGGTAAAAATTGTCCCAGGGAATCATTTGTACAGATACGTGGATATTTTCATGTTCTGAGTTAAACTGCTCTACAAGGTCAGATACTACATTTGCGTATACATCCGATCTTCCCCACATCATATCCCAGAATACAAGCTCAGCTACCTCTCCATTGTCTGCTGCACTCACCAGAGTACTGTTTGCCATCACTCCGCCTGTCAGAAGTCCTGCACACAGGACTGCACTCATTGCTTTTGTTAAATGTTTCTTCATTTTTCTCCTCCTTTGTCATGCTTTTGTGCAAGGTTTGCTTTGTTACGTCTTTTTTTGTATATTTCTCTTCTTGATAATCATATTATCAGTCATTTTGCTTGCTTTTTCTATCCGTTTAATTTAATATTTGTATGCATTTGTTAATGTTTGAGGGGTGCGAGATTGGTTTTATTGTGTATTTGGATAGATGGATGAATGTCCCTGGGGGTAAAAAAAGACACAAACCAAATGGCTTGCGTCTTGATGGATTTTATATGAATATTAGGATATTTCTAAGCGGGCTGGCACTTCACATCGGCTTCAGGTTTCGATTTAACCTGTCCACCATCCATGCAATGCGTTTGTCGCGTCCGGCATCTGTCTTAGCATCGAAGTATGCCCGTGTATATGTTTTCTTAACTGATAAGGACATGGCTAGGAAATTTGTATAAGCAGGTTCGTATTCCTTCAGCAGTTGGGTCAAGATGTCAATCTGCTCCTCGGTTACCGCCGGGGTTTTGGGGGCATCCCACTGTCCGTTCTCACGTGCCTCTGATATTTTAGCCCGTCCGTAGTCTGTCATGAGGCCCTGCTGCTCGAGCTTTTCGACAAGTGCCTTGTTTTTCTCCGACCACTTGCTGTTTTCTCTGCGCAGGGAAAAATATTTTTTATAGGTTTTATCATCAATCCGCTGCATCAGCCCATCAATCCATCCGAAACAAAGCGCCTCTTCCAGTGCTTCGCCCGCTTTTATTGTTTTCGGTCCTCCTGCCTTGCCAAACAGCAGCCAAACGCCATCCTCAGACAGGCAGTTGTCAGTTAACCAGTTTCTGAAATCTTCTCTGTTACGAAACTCCAAAATTCGATCCATTGTATCTTCCCCTTTGCTTGATATCGTCCCTGAATTACCAACTGTATATAGTATCTATTATTATAGTCTATCCTAGTGAATTCTGCATGTCAATTAAAACGCTGCAATTCAGCCTGCAATTAAAATATCTTGAATGTATTATTTCCAGTCTTGCCAAACATCTATTTCGAATTATTATAAATGCCGATAAATCCTTTTCCCCATGCAGCTTATTCCCACTATCAGTAAGGCCGTAACAAACATTATCACCGAAAGCTGTTCTGAATATTTCTCATATAGATATCCATACAACAGAATCCCCATAGTTAAAGCCGCATTTGTTATTGACGAATAAAAGGACATGATTCTTCCCAGCATACCATCTGAAATATTCTGCTGTATGGCTGATATAACATATATTCCGGCCATAACTGCCAAAACATATATTACAATTCCGATCATGACAAAAACGATATAGGTTATTATCGGCGATATGTTCAATAAAATTGCGATTCCGAATACTGCCGTTGACACACCCATAATTAAAAACAATTGGTAAATCCTGCATGTTTTAAATCTATCTGAAATCACCCCTGCCATTATCCCACCCAATACTCCGGCAGCCCCCATTGAAGCCTGTAATAATCCATTGAATGCAGGGTTTAATTCAAGCACAATCCTCACAATAAAGGGACTGCCTACAATCAATAAGGGTTGTATCAGGAAAACGAAAGCCGCGATAAGGAGGATGGCCTGAAAAACATATCTATGCCCTTTGAGCAGATAATGTATGCCATCTTTAAAATCTTGCATTGCTGTCTGCAAGCCTATGGTTTCACGAATATTAACATTTGGTATTTTAATAAATGTTTCAACATATGCTGCAAGAAAAAAGCACAAAGCACATGCCAGAAATATCACCTGAACTCTTGTAAGATTATTTTTGCCCGCAATTCCATAGCATACACCGGCGAGAAGAGGGCCTATAAGATTCGTTATCATACTTACTTGATTGACAGCGGCATTTGATTTCACAAGCTTTTCCTTAGATTGGATAAGAGGTACACTTGCTTGCACGACCGGGGCTTCAAAAGATGATATGATGGATAACAGAAACATAAGAACCGTTATGATAAGCAGCTTGTTATGTATCGACATTGAAACAGCCAATAAAATTGCCATAATGCAATACATACCATCCATAGCAACCATAAGATTTCTTTTATTCTTTCGGTCTGCCAATACTCCTGCCAATGGTGATAAGAAAACCGGGGGCAGGCAACTGATGGATGTGATCATTCCAAAGACCGCCGCAGAACCTGTCAGATCTAGAATTACCAACGAAACAGTAAATTTTAATAATACTGTCGCAAACATGGATGCTGCCTGTCCGATTAATAATAATACAAAGTTCCGATTAAACACTTGTACTTTCATAGTCTGATACCTGCCTTTATTTTTTGTAAATACTGTTTATAAAGAAGAATTCACGAGAACACGATTCTTAGCTTGTGTCAGGTTGCTGATTTTTAAAAATAGAATTCCGTTTAAGTATACGAAATAAAGCCTGACACATCATGTCAGGCTTTACAAAAAATAAACATCTTATATTTCGTTTTTTATTCACAAGCTATTAGGGGAATCCTGTGTAGTTTCAGTTATATTTTAATTGTCATAACTTAAACTTCTTTAAAATGGTTCAGCGCAGCTTCATATTTCTCAATCAATTTCCTTCTTACACTTTCAGGGCGAATGATCGTAACCTTATCACCAAAAGACATGAGAAAGCTATACAGCCAGTCTGTTTCGGGTAAAGTAAGTTTCACAATATATCCATTTTCATTTTTTGTGATGGCACTTTTATCCAGGGTATCATATAGCCTATAACCGACTTCCAATGAGAAATCCAGCTCCAACTCTACTAACTCTCCCATTTCCTGTGGTTCAGGAAAAACATGTTCATTTGCATCAGGCGCATGCTCAAATTGTGCTTCGGTTAATGTCAAATTTTTCATACGGGTAAGCCGGAACAGCCTGGTATCTCTGTTGATAGGGCAAAACGCGTGCAGGTACCAAGCCTTATCCTTATAAACCAATTTCAACGGCATAGCCTCTCGCCAACTGTTCGTGCCGGAGGAGTTATCATACTCAAAATGAATGATCTGCTTTTCAAATATCGCCTGCTTTAGCTGACGGAATAATTCATTTTCGTGCTCAGCAATACTTCCCCAACGGGAAAAATCCACCTCAATCCAATCAGTTAACCCTACTTGGAAAGTTGCACCGAGCTTTTTTAAAATGTGATCTATATCGGGATACTGAGCAGCCGAAAGGCTTTGTATTCCTGATAAAATTTCCTGTCTCTCCTTATGGGAGAAAAAGGATTTATCAAGAACATAATCATCAAGAAATTGTATGCCTCCATTGCGTCCGGTTGTAACATAAATAGGAATCCCGGCGCCGCTGATAGCATCAATATCACGATAAATCGTTCTTACAGACACCTCGAATTTTTTCGCTAATTCGGGAGCTGTTGCATGTCTTTTATCCAATATATAATACAAAATCCCGAATAATCTACCTGCCTGCAATCAACTGCCTCCTACGTTAACTTGTCATGGACAATATCTGTTTGGGATTTACCCGCATGATCTTAATAGACGAGAACGCAGTAATAAAAATGCAGAAAAGCACTCCGCCTGCTCCCACGCTTAAAATGTGACCGATTCCAAGTGCAGCATTCTCGATATCCAAAAGACCTGCCAGCACCCGGATTCCTCCGAACACAAAGGGAACGGACACCAGGAAGCTTGCTGCAAATACCATCAGATTTTCCGTAATGAGCCTGCTCATGATCCTGGCCTTTGAAAATCCTAGGGACAGAAAAATCCCCATCTCCTGCGTTCGCTCATGATTCCACATAGTAAGGATAATGATCAGCATCAGCATCCCAAGAACCATTACAAGAGCAAGCATGATAAACAATATTTTTTCCATCTGCGTAAGCGGCCCGGCAGAACGGTCGTAATCTGCATTATTCGTGTTGACGAAATAATTATCCCACTCATATCCAGGTACATTCATTACTTTCTCAAACGCACTGTCCAACAGAGCCGGGTCCTCCACCCAGAGGGTGATTCCGTTTGTATACTGAGGCTCTGTCTGCCAGATGTTTTTCAGGATATCCATTCCGCTCTCTTCGTCTACAAAGACATAGTTTGCAAGTATCTCGGATTCTGCTCTTTTATCGGAGGTATTGTCCGCCTCCCCGTCCACATGAAAGATTCCCGCGATTTCAAATTCATAAGTGCTGCCGATACCTGCCTTGGCCTTGATTACAATATCATCTGTCACAGTACCAGAAATCATATCTCCAAGCTTTAGTCCGTTCATTTCCGCCAGTTCGTCCGAAATAAGCGCTTTTCCTTTATCCTCATGCTCCAGGTGGCGGCCCTCCACAAGAGCAAGCTTCTTCTCTGTGAATTCCCTGGCGAGAACGCTTTCTGAGCACGCCACTATCCTTGTGGTGTGTGCGGCATCATCCTGTTCCGCGGTAAATTTACCTGGAATTGGCGTAAGCTCCTTAGTGGAAAGATAAACCGTGTTCGTTCCGCTCCATTTTTCCGGCTGCACTGCCTGTACCACTGTGTCCGTAAGTTCAGGAGTGATCACTGTGCTTTCGTCAAAGGTACGTTCAATGGTGAGACACACGTAAAACTGCCTGCGAAGCTCCAGGAGCGATTGCTCCACAGCGCCGGTCAGGGTAATCCCGGCCAGTACGAGAATACAAAGGGTGAGAAATATCCCGGCCAGTATCCAGGTACGGCCTTTTTTGCGTTTAAGATATAAAGCTGCCTGCTGCAGATTTCCTTTTCCGCTACTTTTCTTCATGGGCTGGTTCCTCCACCACGAAATGCTTGTCCGCAAATCCGAAGACTACATCCGCCTCCCCGGCAAGCTCAGAGGAATGTGTGACCATGATGACACAACGTCCCTCCTCATGTGCGCTCTTTTTGAGCAGCTCCAGAATTGCACGGGCGGTTTCCTCATCAAGATTCCCGGTGGGCTCATCTGCAAGAAGCACAGGTTTATTGCTGGCAATCCCCCGGGCAATAGCCACACGCTGCTGCTGTCCGCCGGAAAGCTTGAGTACGTTGCGGTTCCAAAGTTCACGCTCTAATCCCACCTTTTGCAGAGCCTCTTCCACGGAAAGCTTGGCGGTAAGCTCTACGTTCTCTTTTGCAGTCATATACTCGATCAAATTATACCCCTGGAAGATAAACGCCACATTATCCTGACGGTGCTTATCAAGGCCGTATTCCTTGATATCCGTGCCATTGTACAGGATTTTGCCCTGCCTGGGACTGTCCAGACCGCCTAAGAGTGACAGCAGTGTGGTCTTTCCGCACCCTGACTGTCCCAGAATTGCATACAGCTTCCCCTCTTCAAACACCAGATTCACATTCTCCAGAACGGTATTATAATCCGTATAAGAATAAAGCATATCAACTACCTGCAGCATTTTGAATCCCCCTTTTATTTTGTTCTTGTAGCTTTTTGTCTTTGTTCTTGCAATACTAAGGTACAATTCTCTATACGATATATTCTATCATGCTTCTCTGAAAACCACAGCCTATTCAATCATGGACAGGACGCGTATTGGCTCCAGCTTTAATGTTTTTTTGATTGCGCAGTCTACGCAGACAACAATAATCAACATCTCTGCAAAAAGCAAGAAAATGATTGTCGTGGCATTGACTCCCGTATCAATATCTTCAGGTGGTTCGACTCCGGTCCTCTGATTTTTAGCCATTTCAGATACTTTCTCACGTTCTCCACGGGCGATGGCTGCTTCCAGTTCCTTTTCTGTATATACTTTTTGTTCATTTCCTTTGTTGATTGTGCCATATAGCTGGCTGCCAAGCACAGGGGTGACTGCCGCCCCGATAAGCACAGCGCAGAAAAATGCCACCAGCCCAATAAATAAATGCTCAAGGATTATTTGATTTCTGATTTCTTTGCCATTAAGTCCAATGGACAGGAGAATCCCCATCTCTCGGGTCCGTTTCTTTACAGAATGAATTACGGTAAGCATCAGAAGAACAATACCTGCAATCGCACTGACAGCCAAAAGTACCGCCATAATGACGCGCATAGTGTGGAGAGGGGCTATGGCTTCACTGTACTGGGAATCGTCTTTAAACAGTCTGTAATAATTCCAGTCTATCCAACCAAGGTTTTTGACATCCTTCATCACTTGATCAATATTGGCGGGATTATCAACAAAAAAGGTTCCTGTATATAGACTATTATTTTCGCCATATAATTGATTTAAACTGTATCCGGTCTGGGTATCCACCAATATCCAGTTTTCCATTATGTCGTATTCTTCTGTGTAATCTGTTACCTGTTGCTGATATGTCGTTTCAAATAGACCTACAATTTCTGCTTCTACATTTCCCAGTGACTCAACCGGATAAGTTGCGCGCACATTCAATGAATCGGTGTCAATTACGAGTGTATCTCCCAAGGATAAATGATTTCTATCTGCCAAGGCTCTGGAAATGATAGCTTTATGTACATCTGTATCTACAATATGTCGTCCTTCACATAATCGAAAAATGCCATTGTAGAATTCTTTAAAATTAGTACTATTACGTACCGGAAAGCACTGTGTAATATAGATAGTATTTTTTATTTCTTCTGCTGTGAACATTAGCTGTTCTGGATTGGGGGACTCCAAACGATATTTGTAATCTGCAATTTCCCACCCCGGAATTAACTCATATTCGTATAGCATAACCTCCCAGTCTCTTCCTGCTTCAAAATCTTTAATGCCGTCAACCTCTGCAATACGACTCATCATTTCTTCATCTACATTAGGGCCAATATAGAAATTCAACGTAGTATTCCCTTGTGTTCCTTCAATAACTCGTTCCTCCCATAAGCTGGGATCCGAATCATCCCGAACAATCTGTATTTTAAAGCTGCTGCCATATGTCTTTTCGATTTCTGAAATATTTTTGCCGGACGATTGATAAATAGTTAAGGCAGCAATTAAAAAAACTGAAACACAAATAAGGATTCCAAAGAAAAGAGCGCTGCTTTTTCTTCGTATGATTGATAGATAAACCCTATTTATTCTCATAATCATTTCCTGCTTTCATAATACAATAATAAGTGGCGTTGATTCCGTTTCATGTTTACCATAAAGTGTTACTTATAATTATACAATAAATTGATGCTTTGTAAATATAAATTCACCTATATAGATAAATTTGTGCGCTTTTTCAGAATATATCACTCCAAAGACTTTCATCAGATAAGTTTTAAGCTTTTTTGACTATATGCTTTATAAGTGACGATTAACATGTTATAATTAATCAACTTTTGAATTTACGGTCGAAGCTATTTTTGTCGAAGCTATTGCCTGACTTCAAAATAAATAATCAGAATGAAAATACAGGAGGATTACGTATGAACAGGAAATCAATTACACAAGAGTACTACACGTTAGCAGTAGACGCGAATGGCAATATGCCGCCAATGCACAAGGATGAATCAAATGCAGGTACGGTAGTGGCAGGATTTATGGATTTGCTCTTGAACGGTGTCATTGCTGAGGAGAAGAAGAAAATCACTGTAATCAACGAGCTGCCGGATGAATTGAAACACCTTACGACCCTATATGAATACCTGATTGAAAAACCCCGTACCAAGGAAAAAATGATGAATGATTTTTATTACGGCAAAAATACAAAGGAACTTATTGCACAGATTGGGGAGTCTTTGCTTGCGGACCGAGTGGCAGTAACAGGATCCGGCGGTATCTTCGGTCCTAAGGTAACATACATTCCTGAAAAGACCTATAAAGATGAGGTCATAGACTACCTTAAGGCAGCCGTGACAAAGGATGACGGGATTACCCCTCATGATGTGGCTCTCATATATATTTTAAAAGAAACCAAGAATTTGAATCAGTATTTTTCCAAACATGAAAGTGACGAGTTAAAAGCTAAGTTAAAAGAATTGAAGAAAGACCCTCAGAATAAAGAACTGGCAGAAATGATCAATTATGTCAGCGATATGATAACCGTCATCATTGCCTGTATATTTATACATTCGGTTTAAACAACCATTTAAATCAGAGACAGGAGCAGAGCATCTGTTATCAAACCAGATATCCTGCTCCTGTTTGATTGTGATCTAGTTATTCGTCCTTTGTCTTATATACCCCTGAATCGTACTCTGCAAGGTCTGTATATCCAGGGGTTTCGCCAGATGAGCGTTCATTCCTGCTTCTTTACTTGCTGTAACATCTTCCGCAAAGGCATTTGCCGTCATGGCTATAATCGGTATCGTACCGGCATCCGGGCGGTTCAGCCTGCGTATTTTTCTGGCTGCTGTGTATCCGTCCATAACCGGCATTTGGATATCCATGAGTATCATTGCGTAATAGTCTGCCGGAGAATTTTCAAATCTACGCAGTGCCTCCTCGCCGTTGCAGGCAGTCTCAACTGTAGCATTTGTAAAGGATAGC
Source organism: Blautia schinkii DSM 10518 (assembly GCA_000702025.1). Classification (GTDB taxonomy): domain Bacteria; phylum Bacillota; class Clostridia; order Lachnospirales; family Lachnospiraceae; genus Blautia_A; species Blautia_A schinkii. The sequence continues at coordinate 211,136 of JNKJ01000008.1, forward strand.
ATTTCACATGCAATTTCCATGTTCAGTTCATTATCCTCTGCCAACAGAAAACGGTATCCTGTAAAATCGCAGTTATTGGTATCATTACCTTCCTGTTGGGCTTTCAGCGGATTAATGAAAAGATTCAGCTTTGTGTAGAGCTTAGATTTGAACAAAGGTTTCCGGATAAAAGCATTCACACCCGCCTTAAAAATCTTAGCATCGACCTCATCGCAGTCATATGGACAGATAAATAGTACGGGTATTTCAGAACCTATTTCGGCCCGGACGCTCATTATGAAGTCTTCGATGTCCATATCATTGGACGGAATCTCCATGAGGAGCACATCATAAGGCTTATGTATCTTCTGCGCTTTTTGTATTTTTATCACAGCATCCGCTCTGTCCTTTGCCAGCTCTGTATCCACTCCAAGTGAATTAAGATCATGGACGGTATGTGGATTGCTGTCGGTTTCGCTATCTGCCACAAGAACACGAATAGCTGGCAGCGGCATTACTTCCGGCTCATTATCCAATTGGAATTTTAGCTCAACGGTGAATGTGGAGCCTTTTCCCTGTTGGCTTTTCACACGGATTCTGCCATGCATTGCGTCCACTATTTTTTTAGAGATAGCCATTCCCAGGCCGGTACCTTCTATGCCATTTCTCCTGCTTTCCTGTTCCCGGCTGAATGCGGAAAAGATATCTTTGACAAACTCAGGCTTCATGCCGATTCCTGTATCTGAAAATACAAAACGATAGCTTGCATACCCTTTTTGTTCTGACTGGAGTTCCTGGATATTAACCGAAATCCTACCGCCCTCCGGTGTAAATTTTGCTGCATTTGAAAGAATATTGATGAACACCTGGGATAAACGCAGGGAATCGGTATAAATGCGCTCATGCTTTACATCATGAAGGTGAATGGAAAAGTCCTGGTTTTTGGATTTCATGGCAGGCTGGACGATAGTTATCATACGGCTGATTATGTCAGACAGATATACAAATTCATTATGCAGAACCATTCTGCCGCTTTCGATTTTAGACATGTCCAGTACATCATTGATCAGCCCTAAAAGATACTGGCTGGAGGACTGGATTTTTTCAAGGCATCTTTTCACCTGCCCGGAGTCATCCAGATGCCTGTATGCAATTGCAGTCATTCCGATGATTGCATTCATAGGCGTACGGATATCATGGCTCATATTTGCAAGAAACATAGATTTCGCACGCTCCGCACGTTTCCTGTTCTGAGACTGGTTATAAAGAATCACTACAATGAGTATCAACAGCAGGAACGCGGCAACAGTCACTACGCTAAGTCTGGTCAGTTCATACACAAGCGCATCTGTTTTCTGGGTAATGACTTTTTTGGCAACAATATTGACCACGGTCCAGTCATTGATTCCCAACGGACAGTAATATGCATACTGTTTCACATTAAAATTCGAATAGCACGATAATCCTGCCTGTCCCTGTGCGATATCATGAAGAATCGCATCATGGCTGAATCCCTCCTCAAATGTGACATTATCCAGGAGATTAAAAAAGTTATAATAATCCATGCTTCGCTTGTACAGGACTAAGCTGCCCTCTTTATCGATGATATAGGAATAGCCGTGCCCGCCGAAGCTGCTTGTCTCAAGCGCAGCCTCCAGTTGACGCACATCAACCATGGCGGCCACAATCCCGCTGCCGTCCGGCACAGAAACTGCCAATATGACTCCGGAAGCAGCACTGTCCGTCAAGATTTCCCGTACAATGCCTGTGACAGCATAACCGTTTGTCATTGCTTCTTTAAAATAGTCTTCTTGTGATATATCTCTTGGCTCCGAAGAGACTGTGGTATAAAGCATCCCGTCTGAACCTGCATATCCCATGTATACGAGATTGTCACGTTCCCGCACCTGGTTCAGATAAGCCAGACGGTCCTTTTCCTCAATGGCATTCAGTGCGATTGCCGCATTATTCAGCAGGCTGCGGTTATTGTCCACGACCGCGTTCATATAGGTACGTATATTTTCTCCTGTTTCAGCCATACGGATTCGGTTTTCCTCCTCCAACGTGAGGTTGAACTTATGAATATAAGACATGGCCCCGCCGCCAAAAAGTACCACTACACACAGCAGAAAAATACCTGTGACTAAAGCCATGAACCTTTTTCCGGTACCTTTTACTTCTCGCATAACTTCTCCTCCAGTATACAGCCGTGCAATTGGACTATCCTTTATTCATGCCCCTGGCTTTCCTCGCATCATCCATATCCTTCAGGCATTGCTGGGCTGTATATTCAGGCTCCTGCATATACTTCTGGATAAAACTGGCGTCAGATAACGAAAAGCCGCGGATTCGTAACCGTGCGGAAGCATCATAATACAATTTATCTATAAGCTGCTCCGATTCCACATACTGCGGCGTGGAGATACTTTTCACCTGATGTTTAAACACAGGGGCCGTATACAAGTCTTCAAAAGCCACATTATAATTATATGGGTCTGCCATAAAGGTAATTAAATCCAATGCCGCCTCCAGCCGGGGACTATTTTTGTTTACTGTCAGTAATGTGAGGTTAGGCCCCTCAAAGGAACCTTTTTCCGGGACACCGACAAAGGCAGGCATAAGCCCAAACTTCTCCATGCCCTCCTTTAAGTCTGTGTACAGCCACACATCCCAACCAAGCATCATGGCGTATTTGCCGCTTTTCATTGCATCCACTCTTCCGGCGGCTGTATTTTCCATGTATCCTTCGCCAAAATTCCCTTTGTCAGCCATGTCTTTGTACCAGGTGATGATTTTCTCCATTTCAGGGAGATCGGCATAGGATAAGGTGAAATCGTTCAAGGCTTTTAATGTATTCTCATCAGACACAATACTGTCCATGGGAAACTGGTAGAAGAAAAACAGGTCTGCATAGGGAAAATACATGGGGGTATAACCATGCTGCTTTAAGGTTTCACACACCTCCATAAATTCGCTCTGGTTTTCCGGGATATCCAGGCCGCATTCTTTAAAAATCTCTTTGTTATAGAGTGTGCCTGAAATTGATGCCTCTGCATGAGGCAGGCCGATTACTTTTCCATTATAAATCGACTGGTTGATTGCGATATTTGTCAGGTCGTCAACCCAGGGCGCGTCCGTAAAGTCATAGAAATTTTTCTCCGGATCGTATGGATCAAGGTTCGTCCCGCCCTGGCTGATCAAGATGTCCGGCCGCTCCATTGTTCCCGCCTCGATTTGGACGCGGTTTTTCTCCTGCTCTTCAATGGAATATCCTGTTGTTTCGATGGTATTTCCTGTCATTTCCTCATACCGCTCGAAGGCTTTCTTATAATATTCACGCTGTAATGAAACGCTATCTCCCCAAACAGTGATCGTAGTGTCTGAAATATGGCCCCAGTCATATAGCGGCTGGTCCAGGGCAGAAGTCTCCGTAATCTCAGCGGTCTTAGAATTACCACAGGCGGCCATTGCACAAATGACAAAAGCCGATATGCACATCACCACTGTTTTTATTGTGCTTCTCATAATTTTTCACACACCTTTCGTCTCATTTATGGAGAATATTTTAGAAAGCTGTACTGCTTAAAATTTGAATTGTGTTCAAAATACTTCTAAGTAAGATTATAACAATTCATAATTACAATAGCAACAGAAACGTTCGTACTTCATTGTACAAAAGCAAATAAGACACCAGACCATTCAGCCTGATGCCATTTTTTTATTGTATGCTTAATAAGGGAATGTAGAAGCAATCAGCTCCATCTCACCTGTTAGTTCCACTATGCCGAATTTATCCGGAAGGATAAAATGGTCGCCCTTTTTTATTACCTGACCATTGATGATCCCGCAGCCGTCTATGACACTGACATTCAAAAAAGGATACACCTGGTCAAAAGCTGCCCTTCCGTTTAAATTCATTTTAAATACCTGGTAGCAGTCGCAGGCTATTAATTCCACCCATCTGTTTTCCGGTAAATCCCGGACACTTTTCACACAAGACTCTGCCGGTTTCGCAGGCACCTGAATCACATCAATACTTTTCTCCACATGAAGCTCTCTCGGCTTCCCGTCCGTCAACCGTCCGTAGTCATAGACACGGTAGGTAATATCGCTGTTCTGTTGGGTTTCCAGTATCATACAGCCCCTTGTAATGGCATGGACCGTTCCCGGTTCAATCTGGATGAAATCACCCTTTTTCACCGGTAAGCGGCGGATAAAATCGTCCCACTGTCCATTGCGTATCATAGCTTCCAGTTCTTCTTTTGTATTAGCATTATGACCTATGACAAGCTCAGCCCCCTGCGGACAATCAAGGATATACCAACACTCTGTTTTACCTAATGAACCATTTTCATGCGCCCTTGCATAGTTGTCATTCGGATGGACTTGTATGCTTAGATTGTCTTTGGCATCAATCACCTTAATCAAAAGAGGGAATCGATCCAGGTCTAAATCGCCGAATAAATAACGGTCGTCGCGCCATAGTTCAGAGAGCGTTTTTCCTACAAAACGGTTGTCTTCCACCGGGTCATCTCCGTTTGGATGTGCAGATATCCCCCAGCATTCTCCTGTCTCTGTTCCGGGAATTCTGTATCCGAAATCTGTTCCCAGACGGCTCCCACCCCACACCATTTCTTTTAAAACAGGCTCGAGAAACAGGATTGGCCTTGGCTTTTTGTTTATAGAAAGAACCGCCCCGTTGCTTTCCATAACCTTCTGATACCAGTAAGCAGAATCCTTAACAGTGCGTTTTTGGTTTTCAAAATTTACAAAAACCAGACCAAAACGTTCGCGATATCCCCTTTCCCACTCAAAGTTATCAAGAAAAGTCCAGTGGAAATATCCGCGGACATCCACACCTTCATTTACTGCTTTTTGGATTTGCCCGATATAGGCATCCAGAAAATGAATGCGGTTGTAGTCGTGTACTCTCCCATCCTCTGAAACCATATCTGCGCAAGAGGTGCCGTTCTCTGTGATATACAGGGGTATATGATACTTTTCATACAAGAATCTGCTTCCCCAATACATACACTCAGGCGTCACAGGCCAGTCTGCCGCAGTTTTTGCATAGCCGGGCTGCCGCGCTGCAAATACCGGCTCTCCGTTTTCTCCTGCTATGACCGGATAGCCATTGTAAAGATTCACTCCAAGGAAATCAAGCGGCTGATGGATAAGCTCCATATCTTTTACCGTAATTTTAGGAAGATAGGGAGCAAATTTTTCCAGCCCTTCCTTTGGGTATATCCCCAGTAAAACAGGGTCCAGAAACCAGGAAAGGTTCCACAGCCAGTTATCCATTTTATTGTAAAAACCAAAGCAGGCTTTTTTCGCAGCCTCTATATCTTCCATACTGTTTGTCACAGGGATGGCGCTGTCGCAAATGGGCGCAATGCCTATTTTCACAGGCCGGGCGGCGTATTTGCGAAGTGCTTTCACTGCCATTCCATGCCCTTTCAGCATCTGGTGTACCAATTGAAAGGTAAGCGGCAGGGAAAGTTTACTGCCGGGTGCATGAATCCCTTTTAAATGCCCCAGTTCACAGTAGCACTGGGGCTCGTCAAGTGTAATAAAGAATTCACATAGATCCGAAAAGTTCTCCGCCGCCACTCTAGCGTATTCTCCAAACCAATACGGAGCCTGTGGATTTAGCCATCCGCCCTGGTCCTGCAGCTTCTGTGGGTATTCAAAATGAAACAGAGTAATATAAGGGGTAATCCCTTTTTCCTTCATAAAAAGTATCATTTCCCGATAAAAATCAACAGCCTTTTGGTTGATTTCGCCGGTTCCATCTGGAAGAATACGGCTCCAATTTAAAGAAAAACGGTAATGGCGGATTCCGAGATATTTCATAAGAGAAATATCCTCTTTATATTTGTGGACATAATCACAGCTTACCGAGGCATCAGAGCCGTCCTGAATGTTACCGGGCACTTTCGTAAAGCTGTCCCAGATACATAGGCCGCTTCCATCGGCTTTATCCTTCCCTTCTATCTGATAGGCGCTGCTTGCCGCGCCCCACACAAAATCTTTCGGGAAAGTCATCATTTCACCTGTCCTTTCTCAATGCTCCATCTGGTATGTGCAGGAGCCTTACCCAGGAAGTTTTTTATACCCGGGCCAGCTCCTGCACTGCCTTAGTGAGCGTTTCCAGTTTCTCATCTGCCTCAGGGTGGTTTTTTCCCTTTACGCCCACATAAAACTTGATTTTAGGCTCTGTTCCTGATGGACGTACACAGCACCATGCACAATCTTCCAACTCGAAATAAATCACGTCAGAAACAGGAAACCCTGTTATTGTACCAGCCTGGTAATCGCGGAATGTTTTTACCTCATAACCGCCGATTGAGGCGGGGATATTTTTCCGGAGATTCTCCATGAGCAGGGATATATTGTTCACTCCGTCCCTGCCTTTCAGGGTAACGGTACACAGCCCCTCTTTATAATATCCATAAGTCTCGAACAGTCTATCCATCTGCTGACAGAGAGTCATGCCCTCTTCTTTATAGTAAGCCGCCGCTTCGCAAAGCGCCATGACTGCTGCAATCGCATCCTTGTCTCTTGCATGAGTTCCCACTAGACATCCATAACTTTCCTCATATCCGAACTGGAAATCATAGGAGTTCTCTTGTTCAAAGCGTTTAATCTGTTCTCCAATATATTTAAAGCCTGTCAGAGTCTCGATCAGCGTCATTCCATATGCTGCGGTAAGCGCCTTAGACATTTTGCCGGAAACAATGGTAGTGACGACTGCTCCGTTTTCCGGCAGGAGGCCAAGAGCTTTTCGCTGGGACAAAAGATATTCCAAAATGATCATACCGGACATATTTCCCGTAAAGCTTTTGTACTCCCCGTCACGGTCATCTCTGGCATAAATACCAAGACGGTCCGCATCCGGATCTGTGGCAAGGACAAGGTCTGCCTCAACCTCCTTTGCAAGCTCCAGCGCAAGAGAAAAGGCGTCCTTGTCTTCCGGATTGGGCGATTTGAGCGTGGGGAAGCTGCCGTCAGGAAGCTCCTGTGATTTGACCACATAGACCTGATCAAAGCCGAGCTCTTTAAGGATTCGGCGGACAGGCAGATTCCCGGTTCCATGGAGAGGGGTGTAAACGATTTTTAGATTTCCTGCCTGACGCTTGAGTACATCCGGACGGAGCACCAGCTTTTTTAATTCCGCTATATATCTATCATCTATTTCAGGGCCGATCACTTCATAAAGGCCAATGTTCTGCGCATCCTCCAGACTCATCGTCTTTACCATGGAATAGCTGCTCACTGCCTGTACCTCCCTGATGATTTCCTGATCCTTGGGCGGGGTAATCTGGCCGCCGTCAGCCCAGTACACCTTATATCCATTGTATTCCGGAGGATTATGGCTGGCCGTAATCACAATTCCTGCTGTACAGCCAAGCTCCCGCAGGGCAAAGGACAGCATTGGAGTAGGACGAAGGGAAGGGAAAATATATGCTTTGATATTGTTTGCCGCCAGACAAAGCGCTGCTTCCCCGGCAAATTCAGGGGACATATTTCGGGAGTCATAGGCAATGGCCACGCCCTTATCCTGTGTTTTTTCTTTCAGGATGTAGTTTGCCAGTCCCTGGGTTGCCTTACGCACCGTATAAATGTTCATACGATTTGTCCCTGCACCGATTATCCCACGCAGGCCCCCGGTGCCAAAAGAAAGCTCCTTGTAGAAACGGTCCTCAATCTCTTTTTCATCACCCGCAATTGCTTTTAATTCTGCCTTTGTTTTTTCATCAAAATATGCATCTGTAAGCCAGGAGTCATATACTTTTTTGTAGGCACTCTGTTTCAAAAGCTCCAGATTTTTTTCTATCAGCATGCAGCGCTGCTTAACACAATCAGGTGAACGGAGAGGGTCTGCAGGTGTATGAAACAAATAATCCTCCAACTTTTCCACCGTTGTAGCTGCCACATGCATCCTGGTGTCACAGGAAGCATAATAGATATATACATCTCCGTTCTCCCTGGCTACCGCACCGTTTGTAAACACGACATTAGAAACATCCCCCACACGCTCACTGCCTAAGGGAACCAGAAACACACCGGACGGCTGGGCCACCACCCTGGACGGGTCTTTCAGGTCCGTGCCAAAGGCATACAGCACGTAACGAAGCCCTGCGGCTGTATTGCGCACACCGTGAGCAATATGAATCCAACATCTCTTTCCTTTGATAGGTACTGCTCCGGCTCCGTTTTTCCCTTCGGTCAAGGTGTGATAAATGCGTCTGCTGATGATTTTTTCTTCGTCGATCACTGCGTGACAGATATCGTCACATACCCCGAAACCAATTCCACCGCCGCTTCCGGTGTCAATGAAGCCATCCATTGGGCGGGTATAAAAAGCATATTTTCCGTCTACGAATTCGGGATGAAGAACTACATTTCTCTGCTGTGGCGAACGTAAGGTTTTCAGATTATCCAGGCGCTCCCAAACTTTTAAATCTCTAGTGCGTACAATCCCTGCCTCTGCCACGGCAGCTGACAGGTCCCCGGTTGTCTGATCCTTACTTTCAGAGCAGAATACCCCGTAAATCCATCCGTCCTCGTGTTTCGTAAGCCGCATGTCATATACATTTGTCTCTTCCGGGCAGGTATCCGGAAGCACTACAGGATAGTCCCAGAAATGAAAGCCGTCGATACCGCTCTCACTTTCTGCAACTGCGAAGAAGGATTTCCTGTCATTCCCTTCCACACGTACCATCAAGTAAAATTTTCCGTCCAATTCAATAGCTCCGGAATTCATCACAGCATTGATGCCCAGCCGTTCCATAAAAAACGGATTAGTCTCTTCATCTAAGTCATATCTCCAGTGCACAGGGGCAAACTCTCTTGTCAGAACCGGATATTCATATCTTTCGTATATGCCGTTATAAAAGTCTGTTTTGTGGTTTTTCCTTGCAACGAGTCCGTCAACCTTGGCCTTTTCTATGTAATATTGTTTATGAAGCATTTTTTGTCCTCCTGATTACTTCCATGCACATCCGGCCGTTATGGTACGGGCATTTCCACGGTTCCACAATCGGCTTGTGTATTGGTCTCCCGGATTCGTCTACGCACCAGTACCATTCGGAATCTTTTCTTTTATCAATCATAAATTCTTTGATGTAATCCCATATCTGCTCTGCGGCAGCCAGATATTCCTTTCTTTCCGGCTGCTTTTCATATCCGTTTAGAAAACCCACGATTCCTTCTGCCTGCACCCACCACACTCTTGTCGTATCATCCACGCCATTTTCGCACTCATTTAAGAGGGAATGGGAGTGGTATGCTCTTAGGTATATATGTTCTGTGATGTCCCTGGTGATGGGGGAAAGCTTTTCTGTGTAATTCTTATCTCCTAAAACCGCAAGGGCTCTGTCCATCAGCCAGGCGGACTCAATGTCGTGTCCGTAGGAATACAGATCTACAAGGCTGTTCCAGGTCCGGTCAAAGAATACCTCCTGACGTCCAAGCTTTTGATCATATATTTTTTCTATGAAAATATCCATCATAAACCGAAGCCGTTGTCCGGTCATTTCATCTTTTGTTACTCTGTAATATTCGGTATAGGCCTCCAGAACATGAAGCAGTGTATTCATAGTCTTTTCCGCAAGGACACCATTTTCCGAGAGCTTGTGATTTTCCTGCGGCTCAAATTTCCGGTCAAAGGCTTCCAGATATCCATAGGCATCTGTACATTTTTCCTCTATCACGTGCTGAAGCCTGGCTGCAAGCTTCAAGGACTCTTGATTGCCTGTCGCATCATAGTATGAGGAAAGTGCATAAATAGCAAACGCCTGATTATAGGTATGCTTCGATTCATCCTTGGGTGTTCCGTCAAAAGCAACAGACCAGAATATGCCGCCGAATTCGGGGTCCACACAATGGTCACGCAGAAATTCATAAGCGTGGTCTGCATCTGCCCGGAGCTTTTCCTCTCCGAGAAGCAGATATGCATTGGAAAAGAACCATAGGATCCTGCTGTTTAAGATACAGCCCTTGTCGTAATGCCGGTCCACCTTAAGGTCATAATCCATATATCCGTAATATCCGCCGTTTTCCTCATCCTTAAGATTTTCCCAAAAAGGAATCAGCGCTTGCTTCAGATGATTTTCAATTTCCTTTGCAAAAGTATGCATGTTTCCTTCAAACCGCCTTTCCATTTCGCCTTATCTTCTGCCAAGCTCTGTGTCAGTTGTTCTCACTACACTGTGGTCTTTTATATAGGTTATAATTTCATCCACCTTAGTAAAAGCAAGGCCAACATACGTGTCCGCAGCGCCGTAATAAACAGCGATTTTTCCGCTCTCTGCATCATGAATGGTTGCGCAGGGGAAGGTTACATTTGGCACGAAGCCCCTCTCCTCATACCACTCCTCCGGTGTAAGAAGGAAGTTTTCGCAGCGGTATTTTACAATGGAGGGATTGTCGATATCCAGGATTGCACCACCGATACTGTACACGTAGCCGTTGCAGGTGCCTGTTACACCATGGTAAAAAAGAAGCCATCCTTCGCTTGTCTCAATAGGTGCTGCGCCGCCTCCGATTTTCAGGGATTCCCACCACTCACTGCTCTTCCCCATCACATGACGATGTTTGCCCCAATATATAAAGTCCGGGCTTTCAGAGATAAAAATATCGCCAAAGGGAGTATGTCCACTGTCGCTTGGGCGGGACAGCATCATGAAATTGCCGTTGATCTTTCTTGGAAAGAGAACGGCGTTTCTGTTAAATGGAAGGAAAGGATTCTCTACTCTCACAAAGGTTTTAAAGTCTGTTGTCTTTGCCATACCGATTGCCGCCCCATAAAAATCCTGACACCAGATGATATAGTAGATATCTTCTACCTTTACCAGTCTTGGGTCGTAGGCGTAGACCGGCATGAATGGTTTGCCTTCTTCATCCACAAAAGCAATCCTCTCCTCCTCGAATTCCCAGTGAAACCCATCCCGGCTCCTGCCAAGGTAAATATACGGAATGCCGTTTTTCTGCTCTCCACGGAACACACCGATAAATGCATCCTCATATGGTATCACCGCACTGTTGAAGATTCTGGCTACCTCTTTGATCGGGTTCCTGCCAATAACAGGATTTTTGCTGTATCTCCATACCGGAGCTCCGGTTGGTTCTTCCGTTCTGTCCTGCCATGGTACGTTAGGTACAGCGGGACCTATGATTTTAATTTCGCTCATTACTTGTCTCCTCGTTTTTATTCAAATAAATTTTATGGTGTTTCCCAATAGAGTCAGCCCTTTACAGCTCCGGCTGCCATTCCGCCGTATACCTGCTTCTGAAAGATCAGGAACAAAATCAAAATCGGAATGATCGTAATCAATACACCGGCACAAATATAGTTATATTGATTCCCGTAAGGCCCTGTAAATTTGTATAGGGCTGTGGATATTGTTTTTAATTCAGAGCTTTGAAGATATAGGTTTGACATATAGTATTCGTTATAAACGCCGACTCCTTTTAATACCAGAGAGGTTACAATCGCAGGCTTTAAAAGCGGAAACAGGATTTTAAAGAATACACCAAAATACGTACATCCGTCTACAATTGCAGATTCATCCAGAGATACAGGAAGATTCTCAAAGAACTGCAGGAAGATATAAATGGAAATAATATCTGTTCCCATGAGAACAATCATATAACCATAAAGGCGGTTGATCAGGCCTAGAGAAAACATAATTTGATAAACTGTCACCTGGGTAGCGATGCCGGGGATAAGTGCGGCGAACATAAACAGATTTTGGATCACCGCATTCCCCTTGAATTTAAAACGGTTCAGTACATATGCAAGCATGGCACCGATAAATACAGATACTGTGAGCACCACAACGAGAACAATCGCTGTATTTAGAAAACCTTTCAGCATATTTGCCTGCTGGAAAGCAACCTTAAAATTCTCAAAATTCAAGAAGGATTTCGGCAGCTCTAGTACAGAGGTCGTGTTATATTCTTCGGTGGTTTTAAACGCTGTAAGAACACAGACACAGACGGGAATCAGGGCAATCAGAGCAGCGCCCGCAAGCATCACATATTTGAATACAAGGAAAACAACTGACAGTGGTTTTATTTTACTGTTGGTCATGATGCACTTCCTCCTCTCATAGCCTTTCGTGCAGCTTTTTCCGCCTTTTTCCGCTTTCTGACTGCTGCCCTGGATTCATCAGAGGTTCCGTCGTCAAAGGCATATTTAAAGAACAGCTTCTGGGCAACTGTACAGAGTACGATAATTCCAAGAAGAACTATCGCCATGGCGCAGGCAAGTCCTACTTTCTGGCTTTCGTGTGCCAAACGGTTCATAATTACAAAATAAGTTCCTGTTCCCATTGTACCGTTCGTGATTACGTACGGCGGCTCAAAGGCGCTTAAGGAACCGCTGATCGACAGAATCAGATTTAATACCACTATGGATTTAATACTCGGCAGGATGATGTACCGGAATTGATGCCATTTATTCGCACCATCCAGAGATGCTGCTTCATAAAGCTCGGAGTCAACGGACATCATAGCGCCCAGGAATAAGATCATGTTCTGGCCTGTATATCTCCATACAGAAGTGGCAGCCAGGGAAATATTATTGATGCTTCGATCCTGCAGCCACATAGGTATATTTTCCGGGTTCATACCAAATGCCTGAAGAATGGAATCCAGGACAAAGCCTCTTGCATAAAAAAACTTAAAAATAAATCCGACTGCAATACCGCAGATTAAATAGGGAAAGAACATAGCGCCCTTGAAGAACGCGGCACCTTTTGTTTTAAATACCATTAAAGTGGCAAAGAACAGTGCCAGTGCCAGCTGTACAACAGCCCCGCCCATATAGTAGATGCTGACCTGCAGGGATTTAAAGCATTCGCTTCGTCTGAATACATCAATATAATTGTCGAGTCCCACAAAGGTTTTGGGGCCAATGTATTTCATTTTATAGAAGCTGAATTCAATCATTTTAAAAAACGGTAAATAGGTAAATACAAAAAGCAACAGAAGCGGCACAAACATAAACGTGAAAATGAGGATACATTTTTGTCCTTTTCTGCTTTTCAGCCATTGCATAAAGGGTTTTCTGGTTTTCTGCATGGAATTTCCCTCCTCATGTAAAGGGGGCAGCCGCCAAGTCAGCGTCTGCCCCGCTTTCCTGATCTTTTTCAGGTTCCTGTATATTACTCTGCTACTTCGATTCCCAGGCTTTCCTGAGCGTCAGACCATTTCTGGTTCCAGTTATCCATAAGCTCATCCAGTGTGGAAGAGCCATAAAGCGCTGCTTCCAGAATCTCGCAGTCCGGATAATCATCGTTGTTGATACCAACTTCACTTTCGTTGTTCAGTTCGTTAAACAATGTCTCCTCTCCCTCTAAAGCGGGATTATCGGACAAAAGCTCCACTCCCTCGAAATCTGCCAGGGCATCCGGAAGCTCACCGCTCTTTAAGGCAGGGATACTTCCCTCATCCTCATAAATACTGGATTCCTCAATCAGCCATTTGGTATAGAGCATAGCAGCCTTTTGATTTTCTTCTGACGCCTGGTTGTTAATACCGAATGCGTAATTTCCGCCTGCGCCTGCATACTGTTTGCCGTCTACTAAGATGGGGAATGGCATGTATCCCACATCCTCCGGCGTTGCCCCCATATCCTTGCACTGCTGTACTGCCCATGAGCCAAGGACCATAGCGCCAATCTCGCCTTCATTGATCATTCTCTTGGAGGATTCCCAGTCTGAGCTTGCCGGGTCTTCCTCTACGAGCTGCCTTGCAACTGCCTCATACATAACGTAGTAAACTGCGTAGGGACCGGTCATATCATCCTTTTTGGCAAAGGGATCTTTTGCATGGACCAGGTGATTATTCATAAAATCCGGGTCGCCTGTGGCAGCGATACCAATATAGGCATCCCATGCACCCATGGGCCATCCTGCTGCAAAGTTGGTATAAAGCGGAACAGCATCTGTGTTATCTTTGATCTGCTGCAGGCAGTTGAGGAAATCCTCCGGGGTTTTGGGAAGCTCTTTGATTCCTGCCTCCTCCCAGACTTTTTTGTTATATACGATTCCGCTTGCGGTTCCGCCGTTAGCGATTCCGTACACAGTACCTTCGTAAGATTTCTCCGGACAGAAATTGTAAATTTCATCCAATGTCTCAAAATCACCTAATGGAGTAAAGTATGTACTTAATTCACTCTTCGCAACACTTGTGGGGATAAAGCACACATCACCCCAGTCACCGGTAGTCAGACGGAGGTTTAATGATTCTTCATAATCTGTAACTCCTTCATATTCCACCGTAATATTTGGATACAATTCCATGAACTGCTCTGCATATCCTTTATAAACCGTGTCCACAATATCTGTTCTGTTCGTGAGAACCTTGATGGATGCTTCCAGGTCCTGATAATCCTCTCCTACCTTAATCTGGTCTATAGTAGGCATATCCCCTTCCGCGAATACAGCGGCCGGAGCCATAGACAAGGTAATAGCCGCCGCCACACTGATACTGATTGCTTTCTTTTTCATGTTCATAATAAAACCTCCTGTTTTCTTAAAATTAATTTGTTTTTGCGCTTTATTTAAGTTGTTTTCATTTTATCATATTTAACTTAAATATCAAGTTAAAATTACTTAATTTTTCATTTATGTTAGATGTGTAACATTTTTAAGTAGTTTTATTGTGGGATTTTTACAATGCGCAGCTTCTATCCCATTGTGCATCGACATGCATTTCAGGTGTGCAGTTAAAGCAAAAAGCCAGACAAATCTATGCTTTCGATTTATCCGGCTTTTTAAGTTCCTGCATACGACTGTCCAATGAATTGCATGAGGTTTCTTGATATTATGATTAATTTTTAGGTGCGCCTGCAGGACAGAAGCCTACACTCTCTTTTTCCACTACATGACCGGACACTACATTTAAGCCCCGTCCTGAATTGGGATTTTTTAATTGCTTTAATATTTTTTCCAGGGCAATCTTAACCATCGCCTTCATGTTTACCTCATAGGAGGTAATCTTTTTATCCGGAAATCCAGGGTGAAGATAATTGTCAAAGCCTACCACAGATACATCCTCAGGTATCCGGTAGCCCGCATCCTCAAGCTTCATAATAAGAATTTCGGCTGTCAGATCACAATTGCACACAAACGCCTCCGGCATATTCCGGGGCAGTTCAAAGCCAATATCCCCTCTGGCATCACGGTCCTCGATCAGCCATTCCGGCAAAAGGGAAACGCCGCGCTCCAAAAGCGCCTTGTAAAATCCACAGTACCGGTCCATAATACTGCTGGTAGCATGAATGGAACCCAAATATGCCATTTTCGTAAACCCACGTTCAAATAAATACTCTGTCAGTAGATACATACCGTAAAA
Source organism: Blautia schinkii DSM 10518 (assembly GCA_000702025.1). GTDB lineage: Bacteria > Bacillota > Clostridia > Lachnospirales > Lachnospiraceae > Blautia_A > Blautia_A schinkii. The sequence goes on from JNKJ01000008.1 coordinate 226,481, forward strand.
GTTATCGGTAATCACTGCATCTTTTGCTAAAATGTGATCATAAAAATCTAAAAATACCAAGGGCATATCCATCTCATCCTTTAAAAATCCGATATATTCCCGGCTCACCTCGCCCATGATGATCACACCGTCAACGGTCTCTTCCTCCACAATCTTGGGCAGGATCAGCTGGTGCTCCATTTCGTGCTTCAAGGCTTCTACTGCCACCATACAGTTTTTGTCAGTAGCCACAAGGGACAGCTCCTGATACATTTTCCAATAAAAGCTTACATTTTCGTCCAGATATTTTTCGGAAATGATGACACCGATATTTTTTGTGCTTCTTCCTGTCTCACGTTTCCTCGCAGCAGAAGCCTGGCGATATCCCAGTTCATCTGCTACGGCCTGGATTTTTGAGCGCATTTCATCACTGACGCCCTTTTGTCCTGAAAGCGCGTTATGCACAGTTACTGTGCTCACTCCCACTTGTTTGGCAATGTCTGCCAGTCTTACTTTCCCCATATTCCATCTCCGTTTCCGTTTTTGGCTGAAGAATCTCTTCACCTAAACTTTAGGTTCCAAACAATTTCTATTCCATGATGAAGTGATACAGCCGGCTCGTATAATCACCCCGCAGGCCGCTGATCAAAAATCCTCCCTGCATCAGCATTTCTCCCGTAAATACTAAATCCGTGCCTTCTAAGCAATACCGCGCCTCCGGCCGAAAGCCCTGCAGCTTGATTTTTCTGCTGTGTGCGATCACATTTCCCAGAACATGCACATAAGTCACCAGCACCTCTTTCTTATCCCTGGAGGATACGGCCCAGCAGTCATGAGTGTGGTTTTCACGGTAGGAGGCAATTCTATAGTAATCGCCCTCCCGGATCAATTCATGATATTTATGGTACATACGCACCTGTTCCGGTATCATCCGCCTGTCCTGCTCAGAGATTTTCGTGATATCCAATTCATATCCAAAGGTTCCGGCAAGGGCAACATGTCCCCGGGTCTCAAAGGGCGTACTGCGTCCCACCGAATGATTGGGACAGTCACTAATGTGAGCACCCATTGTGGAAAGGGGATAAACAAGTGCTGTACCCTCCTGGATCATAAGTCTCTCAATGGCATCCGTATCATCTGAGCACCAGATCTGAGGACTATAGTACAGCATTCCGGGATCAAAGCGGGCTCCGCCTCCGGAACAATTCTCAAGCAGAAGGTTGGGGAATTCCGTGACCAACCGCTCCTGCAGCGCATAAACGCCCAAAACATAACGGTGAAACAGCTCCTGCTGTGAATCCTTGTCCAGGTAAGTGCTGCCCATATCGCTCAACTGACGGTTCATATCCCATTTTACATAGGAAATATTGGCGCTGCGCAAAATTACCGCCACACTCTCGTATACGTAATCCAGTACCTCCGGCCTCGATAAATCCAGCACAAGCTGGCTTCTGCTCTGGGTCGGCTCCCTGCCTGGAATTTGAATGGCCCATTCCGGATGCCTGCGGTAAAGTTCTGAGTTGGGTGAAATCATTTCCGGTTCAAACCAAATGCCAAAGTCCAGTCCAATGGCATTGACCTCTTCCACCAAGTGCCTGAGTCCGCCCTGAAGCTTCTTCTCATTCACAGTCCAGTCGCCAAGTGAGGAATCATCACTGTTTCTCTCTCCAAACCATCCGTCATCCATTACCAGCATCTCGATTCCGCAGGCTTTTGCTTCTCTTGCAATTGACAGAAGCTTTTCCGTATCAAAATCAAAGTAAGTGGCTTCCCAATTATTGATAAGAATGGGCCTTTTTTTGTGCAGATAGGGGCTGCGGATCATGTGATTCCGGTAGAAATCATGATAATTCCGGGTCATCTGTCCCAATCCTTCTCCGGAATAGGTCAGAACTATTTCCGGAGCCTGGAAGGTATCGGAGGGCTTTAAATTCCAGGAGAATTCCTCCTGGTGAATTCCCATTACCATTCTTACAGAGTCAAACTGGGTGCGTTCCGCCTGAGCGATAAAATTCCCGGAATATACGAAATTCATGGCATAGACCTGCCCCTGCACCTGATTGGTTCCCGGTGTCACAAGGGCCATGAAGGGATGCTCCTGATGACTCGTCTCTCCTTTTGCAGAGGAAACCATCTGCTTCCCGTAATGCACTTCGCATTCCTGAATATGGCGTTCCCTGGCCCATGCGCCGCACAGAGTAAGCATACGGAATTTTTCATCATCCATGTCAAGACATGCACTGTATACCTTTTCCAGCTTCAGCGTCTGCACGCCCATATTTACAATGCGAACACTTCTGGTTATGATGTTTTCTTTCTCAAAGGCTGAATAACTGAGATAAACCTGCAGTTTTAAAATGGGGTCTTCGCAAAGAATTTCAAGGGTTTCTACCTCATCCTCCGTTCCAAAAGAGGCCGGAAGTCCTTCCAGGCCGCGTTTGCCTTTATAAACTTCATGAGATACATAAAAAATTTCACTTCCCATGCATCCCTTTTCATTGCGCACATTGAAACAACTCTCCCGATAATCGCCGACGCCTCCTGTAGGATACTCCATTGGAAAGAAATCCAGAAATGCAGATTTCTCTCTCTGATTCACAGACGGTGTGTAAGGCGGCTCATCCATCCTCAGCAGATAGCCGGCAGCCTCTTGGTATAGTCTTGCCCCATAATAAATATGTCCTACATATCCTTCCGGGGACAAGCCGATTACATAGGTACTTTTCTCTGTGTCCAACCGGAAAATTTTATTCTTATCATCGTAATAAACCGCCATATTTCCTCTCCTTTTGTATCTTGTGTGCCATTTATTTTTCATATACTAATTTTTGTTTTATTATAATTAATTTTTAAGTATAAGTCAACTTAAATTTCACTTGGTGTTTCATTTTGATTTTTAATTATGCGATTGCTCTCACAAGATGTATGCCAGGTTTTGTAAAAATCATGAATGATGTATGCTGCAGGTTTGCCGTATACGCTGTAGTCGTCATTGATCACTGGCTCCTGGAGATAAGAAGAACGCCAGTCCCATCCGCAAAAGCCCATGACCCATTCCCGTTTTCTGCATTCCCGAAACATTACCTCATAATATTCCCTCTGTTCCTCCAAATCGAGAACTCCTACATGCGTCCAGTCATTAGGGATTTTGGAACTGCCGCTTCTGCTTGGCATTCCGCATTCTGCGAAAAAGAAAGGCTTTTGATAATGCTCCAGAAGCTTTTCTATTCGGTTTAAATTCTCTTCCCATTTATGAATGGGGTAATAACCGCTGGAAGATATCACATCCACAGCATCCCACCAAGTAACATTCCCTTCCTGATATTTGTCTGCATTATAGGTAAGCATACCCTGATATTCCTGTCGGATATGGGAAATGAGACTTCTCCACTGTATTTCTCTTTTTTCCATCATAACCAGTTCGCACCCAATCACAAGCATCTCGCAGTCAGTACGCTGTGCGAGCCGTGCATAATGCAGAAGATACCGTTCATAATTTGTAAACCAACGGCTTCCTTTTGCTTCACATGGGGCTTCCACATCAAAAAAGCTGATATAGGCTCTCCAAACACCGTTTCTACAGTTTACCATAGGTTTTAAAAATACCTGAAGCCCGGCACTATGGGCATAAGCGATTATCTCCTCCAGTTCTCCATCCTCAGGAATATCACCGGTGTCATACAGAATTTCTTCCGAGTGCGGTGTTTCCTGCCAGGCCCCGAATACAATCATTACTGTATTTATACTTAGGACTTCTTTCATTGTATGGATTGTCTGGGTAATCTCCTTTACTCTTCGGTCCGGTTTGTGGCTTTTGGAATTGATATTCAGAGTGAATGCTTTAATTGGTTTCATTGGATTCTCCTTTGCTGTTAAGTTTTTATAGCTTCTTTTATAGCTTCACATATTAAAACAATTCTAAATTGAATGTAATAGGCTGGAACGTCATTTTTTGTAATTTATCGACTTATTGCTATTCTGTGGACTTTGTGATATGTTAGGGAATATGAGGAAGAGAAAAAACAGATGGGGGTGTCTGCCCATTGGCGTGTGAGGTGAGATTTGATGTATTATCAGCTTTGCTATGATAATTTTCCAAGAGTATCATTTATGGATAAGTTTAAAGCTCCTCCGGGATGGATTCACGACAGAAGAACGCCGGGTGAGTATATTATTTTTCTTATAAAATCAGGAACTCTCTATCTGAAAGAAGGGCACACAACGTACACCCTTCATGGAGGCGATATGCTGCTCCTTGACCCGGACAGTGAACACTTTGGGACTCAGATAAGCGATGCAGAATACTACTTTATCCATTTTCCTGCTGCATTGCTGAAAAGAACAGAAATAGAAGAAAAAAATCTCCTGGAGCTTCTCAACAAAACACATACACTCCAGGAGCAGGCCCCGTCTCATGCATATGCGCTGTATCAGGATGTTCCGCTGCTTCTGCCCAAGCAGTTACACTTTACAGATGCGGTTTCCTTCAGTAAAATATGCAGTTTGATGGAAAGGGCTTCCAGTGCGGTATCTTACCGCCTGAATCAATTTAAAGCCATCTGCTCCTGCTGCTTTCTGGATATAATGATTGAGATTTCTACAAGCTTTACGAATCATCTAATGCAGAACAGCCAGAAATCATTTACCCAGACGCAGGTGCAGATTGTAAACCATATGTTGATTTTTTTACAAGAGAATTATAAAGAAAAAATCTCACGGCATAAGCTTGAACAATTGTTTAAAATGACCTTTGATCATCTCAACCGCCTTTTTAAACGCCGTACCGGCATGACTATTTTTGCTTATCAAAAAGCTATACGGCTGAACCATGCTGCCGATCTGGTGGCTTGCGGTAAATATAAATCCTACGAGATTGCCGAAATGGTAGGGATACCGGATGTCTATTATTTCAGTAAGGTGTTTAAGGAGCAATTTGGCGTTAGCCCGCGGAATTATTTCCGGGTCGTGGACTGAAAGCTAAACCGTTTCCATAATGAATTTCCTTCGGTATACCCGGACTACAATTCAATATCAAAATATTCCTTCAGAAGCCCGGGAAGCTCCGCCTCCTCAAAGTCCCTGTCCTGGATCACCTGTCCCTGTCTTACCTGGGTAAAGTGATTTCCCATAATGGACGCATTTCCGTCCTCTGTTCTCCTGTTTACATAAAGCTTCTGGCAAAACACCGACTTCTCGCTTCTGGAGCAGTATTCATTCATGGGGATATAATTTACAGGCTCCTGCGGCATGGTATAAAACTGCAGCATAGACTCCATCTCCCCGCTGCTCCTCCTTCTCTTTACCGTCCACCAGGGCGGTTCGGCCCGGTACATATAGTAATGCTCGCCCTTTGTGTGAAGCTCTGCCCCATCCTCCACAAGAACAGATGCAGGAGGCATAGGCCCTCCGTATCCCACGTCACAGAAATATTTTTTGTCTCCGATTTCTACAATTATCCCTCTGTGCAGCACAAGGGGAACATAATCTTTATTCCTTGTTATCCTGCACATACAGGAATAAGCATGGAATCCCAATCCGTTCAGCAGCGCGGTAAACAGCGCATTCAGTTCAAAACAATAGCCTCCTCTTCGCCTCAAAACTATTTTTTCAAAAACCTCATGGATATCCAGGGAGATATCCTTTTTAAACAGCCAGACATCAAGATTTTCAAAGGGAACCGAGCATTGATGGCTGAAAACGAGATGGTCCAGGCTTTCCTTTGTGAGCGCCTCGGGACATTTGCAGTGAATCCGTTCTAAATAAGCGTCTACATCAGGAACAGGCGCATACATAGACTCATACATGATTAAAGTTCCTCCTCCCAAAGCATACCGTGCATATGTGATAGCTTCATTATATACAAGTGATTTCTCTTTTGTAAAGGCAAATGTACCGGCTTAAAGTGCTTTCGTCATTTTTATATACAGTATGCTACAAAAGGTATGAATCATTTTCACGTAAATGAAACTGTGTGCGGATTTACTCCCAAAAACCACTGGTATATACTGTACTTATTAAATACTACAGCGTACCGGTATGTGAACAAAAAGTATGATGGGCGAAGTGCGTATTTTCGTCCAAAACGAAGGGAGAGATACAAATGAGCAGCAAAAGCAACCCTGGCGCGCCAAAAACAGGCAGCACAGAAAAGCCTCAGCAGAAAGAACTCAGCAAGGCACTAAAGCTCTTTTACGGAATTGGTGACTGCGGTTTTACCCTGATGACAAATGTAGAGAGCTATTACTTTAACTTTTTCCTCACCAATCTGGCCCAGTTCGGAATGGCTACCGTCTCCTTCATCACAACAGTTGCAAGTGTTATTGATGCCTGCCTGTCGTGGATCTACGGAGCCATTCTCAACAGCATTAAGCCCAAGAAATGGGGACGTTACCGTTCCTGGCTGATACTTCTGCCCTGGATCGTGCCGTTCTTGTACGCGTTCCAGTTTCTGAAAATAGGGGACGGGCCCTTATCCATTGCCATCATTATCATTGCAGCAGTGGTAAGCCATGTCGTGTGGAACTTCCCTTATGTGGCCAATGTTTCAATGATAGCTGTGGCAGGAAAAACCCCGGACGCCAGATCACAGCTGGCCTCCACAAGAGCAGCATGGGCCAACTTGTCAAAGGTTATTTTTTCCTATGTAGGCCCTCCACTTGCAGCTCTTTTTGCCGGAATGATCGGTGAGAAAAGCCAGTACGGCGCTACTGCCTTCGTTCTTGGCTGCGTGATGGCAGTTGCTTATTACGCCCACTTTAAAATGTTCGATGGCTATGAAGAAGTAGAAGCCCCGTCAGCCGCAAATACAAAAAAGGATACGACAAAAACAGGAGGCAAGGACCTGATCAAAGCCCTTTTGCAGAATCCTCCCCTTCTTACCCTGTTACTGGCAGATTTGGCAAAATGGATGTTCAACTTCGTATGCTCCGGCGTTGCCATTTATTACTTCACTTACGTAGCCCAGGATGCAGGCCTTCTGGCTACCTATATCCTGGTATCCAACATCCTTTGTGTTATTGGTTCCTACCTGGCAAAAAATATGGCAAAGAAGGTTTCCACAAGGACTACCACTATTTTTACTTTCTTCGCCATGGCAGCCATTTTATTTGTAGCGAACTTTACTTATACCAATGTCACCATGGTTATTGTACTTATGTCTGTGGCTCAGTTCGGATACGGCATTGCCTACGCCTGCACTCCCGCCCTGTATGCGGACACCATCATCTATTCTGAGTGGAAGACCGGCAAAAATGCCACTGGATGGATCAGCGGGCTTCAGAATGTTCCGTTAAAAGTGGGCGTTATGACAAGAGGTATCATCATCTCCGCCTGCCTTGCATTTGCGTCCTTTGACTCAAGCATTGACGCGGCAATGGCAACCGTGGAACTGAAAAAAGGTATCTGCATGGCCTTTATGGTTATCCCGGCCCTAGCTCTTATAGTTGCAGCACTGCTCCTTCTCTTCGGCTTCCGTCTGACAAAAGAAAAGGTTGAGCAGTATTCCGCGGAGATTGCTTCCAGGCATTAACAAGTTTAAAATATAATATATGGAAATGGAGGAATCAAAATGTTAACACCAAAACAAAATTTTCTTGAAACCCTGAAAAAGGACGGCAAACCTGATCGTCTGGCAAACCAATACCAGCCCTTCGTCCCAATCATGAACGACCCTCTTATAAAATACACAAGAGGAAACCGTGTGAGAGGCAAGACATCCATAGACCGCTGGGGTACGGAAATCCTTTTCCCACAGGATGCTCCCGGTCCTATGCCTCATGTGACAGAATCGAACAAGGTGTGTCCTGATGTCACCCAGTGGCAGGATTACGTGAAGGTGCCGGATCTTGTTGCAAACTGCAGCGACGGTTGGGAGGATGCTCTGAAATCAGCCTCCGAGGTAAACAGAGACGAGAAACTGGTCATGGGCTTCATGGGAACGGGAATCTTTGAACAAAGCCACTTTCTCATGGGCTTTGAGGATGCCCTGATGAATCTTCTGCTGGAGCCGGAATCCATGAAAGAATTAATTGACGCCATCGCTGAATACCGTTTCCAGTATGCTAAGCTTCTTGTGGACAATCTTCATCCGGATATTATCCTGTCCCATGATGACTGGGGTTCCAAGACCAGCCTCTTTATGCAGCCGGCTACCTGGAGAGAGTTTTTCAAGGAGCATTACCGCCGCATTTACGGCTATATGCACGACCATGGAGTGATGGTGATACACCACGCAGACTCCTTCCTGGAGCCTATCATTGAGGATATGGTGGAAATCGGTGTGGACGTATGGCAGGGAGTTCTCCCGGAAAACGATATCGTGGCAATGCAAAAGCAGCTGGACGGACGGATGGCGCTTATGGGCGGCATTGACGCTACCATTGACAGGGAGAATGCAACGGAGGAAGAAATCCGCAGGGATGTACGCAGAGCCTGCAGCACATATGGACCCGGAGGCCACTATATTCCTTGTATGACATACGGACTTGCAGGAACCATCTATCCTAAAACCGACGAGATCATAACAGATGAAATAGAGAAATACAACAAAGAAACCTACGGCGTGTGATTCAGAAAGCCGCTAAGAAAGCCAAGGGGGCGGATATTTTTCTCCCCTTTGGCTTTTTGCTTATATCCTGCCCATCCTTTCACATCTCTTTGCACTTTCCCGCCGGCAATGTTATACTGTTGTCATAATACCACAGCAAAAGGAGAATCCCGTCTTGACAGAAGCAGTTTTAAATTACGAAGAAAAAAATCTTTCCTTCCGGCTCAACATGCAGATACTCGCTGATGCTTTCTCTGAGAATTTTAAAAATGTAAATCTCTATGCTCAGAATGACCGTGCCTGTCTGGAAGATGCCAGACTTTTCCGGAAAGAAAAAAGTCTTTGTCCCCAATATGTTTACCTTATCCAGGGTGCCGATGTATGTCAGGATTTCACGCGGTACAGAGACATTGCCTTTATCGTTGCCGGGCACATTGACCTTGCATATTTTCACAAAAGCTGCCCTGTCCTGGAGCTTAAAGATGCAGACAATGTCCTTGACGCCCTGGAGCTGACTCTGGAAACCTTTGAAAAATACAGGAAATGGGACCGCAGCCTCCAGTATGCCCTCACCGGAGATCACCCTCTGGATGATATGCTTACTGCCAGTCTGGAGCTTTTTCACAATCCTATGTTCGTCCACGACACAAATTTTTACATTCTCTCCTGTCCAAAATATATTCAGGGCATGACCCAATGGGAGCGGGATTCCCGAACAGGGAGCAATATGGTTCCCTTAAGCATCATACATGACTTTAAAGCTGATACCGAATACCTGAACACGCTGAGCAAGAAAACACCGTCCATTTTTTCGGCAGAACAGCGGGGATACCGGATTCTTTTTGTCAACCTTTGGAACGGCAGCCGGTATGAGGGCCGGATTTGTGTGGACGAACTGCAAAGTGAGCTGAAGCAGGGCAATTTTCTGGCCCTGGAATACTTGGGGAAATTTATTGAAATGGCCATCCGGCACGGAAGCTTGTTCAGCCTAAGTGCCGGGAATGATATGGACCACTTTTTCAACGATTATCTGGACGGAAACATCACGGACCATCAGAGTATCCTGAATTATCTCTATTTCCTTCACTGGAAGCAGCATGACCGCTATCTTTGCCTGCGCCTTGAAACAGAGCAGCGGGATATCAGCGTAATGTCCGCGGCCGCTACCTTGGGTCATATCGCGACACAAATTCCTTCCGGCCATGCCTTCCTGTATAAGCACAGCATTGCTGTGGTAGTTAACCTTTCCTATGGTCATCACACCTCCTCTGAGGTCATCAGCAGCCTTGCCATCCTTCTCCGCGAAGGACTGCTGAAAATGGGAGCAAGCTGTGAAATCCATGATTTTATCCTCGTTCCTCAGGGATACCTCCAAGCCAGTGTGGCTCTTGATCTGGGCAGAAAAAGTGAAAGTATGATCTGGTGCTACCGTTTTGACGATTTTCTTCTGGAATATCTTTTAAAGAAAGGAATGGAAGAAATTCCGGCGGAGCTTCTCTGTTCCGAAAAGCTCCTTTGTTCCGAAAAGCTCCTTTGTTTAAAAAACTATGACGACCGGAACGGGACGGATTTGTACTATACGCTGAAAGTACATTTGGAGCTTGAACGGAATGTCCTCCAGACCTCCAAGGAGCTTTTTATTCACCGAAGCACATTGTTTTATCGATTGGAAAGGATCCGGAAGATTGCGGGAATTGATTTGGAGGACAGCAGGGAAAGACTGATCCTCCAATTATCATTCTATATTTTAGAGCAGAAGCTGGAAACTTAATTTTCTAAACGACCCATCTGGGTATCGGCGGAAATCAGTCTCTTGCGGCCTTCGGCTTTGACCAGGTTTTCTAATTCTTTGATGGCGTCCTTTGCAATCCATACCTGTGTTTTATTTCCGTGTTCTTTTAATTCATAAGCGACCAGGAGAGCTTTTTCATTGTAGTCAAAATCTATTTTTCCGATTTCCCGAAGCGCCCATGAAACTGCCTTTTTCACATGCTCATGCTCCAGGTCGGAATATTCTCTGATGAGTTTTAAATAGTATTCCAGTGTCTCTCCTGTCAGCTTTTTGTCATGTATGGCGGATGATGCGATTAAGGTAAAAGCAGCACGTTTTTTATAAATCTCATTGGAAGTGATCCATTCAGAGATGAAATATTCATAGTCCTTCATTTTAATAATAAGATTTTTGCATAGATGGTCGCATAAATCCCAGGACATCACACCGGATATCAGGCGCTCGATATCACTGCGCTCCATCTCCTTATATGGGAATACAAGAACGGCCAGAAGCTTTGCCTCATGAAGGCCGGTGTCCCACAGCTCGTACGCTGTTTCTTTTGACTTTCCAACCTTCTTTGCCAGGCTCCTGACAACGGCCGTGGACACTCCGATGCTGCATTCCTCCGGGATTCCCATCTTTACTACATTCGCTTTGTATTTCTCTGATGCCTGTGACCTTAATTCCCCGATGATCATATCTTTTTCCATTGTAAAATCCTCCCATAAATATATTGTAAAAGTTACGAATTACCGAACTTGAGCGTTGGCTATGCGTAAGAACTCCTCGGCCATGTCTTCGGGACTTTCCTTAGCCCCATCCTCCAGCCAATGAATCATCATGTTATAGAACGCACCGGAATAATAGTACAATTCATATTTTGAAATGGAACTGGTGGGCATATCACCATAAGCATCTATCACAAAATCGTTGATCGCTGCAAGCAGAGTCTGTGGTGTCTGTGCATGGTGAAAAGTCAATATAAGCGGCGCATGTTCTTTGAAAAAGCGAAACTTAAAATACATCAGCTCTTTATTGCGGAAATTCTCATCCGGTGATGGATTCTCCTGATTATACTTTTCATTCATCTGCATGATACCATAATCCACGATGTCCTCAATAGTAGAAAAATTACGATAAAAGGATGACCTGGCAACGCCGGATTTCTCAACAAGGGCGGTGACTGTTATACCGGACCATTTTTCGTACTGTGCCAGTTGGATCAATGCGCTGAGTAAGCTGTCTTTTACTTTTTTGTTTGATACTTTTCTCTTATCCATATGGGGACATTTCTCCTTATTTTGTGTCAGGTCGCGGCCTTGCTTTCTTTGGTCAATATGATACAATTTTTATCAGATATAAAATGTATCATATCATATGGAAGTTATAAAATCAACGCATACACTCTTAAAAACAGAAAGTATAATCAGGAGGAAGCATAGCATGAACACTCAGTTTAAACGTGAAGATGTTGACTTTTATTCAAACAATACGCGGTGCAGCGCATGGCTTTATTTGCCCCAAGGCGGTGAAAAAAGACCTGTGATCGTAATGGCGCATGGCCTGGGCGGGGTACGGGAAATGCGGCTGGACGAATATGCCGAACGGTTCGCTGCCGCAGGATATGCCTGTTTTTTATTTGATTATCGTAACTTCGGAGCAAGTGATGGGAAGAAAAGGCAATGGATAAATGTAAGAAATCAGCTTGCAGACTGGAACTGCGCCATAGATTTAATGAAAAAGGACAAGCGGGTTGACGGGAAAAAGATTTTTCTTTTTGGAAGTTCATTCAGCGGCGGACATGTGACAGCCTTATCCGCAGGCAGAAAGGATATCTGCGCAGCCGTGGCGCAATGCCCATACACAAATAAATGGGCCACTATGGGTACGCTCTCGCTGCGTTCTACGGTAAAGACGGTTCCTTTACTTATCGCGGACCTGCTCTCCTGCCTCACAGGATATCATCCGGTAATGGTAAAATTAGGGGCGCCCCGAGGAAAGGCCGCATTGATGGCTGTTCCCGACTACAACGTCTTTTTGAGACAGGTCCCGGCAGGTTCGACTTTTGTAAACAAGGCACCTGCCAGGACTATACTGGAATTTTTCAAATACAGCCCCGGCAGATACACAAAGCATATTCAGTCACCTATTTACTTTGCTGTTTGCAAAAAAGATACCCTGGCGCCTGCCAAAGCTACAGTTGAGTGTGCGAGGCATGCAAAAAAAGCGACAATTAAAGAATATGACTGTGGTCATTTTGATATTTATTTAGGTGAATATTTTGAAGAAGCAATTGTGGATTATATTTCCTTTTTTGATAAGTACGCACAATAGTCATCCGCTCTCTCGTCCATGGTAGGTATCCGGTTTTTCCTGTCTCTGAATACCTTAGCTGCCAAAAAGCCAAGATACAGGATGGAATTCACAATCAGCAGGAAAAGCACATCCGCCCAGCCCACGGTCTGATTGGATAACACGTCGGCAGAAAAGGTTCCGCTCACCACCGGCACCAGGTTGTTGTTCATAAAATGGATGATCACAGCTACCCAGATATTATTTGTTTTCATGTACGCATAGGCGAAGAATACCCCAAGCGTGATACAGGTAATGATCTGACCGATTACACTGATAAAGCCCATGGACGGGGATGTATAATAAAAGAAATTAATAGGCAGATGCCACAGTCCCCAGATGATACCCAGTAAAAGGACACCCTTTCGCAGCCCAAATTTCTCCTGCAGAATTGGCTGGAGGTAAAACCGCCATCCATACTCCTCTCCGAAAAATGCGGAGAAGCTGAGGAAAAAGCTTGGTATTAATGTGGCCAGCACAATCCATGTAGTCACGTCCGTAAAAATGCTGATAAAGTAATCCAACTGACCGCTTATTGCGTAAGAAATCACGAATCTCAGCAAATATAAAGCCAGATAAAGAAGCGCAAGAAGAAAGGTCATCCCCCATTTGCCGCCCTTTAGGCCATATGCCTTACGTTTGTCGGTATTTTCTGTAAAATACAGGATCCATAATACAATGGAGCCGCCCATCATGATCCATTGGCTTGCCATTGCCCAGAAATCTCCCGGGATTAAAACGCTTCCCAAAGCAGTCAGCAAAATTACTAACGTCAATGCAAGAAATCCAATAAAAAACCTGCGGGGCAATAAAGAGTCTCCTTTCCTGGTAATCAGCGCCGCCAGCATAACTCCGGCAGCAGGATAATACATCTGAGCTGCCGGAAATACCGACACATCCAGTCCCTTACTGTAACCAAAGCCCATAAAAATACCAAGTACGTAAGGCAGCAGATAGGCAACTGCCAGGAAAATGATGATTTGTTTTTTTGTTCTTTCTTCTGTTTTCATTCTCTGATCCTCCCTAAATTTGATACCACGCTGCTTTGCTGCACAGCAGGTTTAATGCTCCGCCAGTTTGCCGCGGGGTATTTGACTTCTTTCCCATAATATAGCACAAAAAAAGAAGCAGCTATCAACTGCTTCGTAAATGGTAAAACTGCTTTCGCAAACGGCAGGCTTCCACACCTGTTTACACCTCATACCGCACTTCCGGTTCAGCCCTGCGCAATAATTACTGGCCCTTCTGCACTTCGGCTTTCGCCCTGCGCGACAACAAACAGTGCTCTCCGTTTGTTAATTCCACCGTATTCTCTTTTAAGTGAATCTGCCGGATATGCTCCCGATTGACCAGAAAGCCGCGGTGACAGCGCCAGAATCGGCCGCCAAGCTCATCCTCAATGGTGCCCAGGCTTCCGTAAAATTCTAAGCTTTCATCCACCATCCGCAGCAAGATGAGATGCTTTCGCCCAATAGCCTCAAAGTAAAGGATTTTGGTCAGAGGAATATGCCGGATGGTATCTAAGATTTTCAGAGGGTAATATTGTGTATTCTCCCCGGATTCCGCCAGTATCCGGCTTTCCGCATTGGCAAGGCAGGTCTGGATCCGTTTTATGATATGTTCGTGATCGCCTTTTACCACATAATCCATAGCCTCCAGCTGGTACCGGAAGGTTTCCGCGGCCAGATCATCATGCGCGGTGATAAAGATGATAAATCCCCGTGGGTCCACTCGGCGGATTCTCTGCGCCAGCTCCAGTCCGTTCATGCTGTCTGGGAAATCTATATCTAAAAAATAAATCCCCCTCTGGCAACCGTTTTTTATTTCACCAAGCAGCTCCTCCGGGGTGGTGAAGGTCCTGATAGGCCCCATATCATAGGCGGAAATCATGACCTGATCGCTGACTACCTGTTCCAACTGCTTTAACAAAGGTATCTCATCATCACATATATAGATTGGTACCACTCATGTTACCTCTTTTCTCATCTGATTTTATTGCATCTGCTTTTAACACATCTTATAGCGGAATCCGGATTTCATAACGGAACATCTCATCCTTCAGATTCATGCCGGTTACGCAGCCGGGATATTTGCGGATTATTTTCCGCAGACTCATAAGCCCGGTGCCGTGGCCGCTCCCCTTTGTCGTGTAAGCATCATGACTCATAGCGGAAAGATCCGGCGTTTGGGCATAGGAGTTCGCCACCGCAGTCAAAAGCTCGTTCTCTGTCTGCAGCAAGACCAGACTAATATGAGGATGTGTACTTAACTTCGCAGCCTCCAGGGCATTGTCCAGTAGAATTCCCATACAGCGCAGAAGGTCCTGCTGGCGCATCCCCTCTTTAAGAACAGGATAAAGAACCTCCGCATTTACCTGAACCCCTGCCTCCTGCATTTGGGCAATCTTTGATGTAATCAGACTGCGCAGCGGCGGAATCTGGATGCGGCCTACAGCCTCGAGGATTTTTATCTCATCTCCAAGCCTTTCGTCGAAATAGCTGCTGGTGTTACGCATAAAGTCCTGAATTCCCTTGAGGTCGCCCTCTCTCGCCTGGATTGTCATGCCTGTCATCAGATTTGTAAAATCATGGCGGAAGGAGCGCATTTCCTGCTGAAGCTCTTCCAGCAGAGCCAAATGGGCTTTCTGCTGCATGATAATATCCTCCTGGGCCTTGACCCGTTCTTTTGCCGCCTGGTACATGGCCGCGAACTGCAGGAAGAATAGCGCTAACACAATCAGTGCCACCGAATAAGACGCGGTGAGAAGTGTTACCTCCTTTAACGGAAAAAGCAGACGGATAATCGTATGTACATGCATCAGCAGGAGGCTGACAATTAATGTTACCACAGCCCTCAGACTGCTCGTAAATAAGGCTTCAAAATATCTGTCAAACTCCAGCCTGCGCAGCAGCACTGCAATGAGAAGAGAACAAACCAGCATGATCGTATGGGAAAGCACGGATGTGGCCAGACCGTACAGGTACATATTCTCCATTTCAGGCATATAACTGATAAGAACCTCTCCGGCAAGCGAACCAATTGTAAATACCACAAAATGCGTGAGCGCTGCCGCCGCTACTGTGCGTATTACCTTTTGTCTGTAGGTCCACAGAAGCAGAAGGATTAAAATAACTACATGAAGGGTATAGAGATAAATATTCCAGTTTACCAAAAAGTCTTCATCCAACGTAGTCCCCTGCATTAGCAAAATGTTCGCAACGACCTGAATCACAAAATAGATGGTACAATATAAGACGGCACTCTTCTTGTTGATCCGCTCATTTAGAATGTGTACGCTTAGAACGTACATACTCAGGGAATAACAGGTGGACATATAGAGAAGAGTGCCGAAAACGTAAATATAATAAAACATCTTTTTCCTTCCAAATACATATGTTACATAATGATTGGTGTATTTTTTGGTACAGATATAATTATAGTATAAGTAACTGTGAATCACAACTTAAATTTTGTACCGCTCATCCATACTCTCAAATCCAATCCCATCTTCTCTTATAGTTATCACGATTTTATCGTTACTATTTTTTGCGGCAATTTCATTTAACTTTTCTATGACATCGCTTTCTGTCATCTTAAGCAAATCTTCAATATCCGTTCCGTCCCAAAATTCTTTAATATCGTTTTCCATGCCTCCAATCGAACGGTCACGTTCACCTACCGTTACTGCTTCTTTATCTGAAATATGGTAGGAATATTGATAATACATGCTGCTCCATGCCGCATATCCACCTTCACCGGTTTGTTTTTCAAGAGTATTTCCTCCAAGTATCGGGTCCTGCTCCGGGTCTCCGGTGTATTCGCTCTTCACAAACTCGGCATTTTCCATACCGGATACTCTGACAGTAAGAGCAACAAAGGTCTTATCGTCCGTAGATAAAGGGATACTGTAGTCATTAGCTGCAGTCTCCATATTAATTTTTTCCATTCTTTCGTAACTCTCATTTGCCCATTCCAGAAGATGCATATTAAAATCTGCTAAAGACATATCCTGATACCCTGGTGTTTTCAATGCAAGAAGGGATTGGTAATCCTCTTCTGTGGCTTTTCCATATGTGTAGATTTCTTCTTCATTTTGTACTGCCGTAAGCCTGTTTTCATCTTCTGTTTCAGGTATGCTAAGAGGGGTAAAGGAGTATTCCACAGCCATTTTGAGCTTATCTGTATCCCACTGCTTCTCAACGGAATCAATTTTTGCATCAATAGTTTGTTTCATAAACTCCTCATCCTGCAGCTGCTCTGTAGTAGTGTTTTGTAAAATGGCCTTAAGTTCATCTCCTACTGCGGACCTGGTCTTTTCATATTCCCGGACAGTAAGCTTATCACCATCCTCAATATTAAGAGTAAGAAAATATTCTAACATGGCATTATCCGAAGCATCCGAAAAATTCGTCTGTGTATAGCCGCCAAATCCTCTGGATTGCCATTTTTCTGCAGTAAGAGGATCCAGGATATAAAACAGAAAGGAAGCGATTTCATTGGTATCTTTCAGTTCATACAACGCCTCGTCCTGAGAAAAACGGTCTAGCAGCTTTTTGTATTCAATCGTGTCTGTCAGCTCTAACACCCTATTTCGGAATTGTGTAACCGTCATATCCTCATAACCGTCAAACTGCAGGGACACTAATTTCTCATATTCTTCATCTGTGAAATTTGTATCCGGAATTGTGGATAGTTTTTGCGTCTGAGAAGCAGTGTCCAAAGCGGATGTTGCAAATGTTGTGGTAACGCAGACAATCAGACCTGCAGCAATCAAAATTGCAGATAATGTATTCTTCTTTATTTTCATAATTGCAGTTATCCTTTCTTCGATTGCATTTTTGCTGAAATTGTTGCAAAAAGGCGTCAAACCGCTTTTCTCTGCCTCCATACTGATCAGCATACATGCATAGGCAGATTTTGACTTTTCCCCAAGATGATGTACCACGCATTCATCACAGGCAAGTTCAATATCCCGGTTAAAAAGTACATACATTGCCCACACAAAGGGATTAAACCAGTGCAGGCATAAAGCAGCGGCAGCCATAAGCTTGATCACAGTATCATAGCGGCAGATATGCATATATTCATGCAGTAAAACATATTGCAGCTGTACTGTATCTTCCCAATCTGTCTTTTTCGGCATCAGGATTACAGGATGCAGGATTCCATAGGTCAACGGCGTAGAAATCCTGTCTGACTGCCGGATGGAAATTGTCCGTTTTATCCGGTGCGCCCTCTGCCACTGTTCTATAAATTCATTATGGACAGGTAACGCGGTTCTGAATTCAAGCCTGCTGCGATAATAGGAAATGATGAAAAACAGCGCACAAATCACCATCCCTGCACACCAGATGAGTATGGGAGCAGATATATCAGTTATATCAATAATATCAGTTACATCAGATAACTCAGATACAACAGATACATCAACTGCAGGATTCACTGTCTGCGGATTTGCCTGATTTATAAGTTCCTGCTGTCCCTGTGGTATTGCAGCTTCAGGATTGACTGCCGGCAGTGTCCCGGTCCATATTCCTGAGGGTGTATGATAACCCACAAAAGAATAGAAACTGAACATGGACGGAATAGAGAACGGTATCAGCAATCTTAAAATAACAATTCCCCATAATACGATAAATGTGTTTTTCGGCAGTTTATGAATCGCAATTGCTCGGATTAAGACTATCGCCACGATAAGGACTGCTCCGGAAAAGCTCATCTGTAATAAATTCATTATCACCACCTCATTCCAGGTCACCGACAATCTGTTTCAGTTTCTCAATTTGTTCAGCAGTAAGCTTCTTCCTGCCAAGCAGAGCGGAAAACAGTTTGTCAACAGAACCATCATAAATTTTATTGATCAGCTCGTTTGTTTCAGCCTCCTGCACATCCTCCTTTGGTATCAGCGCATGGCAGGTGAAGTTCGGCTCGGATCGTTCAATGGCACCTTTTTTTATGCATCTTTTGATTAGGGTATAGGTGGTGTTTATGTTCCATCCGGTTTCTTCCTTCAGTACATCGGATATATGCTTTGCCGTACAGTCTCCTTCCCGCCAAAGCACCTCCATTATTTTTAGTTCTGAATCAAAAAGTTTGATATCCATTGGCATCCTCCTTTATACGACTATAGTAGTACTACTGTTATTTCTATACTACTACAGTAATATAGAAATGTCAATACTACACCGGTAGTATAAATGAGTTATTTTTATTACTTTTATTAACTCTGTGTGGATTTCTGTTCGCACAGGAGATTCCTTTGATGGAAAATCTACTCTCTGCTCCTTTTGAGTGTTTCTAATATGCGGTTTTGCTTACGTACTTCCAACCTTAAGCAAATGTAATAAATAACTGCTCCTATAAAATATGGTATTGAAAATGATATTGTCATATCCCTATATCCGTTTGGATGAATATCTACAAAATACGATGCAGCCTTTAACGAAACTAAAATTATAACCTCGGCACTTAAATATTGGATCACAATCATAGTCAAAGGCGAATATCTTTCTAATCTGTAATGTTGAGATAGAACGCCAACACCTAAAACACTCAATAGAAGAAACAAAAACATATTTAATTGTGTAGGATTCATCTCTCCTTTTTGGAAAATTTCAAAAGTGGTTAATAGTAGAGAAATTATCGTATAAGTTATACAAATAATAGGGATAACATTTTTCTTATTTACCAGTTTCATTTTGAAATACTCCTTCCTTCATCGCATTAAGAAATGAGTTGAACTTCGCTTTATAACTCCTGTTTATCTGGATTCTTTCGCCGTTATCCAGTAATGCCATAACACGCATATTTATTTCAGATTTTAATGAATTAATTTTATAAACATTCAAAATGGTTGACTTGTTGACTCGTATAAATCCCAATTCATAGTAAGCATTCTCTAAATCCTGCAAACGTATATCAATTCGCACTACCTGATCATCAAGATATGCAAATGTCTTTTTGTCAACGGACTCAAAATAATATACATCATTCAATGAAAATATGATCTCTTTATCATTTACTTTCCCAACAAGTCTTTTTCTATGTTTCATTAGAAAATCTAAAATTTCATTTACTTCTTTCGTTTTCATGCGGTAATAAAAATCTATTCTGTCTTCGAGAATGTCTTTTCTCTGATATTCATTTACTTTCAATTTCCATTCCCCTCCTTGAAGGGTATTATAGCATGAACATGAGAGCAATGGCTATATACGAGATTTTATAATCCTTATTAAGCACTATATAAACACTTCCGTAAAGCAGGGCTTGGATCACGGCATAAATTCCGGTCGAAGCTCCCTGTGTAAAAATATGGATTAGTCCCCATGTAATTGCAAGAAGAATGCCCCCAAATGGAATGATTTTGATATTAGGGAACCAGTTTTCAAATGCTTTATGCCCATGCGCGATAATCAGCATCATCAGCAAACTTTCTAATGCATAATAAATATATTGGATTAAAAATTTAGCCGTACCAAGATTAGATAATTCGATTATTGGTTTAAACCCTTTCCACACCAAAGAAGTATATAGGATGGATACAAAAATAATTATAATCGCTAATATCATGTTTTTCTTTTTAGTGCTTTTTTTAGGAATGGCAGGTAATTGTCTTACTAATACTATACCAAGACATCCCCATATGAAGCATGTTATCGACCAATGAATGATATGCTTTATTGTCGACCAATTCCCAGAAGTCTGTCCGTACAAATTTGTTTCAATCATCATGAGCAATATTTCAATCCCTAATCCGCCAAAGGCATATAAAGCATATCCGATATAGTCAGTAGAAGATTTTGCTTTTAATCTTATATTTTTTTTCATGGCATATTCCTCTCTCTCTTTCTGTCCGTATTATATGATGATTGATTTCTTATAACAATATCATATCTACCATCTTGCGTGTATGCTAAACTATGTTGCACTAGATATGGTTTTGTTGAGGTATCTACCTATCGAAAATAAAAATGCCCGTAAAGCCTGTATAAAAAGCTTTACGGACATATTAAAATTTACAACAAGAATCAAAAACTTGTATACAATTGTTTGCTATGCCAATGTCTATTCTGCCAACGTGCCCAGATAATAAAATCCTTTACAAGTATCCAGCTGTACCTTCACATATTTGCCAAGAAGCTCTTCGCTACCCGGGAAATGTACGAGAAGATTGTACTCTGTTCTTCCTGTGAAAATACCCTTTTCCTTGCTCTCATCCTCCACAAGAATCTCCTGTACCGTTCCCTCAAAACGGGAGGAAGCGATGCGGCCTTTCTCCTGGACAAGTGCCAGAAGGCGGTCAAAGCGCTCCTTTACTACATCCTCGGGCACCTGGTTTTCCATATTTGCGGCGGGTGTTCCGCTGCGTTTGGAATAAATGAAGGTGAACGCCGTGTCAAAGCAGGACTTGTCAACCACATCCAGGGTTTCCAGGAAATCCTCTTCTGTCTCTCCCGGGAAGCCTACAATGATATCTGTGGTAAGAGAAATATCCGGTACTGCTGTTCGGATTTTTTCTACAAGGCCCAGATATTTTTCTTTATCATAGCGGCGGTTCATCTCCTTGAGAATCCGGCTGCTCCCTGACTGCATGGGCAGATGGAGGTGATGACAGATTTTTTTACTTTTTGCCATCACTGCGATGAGCTCGTCGGACAAGTCCTTCGGGTGGGAGGTCATAAACCGGATGCGTTTAAGGCCCTCGATTTCCTCTATGCGCTCTAAAAGCTTTGCAAAGGTGATGGGGTGTTCCAGGGTCTTTCCGTAGGAATTCACATTTTGGCCCAGGAGCATCACTTCTGTCACGCCGTCTGCCACCAGTGCGGTAATTTCTTTTACAATTGCCTCGGGTTCACGGCTGCGTTCCCGGCCGCGAACGTATGGTACAATGCAATAGCTGCAGAAATTGTTGCAGCCGAACATGATATTGACACCTGATTTAAAGGAATAATTACGTTCTGTAGGAAGCTCCTCTACGATTTGGTCCGTACCGTCCCAGATATCTACCAACTGTGTATCCGCCATAAGCATTTCATAGAAAAGCTCTGCGAATTTAAAGATGTTGTGGGTTCCGAATACCAGATTTACAAAGGGGTAGCTCTTTTTTATCTTTGCAACCACATGCTCCTCCTGCATCATGCAGCCGAACAGCACGATTTTCATATCCGGATTGTGGTCCTTGAGGTTATGCAGCCGCCCAAGGCGACCGTATACTTTAAGATTGGCGTTTTCCCGCACGGTACAGGTATTATAGATGACAACATCCGCATCCTCGGTATCCTTGCGCTGATAGCCGATTTCATCCAGGATACCTGCTACCACCTCAGACTGTTTTTCGTTCATTTGACAGCCAAAAGTCACCAGACAGTAGCTGAGTGCCCGCCCCAGCTCCTGAGCCTTAGCTGCCGCCAACCCGCGTAATTTGGCCATAAAATAATACTGACGGCGGGATTCCTCTGCTGGGGGCTCTGAATTTAAATCAATTTTATCTAAATTAATTTCATTATGCATTTCTTTTGACTTTGCCTCTTTTCTATCATATAATCAAACAAGAAATGAGTTTTTAACCGTACTGCCTATAGCTCAAGCGGGGTACTCGTTTCTTTTTTTATGTTTATAATATCATATAGCTACATTTTTTATCTACCGCATGTCTTATAACAAGTTTTACACGGAATTTAGTTTACATGATTCAGACAAGTTTGTCCATAAGCTCTTAAATACCCTCGGTCAGTCCTTCCCCTAACTCTTCCACCTCTATTTTCTCATGGAGAACCGCACAACACGAAAGGTCTCCGATTACATTCACGCAAGTTGCGCCCATATCGCAGAGTGTATTGATGCTGATGTATACGCCCATAACTCCGGCGGGAAGTCCTGCCATGGCTGACAGTGCTGCGAAGGAGGCAATGGCTCCTCCTGGAATGCCGGGAGTACCGATTGACAGCAGAACGTTTGCCAGCAGCACGAGTACCATCATGGATACGCTAACCTGGACGCCGCAGGCATTTGCAAAAAACATGATCATAAATGACATCAGAATGGACACTGCGTCCATATTTACAGTGGCCCCAAGAGGAATTACAATACTTGTAATTTTATTGGATACTCCTAAATCCTCTTCCATACAGGCTTTGCTGATTGGAATGGTAGCAGAGCTGGAGCAGGTTCCGAAGGCATTCAGTGCAGCGGGCATGATGGCTTTAAAAAACTTTATGATGCTCATTTTGCCCAAGGATTTCACAGCAGCTCCGTATACAATAAAGGCAAAGGCGAAAAACGCAATATATAAAGCGCTCAAAGCTCCTGCCAGGGATACGATTGTGGATACTCCATTGGATTCCACCACCGGGACAATCGTACAGAATACACCCAGGGGCGTAAACTTCATGACCACTGTGATAATGCGCAGGCAGATTTCGTTCAGGGAATCAATGACACGGTATACAGGCTGTGCCTTCTCTCCCACTGCCATGATGGTAAAGCCGATGATTACCGCAAATACCAGCACCTGGAGCATATTGCCCTCTGCAAAGGATTTCACAGGATTGGATGGTATGAGTGTACGGACAGTGTCCAGCATGCTTGTAAATTTCGTGGCCTCCACTTCCGCTTCTGCCATTTCAATGTGTACATTTTCCCCAAGATGTATGAGTCTTGGTATGATTAAGCCTATAAGGCTGGCAATGGCTGTTGTTCCTACGAAATACAGCATTGCCCCGCCTGTGATTTTTCCCGTTGTTCTCATGCTTCCGATACTGGCGATTCCCACTACAATAGAGCAGAACACCAAAGGAAAAATCATCATGTTCAGCGCATTCATGTATACGCCGCCAAGAAGTGACGTAACCGTGAGGACAGGAGCATAGCGTCCCGCCAGAAACAGCCCTGTCAGCACACCCAGAATAAGTCCGAGAAAAATGCAGGTTGTGATATGTGATTTGTACCATTCTAATACTTTTTTCATTTGAATCCCCCTCGTTATGTTAATAATAAATAACGATACCACACTTTATGTTTTGTTGGCAAGAAAATCTTGTGTTATACATTTGATTTGATTATGCATTTGATTCAATGTACGAAGCTATGAAAAATCCCTCTGGCTGCATTTCTGCTTTCAGAGAGATTCTTTTACTGATGGTAAGAGCAGCTCCATCGTTATCCCCGGCTATGCAACTTACCTGTATAATACATAATCCATCAATTCTCTTATGAATCCGGCTTTTCCAAGGGCCTCGCCTATGTGCGCAGGATATTCCTTGACAATCAGTCTTTTCTTTTCCGGAAAGATTGTTTTTTCCCGGAAAGCATCCACAAATTTTTGCAGTGCTTCCAACGGTTCCATATTTTCCACCAGCCGCAGCACCTTTCCCTGGCGCTCCAATACCATTATCGGAACTCCGGCCTTTAAAGCCACTGCCGTGCCCGGTACATTGAGAAAAGCACGTCCAGGCTGGTGCTCGAGAAGCTTTCCCCAGAGCTGCGCAGGGTCCGCGGCATTCAGCCAGATGATTTCCTCATCCGGGTATTCCAGAGCGTGAATCGTGCTTTCGTAATCCTCCTTACGGATAAACTGCGCCCCGGAAAGCCCTTTCACAAAATATCCCCGGCGTACCTGGCCTGTATATTCCCACACGCGAAGTATCTCCAGCGCACGGCCCCAGTCCGGAGCTTTCCCGCTACAGGTGTCCTCCCTCTGGGATATGCTGCGTTTATAAATCTCACGGCATAAAATTGTATTTTCCTTTAAAAGATTTTCCAAAAGCTCCTCAAGCCCTCCCGGGTTTGTCGGGTGGACTATGTCCCATCTTCCGGCGGATAAGGCAGCAACCCGCACGTTTACCCTCTGCCTTGGGGATGAACGCTGAATCTTCTCTCTGTTCTGCCACTGTCTCACAGGCACAAAGCTGTCAGCACATACCAGACCCTTCTCTGCAAGTGAGGTGAGTATACCTCGAGGCTCTCCTTTTACCGGAACGCCGGACAGTGCCTTAAGAAAACTTGCTCCTCTTTTTAGCAGTTCCTGGTAAATGATCCTTTCATCATCGGAAAGCTTGTCATGCTCCTTATTTGCCATATCCCCCGGCTGATTATTAGCATTGTCGTTACCATCCGTCACATTCCCAGCCAACTCCGGCAATTTATCCCAATCGATATCCTCATATCTGCAGAAGCAGAGCTGTCCAATCTCCGGCATTTTCCAGAAATATTCCCCTTCGGCAAGTAAGCGGTCCAACAGTCCCTCATTGTATCTCCGTACTCTGCGGGGAAAAATGATATTTTCCCAACTACTGACAGGCATCATCTGTCCGCAGTACAGCTCAAGGGTCTGTTTCAACTGCTCACGTGGCGCGGCGTTGATGAGAGCCTTTCCGGCAATGAGGGCCGCATAGCTTTCCGCAGGTCTGGTAACTGCCTCGCGTCTCATGCTTTGGATTGTGGCCTTACGTGCGCGGTCATAGAGCTTTGCATGATAATAAAGCTCTCCGTCCTTCACAATTTCCCCAGAAACGCAGAGTGTATCCAGCCATTGTTCCACACATTCACATCCCGGCAGATAACGCTCACTGATCTGTCCCGCACTCTGGGGGCCGCGGTAATACAGCATCCGACGAATGAGATGTGTGCCTGCTTCTGCATTCTCCTCGCACAAGGCCTGTGTATATTCCTCCCTATGCTCTGCCGCAATCCACAGACCAGGCTCGATATATGCCGCCAGACCACGCTCTGCCAGGGATTCCAGCCAGCCGGGAACCTTGTTTTCTTCTTCGCGTAAAGCAGCGTATAGCTCTTTCAGCTCTGTGACTGTGATATCGCCCTCCATCATTAAAAGGGAATGCAGCTCTTCTGCTGTGTCAGGCAGCTTCTTCCGCTCCTGCACCTGCTTGAGTGCCTGGGCGGAGGGCCGCACCTGGTCAAGCTGTTTAAGCTCCTCATAGACAGCTTGGTGGATTCCTGGTGTGGTAGGTGTATATTGATACATCTCTGCCGCCTCCACAGACCACTGCATGGGCAGAGACATGGGCGAAGGAAGCTCAAGATACATTTCCCGCACAGCTATGCGTCCGCTGCACACATCATTTAAAATAGAAATCAAGCCTTTAATGTCCCACTGATCCTCCAGGCATTCCCGCTTCGTCTCACGGATAAGCGGATGCTCTTTCTCTTTCACCAAGGATTCCAGCATTTCTGTACTGCGCAGCCGCTGCATCCACAGAGGCTGTCTGCCGTTGTGATGCATGCCCATCATAAGTGCTCTGGCGGCATTGTACCGGAAACTCATGCTGAATACCGGAGTGGCGGGCAGCATTGCTTCCAATGTTTCTCTCACCGAGTCAATTTCTATAGAATAAAGCAGGTGCTCCGGGATGCTCTCCTCTCCATAGGAATACAGAAGTATCCCATCCTCTTCATCCACACAGCCCACGTTCGAGTCAAGTATGCGCTGGGCCGCGTGCTGCAGAAGAAGTGATAAGGGCGTGTTCACTCTTCTTCCAAAGATTGTGTGAAGCATTGCCTGGTGATTGCCGTTAGAGTCAGTGAAATGCTCAATAACAATGGTCCTGTCGTCAGGAAGGATATCGTCTGCTTCCAACTGTCTTTTGAGAAAATCCTCTGTATTTTCGCACGCCGCCTCATCCAGTCCTAATTGTTCCAAGCCCTGTCTCAATTTATCCGCCGCCGCTGCGTTGGACAGCTCTCGCATAATCCCTCCGAACTTAAGGCTGGTACTCAAATCCCGTCCCTTGGTTTCTCCTTTCCAGAAAGGAAGCCTGGCGCCTTCGGAATGCGTCTGCGTAACGATTACGGAATCCTTGTCCTTGCCAACGATTTTCCATGCAAAGGAGCCAAGCAGAAAGCGGTCGCCCAGATATGATTCATACACGAATTCCTCGTCCAGCTCGCCTACCTTAACGCCGTCCTCTGTCTTAGCCGTATAAAGCCCCTTATCCGGAATCGTTCCGCCTGCGGCTACCGCGAGCATCCGGCTGTAGGAATCCGCATACACACATTCGTGAAGCCTGTCATACAGCACTCTCGGCCGTACCGGAATCTCTCTGCTGTGCTCGTAATCACCCGCAAGCATTTTCAATATCTCTCTCACATCCTCCTTCTGTACATCCCGGAAAGGATAGGCCCGGGAAAGGATATCCATAACCTCATCCAGAGTATAGGCGACTATATTTTCCGTATCTGCAGGCACGGCAATGGCCTCTTTCCCATTTACAGGCACGGCGACAGCTTCTTTCCTATTTACAGTTGCTGCGGCCGCTGACTTCTTCTTTTTCACAGGTGTTACGGCTGCAGCCATGGAAACAAGATGCTGGGCAAGCACGTCAAAACACAGGCGCGGCGGTTTCGCATGCTCCACGCCTCCCTCCCGGGCCACCTGGGCAGTCATTCCGCAGTAAAGTGTCTCCGGAGCTGTTCTGGGATACATATACATCACACTCACCCGCCCCGGATTATGCCCCGCCCGGCCGAGCCGCTGCATTGTGCTGGAAATAGAGCGCGGACAGCCCACCTGGAGCACCTGGTCAATATCACCTACATCGATGCCAAGCTCCATAGAAGAGGTTGCGCATAAAAGCCGCAGGTTTCCGCTCCGAAGGTCCGCCTCCACCTCGGCACGCTGCTCCTTGGACATGCTTCCGTGATGCACCCGGGCAAAATCCTCACCGCCAAGCTGGTTCACGTAATACGCCAGCTTTTCCGCGTATCGTCGTGATTCGGAAAATGCAATCACACTCCGGCATTCTAAACATCTGTCATAGACCTTTCTCGCAAGGTCCTCCCACACAGGGTCCCTTCGTCTGCCCGCGGAAGGGGTGATGCCGTTTACTTCTATCCGAACATCCTTATGCATGGACGGAGCCACAATCTGCGTATAATCCGGAGAAAGATACTCTGCGGCCACCTCAAGAGGCTCAATCGTAGCCGATAACCCGATACGCTGCAGCGGCCTTCCGCAAAGCACGTCCAGCCTGGCTGCACAGAGCATGAGATGAGCGCCTCTCTTTGTGTCGATAAGGGCGTGAAGCTCATCAATGATCAAGGCTCTGGCTGTACGAAGGATAGACTGGCCGCCTCTGCTAGTGAGCATGAGATACAGAGATTCAGGTGTAGTGATGAGAATATGGGGAGGATGCTTGATCATACGCTGACGGTCCTTCTGCGGGGTATCACCGGTCCGCATAGCCACGGTCACGGCGCACGCACTTTCCCCGCCTCTCGTCGCTGCAATACCGCTTAAGGGTCTGTTAAGATTTTCCCGGATATCGCCAGCCAGTGATTTGAGCGGGGAAACATACACAAGGTACAGCTCTTCCCTAAGCTCGCCCTGTGACGCCAGCTCCATAAGCCGGTCAATAAAGACAAGAAATGCAGAAAGTGTTTTACCTGTACCCGTAGGTGCACTGATGAGGACGGAACCACCCTTAGCAATGGCCGGCCATGCCTCCTTCTGCACTTCTGTCGGCCCGCCAAAGGCTCCGGCAAACCAGTCCGCCGTGGGGGCTGTAAATATATTCAATCTGCTGTCTCTGTTTTTGTCCATTTCTGATACCTCTAATTCATTTATTTCCGCAAACGACAAGCCAAGCGGAATACCTGCAATGTCCCTTAGCAATAGCTGCAAAGGACACACGCCCTGCATGCAGCGAGCTGAACAGACATTTCCAAGTATCTAAGTTCATGCCCGTAAGTTGACTCCGATAAATCTTATCAGCATATTATACCATCATCTCTCCATAAAAAACAGAAAAAGAAAGACATACCTGCCTTTTCTAATGAAGAAACAGGTATGTCTTATAAAATTTACTTCATAAGCTTATATCGACTCAGGCTTTGTTATCGCTTCCGAGAACGTTGACAATCTTGTGTGCAACCAGTGTTTTTACGTTTGCCCTGCCAACCTTCAGGTATTCTCTCGGATCAAATGCGGCTGGATTCTGGGTGAGAACCTGTCTAACGCCCGCAGTCATAGCCAGACGCAGGTCAGAGTCAATGTTAATCTTGCACACTGCGGATTTAGCGGCACGGCGGAGCATATCCTCCGGAATACCGATTGCATCCGCAAGATTTCCGCCGTTTTCCTGAATGATCTTCACATATTCCTGGGAAACGCTGGATGCGCCGTGAAGAACGATTGGGAAATCAGGCAGTCTCTTTGTAATCTCGTCCAAAATGTCAAAACGAAGCTGCGGCTTCTGGCCCGGTTTAAACTTGAAAGCGCCGTGGCTGGTGCCGATAGCGATTGCCAGGGAATCTACGCCTGTACGCTGTACGAATTCCTCAACCTCATCGGGATGGGTGTACATAGCGTCTGCGGCATCCACCTTTACGTCATCCTCCACGCCAGCAAGCTTGCCAAGCTCTGCTTCTACTACCACGCCTTTTTCATGGGCATATTCTACCACCTGTCTGGTAACCTCGATATTTTTCTCAAAATCATAATGAGAGCCATCGATCATGACAGAGGTAAAGCCTCCGTCTATACAGGACTTACAGGTCTCAAAATCGGGACCGTGGTCCAGATGAAGGGCGATGGGGATATCGTTCTCAATAAGAGCTGCTTCCACAAGCTTCACCAGATAAGTATGCTTTGCATAGGCTCTGGCGCCTTTAGACACCTGGAGAATAAGCGGAGAATTAAGCTCTCCTGCTGCTTCTGTAATCCCCTGCACAATCTCCATATTATTTACATTAAACGCACCAATCGCATAACCTCCGTCATAGGCTTTTTTAAACATTTCTTTTGTCGTCACTAATGCCATAATAGAATCCTCCCTTAATATCGTAATATAATTGTCGTCTATGGATTCATCCTATCACCATGTATTGTAAAAGTCGATACTCTTTGTGCAATTCCATGATTTTCACAACTTCTGCAGATGATTTTTGTGCATATTTCCAATGAAATATTTATATGTTTTTTCTTCTGATTTCTGTTATACTATCAAGACAATAGAAAATAGAGGTACCAATATGAATAATAAATCAATTGTCAGCAGCTCCAGCATAGGAGGGCTGATCCAGCGGACTCTGAACAGAGTAGACAAGCGCCTTGTAAACCATGGCATCCGGGTGGCATACCTGGTTTCCGGTATGTTGAAAGAACAGGGCAAATACCCCATATCACAGCAGAGGGAACAGATTCTTACCGCAATCCTCCATGATATCGGAGCTTACAAGACAGAAGAAATTGATAGAATGGTACAGTTTGAGTGCGAGGATGTCTGGGAGCACTCGATTTATGGATACCTATTTCTGCGTAACCTCTCTCCTGTATCAGTCTACGCAGACGCTGTGCTGCACCACCATACAAGCAGCGTAAGTCTCAATAGGTTTGACATCGAGCACCGGGAGCTGGCACAAATGATCCATCTTGCTGACAGGGCTGACACGTTTCTACAGAACAGCACTAATCGAAAAGCTCTGTTTTCCTTTATGCAAAATGCCGCAGGAACTGTATTTGATGAGGAAATTGTAGAATTATTTCTTCAGGCGGATCAAAACTTCCACTTGGTATCCACATTGAAGGACCATCACGATCTGAATGTATTATTGTATGATGACGGAACCTCTGATAAGAGCGGGGATGAATATCTGAGAATGCTGATCTACGCCATTGATTTCCGCAGTCAGCACACAGTAACTCACACGATTACCACGATGTACATAAGTAATGCGGTTGCCCGTTTGATGGAACTGCCGTCCGAGAGCCTGCCTCACATTTACTACGGCGCTATGCTCCATGACCTGGGAAAAATCGGTATTCCGGTAGAGATATTAGAGTTTCCGGGCAAATTAAGTCCACAGGCCATGACCATTATGCGCACCCATGTAGATATCACGGAGGAAATCCTAAACGGCGATGTGGATACTGTCACTGCAAACATTGCCCTGCGGCATCATGAAAAGCTTGACGGCTCCGGATATCCCCGCGGACTAACAGAGAGTGAGCTCACGCTGGAGGAACAGATTGTAGGTGTGGCGGATATCGTAAGCGCACTGGTCGG
Source organism: Blautia schinkii DSM 10518 (assembly GCA_000702025.1). GTDB lineage: Bacteria > Bacillota > Clostridia > Lachnospirales > Lachnospiraceae > Blautia_A > Blautia_A schinkii. The sequence goes on from JNKJ01000008.1 coordinate 257,151, forward strand.
CACCCGGAGCTATAAGAGCTCTTTCTCAAAAGAACGCACGCTCTCCATCCTCAAGGAGCAGTCTGCCGCTGGCAAGCTTAACGCCAAGGTGGTAGATGTGATTGTAGGGCATTTTGATGAGATTATGGGAGAAGTCCGCAGTCAATGCGAGCCCATCTTAAAAATCTACCAGGGAATTCAGGAAGAATACAAAATATTGCTGGCCAAATACAAAAGTCAAACCAACAATGAGCCGGCCGCCATCTCATAACTTCCCTAAATACCGAAAACCGCTGTCAGCAATTACAGCCGCCAGCGGTTCTCCTTATTCTGAGCAATAAACCAAGCGGACATGCTTACATGTCCATTTGACTATCTTTAGATTTCTGTAAAAGTATATCGCTCTTTTAATCCATTTGTCATAACATCATAGATCACAGCGCCATTCTCTGCAATCGTTTTGTCACAAGTGGCTGCCCGGCTGATATGGTCCTTCATATAAGTGTCCAGGTCTTCTGCAGTTATCTCGGAAATCTGAGAATCCGGTTTTCCATTACATAAATCAAATACCTCGTGTATCAGTTCGAAATTCTTCATAAACATCCCTCCATTATCTGAAACCAAGAAATAACCTTCTACATTTTCAGTATACTTCCATGGAAAGCTTTATGCAAGTGTGAATTCGAAATTTATACCAATGGAAACGCGGAAAATATTATCTGCGGGCCAGCTCCCTGGTGATATCCTCCCAGCTTACGCCTTTTTCTGCCATGAGGACCATCACATGATACAAAAAATCCGAGATTTCGTATTTAATCTCTTCCTTGTCCGGGTTTTTGGCGGCAATGACAATCTCCGTACACTCTTCTCCCACCTTTTTCAGGATTTTATCAATCCCTTTATCGAAGAGATAGTTTGTGTAAGAGCCTTCTTTGGGATTTTCCTTACGGTCAAGTATCACGTCATATACATCCTGGAAAACACGCAGCGGGTTGGTGTCATCGTACTCCTTTTTCATCAGAGACTTAAAGAAGCAGGTACGGCTTCCTGTGTGGCAGGCTGCTCCCACCTGGGCTACCTTTGCAAGGATGGTATCATTGTCACAATCCAGGGTCAGAGACTTCACATACTGCACATGACCAGAGGTCAGTCCCTTTGTCCACAGCTCATTGCGGCTGCGGCTCCAGTATGTCATCTTACCGCTTTTTAAGGTAGTCTGGAACGCTTCCTCGTTCATGTAGGCCACCATCAGCACTTCGTCCGTCTTGTATTCCTGTACCACTACCGGAATCAGTCCGTCGCTGTTGAGCTTAAATTCCGACCAGGAAATCCTGCTCTCAAAGGTATTTACCGGGATTCCAAGCTCCTTACAGTGGTCCTTGAAATTCAGAAGCTCAATCTCCCGGCTGCTCACAAACGCTCCGCTCAAGCCTCCCACAGCCGGAGTTGCCAGAAGATCCAGCAAGGTGTCCTCACGGCTCTCATCCGTGTGCAGAATCACCGGGATAGAGGAAACCTCTGCAATGGAGTCCTGGACCGTATCAAGGGCCAGCACCGAGCCCGCATAATTCTCGATAAGCTCCTTATGAGCGGCAAACTCCTGCACAGCAGATATGCTGACTACCATTTTTTCCTTGCCGAAACGTTTGGACACCTCCTCAAGCAGATCAATATTACTCTGCTTGGAAAAATTCAGCACCGTCTTGGCACAGCCCGCATAGATGAGTTTTTTCACATCCTCCATACGCTTGATATTACCGGCAGCTATCACCGGAATCTCTGAAGCCGCGCAGATGTCCTTAATCTTTGCGATTGCCTTCTCATGCTCCGTATCCTCGGAGGAAAAGTCAAACACCAGAAGCTCATCCGCCCCGTTGTCACTATAAAATTTCGCCAAAGCCTCCACATCACCGTCACCAAAAAGATTACGCTGTCCGAATCCGGTGACTGCTTTTTCATACTGCAAATAGAGGCAGGGAATCATTAACTTGTTCATGCTTATTAATCTCCTTAATTATAGACTGCCCTTGGTGGAGAGCACGTCTGTGATCCTCGGGTCATAAGACACCGCTTCATCCAGCGCTTTGGCGAAGCTCTTGAACATAGCCTCTGCCACATGGTGGTTATTGCCGCCAGTCAGCACCTTAATATGAAGATTCATGCCGCTTGTATAAGAAACAGCATAGAAAAATTCCTTGATCATCTCTGTGGACATTGTGCCCAGCTTTTCAGCCGTAAACTCCGCATCCCAGGAAAAATAAGGGCGCCCTGACAAATCCACAGCACACAGCACCAGCGACTCATCCATAGGCAGGATACAGCTCCCGAACCGCCGGATACCCTTCTTGTCACCCACAGCCTTCTTAATGGCCGTCCCCAATACAATTCCCGTATCCTCAATAGTATGATGGTCATCTACCTGAATATCCCCATGTACCCGCACACACAGATCAAAAAATCCATGGCGGGTAAAACCATCCAACATATGGTCGAAAAATCCCACACCCGTGGCAATATCGGAATACCCCTTACCGTCAAGGGCCAGCTTTAATTTTATTTCCGTTTCCTTAGTATTTCTTTCCACCGAAGCTTCTCTTATCATAACGTTCTCCTAATCCTCCTCGTCCTCAAAACGAACCGCAACGGAATTGGCATGAGCTGTGAGCTGTTCGGATGTGGCAAACTGCTCGATATCTTTATGAATCTTCTTAAGCGCCTCCCGCGAATAATAGACGATACTGGATTTCTTTATAAAATCATCCACAGACAACGGAGAAAAGAACTTCGCGGTACCATTCGTAGGCAACACATGGTTTGGTCCGGCGAAATAATCCCCCAACGGCTCCGAACTATATTCCCCGATGAAAATCGCTCCCGCGTTCTTAATCTTCATCATCACCTCAAAAGGATTCTTTGTGACGATTTCCATATGCTCGGACGCAATCTCATTAGCAGCCTCAATCGCCTCCTCCATATTATCGGCAATCAGAATATAGCCAAAATTCTCCAAGGATTTACTGATGATCTCCCTGCGTGAAAGCACCTCCACGAAGCCCTGTACCTCAACATCCACTTTCTCTGCCAGCTCCCTGCTCGTTGTGATCAAAATAGCAGAAGCCAGCTCGTCATGCTCTGCCTGAGAAAGCAGGTCAGCAGCCACATAACGCGGATTAGCACTCTCATCCGCCAACACCAGAATCTCGCTCGGACCTGCAATCGAGTCAATACTCACATATCCATACACAGCCTTCTTTGCCAGCGCCACAAAAATATTTCCAGGCCCGACGATCTTATCCACCTTCGGCACACTGGCAGTTCCATAAGCAAGAGCCGCAACAGCCTGTGCTCCGCCCACCTTATAGATTTCATCCGCTCCCGCCTCTTTCGCCGCAACAAGAGTGGACGGATTCACCTTCCCATCCTTTCCCGGCGGCGTAGTCATCACAATCCGTGACACACCCGCCACCTTAGCCGGAACAATATTCATAAGCACAGAAGAAGGATACACCGCCTTACCTCCGGGCACATAAACCCCCACCCGATTTAACGGCGTCACCTTCTGACCAAGCATAGTACCATCTGTCTCACTGGTAAACCAACTATTCTGCTTCTGCTTCTCATGATAACTCCGAATATTCACAAGCGCCTTCCGGATCACCTCCACCAACGACGGATCAACAAGCCCATAAGCCTCCTCAATCTCTTCCTCCGTAACCCGAATCGTCTCCGCAGTCACCTCAACCCTGTCAAATTCCCTGGTATAAGCAAAAAGCGCCTCATCCCCCTCTGCCTTAACCCTCTCCAGAATCCCTGCTACCACAGCCTCATATTCCCCATAATTATTAGGACTCCTCTTCAACAAATCCCCCAGAATATCCCGCGTAGTCTCCCTAGTCAACGTTACCATCCGCATATATCTTCTTCCTCCATAATACGATACATACATGCACTCATACACACAATCATATACACATACATACCTTCATTTCTTACATCAACTTATTTTGATCTATGCACTTCTATCTATGCATTTCTATCTATATATTTCCATCAATTAATTTTCGTCCATCCACAAACTCCCACCCAAACAAACAACGTAAAACATACACCCAGCGTGCCCAACAGGGGGAGCTCGAGGGGGCATTCGGGCTTTCGCAACTCTGAGATTGCCCCCCTCGAATCTTAAATTATTTCTCTCAGATCATGAATGAGTTTACGAATTCGTTCATCCTCCATTTTCATACTCACCTGGTTCACCACCATGCGTGCGGACAGAGGACACACCTCCTCCAGCACCTTAAGCCCGTTCTCCTTAAGTGTGCTTCCCGTCTCCACAATATCCACGATCACCTCAGAAAGCCCCACAATAGGCGCAAGCTCAATGGAACCATTCAGCTTAATGATCTCCACTGTCTGATGCTTTTTATTATAGAAATAATTCTTCGCAATATTCGGATATTTCGTGGCGACACGGATCAACTGGTTATTCTCCAGCACTTTACGGGCACTCTCCGGTCCGCACACACACATGCGGCAAGCACCAAAGCCCAAATCCATGACCTCGTAAAGCTTACGACCCTCTTCAAGGATGGTATCCTTACCTACCACCCCGATATCCGCAGCCCCGTACTCCACATAAGTAGGCACATCCGGCCCTTTTGCCAGGAAAAACTTCAGCTTCAAATCCTCATTCACAAAAATCAGCTTACGCGAATTCTTGTCCTTCATTTCCTCACAGGTAATGCCGATTTTCTCAAACATCTCCAGCGTCTTACTTGCCAGCCGGCCTTTCGTCAGTGCAAAAGTCAGATATCTCATGGCTGCTGTGCCTCCTTTTCCAATCGTAATGCCACATTAACTCCCTGGGCGCGCAGCGCCTGAGCTTTTCGGATAGCCTCGTCACGCTCATTGGGACGGTACGTGAGAAGCGTCACTTCATCGTCTGCAGGTACTTCGATTTTCTGCCGTGACAAAGCCAGCAGCAGACTGTCCACCACGATCACGAAACCAATCGAAGCCGCAGGCTTGCCGAAATGCTTCATCAGCTCATTATACCGGCCGCCCTTAACCAGCGGCTCTCCTGTCCCGTAGGTATACGCCTGGAAAATGATGCCCGTATAATACTGATACTTACTCAGCATACCGAAGTCAAAGCTGATATATTTTTCATAACCGTACACTTTCAAAATCTCGTAAATCTTTTCCAACCGGGCCACAGCCGCAAGCGCACAGGCATTGCGGGTGAGCGACTTCGCCCGCTCCAGCACCTCCGCCGAGCCGAATAGCTGGGGAAGCTCAGAGAACGCGGCTGCCAGGCTTTTCTTTAATTTCTGCTCCTGCACCAGCTCCTCCACGCCGAAATAATTCTTCTGGGAAATCAGCGTGCGCAGACGCTCCTCTGCCTCCTGGTCAAGCTCCGCCTCCCGAAGAATGGATTTGAAGTAGTCCACCTGGCCCACGCTTACCTGAAACTCCGTAAGTCCCGCAGCCAGCAGACACTCAACCGTCATAGCCAGAATCTCTGCATCCGCTTCCGCAGACTCGTCGCCGATGCGCTCCACGCCCATCTGGGTATTCTCCTTCATTCTGCCGCGGAGACTGGAATTATTAATAAAAGTATTTCCCGTATAGCAGAGACTCACCACATCCTCATCCGGGGCAAAGTATGTGGCACACGCCCTGGATACCGACGGCGTAAAGTCCGGTCTTAACACCAAAGTGTTTCCCTCTCTGTCAAAAAACTTATACAGGTCCTTGGAAGGAATCGTTCCCACCTCTCTGCTGAACACCTCAAAATACTCAAACGTCGGGGTTTCTATATCCTCATAGCCATATTGACGGAAAACCCGGTGCAGTTTCTCCTGCAGGCTCCGCTTCTGGCTGCATTCGCCATTATAAATATCCCGTACACCCTCCGGTGTATGAAAAATTCGCTGCATGTCTATTTCCTCCTCGTGTGTCTTACTTACAACCAATGCTTTATTGTGCTACCATACTACCATAGTGCATTACATAAGTCAATCCCACTTTTCCTCTCTAATTGGATTCCCGCTTTTCCAGATCCAATTGGATTCCCTCAAGATAAGGCACCAGACATCCGTTCTTTTTCTTGAGATAAAAGCATGGGTCCAGTTCCTCACGGCGGAAGCTCTTTCGTCCGCCCTCCTCCATACGCGTCCAGAACGTAAGAAGACTGCGCAGCGGAAGATAATAAAATAAATCCTGCTGACTGTAAAAAATAAGAAAAAATGCCACGCCTCCCTGCTTCTCAAAGGCCTTCATAAATTCCACCTGATGAGGGTGGATGTTAGCCAGTGGAAACACCTCCGCGCTGCATTCCTTCGCATCAAAGCAGACAGGAATCCCCTGTACTGCCCCAATATAATCCACCGTACTGCGCTGCTCGAAATAAGCCAGCGTAATGTGGCGGTTTTCTTTATCCATCCGCACCGGGGTGATGGGGGTGGGTATCTTCTGGATAAGTGCCAGCCCCTTCTCCCGGTACTGTTCATTTGTCCTGTTTACCAGTTCCTCCAGAGTAGAACCCCGGAGGCCTCTGCTGTTCCAGGTTGCCATATTGACCGCTCCTCACTTTTTATACACTATTTGACCAACTTGATCGACGGATAATAGCGTACGATCGCCTTACCCACGATCTGATCAAAACGCACGAATGTATTATCCCAGAAACGTGAATCCCGGGAATGGTTCCGGTTATCACCGAGCATGAAATAGCAATCCTCCGGTACCTCATACGGGCCGTAGCTTATTTCGTCAGGCATCTCAGGAACATAACTGTTCGCCTGCTCCTGCTTCTCGCCGTTGATATAAATCTCTCCTTTAATAATCTCCACCGTCTCCCCCGGCAGACCGATCAAACGTTTGATAAAAAGCTGGCTCTCATCATCCGGATATTTAAAGATGATCACATCGTAGCGCTCCGGATCTTTGACCTTTTTGGAAATTTTATTGCCGAACAGATCCATGTTCACGCCGTATGCCATACGGAAACCGAAAATACGGTCGCCGGTCATAATTGTTTTCTCCATTGATTCTGAAGGAATCTTGGCATTGATCAAAACCACATTGTTTACAATCAGCACCACGATCACCACAAAGATAATCATTTTTACATAATCCCAAATCTCATCCCAAATTTTCATGATAGCTCTCCTCTAACTGTTCTGCTCTGATGATTTTATAAAACAATTCCGGAACACCGGCAGTGAATGTCCTGTTGGACAAATCTGCCAATTTCCCTTCAAGCTCCGGAATCTCAAGCTTATATGCGTGCAGAAGCTGGTGTGTAAGGCCGTATTTCTCCCTGTACCGCCTGTTTACACCCTCCCTGCCGTATTTCCCATCCCCGATAAGAGGATGGCCCTCTGCGGCCAAATGGGCGCGGATCTGATGAGTACGCCCGGTGATCAGCTCCACCTCGAGCAAGGTAGTCTTGCCGTTGTCACCAAGCGGCTTGTATCTCGTCTCAATGGGCAGGGCGCCTTCTGTCTTTTCGTCATATACTACTACTTTATTACATTTTTCGTCTTTATGCAAATATCCTTTGATATATTTTTCGTTTTTTATGACACCTTGCGCCAGGCATAGATAATACTTGTGCAGGGTGCGGTCGTGAAAAAGCTTCGACAACTCCTGCAAGCCTGCAAGACTTTTGCCCGCTGCCACAAGTCCGCTGGTGTTGCGGTCCAGACGGTTGCATACCCCCGGCTTAAAGGTAGAAAGCGCCTCCTCGGTGAGCTCACCCTTGTCCAAAAGATATCCTATGAGATATTCCACAAGGGAAGGGATGCTTTCGTCCGCGGGCTGCGAGAGCATTCCCGGCGGCTTATTGATCAGCATGATATCTCCATCCTCATAGACGACATCCAGATTGCAATGCGCCCGCCATACTTCGGAAGCCCCTGCGAATTTCTCATAGGTATCGTCACTTAAGAACAATTTCACCGTATCTCCAAGGCAAAGCTTCTCACTGCCCGTGGCTTTTTTATTGTTAAGGGTGATGTTTTTCTTTCGGAGCATCTTGTAAAAAAAGCTCTTGGGCGCTTCCTTTAACAACTTGGCCAGGTATTTATCCAGTCTCTGCCCGGCCTCATTCTCTTCTATGACAAATTGCTTCATTTTTTCTCCTACAGACAGTTCCATTTTTTCAGACAGATGGTTCCGTTTTCTTTCTACAGACAGATTGCCAGAATCGTATGCTTGATCAGTTCGTTCCGGGAAAGGTCAGGATACCGCTCATCCGGCACAAATTTGATACCGCTCTCAAGAGATTCCTTATGGTCGTTCATGGAATCAAGCCGCTCCAGAAACGGCTTTAGGTCCTTAAAAATTTTCACAGTCACCTTATATCCGTTTTTGCGTATGATCTTCTGCGCCTCTGAGGCCATGAAGTCCGCGTCAATCTTTGGGTCGCTGCTGTAGCCGGCCACCGTGTTGCCGCAGATGGCAAAAGCGTCAATATACGCACTTTTTTCATAAAAGGTCATATACATTTCATAGGACATCACAAGACTGCCCTCGTGGGCGTGGATATCCTTATATAATTTCTCATCCATAGGCTTGCGCATCAGGATCATAATCAGCCCCACCAGGGATTTGCACGCCGGCAGACAGCCCACCACCGTGACAACGGTCCATATGGTCATACGGGTCTTAAAATAAATCCAGGCGCTGAAAAAGATTAAAAGAGGCACGGCAAAAAGTGTTCCCGTGATGATCAGCCTCCGCTTTTTTTCATTGGCAAAATAGCCGAAATCTCCCTTTTGGATTTTCTTCTTTTTCTTTTTTGAATCGCTCATTTAAAACTCCTTTTAATTTGTGCCTTTTATGTTATGTCTTTATGAACTTTTTGTATATTTATAGCCATGATTCTCACAGAATACTGTCTGATCGATCGTCATGCCTTTTTCTTCTTATGCACATTACGTATTGTTTTCTTTTTACCCTGGGGCTGCCTGTCTTGGTTATTCTTGCCTTGATTAACTTTGCCTTGGGCATTTGTATCCGGTCTTAACAGACATGTTTTCGACCAGCCCACAAGGTCCATCCGTCCGGCAAGCTTAAGCCCTTCCAGCACCAGCTCTCGGCTGGCAGGGTTCTTATACTGCATGAGTGCACGCTGGATAGCCTTTTCATGAGGATTCCTGGGCACATATACCTTCTCTCCGGTGAGAGGATGAATGCCTGTATAATACATGCAAGTGGAAAGCGTGGAGGGCGTAGGATAAAAATCCTGTACCTGTTCCGGGGTAAAACCCAAATCCCGTACATACTCGGCCAGCTTCACTGCCTCCTTCATGGTACAGCCCGGATGTGACGACATGAAATAAGGCAAAGCGTACTGATTCTTTCCCGTACGTTTATTCGCCCGCTCATACTCCTTAAGGAACTGCTCATATACCTGATGGGAAGGCTTTCCCATATATTTCAATACCTGGTCCGACACATGCTCGGGCGCTACCCGAAGCTGCCCGCTTACATGATGCTCAACAAGCTCATTGAGAAAGGTCCGGTCCGGGTCTGCCAGCACATAGTCAAACCGCACGCCGGAACGGATAAACACCTTTTTCACCCTTGGCAGTGCACGCAGACTGCGCAGAAGTGCCACATAATCGCTGTGGTCTGCTTTCAGATTCTTACACGGCCCAGGGAAAAGACATTGCTTGTCCCTGCACACGCCCTTGGTGAGCTGCTTCTCACAGGAAGGTGCACGGAAGTCAGCGGTAGGACCACCCACATCGTGAATATAGCCCTTAAACTCCGGGTCCTCCGTCATTCTCTCCGCCTCTTTTAACAGAGATTTATGACTCCTTGTCTGAAGGATGCGCCCCTGATGAAAGGTAAGGGCACAGAAACTGCAGCCGCCAAAGCAGCCCCGGTTGCTGGTGAGGCTGAATTTCACCTCCTCAAGTGCCGGAATGCCGCCCTTACTCTCGTACATGGGATGATACCTGCCTGTATAGGGAAATCCATAGATTTCATCCATCTCTTCCTCACTGAGAGGCAGAGCCGGCGGATTCTGTATCACATACCCCTTGCCGCCGTAGCTCTCTGCGAGGGGCCTTGCGGTAAAGGGATCCGTATTCTGATATTGGATGGCAAAGCTCTGTGCATACGCGGCTTTATCCTCTTTCACCACATCGCTCTCAGGAAGTACAAGCGGCTCGTACACACGTGATAAATCCCGGCTCTTATACACGGTCCCTGCAATATAGGTAAGCTCCTCCACCGGAATTCCGGCACTCAAAGCCTCCACAATCTCAAGGATGGAATGCTCCCCCATACCATAGGAAATAAGGTCCGCGCCCGAATCCAGGAGCACACTGTTTTTGACCTTGTTATCCCAGTAGTCATAATGAGAGAGACGGCGCAGACTGGCTTCAATCCCACCAAGGATAATCGGGGTTTTCTTATAGGTCTGGCGGATGAGATTGCTGTAGACGATCACCGCTCTGTCAGGACGGAGCCCCATCTCTCCTCCCGGAGAATAGGCGTCCTTCTGGCGGTGCTTTTTGGAAACAGTGTAATGGTTTACCATGGAATCCATATTTCCGGCACTCACAAGAAAACCCAGGCGCGGTTCCCCGAACACCTGGATACTCTCCTTCCTGCGCCAGTCCGGCTGGGGAATCATCCCTACCCGGTATCCCCTGCTTTCTAAAAGCCGGCCGATGATAGCCGTACCAAAAGAGGGATGGTCCACGTAGGCATCGCCGCTCACATAAGCGAAATCAACCTGGTCCCATCCTCTTGCTTTCATATCTTCTTTCGTCACTGGTAAAAATTCATGCATTTATATTTCCTCATAGGTGCTATTCATTACCTGCTCATAGGAGTCAATGTAATAATCCGCACATGCTCTTTTCTCTTCCTCCTGGGGAATGCTGTAGGTATCATGCACCGCGCATACCTCCATGCCTGCGGCTTTACCCGCCTGGATTCCTGCCACAATATCCTCAAACACCAGGCACTGCTTGGGCAGCACGTTCAAACGTCTGGCGGCCTCCAGATATACATCCGGGGCAGGCTTCCCCTTATTTACCTCGCATGCAGTGATAATATTGTCAAAATATCCACGGATACCGTGACTCTTAAGCACCGCATCGATCAGCCCGTAAGCATTGCTTGAGGCTACCGCTATAGAAAATCCTCTCTCCTTAAGAAAAGGAAGGAATTCCTCCACACCCGGTTTAAGAGGCACATCATAGCAGTATTTATCCATGGCCATTTCCTGCCAGGTACTCTTAATTTCTTCAATACTTGAGGGAATCCCAAAGCGCTCCTTAAAGTAAACAGCAACCTCAGTAAAGCCCATCCCCTCCACAATCCCCTGCAGCTCCCCGGGCACATCAAAGCCGTACAAGCCAAGGTAATCAATATCAATCTGTGACCACACCCACATAGAATCCACCAGGGTGCCGTCGAGGTCAAATATCACTGCCCTCTTATCAATCAGCATATGTAGATACCTCTGTCATATAGTATGATAGACAGCCTGGGCACGGTAGCCCTCGGCAATAATGTCAAGCTGTCTGTGGAAACGCTCCAATTGCTTCAAATCCTTGGCCTGGAACACACGCAGGAACTCATCCTGTATCTTCATCACCTCGCGCTTATTGGAAAGCTTATAGAGGTTCTCGATATTATTGAGAATATCCTTCACCAGATTCGACTGCATCTGTGAGGAATTCTGAGCATCCATGATCTCATTACGCACGGAGGACATCTCATGGTCCAGAGAAATGATCGCGTCGGCCGCCTTGCTCAGACGCTCGGTCACATGAACCGGCATATCGCCCTTGTACTTATACTGAAGGGAATGCTCGATGGTAGCCCAGAAATTCATGGCCATGGTCCGTATCTGAATCTCCACCTGCAGCTTCCTGGGTCCCTCCAGTGTCTCCACGGTATAATATATGATCAGGTGATAACTGCGGTAACCACTCTGCTTAATATGCTTCAGATAATTCTTCTCACTCTTGACAATCATATCCGCGCGCTTCTGGATGATAGCAGCTACGGTATCTATATCTTCCTCAAACTGGCAGATAATACGGAGGCCGGCAATGTCCTCGACCTCTTCCTCCATCCGCTCCATGGGAATCTGCTTGCGCTGCATTTTCTCAAGGATACTGGAGACGCTCTTTACACGGCCGCTCACCTGCTCAATCGGGGAATACAAATCATTCTGTTTATGTTCATTGATAATATGTTCAAATTTGACAATCAGCTCTCTGACTGCCAGCTCGTAGGGGCATAAGATGCTTCTCCACAACTGTATTTCCATTCTGATCGCTCCTTATATTTCCATACATTTTACTATTATAACATACATTCCGGAAAATTTCTCGTCAATATGCGTACTTTCTTATATTTTTCTGGACCGCGCGGAGCACCCAGTAAGGGTTAACGCTTAGTTCCTCATAATTCGGTGTTTTCAGGTAAATGCCAAAATGCAGATGCACAGGAAACTGCCCCTTAGTCCCCTCCGGTCCGTATCCGGTATTCCCCATATACCCTAAAATATCCCCGGCCTTCACTTCCTCCCCAATCCGGAAATCCTTCTCATACCCGGAGAGATGGGCATAATAAAAATATCCCCCGTGAGGAGCACGAATCCCAATCCGATACCCGCCAAGCGGCAGCCACCCTTTCTTCTCCACCACGCCGTCCGTAACACTCAGGACAGGATAATACCCGGCCTCCTCTACCGTCCCAAAAAGATCCGTCCCCTCATGCGTCCGCTTCCCCCCATACTCCCTGGGTTCCCCGAAACTATCCTCAAAAGAAATATCCCCGCTCGGCACAGGAAAACACACAAGATCCGACCACACCGCCTCATAACAGCTCCGAAGCAGATAGTACGCTTCCTGCTTATACTTCAAATACGCTTCCCCATCCACAGACACCTCCGCCGGATAAAACCTCCCCCGCAGCATAGTCACGGTCAACACATCTGCAAAATCGCTGCCGCTGTCCGTGCGCGCCCCAATCTCCTCATAAATCTCCGTAGGCAAATGCTGTTCCCGAAACCCATCCCCCTCACAGCTATCCATCTTAAGGACCGAAGCCTGACTCCGCTCCACGATCAAAAGGCGCAGTGCTGTCACGCCCACCATAACAAAAAGCGCCGTCAAAAGCCACCTCTTCCAGTCCCCCCGCATGATGATGCACCTCCATATCCTATATAGTGTATGAAGGTGTGGAGGTGGTTAGAACTATTTTTTTTAATAAGGACGCTTTGGTCAGTGCAGGGGGGACGGGCAGGGGATTGGAGGATGGGGGCAGACCGCTGTGCATGGAAAGACTAAGCAGCTGAAACGTCCTGTTTTGTCGGAGCGGTCGCAAACTCGCAAAATTCTCTGATGAGAATTTTGCTCAGACAGTGCTCCCTTGATTTTGTGCCTGTAGCACAAAATCACCTCGGCACAGGCCGTCTCACCTGCTAAGTCTTTCCAATTGCTCGCTCTAAGCCCCCATCCTCCAATCCCCTGCCCGTCCCCCCTGCACTGACCAAAGCTGACTTCTCAAGGCACTACCACCACCCCGTAACGTTGTCGAAAAAAATATAGCGACATTCCGGCTTTAACGCTGTCCCTACCGATAAATATTCCCCAAATAACATCTTCCCACCGGGAATTCACTCGTCAAAAACTCACAGCAGTTGCCAACTAGATATGCAAGCATTTCCCCTTGGCTCGCTGGTTCTTGACATACTTAGTTGGAATGGCTATTTTTTCTGAAAAAACAAACAAAAATATGGCTTAAATATGGTATATTTAGAAAAGACTTTTTTACCAAATCAACTCAGTAAAGCAAGAATCGGCACGTTGCTGCCGGCAATAAATATCCCCGAGCACAAACCACACTGATATTCTGCGACACCCGTTTCCTATCGAGAAATGAAGAAAGATATCTCTGAGGTAAATCTACATACCGCGACAGCCTGCAAATTGGGGTCGGAACGTAGTGGCAGGGGCGGGGGAGGGAGTTTATGTGGGGCGGCGGCAGAAGCTGTGCGTGTCGGGCAGATTTGCGGAAAGCGAGCCTGAAAATCCTGTGGTTACGGAGACTTGGACGCGAAGGCTCTTCCTGAGCGTCCTAGTCGCAGTTACCACATAGTTGAAGGGGAGCGGGCATCTGCCTGACACGCACTGCTTCTGCCGCCGCCCCACATAAACTCCCTCCCACGCCCCGTTCAACAACCTTCCGGGGGACCCCAAAAACCTCATAAAAAAATACCCCAGCAACTATTTGCCAGGGCACTTTTCATCCTTGTCAATTCTTCAAACTTTCCAAAACCTTAATCAAATACTTCCAAACCCTCTCCGTAGAAGCAACATCCAACACCTCCTCCGAAGTATGGATATCCTTCATATTCGGCCCCAGTGACACGCAGTCAAGCCCTTCCATCTTTTTATAGAACAGCCCGCATTCCAGCCCCGCATGAATCGCAACTACCTGAGGCTTCTCGCCGTACATCTGCTCGTACACTTCCACCATCTTATCACGAAGCGGAGAATCCTTACGGTACTCCCATGCCGGGTAAGCACCCTTTACATCGTATTCGCCGCCCAGGAATTCCGTAAGATACTCAATCTTATCCGAAAGCGCATCCCTTGCAGCCTCAACAGAGCTTCGCACCCCAGAGCTTGCCAGGAGTTCATCCTCCTCAAGCTTCAAAATACCGATATTTGAGGAGGTTTCCACCAGACCCTCGATGGTTCCGCTCATTTTCTGCACGCCGAAAGGTACATTCATGAGATAGAACAGCACTTTTTCCCTACTGGTAGGATGAAGCACTCGATCCGCACATGCGCCCTGATCGGTAACGATGATTGTAATGTTTTCGTCCGAATTAATATACTCATCTCGCAGCTTCTGCTGAATCTTCGCAGCATACGTCTTTACACTTTCTGTCTCATCTTTTTCCACCATGAGTGTAGCCACGGATTCCCTGGTAATTACATTATCCTTATTACCGCCCTCCAAGGAAAGGATTTCGTAGGCGGCATGTTTTTTCAGTCCATAGAGGAATCTACCCATAAGAATATTGGCGTTGGCACGTTTTTTGTCAATTTCAGCACCGGAATGACCGCCCATAAGGCCGCAGACCTTTACTTCGAGCTTCTCGCCTTCTGCCTCCACACGCTGGACCGGGATATGGCTTGTACCGGACAGACCGCCGGCGCAGCTTATCCAAAGGCTTCCTTCTTCCTCGGAATCTAAGTTAATGAATCTTCTGCCCTTGAGCACGCTGCAGTCAATGCCCTCAGCGCCTAAAAGACCAATTTCCTCATCCACTGTAATTACAACCTCCAGAGCCGGGTGTGCGATTTCCGTGCTCTCAAGGAGTGCCAGACCGTAAGCTACAGCAATGCCGTCATCCCCGCCTAAGGTCGTGCCGTTTGCAGTGACATAACCGTCTTTTACGGAAATGTTCAGTCCGTCCTTTGTGAAATCATGCTCCACATCCGGACGTTTCTCACACACCATATCCATATGCCCCTGAAGAATCACACCAGGCGCATTCTCATATCCTGCTGTGGCTGGTTTATAAATGATCACATTATCCATCTCGTCCTGTACATAGGAAAGAGAATGGTCCTTTGCAAACTGTACAAGGTAATCGCTGATCTGCTTTGTATTGCCAGAACCGTGGGGGATTCTGCATATTTCCTCGAAATAGTGGAATACTCTTTTCGGTTCACAATTTTCTAATACTGCCATATTTACACCTCCGGAAATTTGTTTGATAATCATTTATCTTCATTATACGCCATATACTTAACAAAAAAACAATGGACGCATATGAAACGAAAATTAGTTGTCACAGGAGTGCTGCTGCTTCTCCTGTTCCTTCTTCGCTATCCCCAGGAAGCGCTGGCCGCCTCCCGTGAGGGCATGAAGCTGTGGCTGAATACTCTGATCCCAACCCTGCTTCCATTTCTTATTTTAACCGGATTTCTCCTACATACTGATGGAATTGAAAAAATTCTTTCGCCGCTGTCCGTAGTCTGGAAAAAATTGCTCGGACTTTCGCCCCAGGGAGCGTATGCGTTCCTCTTAGGCATGCTCTGCGGTTATCCCATGGGAGCCAAGCTCTCTTCTGACTTATACCGCTGGGGAAAAATCGACCGCCGGGAAGCAGAATACCTGCTCACCTTCTGCAACAACGCAAGTCCGGCCTTTCTCACTACTTATCTGGCCCACGTATGCCTTGGTGACAAAGCGGACCTGAAACAGATCCTATTGATCCTCATACTCGCAGACCTGGTTTGTATGCTCTTTTTCCGTTTCGTGGTATATCATAACAGGACAGCCACGGACAAAGTGTGTGCTTCAAAAAAAGAGACACCCATAGCCAGCTCACCGGGAGCCATCATAGATGTCTCTATTATGAACGGATTTGAAACAATTACACGCCTGGGCGGATATATTCTCCTCTTTTCACTCCTGGCGGCCTGTATCAATCATTACTGGCCGTTCGCGCCTCTGGGAAAATATCTGCTGCTGGGGACCACGGAAATCACCACCGGTCTCTACCAGCTCACACAGTCCGGCCTGCCTTTCAGGCTTCTGTATCTCTGCTCCATGTCCATGACCGCGTTCGGCGGCCTGTGCATCATGGCACAGACAAAAAGCGTCCTCGAAGGAAAGCTCTCAATTCTTCCCTACGCTGCCGCCAAATGCCTTAATGCTGCTGTCACAGCAGTCCTTGTATTAATTATCACCCAACTCGTCTAAAAGAGCGTCGTCGTCATCCTCTTCCTCACCATGGTAGGTGCCGGAGATGGCTGCTGCCTGTGCTGTCTGCGGAGCAAGCTCCTGACGGTTCTGGTTGACCACCTCAAGACAGCTCTGCAGTGCTTCGATAAATGCTTTATACTTTCCGCCGGCATCCTCCAGCGTCTGATTGAGAACGGAACCGATATTTGCCATCATGTCGTCGGTATAAGTGATCGCACTGAGACGGATGCTGTTGGCGTCCTGAGTCGCGGAATCCAGAATCTCCTGCGCCTGCTTATTCGCCGCATTGATAGTCTCGTTAGCCTGTGCATAAGCCTTCTGCATGATCTCATGCTGGGTCACCAGCTCCTGTGCTTTCGCCTGTGCATCGGCGATCAGACTGTCTGCCTTCGCCTGCGCATCCTCCAGGATAGCGTCCTTATTACTGATGATCTTCTGATAGCGCTTGATTTCATCGGGAGTTTTCAGGCGGAGCTCGCGCAATAGTTCGTCAATTTCTTCTTTATTTACAACGATCTTCGTAGTAGAAAGCGGCTGGTATTTACAGCTGTCTACATACTCCTCAATTTCCTGAATAATCTGTTCAATTCTGCTGCTCATAGTACACTCTCCTTATTTTCTCTATTTCTCTCGTACATTTTTATTTTGACCGCCTCTGTAATCTCGGACGGTGCAAATTTACTTAAGTCTCCGCCAAAGCCTGCGACTTCTTTCATAATCGTGGAGCTTAAGTAGGCATATTCCAGGCTGGTGGTCAGGAATACGGTATCGATATCCGGTGCGAGAACCCTGTTGGTCTGAGCCATCTGCAGCTCATACTCAAAGTCCGTCACCGCCCGCAGTCCGCGGATGATAACCTGAGCGTTGTTCTCTCTGGCAAAATTCACCGATAATCCTTCAAAGGACTTCACAATCACATTCGGGATGTTTTTAGTAGCCTTTTCTAGTATATTAACACGTTCTTCTACAGAAAACAACGGACTTTTTGTAGAATTATGCAAAACCCCCACCACAACTTTGTCGAAGGATACACTGGCGCGCTGGATGACATCCAGATGCCCGTAGGTAGCCGGGTCAAAGCTTCCCGGATATACTGCTATTACCATGTACTTACTCTCACTTTCTCTTTCTCAAAAAAACATGCTTGTTTGTCTTATATTCTTTGGTACGTATCTGCTGATACCCGTAATCCTCCGCATAGGAAAATCCTGTATCCAAGTCCGCCTCCACCACGATCAGGGTGTTCTCATCAGCAATGCTGCTGGCGCTTAAGTATTCCAATACCTGGCGTTCCAGCTCCTTGCCGTATGGAGGGTCCATAAAAATACAGTCAAAGGTGTCTCTGCCCTCCAAAGAGCGCAAAGCCTGCAATACATCCATGTTCAGCAGTTTACCACCTTCTGCGAGTTTTGTAAATGAAAGATTTTCCCTGATGCATGCACAGGCGCGGGGATTCTTCTCCACAAATACCGCCAGCGCGGCCCCGCGGCTCAGTGCCTCTATACCAATGGCACCGCTTCCGCTGAACAAATCGAGAAAGCGACAGTCCAATAATTCCGGCTGCAGAATGTTAAATAATGTCTCTTTGATACGGTCTGTGGTCGGCCTGGTGTCCAAGCCGGGCACAGTCTTTAAATTTAAATGTCTGGCTTTACCTGCTATGACTCTCATTTCAGATTTAGTCTCCAATCCAGATCACCGCGGGCAAGTCCTAAAATCAATAGTTCTGCCGTTGCAATATTCGTTGCGACTGGGATGTTATACTGGTCACAGCGCTTTACAATGCTCATAATATCCGGCTCTTTCGAATCTATCATAACAGGATTGTAGAATAAGATTACCATATCCAGATCCTGTCTCTCCACCATCTCCATGAACTGCTTGTCCCCACCGATACTCCCTGCCAAAAACTTATGCACGTGAAGGCTGGTCGCCTCTTC
Organism: Blautia schinkii DSM 10518; assembly: GCA_000702025.1. Lineage (GTDB taxonomy): Bacteria > Bacillota > Clostridia > Lachnospirales > Lachnospiraceae > Blautia_A > Blautia_A schinkii. Next base: position 275,840 of record JNKJ01000008.1, read on the forward strand.
GATTCTTCTCCCAGTGGTTCCCGTAGCATAAACCTCGTGCTTCGCAAGAATATTTTTATAGGCGATACAGAAATCTTCAATCAGAACTTTCTTGCTGTTATGTGCAATGATACCTAAATTCATAGTTCACCTCTCCATTCTCACCATTACATTCTTGTATTCTTGTTGATGAATCTTAACTTTACTGGATATTATAACAAATAGCTAAAAGAAGTGCAATTAAATCTTACAAAATATACAAAATTCATAGAAAGTTAATAATTTCACTAATTCAGGCTCATGCGCACGTCGATTTCCGAAAGAAATTCAATTTTCTACCAATAGATGCAAGAACTTCTAGTGTATTATTTTTTTATTATCGCATACTAGCATTGTAACATCAAAACAAACAAAAACAAAACAAACAACCAAGGAGGAAATGAATCATGTCAAACAACAATAGTTCTTCTAACAGAGCAGTGGTACCGGAAGCAAAGGGTGCATTAGACCGTTTCAAATTTGAGGTAGCTAACGAATTAGGTGTACCTCTTACAGACGGCTACAACGGAAACCTTACTTCCAAACAGAACGGAAGCGTAGGCGGCTATATGGTAAAGAAAATGATCGAGGCTCAGGAACGTCAGATGTCCAGCGGACAGTCTAACTTCTAAATTTCAGACTTGATTAAAACAAGATGAAAAAGGCTCAGGTGTCAAACGATTGATACCTGAGCTTTTTTCTGATTATATGGTATTTATAATCCGATGAAACCTGTAACCTCACCATTGATGACATAGTGTGCTCCATTGTCTTCCGGTTTGATATATACTTTTAAGTCTACAAGATCCTCTTCTTTTTTGCCCATCTCGTCTGTCCAGATTTTCTTGATATTCTCAACCACATCTTTTGCATATACCTCTTTGCCCCAGAACTGAACATACACTTCTGTGTTAGACGTTGCTGTCTTCTTTGCTGCCGGTTTCTTAGCGGCAGGTTTTCTTGTTGTGGTTTTCTTTACAGCAGGTTTCTTCTCAGCGGCCTTTTCGGTCGTCTTTGCCGCCGTCCTCTTTGCTGCAGGTGCTTTCGCAGTTTCGGTCTTTGCTGTTTCAGCCTTCACAGCTTCTTCCTTCGCTGGTGCGGCAGCTACAGTTTTTGCAGGAGCCTCTTTAACACTAGTTGTTTTTGCAGTTGCTGTACTAGGTTCTGCTTTTTTTGTAGTTGTTTTTGTAGCCATATGATAGCCTCCTTACAAGGTGAAAATAATTTATTACCAAACTAGGATACTACGTTTCCCGGACTTTTGCAAGACTTTATTTCGCTACAGTCCTAAATTTTCCAGGTCATCCTTCATGTACGACATCAATTTTTCCCGTAAAACCGCATGCTGCGGAAGGGAAATATCCTCGTCAAGAGAGAGTATCTGTCCTGCCGCTTCACTGGCTTTTTTCAGTACATCCGCATCGTTATAGATGTCTCCGAGCTTGAATTCCAACAGCCCGCTCTGACGGATACCGAATAAATCTCCCGGTCCGCGAAGCTTAAGATCCTCTCCTGCAATATAGAAGCCGTCGTTGGATTTATTCAGGATTTCCAGGCGTTTGGAAGTTTCCTCCACCTGGTTACCCTGCATGAAAATACAATAGGATTGATGATTGCCTCTGCCCACGCGGCCGCGGAGCTGGTGAAGCTGGGCCAGGCCGAAGCGTTCGGCATTTTCTACCATCATTACGGTGGCATTTGGCACGTTTACTCCAACCTCTACTACTGTGGTTGAGACAAGGACCTGGATTTCTCCGGAGGCAAATTCCTCCATGATTTTATTTTTTTCCTTTGCTTTCATCTTACCGTGAAGGGGCGCTATGTGGATATCTGCCGGTAATATGTTCCGCAGCTTCTGTGTATAGTCAAGGACATTCTCTGCTTCCAGCCCCTCGCTCTCTTCCACCATGGGGCAGATGATATATGCCTGCCTTCCCTCCCTCACCTGCTTTTCTATAAAAGAATATGCTTTAGGCCTGTACGAGGTGCCTACCACGCAGTTTTTTATTGGCAGACGAGTGGCAGGAAGCTCGTCGATAATGGAAATATCCAGGTCGCCGTAGAGAATGATCGCCAGCGTTCTTGGAATCGGTGTGGCACTCATAACCAAAACATGGGGCGGATTGCCTCTGGTGGTGAGCGCTTCTCTCTGCTTCACACCAAAACGGTGCTGCTCATCCGTGATGACCAGACCAAGATTGCGGTATACCACCTTTTCCTGTATCAGCGCATGTGTTCCGATGATTATATCCGCCTCCCCGGCTGCAATAGCGGCGTAGATTTCTCTTTTTTCCTTGGCTGTAGTGGAGCCTGTGAGCAGGACGGGACGGCAGCTCTCAATCCCCTGCTCCTCCTTAAGGCTTAAAAACGCCTCATAGTGCTGCCGGGCGAGCACCTCCGTGGGCACCATAAGAGCAGATTGATATCCATTTTCCACTGTCATTACCATTGCAAGGAAAGCAAGGATTGTTTTTCCGCTGCCCACATCTCCCTGGACCAGCCGCGACATCAGTCTGTGTCCGCAGAGGTCACGCTCGATCTCATGCCATACATTTGCCTGTGCGCCTGTGAGCTTGTAGGGAAGCTTTTCGATGATCTGCTCTGTGGTCCATACAGGCCGCATAGGAAATGCATTAGAAGCCTCTTCCGTCTTTTCCTTCAAAAGCTGTATCGCAAGGATAAAGAGCAAAAATTCGTCAAACACCAACCTTCTCCTGGCTGTTAGCAGTTCCTCCATATTCAGAGGAAAATGTATGGCATTGACAGCAAAGCTATAATCTGCGAGATGGTATTTCTCCTTAAGCTCCTCCGGGAGATATTCATTGTATAGCGGCTGTTCCTTCAGCACCTGACGGATAAGCTTCACGATCAATTTGTTTGACAAACCTGCGGTCAGGCTGTAAATGGGCTGCAGGCTGTGCAGGATTTCCTCGTAGGCGGCCGGGGTGAACACTTCGGGATGCTCCAACTCCAGTCTGCCTTGTTTACGCACCACCCTTCCGCGGAAAACAAATATGCTGCCCTTTTTCAGGGTGCTGCGCAGGTAAGGAGTATTAAACCAGGCAACTGGGATTTTCCCGCTATGGTCCGCAGCCGTCACTGTCACTACCTGGAGATTGCGCACCTTATTCACATAAACTCCGCTCACAACCGAAGCCTGAACCGCGGCCACACTCCCCTCTGCAAGTCCGGAGATTTCCATGGGTTCATCGTAGGAATCATAATTGCGCGGATAGTAATGGAGCAGATCCTCTGTGTCCACGATACCTATCTTTTGAAATAATTTTTCTGTCTTTTCACCTACGCCTTTTAATTCACGCAGTTGCTTACTCATGTCATTCCTCCATTGCAAGTAAAAAGGCGGAAGTCACCCTCCGCCTCATTAACGATGTATAGCTTGATATTGCGGCGTTGTGAGCCTTCTGTCAGTTTACTCCACAGATATCACATAGTAATAGATTGGCTGTCCGCCCATATTGATTTCGACCTCACAGTCGGGATATGCCTCCTCAAGTGCTGCTGCGAGTGTCTCGGCATCCTCTTCTTTAACATCTGCGCCGTAATAGATGCTGATGATCTCTGCATCGTCATCCATCATCTCAGCGACCGTATCTCTGGCTACCTGCTCTCTCTCAGAGCCCACAGCGAGAATCCCTTTATCACCGATACCCATGATATCTCCCTCATGGATCTCCTTGTCGTCAATCCTTGTATCACGTACCGCATAAGTGATCTGTCCTGTTTTCACCTTGCCCACTGCTTCCAGCATGGCATCCAGATTCTCTTTAGAATCCTTCTCCGGCACATAGCTGATCAGCGCTGTGATTCCCTGAGGGATGGTCTTGGTCGGAACCACCACGATTTCCTTGTCCTCGGTAAGGTCCCTGGCCTGGTTCGCCGCAAGGATAATGTTTTTATTATTCGGCAAAATATAAATGGTCTTGGCATTCACTCTGGAGATGGCGTTTAACATATCCTCGGTGCTGGGATTCATAGTCTGTCCGCCCTCGATGAGGTAATCCACACCCAGCTCTTTAAAGATATCGGTAAGTCCGCTTCCTGCGGATACGGCGATGAAACCAACCTCCTTAGGGGGAACTGCGGCTTCCTTCTCTTTCTCCTGTGCCTCCTGCTCCTTGGCGAGCTTTTCAGCATCCTTGATCAGCTTCTCCTGGTGCTCTTCTCTCATATTGTCAATCTTCATACGGGAAAGCGCGCCGTATGTGAGCGCCCGCTCAATGGCCTGTCCCGGATGATTGGTGTGCACGTGCACCTTCACAATTTCATCATCAGCCACCACTACAATGGAATCACCGATGGAGGTGAGGAATTTTTTGAAATTTTGCTCCTCCTCATCTGGAAGTTCTTTATCAAGCATGATGATAAACTCTGTACAATAGCCGAATTTAATATCTGTCTCAGCCTGCGGTGAAATCTTCGTCACCGAACCGCCTGTGCTTCTGTCAAATTCAGAGTAGTCGACCTCCTTGCCCATGTATCCGTCAATGGCGCCGCGGAACACTTCCAAAAGGCCTTGTCCGCCGGAATCCACCACTCCTGCTTCTTTCAGCACCGGGAGCATCTCCGGGGTGCGGGCAAGGGTAACCTCTGCGTGGGCAAAAATCTCCTCAAAAAAAGCCTGCAGGTCGTCGGTATCCTCAGCGATCTCTACCGCCTTGGCGGCCGCTTCCCGGGCCACAGTAAGTATCGTGCCCTCCTTGGGCTTCATTACAGCTTTATAAGCAGTCTCAACGCCCTTCTCCATAGCTGCGGCAATGGCAGGTGCATCGAGCTCCTCCAGCTTGCGCACGCCCCTTGTGAAGCCGCGCAGGAGCTGAGAGAGGATTACCCCTGAGTTTCCTCTAGCACCTCTTAAGGAACCGGAAGAGATGGCCTTGGCTAATGTCTCCATATCCAGAGAAGATAAGGCGCCTACCTCTGATGCTGCAGACATGATGGTGAGGGTCATATTCGTACCGGTGTCCCCGTCAGGTACAGGAAACACGTTGAGTTCATTAATCCATTCTTTTTTCGCTTCCAGGTTCTTGGCTCCCACCAGGAACATCCTGGAAAGTATTTTGGCATCTATGGTTTTCTTATTCACCACAAGTTCCTCCTCTATTCCTAATCTATCGCGCGCACGCCTTCTACGTAGATATTGATCTTCTCGATCTCAATCCCGGTAAAGGCTTCGACTTTATATTTGACATTGCTGACAAGGTTATCAGCAATGGTACTGATATTCACGCCATATGCCACGATGACATGGAAATCCAGGCGGATTTTATTTTCTTCGGTAATCTTTACTCCAATACCATGCTGCAGGCTATCCCTGCGCAGTAATTTCACCAGACCGTCCTTCATGCTTAATGCTGCCATTCCGATAATGCCGAAGCACTCTACTGCAACGCTTCCTGCATAGGTCGCAATCACATCTGTATCAATGATAATCTGGCCTAATCCGGAATCTATACGTCCATTCATATGGTTACCTCCAATGCTCTCAATTTGTATGTATCTGTATTATAACCTCTTTTCCAGGAAAAAGAAATATTATTTTTACAATTTTCCTTTTTTTGCTTGCAAAACCCCCTTTCTTCTGTTAAAATGAAATCTGTTGAAAAAAAGCGTCAAGGAGGTGCTATCATGGCTAAATGCGCAATTTGTGAAAAAGGTGCTCATTTCGGAAACAATGTGAGTCATTCCCATAGAAGATCCAATAAGATGTGGAAATCCAACGTAAAATCCGTAAAAGTAAAAACTGCTGACGGTGGAGCAAAGAAGATGTATGTATGTACTTCTTGCCTGAGATCCGGTAAAGTAGAAAGAGCGTAAAACCACCCCCTGCCCTCGCATACTGCGAGGGTATTTTTTTGCCTTTTTAAGGCCTATAAAATAAAACCTATAACAAAAACAGGTATGCAGGTTTACTCCCACATACCTGTTCAGCGGCAGAACAGATGGTATCCGCACAGCAGGCAGACCGCTGCGGCAATCACCACGATCACACTCTCTGCTATCAATAAACCGATCACCATCCCAATACCGATAAAAAACAACACCAGTCCCAAAAGCCTTCCCACTACTTCTCTGCCTCGCCTCTTTGGTTTACTATAGTGTATGCAGGAAGATGCAGACTGAACACATGATTCTTATTCTTCAGAAACTTTTTCTTCTTCCTTTTTATCAGAAGCTTTTTTCTCCGCCTCAGCAGTCTCATCCGCCTCAAAAATATCCTCTACATCCGCGGCTCCGGTCTTAGCTGTAAATTTGTTGACGAAATCCGGCACCATATCAAGTACCTTGGTAAGTCCGTCCTGATTCTTGATATTTACAAGCTTGGTAGTTCCGTTCTGGATCACCAGCACTGCGCAGGGAGTCATCTTGCCTGCCATACCTCCGCCGCCGTTGTTCTTCTTATCTCCCGCAAACGCTCCGGCGCCCACGCCGAAGGATACATCAACCAACGGAAGAATGATGGTATCTCCCACATGGATGGCGTCTCCTACCACGGTCTTAGCAGAAACAAAATTGTCCATTCCTTTAAATAATGAATTCACTGTTTCCTTGAAATTGTTTTCGTTTTCCATTAATTAGCCCTCCTTATGTTTCCATCGGTTGATGACATATTTGACATTTTTATTAAAATAGATAGTCACTGCTGCTTTGAGCAGTACCCATCCGTAAATCCTGCCTTTGAGCCGTATTTCCCCTTCCAGGACATTTTCTCCGTCGAAGAGAGGGTTAACGGCAATACGGTTTTTATGAAGCGGGAACGACATTCCGAGGATTGCCAGCACAGTACCTGTGACAGCGGGGTCCTCGCTTCCGAAGGTGACCTTTCCCTCAATCTTTGTGGGAAGTACATGTTTAACCAGCCCCTTGGCGTGATTCCACACCAGTGATATGGCCTCCTGTGTCCTCGGATGATTGACAAACTGCTTCCACCAGTCTATTTTAGCATAGATGCCTCGAAATGTTAATGCAATATTCCTGATTTTCTGCACAATTCTTCCAGGAATTGCAGCCAGCGCACGCAAAAGGCGAAACGGCGCAGTGAGTATCTGTCTTAGTTTTTCCAAAATACTGCGGATTAATTCCCCTATGCTGCGTTTAGGTCGGGAATTGTGTTCCGCACCCTCATCGGAAGTTTCATCCTCAGACAGTAACAGTATGTCTGTTCTTACCGGCTCCTCCGACTCTGAGTGAGGTTCGATGGTTTGACTCGGATTTTGAGGTTCTGCATCCGGCTCTATAGTTTCACTTCGATTTTGCATCTCATGAGATATTTGTATGTCCCCAGACAATGGCGGGCAGGATTCATTCTCAGCGCCTTTAGACGTTTTCTTCTTCGCCCCGATTTTACTTTCCGTATCAGGCTGTCTTGATGCTTCAGATGCTGCAGCCTTTTTCATTCGTTTTTCCAGAAATTTATCCATGGATATGCCGAGGATACGGATGCTGGTATGCATCTCACCCTGCTCAAACTGCAGATGAGCGGCAATACCTCCGAACAGCCAGCTCACGGCAGCGTTGGCCTTCACAAGCTTCCACTCTATCCCCTCTTTAACAGCGGATGCCCGGTAGCGTACCGGACAGAACAGAAGCAGCGCCACGGCCAGCAGTACAAGCCCCAGGAGGATTCCCAGCACGATCAATATGAACTTTATCACCAGCCATAAAATATGTAGCATGCACTCACCTGTTCTTCAAATATTCTTCTACCTTAAACGCGCCTGTTGCCTGATATACCTCCTGGAGGATTTCCACAGCCAGATCAATTGCCTCGTCCTTTCCCTTCGCCATGCCCATAATCGCAGGACACAGTGCATACGCGCTTTTCTGCACCAGCATAGCCGCGGGGATGATCTCCAGCAGATTGCCCGGATTGGCGGACAGGGTCAGCAGATAGATACCCGGCACCAGCTTTCCGGCATTGATCTTTGATTGAATTTTCCGGGGGTTCTTAACCCCGTCTCCGGTATAATAATTTGCCAGCCACTCTAACATCAGCTCACCGCACTCCTGTCATTCTATCAAAAGGATTCCCATTTCACAAAAATCTAAACAGGGCTGCGTAAATACACAGCCCCATCTGTCAGACACTGGGGTTGTCCCAGTGTTCTGACGTGTTAATAATACTTATGCTGTTTTCCCCATAAGCCTGCGCTGCGCATCTCCAGATATTCCTGGTATGCTTTCTCCACAATCTGTTTCTCATTGGAAAAACGGAGCAGGTGATAAATCTCATGGAATTTATAATATCCTGAATCCACGAAATATTCCTCTCGTTGGGGCCTACTATGATAATTATCAGCCGTCATCAGGTACCAATGTACCTCTTTTGTAACCATGTCCTCCGGAACCGTGAAATTATACTGGCTTTTGCCAATATATTTTACGATGGAGGCTCTGACATCTGCTTCCTCCCTTACTTCCCGCAAAGCGGTCTGTTCGTGCGTCTCTCCTAGTTCCACTGTTCCCTTAGGCAATACCCAGCCCTCGTAACGGTTCTTGTAAGACTTATATAATGCCAGAATCTTACCCCGATGAATTACCACACCGCCACAGCTCGTTGCTTCGATCATTTTGCAATCCCTCCTGTAATGCGTGTGTATTATAAACTGAATATAGTATACCTCTTTTTCTGAAAACTCGCAACTACAATCCTGAACTAGCAGCTCTGACGAGTAAAATTATTTTTAATGGAGTATTCCCAGTTCGGTAGTGTTTTTTTAGATTGAGTCTTATAGAAAAGCTCACAATCTCCCTGGGGGGCCTTACTATCTTATTTTTCTACTGCGTTCCCGGCTCACCTCCTTTCGCTCTGCATCCTTATCCAAAACGTATCTGGAATCCTTTTTCTATTTCTTGTGTATACTCTTTTAGATCGTCCCGCTTCCATGACTCCAGTAGCCTGCGGTGCTTCTGCTCCCGGCTCTGCTTTACTTTTTTCCACAGCTCTTCCCATGC